>JBBIIT010000035.1:32448-38938 GCA_037446355.1 Beijerinckiaceae bacterium | reverse complement strand
CTCGCCGATGACGCGCTCGACGATCGCGCCGGCGCCGGTGGGATCGCCGAGGACGTTCGCGCTTTCGACGCGCACATTGGCCAAAGTGATTTCCGCCGCGCGCAATCCGTCTTGCGTCCCATAGCCGCGCCGCGCCACGCCGGGCGCGCTGGCGTCGACAAGGAACAGTCCAAGACCGCCGCGATCGCGCCGCGCGCCGGAAACACGCGCCAGCACGACGAGCTTGTGCGCGCTGTCGCCGTGAAGCACGAGCCCCTTCTCGCCGTTGAGCACGTAGCCGTCGCCATCTTTGCGCGCACTTGTCTCGACGTCGAAAATATTCCAGCCCGAAGCGCGCTCGGCGTGCGCGAGCGCCAGACGCAATTCGCCCGATGCGATCGCAGGGATCAGCGCTTCGCGCTGCGCAGCGCCGCCCGCAAGACGGATCGCGCCGCCGGCGAGCACGACCGTCGCCAGATAAGGCTCGAGCGTCAGCGCCTTGCCGAAGGCTTCCGCCGTCAGCATGATCTCGACCGCGCCGCCGCCGTAGCCGCCGTCGGCCTCAGAAAATGGCGCGCCGAGCAGGCCAAGCTCCGCGTATCGCGCCCAAAGCTCCTCGCTGAAGCCGAGCGGCGCGGCGCGATAGGCCTTGCGGTCCTCGAAGCTGTATTTGTCCTTCATCAGGCGCGCGAGATTGTCGCCGATGAGTTTTTGTTCGTCGCTAAGATCGAAGTCCATCGCTCAGAGCCCCAGAATCGCTTTTGCGATAATCGATCGCTGAATTTCGTTGGAACCGCCGTAGATCGAAACCTTGCGGGTATTGAAATAAGTCGGCGCGATCGTCGCCGCCCAGTCCGGGCCGACCGGCGGCTCGTTCCAGCGTTCGCCATCCTCGCGCTCGGGCTCGAACGGCAGCGCGTAGGGACCGACGACATCCATCAACAATTCGGTCGTCGCCTGCTGCAGTTCCGATCCTTTGATCTTGAGCACCGAGGACAGCGGATTGGGCTTGCCCTTCTCGACCGATTTGGCGCCGGCGACGACGCGCATCTGTGTCATCTCGAGCGCCTTCAACTCCACCTCGACCGCCGCGAGTTTCATGCGGAACACAGGATCGTCCATTTTCGGTCGGTCGCCATAGGCCGGCAGCGCCGCGAGCTGGCGAATCTTGGCGAGCCGCGCCTTGGAGACGCCGACGCGCGCGATGCCGTTGCGTTCGTTGCTGAGCAGGAACTTCGCGTAATCCCAGCCCTTGTTGACTTCGCCGACGATGTTCTCGGCGGGTATGCGTACATTGTCGAGAAAGACTTCGTTGACCTCGTGGCCGCCGTCGATGGTCTGAATCGGCCTGACGGTGATGCCCGGCGTCTTCATGCTGGCGAGGAAAAACGATATGCCCTCCTGCTTCTTGACGGACGGATCGGTGCGCGCGAGCACGAAGATCCAGTCGGCGTGCTGGGCCAGCGTCGTCCAGGTCTTTTGACCATTGATGACCCAGGAATCGCCGTCGCGTTCGGCCCGGGTGCGAAGCCCCGCAAGGTCCGACCCGGCGCCGGGCTCCGAAAAGCCCTGACACCACCAATCGCGTAAATCGGCGATGCGCGGCAGAAACTGTTCCTTCTGCGCCCGCGAGCCGAAGGTGTAGATGACCGGCCCGACCATGCTCGTGCCGAAGGCAAGCGATTCGGGCGCGCGCGCGCGCTGAATTTCATCGTTGAAGATGGTGAGCTTGATCGGGCTCCAGCCCGTACCGCCCCATTCCTTCGGCCAATGGGGAACCGACCAACCTTTCTTGGCGAGGATCCGCGTCCAATTGACGATGTCGTCCTTGCTGGGATGACGTCCGGAGGCGATCTTGTCGCGAATCGAAGCCGGCAGGCTTGCGGTGACAAACGCACGCACCTCGTTGCGAAAGTCGATCTCGTCCGCGCTGAAGCCCAGATCCATGGCGCACTCCCTCGACGCCGTTTCGGCGAATGGCGGCGCGATCTTTCGGCCAAAGCGTTTCGCGGGTCAACCCGTCCCGATTCAAGCGAGTTCGGGATAGCCGAGCGCGACGGCGTCCGCTTCCAGCGCCAAAACGCGGGCGTAGGCGTCGGAGCCGAGGACACTCGCGCCGGCTAGTCCCAGTCGGCGCATTGCCGACCTCGTCCCCGGGTCTTCAAATGTCTCGGACAGCGCACGCCGGACCGCCGCCAGCTTCGCTTCGCCGAACGCGAGGCTGGCGATGAACGGCAGGCACGGCGAGGACGGGGTGCGGGCGATCGTCTCCACCTCCTCGACAAGCTCGGGGCGCCCCGCCCGCAACAGGGCGATAGATACGCTATCGATCGCGGCGATGTCCGCCGCACCCGAGGCGACCGCGACGAGGCTTGCCTGGTGCGCCCCGGTGACGACGACTTCGGAGAAGAAAGCGCGGCCTTCGGCGATGGGCGCGATGGCGGCGCGGAAGAGATTCATACCAGTGTTGCTGTCCCGCGCGTTGATCGCCGCGCGGGCGCCTCGAAAGCCCGCGAGCCCCGACCGCCGCTCGCCGCGCCGCGCGACAATGAAACTGCAATGATCGGCGCCCTCGCATCCCTCGAAAACGAAAGCGGGCGTTGCGATCAACGCGACCGCGCCGCGCAGCGAACGCCAATAAGGATAGCCGCAGGATTGGCCGAGGATCAGATCGCGATCCCACCACGTTTCATAAAGGTCGCGCCCGCGCGTTAGCGCCCACGGGGCCTCGAGGCCCGCCGCGCGCAGGCGACGCGCGACGCCCGTCCAAAGTTCGTCGAGCGCCGACGCGGTCCAGGGAAATTCGTACATCGGCAGATCGGCGATCATCGCCGGCCTCAACCGGGCCTGTCGCCGAGAAAAGGATGAACCGGCGCGTCATGCGGGCGCAAGCCGTAACGACGCGCAACGTCGAAATAGCTGTCGTAAAGAAGTCCGCCGTTGCGCGCGATCAACGCTTCCCGATTGAGCCGATACCAGCGCGGCAATTCGTACCAGGGCATCCCCGCACGAAGGTGATGCGCGACGTGCAGATTGTTGAACAGGAACAGCACGCCGAAAACGCTGGAATGTTCGACGATCGCCGTGCGCCGCTCGGCCGGGCCGTTGGCCCGATGTTCGGCGAACGAGCGCACCAGCGCCAGCCCCGTTCCGGCATAAGCGAAACAGAAGAAATAGGTCCAGAACGACATGCCGCAGACGCCAAGCGTCCAGATCAGCACGGCGGCCAATTCGAGGCCAAAGCGCGCGAGCCGCCCCAGGTCGCCAAATTCCCCGCGCCCGAGCGTTTTCGCTTCGCCATACCAGAAGCGCGCCATCGCCCATGCGGGACCGACCAAGACGCGCCCGAGGAGGGTCGCCTGCAAGCGAACGATGGCGCGGCCGAGTGGGCCGAGCGACTCCCATTGCCGACGTGTCCAGTAATAGCTTTCCGGATCGTCCAGCGGATCAGTCAATCTCGCGTCGATGTGATGCTGCAGATGGGTGCGGCGATAGACTTCATAGGGAATCCAAAGCGCCAACGGCCAAGCGCCGATGAAATCGTTGAGCCGGCGCGAGCCGGTCGGGTGGCCGTGAATCACTTCGTGTTGCAGGCTCATGTGCCACGCGACGATCCAGGCCCCGAGCGCAGTCAGCGCCCACCACGGCAGCTTGTCGTGCCAGAAGGTCAAGGCCAGCCACGACGAATAAATGACGGCCGCCAGCGCGGCGGTCGGCCATTCGACCGCACCACGTTTCGTCGGAAAATCAATGAGTCGCATCGATTCGGCGCCCCCGGGGCCGACATCAGAGGAATACACCGGCGGCGCCAGCGCGCAAGCGCGCGACGTCCACGACTTCAAGCAATTTTTCTATTCCGCGCGACAAGATATTCTGGCCGGCGTCGCGGTGGCGGGCGCGACTTGCTATGGCCGACTCGGTTGGGCTAGCGCTTAGGCGGATCTACGCCGGGAGGCCAAGCTGAAACCGCTCGCTGGACTGAAGGTTCTCGAACTCGCGCGCATCCTCGCCGGCCCCTGGGCGGGCCAGACGTTCGCCGACCTCGGCGCCGATGTCGTCAAGGTCGAGCGCCCGGGCGCGGGCGACGACACCCGCGTTTGGGGCCCGCCATTCGTCGAGGGCGAGAACGGCGAAAGGGTCGACGCCGCCTATTTCCATTCCTGCAATCGCGGCAAGCGGTCGCTGGCGCTGGATTTCGAGCGTCCCGAGGGGCGCGAGATCGTGCGTCGTCTGGCGGCGCAAGCTGACGTTGTGATCGAGAACTTCAAGACCGGCGGACTCGCCAAATACGGGCTCGACTACGCCAGCCTGAAGGCGATCAATCCTCGCCTCGTCTATTGCTCCATAACGGGTTTCGGCCACGATGGTCCTTATGCGCACCGCGCCGGTTACGATTTCATCGTCCAGGGCATGGGGGGCGCGATGGACCTGACCGGCGATCCCGCGGGCGAACCGCAGAAAGTGGGATGGGCGGAGTCGGACGTCTACGCTGGGCTCTACGCCGTCATCGCCATTCAGGCGGCGCTGGCGCGCCGCGCGATCACGGGCGAGGGCGGCGAGATCGACATGGCGCTGTTCGACGTCCAGATCGCGGTGCTCGCCAATCAGGCGCTCAACTTTCTCGTATCCGGCCGCTCGCCCAGGCGAATGGGCAACGCGCATCCCAACCTCGTGCCGTATCAGGTGTTCGAGGCCTCGGACGGACCGCTGATCGTCGCGACCGGCAATGACCGGCAGAATCGCGATTTCCTGCGCGTGATCGGCTGCGAGGCGCTGGCCGACGACCCACGCTTCCGAACCAACGCCGACCGCGTGAAGAACCGCGTGCAGTTCATCGCCGAGATCGCGCCAGCGGTGAAGGCGCGGCGGCGCGCCGGCCTTCTGGCGGCACTGGAGGCGAGCCACGTGCCGGCGGGTTCGATCAACCAGGTCGGAGAAGCCTTCGCCGACCCGCAGATCGTCGCGCGCGGAATGCGCATCGATCTGCCCGCGACCGGCGTGCGCGGCGGTCGCGCACCCTCGGTGCGTTCGCCGATCGTTCTCGATGGCGTCGGCGTTCACGGCGATCACGCCGCGCCGCGTCTTGGCGAGCACACAGACGCCGTGCTGGGCGACCTCGGACTTACCAAAGGCGAGATCGGCGCGCTGCGCAAGAAAGGCGTCATTGGCTGACGCCGCGATTCAGGCGCCGCGCACCTTGCCCGACGCATTGGCCGCGGCGCCCGGCCGCAACTCGCAGATCAGCAGCCGCGCCGGATCGACCGGCCCGGGCATCACGATTCGGCCCGACGGAGCTTTCACGAAGCCCATACGCGAATAATAAGGCTCGTCGCCGACCAGCACCACGAGCCCGGCGTCGCTCGCGCGCGCGGCCTCGAGCGATTTCGTCACCAGGGCCTCGCCGATGCCCTGGCTACGGAACACCGGCTCGACGATCAACGGCCCCAGCAGCAGCGCCGGCGACTCGCCAACGAAGATCGGCGTCATCGCGTTGGCGCCAACGAGCAGCGTGCCGACGCGGGCGACGAAACTTAATGAAAGGTCAGGCGCCGTCGTCTCGCGCAGGCGGTAGGCCGTGCGCGCGAAACGCCCCGGCCCGAACACGCGCTCGTTCAGGCGCAAGATCGCCTCGGCGTCGTCGGGCGTTTCCGGTTCCAGGGTCAACGGCAGATCGGACATGGCGGTTCGCGGGGTTACCTTCGGGCGGCAAGGGCTCTTACACGCAACTCGGCGCGGCCGAAAGCGCGCCCCTCACCAATGCGCGGAGATCGGCTTGGCGTCGAAAATCTCCGCGAGCCGCGCCCGCGTCGCCCTCGTGGCGTCATCCGGGAGCGCGCCGCGCGGGAAAAATTGAGCGGCCAGGATCTCGCGATCGGGCGCGCGTTCGCCAATACGACGGAAGCGCGAGACCAAGTAGACCGCCACGTGATCTCGGCGCGATGCGCCCGAATTGTAGTAAAGCCCGTGCAGGCTCATCGGCGCCTCGATCGCGACGTTCGCCTCTTCGCTGAGTTCGCGCGCGAGCGCGCTCTCACAGGTTTCGCCCGCCTCGACACCGCCGCCGGGGAAATGCCAACCGGCGACATACGAATGTTTGACCAGCAACACCGCGCCGGTTTCGTCGATTACCACGCCGCGCACGCCGAGCGTCATCGGCCGCGTGACAAGAAAACTGAAATGGGCCGCCCGCGAGATCATTCGCCGCGCAAGCGGCGGGCGCGGATCGCCTTGCTTCGGCGGTGGGCTCGCCATATGGAACGTCCTTATGCGTTGCGCGCGAATTGCGCCGATTCTCCGCCGTTCCTTGCAGGGGAAACCCCGCCGCGTCAAAGGCGTCCGCCATGAGCTTCACAATCGCCCATCTCTCGGACGTCCATCTGAGCCCGGCGCCGTTTCCCGGCTTCGCGGAAATGCGCCTCAAACGCTTCATGGGCTATGTCAACTGGAAGCGAGGACGCGAGCGGCTGAACGACATGGCGATGCTGACGCGGCTCGTCGCCGATCTGCGCGC
>JBBIIT010000035.1:0-32348 GCA_037446355.1 Beijerinckiaceae bacterium | reverse complement strand
GCGAGCGGCTGAACGACATGGCGATGCTGACGCGGCTCGTCGCCGATCTGCGCGCACATAGGCCCGATCATGTCGCAATGACCGGCGACGTCGTCAACATCGCGCTGGCGATCGAGTTTCATCGCGCCGCGGCCTGGATGAAAACGCTCGGAGAGCCCTCCGAGGTCAGCTTCACGCCGGGCAATCACGACGCCTATGTGCATGACGCGCTCGAAGGGCTGGCGCGAACTTTCGCGCCCTGGACGCAGGACGACGCACGCAAAGCGGGCGAGTCGATGTTCCCCTATCTGCGCGTGCGCGGGGAAGTCGCGCTGATCGGCCTGAACTCCGGCGTGCCGACCGCCCCGCTGCTCGCCTCCGGACGGCTCGGCGCCGCGCAACTCGCCGCGCTCGCGCCGATCTTGAAGGAGACCGGCGAGCGCGGCCTCGCGCGTATTATCCTGATCCATCACCCGCCGCTCAGCGGCCGACCCGCGGCTCAACTTCGCGGATTGAACGACGCGCGCGAATTCGAAGCGGTCATCGCCAAGTACGGGGCCGAGGCGATCCTGCACGGCCATACGCACCGACGCATGGTTCATTATCTGGTCTCGCCCGCCGCGCGGCGCGAGGGCGGACGCGTGCCGGTGATCGGCGTCCCTTCGGCCTCGGCCGCTTCGCGCGCGCCCCGTCAACGTGCGAGTTATTATCTGATCCGACTGGAGCGCGCCGGGCCGAACTGGCGCCTGAACGCGCGAGTTCGCGGAATGCTGCCCGACAGCGAGGAGATCGGCGAGCGCGAGCCGCTGGTGATCTGACGCCGCGGTCAGAAGGGCGGCGCGCCGAAATGCGACGTCCACAGCGCGCGTCCCCAGTCGCTCCACGCGATCGCCAGACCCATCGCCGCAATCGCGATCAGCGCGAGGGCCCCAACTGTCATCAACAAGAATCCGAGGACATCGCCGAGCGCGGCGCTTACCCGCCGACGGGGCGGCTCTGGCGTGGTCGCCTCTCCCCCGCGCACGCCTTCCTCGAGCTGGCGCGCGCGCAAATTGGCCTTCAGGACGATGGATTTGTCGGGCGCGCTGCTCCAGTCCGAAGCGAGCGCCTGTTCGCGTTCGACGAGACGGCGCGCGACGTAATTCGTGATCGCCGAAACGATGCGATCCTTGTTCGCGTTTTCGGCGATCAGCACGCGCCCGTGCCGCGTATCCTGGAAAAAGCGGTAAGTGCGCCGATCGTGACCGAGGTCGACGAAGCTGATCATGTCGAGGAATAGTCGCGGCCGCTCGCCGTGGGCGACGCCAAGATCGAACAAATCGACGTCTTCGGGCGCCTGATCGAGCACGGGGCGGATCGCCTCGGCGAGAAGTTCGAGCCGCGTCAGTTCGGTTTGCCTGAGATCATGCACCGCTTCGCTTTGCTCCGCGCTTTCGAAGCGCGCGCCGCGCAGCGCCGTCTTGAGGCTGGGCGTGGCCAGTTTCAAGTGTTCCGGTTTGCGCTCGTTCATGATCCGGCTCAGGCTTTCGGTTCGCCAAATCAGCCTAACCCAGCCCAGCGCAAAGGCAAACTTTTCGAGTTTGCCCCGCCGCCCCCTCCCCTGCTAATCCAGTTGCGCCCGCGTTCGCGCGGCCGATCGTGAGGAATGCATCCATGTCCGCTCGCGCCCTTCTCGACCTCTCCGCCGATGCGGCCTCCGCGATCGCGAAGAAGCGACCGATTGTGGCGCTGGAATCGACCATCATCACGCACGGAATGCCCTTTCCGAAAAATCTCGAGACCGCGATGATGCTGGAGGAGACGGTGCGCGCGGGCGGCGCGACGCCTGCGACGATCGCGGTGATCGACGGTCGCTTCAAGGTCGGCCTCGACAAAGCGCAATTGCAAAGCCTCGCCCAACTCTCCGGTGGCGTGGTGAAGGCGTCGCGGCGCGATCTGGCCGCGGTTGCGGCGCGTCACGGCGCCGCGGGCACGACAGTCGCCGCGACGATGTACATCGCCGAACTCGCGGGCGTCGAAATATTCGCCACTGGCGGAATCGGCGGCGTGCATCGAGGCGCCGAGGAAACTTTCGACATATCCGCCGACCTGATCGAACTCTCGCGCTCGCGCGTCGCCGTCGTTTGCGCAGGCGCGAAATCGATCCTCGACATCGACAAGACGCTCGAATTCCTGGAATCGCAGGGCGTCGCGATCTGCGGCTATCAGTGCGACGAATTTCCGGCCTTCTTCGCGCGTTCAAGCGGGGTCAAACTCGACCATCGCTGCGACGGCCCGGTCGATCTTGCCCGGATGGTGCGGCTGCAACGCGAAATCGGGCCGGGCGGACTGCTGATCGCCAATCCAATTCCGGTCGATCACGCGCTGGACGCCGAGGCCATCGAGCGGCGCATCGTCGAGGCGGTGAAGGAGGCGAAAACCAAGGGCGTGTCGAAGAAAGACGTCACCCCCTACCTGCTCCGCCGCGTCGTCGAATTGACCGAGGGGCGCAGCCTCGACGCGAACATGGCTTTGGTGCGCAACAACGCCGCGCTCGCCGCGCAGATCGCGGTGGAGCTGGCGCGGCTGTGACGCGGGGCGCCGTAAGTCCGCGCGTACTTGTCGTCGGCGACGTCATGATCGACTTTTCGGCGCTGCTCGACGGACCAATCGCGCGCGGCTCCGACCGGCGCGCGCGTATCTTGCGCCGCTCGGGCGGCTCGGCGGCGACTCAGGCGGTTTGGCTCGGACGGCTCGGCGTCGGCGTCGATTTCGTCGGTCGCGTCGGCGCGGCCGATCTCAACGAGGAAAGCGAGGCGCTGGGCCGTTTCGGCGTCACACCGCATCTCGTCGCGGACGGCGCGCTCGAAACCGGACGCCTGATCGCCATCGTTGAGCCGTCAGGCGAACGCAGCTTCCTGACCGATCGCGGCGCCAACGAGGCGCTCGACGTCGACGACATCCCCGACGCATTGATCGAGGCGAGCGATCACATCCATCTTTCCGGCTATTCCTTCTTCGCCGAATCCCCGCGAGCCGCCGTGCAAAGCGTCATGCATCGCGCCGGCGGGCGCGCGGTGAGTATCGACCCAGCTTCCGCGGAGTTCCTGCGCGAGGTCGGCGCGCAGGCCTTTTTCGACTGGACCAAGGGCGCGGCGATGCTGTTCCCGAATGCGGAGGAAGCCGCCGTTCTCGCGCAGACCGACGATCCCACCGCCCAAGGGGAGCGCCTCGTCGCGCATTATCCGCTGGTCGTGATCAAGCGGGGCGCCGACGGTTGCGAGGCCTGGCGCGGCGCGGAACATTGGCGCGCGCCCTCAGCGCCCGCCAAGGTCGTCGACACGACAGGCGCCGGCGACGCTTTCGTGGCCGGATTTCTCGCGGCGGCGCTCAAAGGCGGAACCATCGCCGACAGCCTGCGTTGGGCGACCGCCGCGGGCGCGGCGGCAGTCGAATTCGCAGGCGGCCGCCCACCGCTCGGCGAGGGGTGACGATCCGGCGCTTCGCGCGCCGCGCCCAGATTTCGACACGGGATTGCGATATGAAGGCGGGATTGCATTGATCCGCTTCCGGTCGGCAACCCGCGACGTCAGGAAAAATAATGAAATTCGAGATTTGGAACGCCGTTCGGCGCGCGATTTCGCGCGTTCGGCCCAGCGAAGGTTTCGCACGCGCCATTTTCGCGCGCCGTCAGCCCCACTCGGTCACTCCGCCGCGTCCGTTTCGCGCTCGGCCGAAGAGCGCCGCTCGCGCGTTGTCTTCCGCGGACGCGCGGTTCGTCGCGCGCACCCATCGCGGCGCGGCCGGATCGCTCAGCTACAAGCTTTACGTTCCTGACGCGCCGCAGCGCGCGAATCCGGCGCTGCTGCTGATGTTGCACGGCTGCGGCCAAGATCCCGATGATTTCGCCCGCGGCACGCGCATGAACGAGGTCGCCGACGAGCTCGGCTTCATCGTCGCCTATCCCCGGCAATCCCGGCTCGCCAACCCCGCCGGATGTTGGAACTGGTTCGACAGCCGCCACCAAGGCCGCGGAGCGGGCGAACCGGCCAAGCTTGCGGAACTTGCACTCGCTCTTGCACGCGAATTCGGCGTCGACAGCGAGCGCACCTTCGTCGCCGGCCTGTCCGCTGGCGGCGCGATGGCCGAGATTCTCGCGCGGACCTACCCCGACGTGTTCGAGGCCGCCGGCATACATTCCGGCCTACCCTATCGCGCTGCGCGCGACGCGCTGGCCTCATTCGCGGCCATGCAGGGCGACGCGCCGCCCCCGCCCGCGCCGCCGGCCAGCGACGCGACGCGCCGAATCGTCCTGCACGGCGGCGCGGACGCCAGCGTCCACCCCGTCAACGGCGAGCGCGTCCTCGAATCCGCGCAGCGCAGTCGCAATCCGCTCCGGCGAACGCAGACGCAATGGCGCATCGACAGCGGCGAGGTGCGGCGCACGATCCTCAGCGACGCCGACGGGCGCGCCAAAGTTGAGCACTGGTTCGTCGAGGGCGGCGGCCACGCCTGGTTCGGCGGCGATTCGCGCGGCAGTTACACCGAGGCGGTCGGCCTCGACGCCTCGCGGGTCATGGCGCGCTTCTTCTTGAAGGCGTAAGCGCCAACGTGTGCTTGCACGCGCGCCTACTGGACCGCGCGCCCGATCGTTCCCAGATAGCGTGTTCGCTCACCTCCGAGACCCGATCATGTCCGTTCGACCCATCAAAAGCGTCAGTCAGTCCCGCCCGACCCTGGAAGGCGCCGGCGTCCGGCTGCGACGCGCCTTCGGCTTTGGCGACACCTCGCAGTTCGATCCGTTCCTGATGATGGACGATTTCCGCGGCGACGACCCGCGCGACTATTCGGCTGGCTTCCCCTGGCATCCACATCGCGGCATCGAAACGATCACCTACGTGCTGGCCGGGTCCGTCGAGCACGGAGACAGCCTCGGCAACAAAGGCGTGCTCGGACCCGGCAGCGTGCAGTGGATGACCGCCGGTAGGGGCATCATGCATCAGGAGATGCCGAAGGGCGACGTATTCGGGCGTATGCACGGGTTTCAGCTTTGGGCCAACCTGCCCTCGAACCTGAAAATGACGGCGCCGCGCTATCAGGACATTGCCGCGCTTGAAATTCCCGAGGTCGTCGATGACGACGGCGTCAAGGCGCGCGTCGTCTGTGGCGAATTCTGGGGTAAGAAGGGCCCCGTCGACGGCATCGCCGCTGACCCGCGTTATCTCGACGTCACCGTTCCCGCCGGCAAGCGCAAGACGCTGCCCGTCGAGACCTACCGTCAGGCCTTCGCTTACATTTTTGAAGGCTCGGCCTCGTTCTCCAACGCCTCGCAGCCGTTCGGCGTGCTGCGCGAGGAGGTCGTCGACGGCCAAGAGACGCATGTGCGCGACGAGGTCGGCAACCGTTCGCTCGTCGTGTTCGGCGCGGGCGACGAGGTGACGGTGCAGGCGGGCGAACACGGGGTTCGCTTCCTGCTAGTCTCCGGCAAGCCGATCCGCGAGCCGGTCGCCTGGCACGGGCCGATCGTCATGAACACCGAGGCCGAGATTCGTCAGGCGCTGACAGATCTGCGCACCGGCACGTTCATCAAATAGCGCGCTCGGCGCTTCAGGTCGGCAGCAGCGCGAGATAAGCGTCAAGCGTCTGCCGGGTCATCTGCTCCAACGAGAAATTGCGCTCGACATGCGCTCGCGCGCGGCGCGCGATCGCCTCGCGCGCCGAGGCTCCGAGCGTCAACGCGGCTTTAAGCGCGTCGGCGAGCGCTTCCGCATCACCGGGCGGCACGCGCCAGCCCGTGCGGCTCTCAGAAGGCGTCTGGGGCGGCGCGAGCACGGTCTCCGGAACGGCGCCGAGATTGGAGACGATCGCCATCGCCCCCATCGCCTGCGCTTCAACAGCCGAACGCCCGAACGCCTCCGGTTCGGTCGAGGGCACAACGACGATGTTCGCGGCGAGCAGCGCCGCCGGCATATCGACGCAATGGCCGACACGCAAAACGACGCCCTGTAGGCCGCCGGCGGCGATGGCGTCGTCGAGCTCCTTCACGTATCCGGTCCGCCCCTGCGCGTCGCCGGCGAGAATGTAACGCACGTCGTCGAGACCCTCGTTTTTGATCAGGCGCGCCGCCTCGATCAACACCTTCTGGCCTTTCCAGGCCGTGAGGCGCGCGGCGAGCAACACGACGCGCTGATGCGGCGCCACGCCCCAGGATTCTCGCAGCTTCGCGACGCGCGCGCCCTCGACCGCGGCGGGCGAAAAACGTTTCAGGTCGGTGCCGCGATAGATCACGCGCAGCCGCTCGCGCGCGCTCGGATAAAGGCGCGCAATCGCATCGGCGGTGAATTGCGAATTGGCGATCACGATCTCGCCGCGCGCCATGATAGAATTATAGCGCAATTTGAGGCGTGACTTGCCTGCATAGGCGCCGTGGAACGTGGTCATGAACGGTCGGTCGGCGATGCGGCAGGCGCCGATCGCGACCCAAGCCGGCGCGCGCGAGCGCGCATGAACGAGATCGACCCGCTCGGCGATGATCAGTCGCGCGAGTTTACGCACGTTGCGCAGCATCGAGATCGGGTTCTTGGTCGCGGCGGGAAACGGCAGCAGCACGCCGCCGACCGCTTGCAGCTCGCTCGCCAGCCGCCCGCCCTCGGAGGCGACCAGCGCCCGCGCGCCCGCCTGCACCAATGCGGCGGCGACATCGATGGTCGTGCGCTCGGCGCCGCCCGCCTCCAGATTGGGGATGATCTGCAAGATCGTGCGCCCGGCGAGGCTAGGCCGCGAACGACCGTAGGGGGCGAGCGAACTCTCGCTCACGCGCGCGCTCGCGACCGTGAGGACGGCGCTTCGCCATTGACGAAAGGCCAGACCTCGGCGAAGCCCACGCAGAGCGCGCGCTCGCCGGAATTGGGGGGCGGCGATCGAATCATGGAAGAGACTTGCGAATCATGGGAGGGATTTGAGCGTGAACCCGGCCGAACCGCAATTCCTCGAAGTCGGCGCCGGATCGGAGCGCCGCCGCATCGCCTATCGTCGGCGCATCTCCAAACGCGCGGACGGCGCCGGAATCGTATGGCTCGGCGGTTTCAAGTCGGACATGGCCTCGACCAAGGCTTCCGCGCTTGATGATTACTGCACGCGCGAGGACCGCGAGTTCCTGCGCTTCGATTATTCCGGCCACGGTCTTTCCGAGGGCGAATTCGAGCACGGCACGATCTCGCGCTGGCTCGAGGAGTGCGTTGCGCTGTTCCGCCATCTCACGCAGGCGCCGCAGATTCTGGTCGGATCGTCGATGGGCGGATATCTGGCGCTGCTGCTCGCGCGCGCCCTCGCTGAAGCGGGCGAAACCGATCGTCTAGCCGGCATGGCGCTGATCGCGCCGGCGGTCGATTTCACCGAAAAGTTGGTGTGGGAACGCGCGCCGGAGGAAGCTCGGCGTGCGATTGTCGAAACAGGCGCCTGGCGTCGGCCGTCCGACTATACGAACGAGCCTTATGTTTTCACCCGCGCGCTGATCGAGGATGGGCGCCGCCATTTGCTGCTCGGCGGAATCGTGCGCTCCTACTCGCCCACGCGCATCTTGCAGGGAATGCTGGACCAGGACGTCCCCTACGCGCATGCACTCGCGCTCATCGAACATATGCCGGCCGACCCGGTGACGCTCACGCTTGTGCGCGACGGCGATCATCGGCTTTCGCGGCCACAGGATATCGATTTGCTGTTTCGAGCGATCGAAGACGTGGGCTGACACGCCTCACCCTTCTGCGGCGCCGAAACGATGCAGGCCCGCGCCGTGGGTCTTCAACCAAGCTTCTGCGCGGTCGGTGTCAGGAAACAGGCGCCGCGTCAGTTTCCAATAAATCGGCGAGTGATTCATGTGTACGATATGCGCGACCTCGTGCGCCGCGAGATAATCGAGCACGTAAGGCGGCGCGAGAATGAGGCGCCACGAGAAATTGAGCCGGCCGGACGAAGAGCACGATCCCCAACGGCTTGCCGTGTCGCGCAGGACGACGCGGCGCGCCGACACGTTGAGTCGCAGGCAGTGACGCGCGACGGCGGCTTCGAGATCTCGTCGCGCTTCCCGTTTCAAGAAATCGGCGATGCGGCGCGCTACGTGCTCGGCCGCGCCGCTGACGCAAATCGTCGGGCCGCGCTCGCCGCGTTCGGTCCAGACGACTCCGCGCTCCCCATGACGATGACGAATCGTGTGATCCACGCCGCGCAGAGGCGTCACCGCACCGTGCGCGAACGCGACCGGGCGCGGCAAACGGGCAAGTCGAACGCCGATCCACGCGGCGTGCCGTTCGGCGAATTCCTTCGCCGCCTTCAGAGAGCCGCGTGTCGGCATCGTCAGCAGCACATCGCGCGAGGCCGCGCGCACGCGCAGCGTGAAGCGTCGCGAGGTCGCGAGCCGCTTCAGCGCGACGCGATAGACTTCCCCGCCGTGCGCAACCTCGATCTCCGCGACCGACGGCGCCGGGGCGCGACGTTCAAATAGGCGCAGCATCGCCGCGCATGCTATCCGGCAAGCGCATGTATCGCTAGGGATTTTGCAGCTATTCCCAAGGTTAACCTAACCGCAGGTCCGGCATCGGCGCTGGCTTGACGAGGATCGGCAGGCCGGCGACGACTTGCACTACGGCGCCGCAGGCCCGCGCGATCTCCTGATTGGCGCGGCCCTGCCAGTCGCGGAACTCGCGCCCGAGCGCGGTCGCCGGTGCGATCCCCTGTCCGACTTCGTTCGAAACGAAGACCACCGGGCCGGACAGAACCACGATTTCGTCAATTAATTCAGCGATTTCCTTGGCCGGATCGCGCCTGGCGAGCATAAGGTTGCTGAGCCAAAGCGTGACGCAATCCACGAGAACAACACGGCCTTCTCTCGCCTCGGCGCGCAAGGCGAAGCGCAGCGCCAGCGGCTCCTCGAAGGTCGTCCATCCTTGGCTCCGGTCGGCGCGATGACGGGCGATGCGCGCACGCATTTCTTCGTCGCCCGCTTCGGCGGTGGCGAGGAACAGCCGCTCCGCGGCCGCCGATTCGGCCAGCATCTGCGCATAGCGGCTCTTGCCCGACCGTGCGCCGCCCAGCACGAGCACGGCGCGGCAGGCGACCGGCGAAGGGAAAGGGGATGATGGCGCGGCGGACACGCCTCTTGGTGTCACGGCGCGCGCAGGTGCGCAATGCGCCTTTGGCGCGCCGCTCCCGCGATGTTAGAAGCTCGCCTTCGTCCACGGACCCCTTGAGTATCATGCCGCCCCGGCTCGGCGCCGAACCCATCCTCCCAACGCGGCGACGACGCATCGCGGCGCTCCTGGTTCTGATCGCGCTTCGCGGCGCGGCCCGCGCTGAGGGCGTCGACCCGTTCCGGCCGCCGCCGCCGCCCACGCCGCGCATCGTGCGCCTGCTCGCGCCGCCCGAATATTTCGATCGCGCGGCGCTTGACGAATTCGAGCGGGCGAGCGGATACGCCATCGCCTATGACGCCTTCGACACACCCGAGTCGGTCGCCGATCGCTGGCGCGACGGCCCCTACGATCTGGTCGTGCTGCCCGGGCCGATTCTGTCGCGCCGCGTCGCCGCCGGCGCGCTTCTCAAACTCGACAAATCCAAATTGCCGGAGGCTCGCGCGGTGCAGCCCGCGGTCGCGGGGAAGCTCGCGGCCTACGACCCCGACGGCGCCCACGCCATCGCGTTCGGTTGGCGCGCGTTCGGGCTGCTGTACGACTCGCGGAAGGCGGCGTCGCGACTGGGCGGGGCGCCGCTCTCCTGGGCCAATCTGCTGATCCCGCGCGAGGCTAGCCGCATGGCCGACTGCGGCGTTTCCTTGCCCGACGCCCGTGACGCCATGTTCGTCGCCGCTTGGCGACTGCTGGGCGTCGATCCTGCCCGCGCCACGCTCGCGGACGTCAAGAACGCCGGCGCTCTGCTTGCGAAAGCACGGCCGGCGCTGCGCAACTTCGGTCTGCGCGACGTGGTCGGCTCGCTCGCCAAGGGTGCGAATTGCTTGAGCGCGGGCGACGCAGCCGAGGCGGAGGCCGCCTCCAAACGCGCGGGCGACAACGAGGGGCGCATTCGCTTTGGTTACGCGCGCGAGGGTGGCGCTGCGCTATTGGACGCCTTCGCCATCCCGCGCGACGCCCCGCATCCTGAACAGGCATACGCCCTCATGAATTTTATGCTGCGTCCGGACGTTTGCGCGCGAAATGCCCGCGTCGCGGGGATCGTCAGCGCGGAGGTTTCCGGGCAGGATGCACTGCTCAAACGGCTCTGGCCGGCCGGCGCCTTAGATGAGCGCGTCGCGGCCGCGATCGAGACCGAATGGACGAAACTCCGGTCCGGGAAGTGACTCCCGGTCCCCAATCGCCGGGACTCCGAAGCCAAATGACCGCAACCGCGCCGAATATTCTCATCGTCATGGTCGATCAGATGTCCCCGGCCTTCTTGCCGGCCTATGGGCATAAAATCGTCAAGACGCCGCACATCGACGCGCTCGCCAATTCTGGCGTCGTGTTCGAGAGCGCCTACTGCGCGAGCCCGCTGTGCTCGCCCTCGCGCGCCTCGTTCATGACCGGCCTGCTGCCGTCGCGAACGCATGTTTACGACAACGCCGCCGAATTCGCGGCCGGCCTGCCGACCTACGCGCATCATCTACGCTCCCTCGGCTACCGCACGGTCCTGTCGGGCAAGATGCATTTCTGCGGGCCTGACCAGTTGCACGGTTTCGAGGAGCGTCTGACGACGGACATCTACCCCGCCGACTTCGGTTGGACGCCGGACTGGGAGCGGCCGCATGAACGCCCGAGCTGGTATCACAACATGAGTTCAGTCACGCAGGCCGGCCCATGCGTGCGCACCAACCAGCTCGACTTCGACGACGAAGTCACCTTCGCGGCCGAGCGTGAAATTTATAACAAGGCGCGCGGAGTCGATCCGCGTCCGTTGCTTCTAGTCGCTTCGCTGACGCATCCGCACGATCCTTATGCGATCACCAAGCCGTATTGGGATCTCTATCGCGACGAGGACATCGACATGCCGGGGCCCGCGACTCCGCTGGAGAAGCTCGATCCGCATTCACGCCGCCTGCGCGAAGTGTGCGCGATGGACGCCGAGCCGATCGACGAACGCCAGATTCGCGACGCGCGCCACGCCTATTACGGTGAGATTTCCTATTGCGATGACAATCTCGGACGCCTCTTGAGGGCGCTCGACGATTGCGGCCTGCGCGAGAACACGATCGTCATCTTCCTCGCCGATCACGGCGAGATGCTCGGCGAGAAGGGGCTCTGGTACAAGATGAGCTTCTTCGAAAACTCGGCGCGGGCGCCGTTGATCGTCAGCGCGCCCGGTCGCTTCGCGCCGCGCCGCGTCGCCGCCAGCGTTTCGCTGCTCGACGTGGCGCCGACGCTGGTCGATCTCGCCGGCGGCGATTCGGCGCGGCTCGGCGCGACCATCGACGGACGCAGCCTGGTCCCGCATCTCGAAGGGCGCAGGGGCCACGACGAAGCGCTCGCCGAATATCTCGCCGAGGGCGCCATCGCGCCGATCGTGATGATCCGCAGACGCAATTACAAGTTCGTTCATTCGCCGGCCGATCCCGACTTGATGTTCGATCTGAAAGTGGATCCACGCGAGAATGACAATCTCGTCCCGCGCGCGGAAGAAGCCGAGCGCGTGGACGATTTCCGTCGCGAAATCGCCCGACGCTGGCGTCTTGGCGAAATCGACGCCGAAGTGCGCGCGAGCCAACGGCGACGACGCCTTGTCGACGCGGCGCTCAATGCGGGCGAGACGCGGGCCTGGGACTTCCAACCCTATCGCGACGCCTCGAAACAATATGTGCGCAACACGATTGCGCTCGACGATCTCGAGGCGATGGCCAGATTCCCACGCCTCCAGGGTTAACCGCGTCTTACCTCGATCGTCGGATTCCTGGTGCGCTCGTGATCGCGTCATTAACCGCCGTAAACGACAATCCTCGCTGCGACGCCGCCGTTAACCATTGATTCTCGCCACGGGGGCAAATGTCGAACGGTTGCGTGAGCGCTTGATGAGATATGCGTATGCGGGAGTTACATTCCGAGGGTCGAAGTCAAAGCGAACGTTATGAGCTTCTGTCGTTCATGGCGATCGGCGCCTGCGCCTGGATCGTCGGATCCGTGAGCGGCGCATTCTCTGCGATCACGAATTTCGCCGTCCACTATGGCTTGATGAATTCGGTCCTGCTAATCACCTGCATGGGCGTAGGCGCTTCATTCGCTACGCTCCACAAATCTCATCTGCTGCGTCGCGCCGTGATCGCGCGGCGAATAGCCGAGGCGCATGCAGAGGCGCTCGCGCGCCGCGATTCCCTTACCGGACTGGCCAACCGTCGCATGTTCAATGAGAAGCTTCGAGACGCGCTGGCGGCCGGCGGCGACGAAAATGGATTCGCCATTTTTCTGATCGATCTGGATCGCTTCAAACCGATCAACGACGTGCATGGCCACAACGCGGGCAATGAAGTGCTTTGCGCTGTCGCCAAACGCATAGAGGCGCTCCTGCCGGCCGGCGGCGCGGCGGCTCGCCTCGGCGGCGACGAGTTCGTGGCTTTGCTGCCTTCGGGCCTGACGCGCGACGAAATCGGCGCGATCGCGCGCGAGGTCATCGCCGCTGTTCGCGAGCCCATTGCCTGGGGACAGACCCTGGTCGACGTCGACGCGACCATTGGCGTCGCCCTCGCCTCGGCGGATTTGCGCGATCCCGAAGCGCTTCTGCACGCCGCCGACGTCGCGATGTACGAGGGCAAACGCGCCGGGCGCGGCGTCTACCATTTCTTCGATCGACAGATGGACCTCGCTCAACGCGAACACACGCAATTGACGGTTGACCTTCGCGCCGCGATACACGGCGGCGACATTGTGCCAAATTTCCTGCCGATCGTGTCGCTGCCGGGCGGCGAACTGGTCGGATTCGAAGTGCTGGCGCGCTGGCGTCACCGCCGCCTCGGTCCGATCAGTCCCGAGGTGTTCATTCCGATCGCGGAGGCCAGCGGCACGATCGGCGATCTATTCTACGATCTGCTCCAGACGGCTTGCATCGCGGCGCGCGGCTGGCCCCAACAACTGCTGCTGACCGTGAATGTTTCGGGCCGACAATTGCGCGACGTGGAGCTGCCGAACCGCGTATCGGCGATTCTCGCCCGTTGCGGTTTCCCAGCGAGTCGACTCGAAGTCGAGATTAGCGAGACCGCGCTGATCAACGATCTGGAAACGGCGCGCCGAGCTTTGACTTCGCTGCAGGACATCGGAGTGCGTATCGCTCTCGACGATTTCGGAACAGGCTATTCGAGCCTCTACCATCTGCGCGAGCTGCGGTTCAACAAACTCAAGATCGACCGCAGCTACGTAACTTCGTTGATACAGGGCAGCGAGCGGGCCGAACTTGTCGACGCGTTGTTGCAGCTCGGATCGAACCTCAGTTTGGAGACCACCGCCGAGGGGGTGGAAAGCGGCGCCAATCTCGAGTGGCTTGCGGGTCGCGGATGCACGTTCGCGCAAGGGTTCCATTTCGGCGCGCCGATGTCGAGCGACGACACGGTGCGTTTCATCGCCGACCGATGGCCATCGCCAGTCCAATCGCGGACGATGGGCCCCGCGGGGGACGGCGAAAGCCGGGTCGCGGTCACGCGTAGGCGCGGCTGAGTTGAAACGATCGTAGGAATCGGGCCGACAAGCATAAGAGGATGCATTATCGCGCGGGGTCAGGAGACCCAGGCCGATGAACAGTCCGCAACGCCCGATGACGTCATTCGAATGGACTCTGCTGCTCTTCCTTTCGCTGCTCTGGGGCGGGTCGTTCTTTTTCGTGGGCGTAGCGGTCAAGGAATTGCCGCCCCTGACCATCGTGGCGGCGCGCGTTTCGATCGCGACGGCGTTGCTTTGGCTGACGGCGCCTCTGACCGGATTGTCGGCAAGCGCCGTGGGTCGTCGGCTTCCGTCGCTGGCGCTGATGGGCCTCATCAACAACGTTGTCCCGTTCGCGCTCATCGCCTTCGGGCAGACGCGTCTGGCCAGCGGCGCCGCCTCCATTCTCAACGCCTCGACGCCGATCTTCACTGTCATCGTCGCCCACTTTCTGACCGAAACCGAAAAGCTGAACGCGCGCCGGCTCGGAGGCGCGGCGCTCGGATTGTTCGGCGTGGCCGCGATGATGGGCGCGGATGCGCTCTACGGCCTGGACGCCAATCTCCCGGCCGAACTCGCGGTGATTGGCGCCGCCGTGTCCTATGCGTTCGCCAGCGTATTTGGCCGACGATTTCGCGATCTCGGGCTCGCGCCGATCGACGTCGCCGCCGGCCAGGTCACCGCCTCCACTTTCATGTTGGCGCCGCTCGCGTTCGCTTTTGATCGGCCGTGGGCGCTGCCGACGCCGAGCTTGGCGGCGATAGGAGCGATCACGGCGATAGCGGCCCTTTCGACCGCGCTCGCCTATATCGTCTATTTTCGCATCCTCGCCGGCGCCGGGGCGACGAACGTGGTGCTGGTGACTTTGCTCGCCCCTGCAACCTCGATCATGCTCGGAGCGCTGTTCCTGCACGAGCGCCTGGGCCCGCGACACGCGCTCGGCCTCGCGCTGATCGCGCTGGGCCTCGCCTTCATCGACGGCCGAGCGCCCCGTTGGGCCGCCAAACGATTGAGCGCGAGTTAGACTTTGCCCGTCCCCATCGCCGGCGCGGCGGGGACGCGCCAAGTTAACTCAGGCGGCCTTGAACTTCGGCTTCAACCAGCCGCGATTGACAATCGCCTCGGCAATCTGGATCGCGTTCAAGGCCGCGCCTTTGCGCAGATTGTCGGAAACGCACCAGAGGTTGAGGCCGTTCTCGATCGTCGGGTCTTCGCGTATGCGCGAGATATAGGTGGCGTCCTCGCCCGCCGCTTCGTGCGGAGTGATGTAGCCGCCGGGTTCGCGCCGGTCGATGACAAGGCAGCCGGGCGCCTCGCGCAGGATCTCGCGCGCTTCATCCGCGCTGATCGGGTTCTCGAATTCGATGTTGACCGATTCGGAATGGCCGACGAACACCGGCACGCGCACGCAAGTCGCGGTGAGCTTGATCTTCGGGTCGAGGATCTTCTTGGTCTCGGCGACCATCTTCCACTCTTCCTTGGTCTGGCCGTCGTCCATGAACACGTCAATGTGCGGAATGACGTTGAAGGCGATCCGCTTGGGAAACTTCTTCGGCTCGACCGGATCGGAAACGAAAACCGCGCGCGTCTGCGCGAACAATTCGTCCATCGCGTCCTTGCCGGCGCCCGAAACCGATTGATAGGTCGAGACGACGACACGCTTGATCTTCGCCTTGTCGTGCAGCGGCTTCAACGCCACGACGAGTTGCGCGGTCGAGCAGTTCGGATTGGCGATGATGTACTTCTTGCTGAATCCCTTGGCCGCTTCGGCGTTGACCTCGGGCACGACGAGCGGCACGTCGGGGTCCATGCGCCAGGCCGACGAATTGTCAATGACGAGGCAGCCTTGCGCGCCGATCTTGGGCGACCATTCTTTCGAAACCGAGCCGCCGGCCGACATCAGGCAGATGTCGGTTCCGCCGAAGTCGTAATGATCGAGCGCCTTGCACTTCAGCGTTTTGTCGCCGAACGAGACGTCCTTGCCGATCGAATGGGTGGAGGCGAGCGCGACCACTTCCGACACGGGAAAGCGGCGTTCGGCGAGAATGGCGAGCATTTCGCGACCGACATTGCCGGTGGCCCCGACGACCGCGACCTTATAGCCTGACATTTGAACGATCCTTCATTGCCCGACGACCCCCGCTTCGCCCTCTATGGGCTGGCTCCTCGACGCCCCGCCGGGGGAGGAACCGGAGCCGAGGCGCGACTAAGTCGCCGTTCCGCTTTTGCGGACGACGTTGGTTTGGGTCAGCCGTTTCAATGTCACACGAGACATGGCCCAAATCCGGCGCGCGGGGGGAAACCGGCGCGCGCCGTTGAAAACACGGTCGCGGCGCGAAGTCAATCGGCCTTGCGCCGCATCTCGGGCGCTGAGACGCGCAAGGCTCAGGCGAGGTTTGCCCCGCAACGTGAGGCGACGCGTTCGATTCCGAACGTTCGGGGGAAGACGGAAATGGCGGCGACGGCAAGGCTCGACACGGCGCGGCGGCGTTCGGAAGCGATGCGCGACGGCGGCCCGGCGAGCGGGGCGCCCTCGCCCTGGACGCCGCTGCCGCGCTTTGCCCCCGTCAACGACGATTGGCCCGGCATCGTTACCCGGCTCGGGCCGCGCGAGATCGCCGCGCGCATTGAGACCCTTCGCACGGGGGATCCACAATTCGACGCGCTCCTTGCGAGGGATGCGCGGCCGGCCGACGCGCTGAGGCGTCTCGCGCTTGCGCATTGGTCGGCGGGCGATCCACGACTGGCGGCCGTTTTGCTGGCGACAGCGGTGGCGATGGCGACTGAGAGCGCCGAAATCTGGCTCGATCTCGCATACGCGTTGCAGGCTTCGGGCGATCTCGCCGAGGCGTATCGGACCTTCGAGCGGGCGGTTCGCCTCGATCCGACGCCTGCCCGCGCCTGGCTCGGCTTGGCGATCGCGGCCAACGCGTCCGGCGCCGCCTCACGCGCGGAGGAGGCGTTCCAAGCCGCGCTGGCGCGCGACCCCGCCTCGGCCGACGCGGGGTTCGGCTTCGGGCTATTGTTGTTCGAGCAGCGACGCTATCGCGAGGCGACCCAGCGCTGGCGCGAGGCGCTCGCCAACGGCTGCCGCCATCCGCTGTTGCGGGTCGGGCTCGGACAATCATTGTTTTTTCTGGGCGAGTTCTCCGCCGCCGCCGCCGCGCTCGAACAGCCGGCGCGCGTGGCCTCGCCCGATCCGGCGGTCGTCAAGCGCCACGCGCTCGCCCGCCTGATCGAGAAAGCGATCGAGAGCGGCGTCGAGGCGGGGCTCTCGGCCTATAGCGATCTCGCTGGCGAGCACGCGGAGACGCCCGGGGCCATCGCCAAATCCGCGTTCCACTTACTTAGCGCGTACGGCCATCGCGCGCTCGCAATGGGCTTCGCCGAGACGCTGTCCGCCGAATGTCGCGCCGATCCCGAACAGCGTTACCTCGTGGACGCGGTCGCGGGCGCGAAACACACACGCGCGCCGCGCGACTATATCGTCACCCATTTCGACCGATTTGCTGACGTTTTCGACCGTCAACTGGTCGATGTGTTGCAATATCGGGTGCCGATAAAGCTGACGCGTATGGTCGCGGCCAGGGAAAAGCGAATCGGGCGAGCGTTGGATCTCGGCTGCGGCACCGGCCTCGCCGGATCGGAACTCGCCGACCTCGGCGGCGCGCTCGTTGGCGTCGATCTTTCCCCCGCGATGCTCGCCAAAGCCGCGGAACGCGGCGTCTACGATCGGTTGGTCGAAACAGATCTCGTCAGCTTCCTCGAAGAAACGCCCGAACGCTTCGATCTGCTATTCGCCGCCGACTCGCTCATTTATCTCGGCGAACTCGGCGGGTTTTTCCGGGCGGCGGCGCGGGCCTCGGCGCCGGGCGCGTTGCTAGCTTTCAACGTCGAGACGATGGCGCGCGGCGATTATGCGCTGCGCCCATCGGGACGATTTTCTCACGCGCCCACCGCGCTGCTGCGAAAGGCCGCGCCCTGGTTCCAGCCGATCGCGCAGCGGCGCGCGTTCTTTCGCAAGGAGGCCGGCGGGCGCGCCAGCGGCGCGCTCATGTTGATGCAACGGCGGTCAGATTGAGTTGTCGCGCGCCCAGTCGTCGCGCGTCATCGCCATCATCACGAGGTCGCGCCGTTCGCCAGACGGCGAGAGATAGGCCCCGCGCAGGATGCCGTCGCGGCGCATCCCGAGCTTCTCGTAGGCGCGCTGGGCGCGCAAGTTGTCGGGAAAGCAGTCGAGCCAGAACCGATGCGCGGCCGGGTGCGCGTAAATCCAGGCGGCGAGTTCGCGCAAGAATCGCAGCCCCAGCCCTTCGCCTGGCCGCAGGGCCGCAACCCGTTTGAGATAGACGTTGCCGTTGGGTTCTTCGAGATCGCGCAGAATCGCGAAGGCGATCGGCTCGCGCGACCGAAGGCCGAGTAGATAGCGATGATTGCCCGAGCGCATCAGCGCGCGATGTTCGTCCGCGCTCGAACGTCCAACCCAGGCCTCGAAGCCAGGTCCGCGCTCGAGCCGCATGATCGCTTCGATGTCGTCGGCGCCCGCCTCGCGCAACTCGATGGGATTCGGCAAGCTCGGCGCCGCTCCGTCAGAAAATGCCGACTTCGCCATTGCGCGCGGCCGGACGATTGTCTATACCCCGCCCACTCGACGCCGCGTCGCCGATTGGCGGGCGCGTCGTAATGATAGGGTCGGGCGCTTAGCTCAGCGGTAGAGCACTTCCTTGACATGGAAGGGGTCAGAGGTTCAATCCCTCTAGCGCCCACCATCTTCGACCCCAGAGCCCTGGCGATCAGCCCTTGTCGCGAAGTCTCGCAATCGCGAAGGCCGTGAACACGCCGGCCAGAGCCAGCGCCATGCCGAACCAAGTCACTGCATAGGAAAGGTGGCTGTTCGGGAACGAAAGCACGGTTTCCCCCCCTTCCGGCAAGGCGGCGGGATCGGGGCTGGCGTCTTCGTCGATCGAGAACGGCGCGTGCGGGCCGAGCTTCAGCGCGGCGGCAATTTCCTCGACGTCCCGCGTGAACCATTTCCCGCGCGCGGGATCATCCGACGGAGTGAACCAGGTGCGCCCCTCGCTCGAACGCATCAGGCCGGTGACGACGACTTCGCCAGACGGCCCTTCTTTAGCCGCGTCGACGCGTTCGGCGGGAACGAAGCCTCGATTGACGAGTACATCGGCGCCGTTGGGAAGGCGCAGCGGCGTCATCACGAGATAGCCCGGCCCGCCGTATCGCCCGCGCGGCGCCGTAATCGCGCGGAACACCAGCGCCTGACGCGAAAGGTCGAAAACGCCGGTGAGGCGGACGTGCAGATATTCGTAATCGGCGGGAACGAGCTTGGCCCAGAGCGCGGACGCGGGCGCTTCGCCGGGCGGCGCCTTCGCCCTCGCCTCGACCGCCGCTATCAGCGCTTCCTTCCAGGCGAGCCGCTGCAACTGCCAGACGCCGAGCCCGATCAGAACCGCCATCAGCGCCAGCGTCGCCAGCGCCGGAGCGGCGAGCGAGCGCAGCTTCGGCTTCACGGCCGATCCAGCCGTCCCGGCTCCGCCTTGTTCCGGTATTGCGAGGCGATCAACAAGCCTTTGAGCGGACGCAGCAGGCCAAGGCAGACGATCAACGTCAGCGGAAAAAACACGACAATGTAAATCCAGAGCGGCGGCTCATAGGCCATATCGACCGCGAGAGCGGCGCCGAGCACGATGAAGCCGGCGATCAAAGTAACGAAAACCGCCGGGCCGTCGCCGGAATCGGCGAAGGAAAAGTCGAGACCGCAAACCTCGCAGCTCGGCGCGACCGTGAGAAAGCCCTGAAACAGCTTGCCATCGCCACAGCGCGGGCAGCGACCGGTCAGTCCGGTCGAGATCGCGGAAATCGGCGGATAGCGGCGCTCTTCGGAGCCCATGCGAAGCCCTCCTGAAAATGACTGCGCGGACGCCAGGCGCCCGCGCAAGAAAAAAAGCCGTTTAGCGGTCGGGGCGCTTCAGTGCGCAGCGCCCTCAATCGCCGCGCCCCACGAACCCCAGACATAGATGCAGGAGAACAGGAACAGCCAGACCACGTCGACGAAATGCCAGTACCAGGCGGCGAACTCGAAACCGAGATGTTGCTGCGGCGTGAATTGGCCGGCATTGGCCCGGATCAGGCAGACGATCAGGAAGATGGTGCCGATCAGCACATGCGCGCCATGGAAGCCGGTCGCCATGAAGAAGGTCGCGCCGTAGATCGAGTTCGAGAACGCGAACGGAGCGTGCATGTATTCCCACGCCTGAACGCAGGTGAAGGTAATGCCGAGCAGTATCGTCAGCGTCAGGCCGGTTTTCAGGCCATTGCGATCGCCATGGAGCAGCGCATGATGCGCCCAAGTGACCGTCGTGCCCGAAGTCAGCAGGATCAGCGTGTTGAGCAGCGGCAGGTTGAGCGGATCGAGGACTTCGGTGCCCTTGGGCGGCCAGATGCCGCCTGTGAAGGCGACGCGGCCGGCCTGGATCGTCTCGCCGGTGAACAGAGAAGCGTCGAAGAACGCCCAGAACCACGCGACGAAGAACATCACCTCCGACGCGATGAACAGGATCATGCCGTAGCGGTGGCTGATCTGGACGACGCGGGTGTGATCGCCGGTTTCGGCTTCGTGGATGACGTCGCTCCACCAGGCCGCCATGACATAGAGCACGCCCGCGAAGCCGAAGCCGAACAGCGGCAGGCCCATCTTGAGGCCGCCGATCGAAAGTCCCTTCATGGACATGATGAGACCGATAGCGGTCATGAAAGCGAAGATCGAGCCAACGATCGGCCACGGACTCGGGTTGACGAGGTGGTAATCGTGATGCGGCTTGGCGTGCGCGTCGGCCATGTACATTCCCTCTTTGTCGTCCCGACCGGCTTTCGCCCCTTTAGGCCCCTGTCGGATTGCTATGTTTCGCGCACGTCGTCAAGCGACAGGCGCGGGCTTAAAGTTTGGGCGCCGTCCCCCCTTGAGCTGGCGCCAACGCAACGGGTTTGCCGCCGTTCGCGGGCGCGAACAGCGTATAGGAAAGCGTGATCTCGGCGACCCCATCCATCGTTCGTTCCTGCTCGAGCCGCGGATCGAGGAAGAAAACGACCGGCAACTCCGCGCTCTCGCGCGGCCCCAGATGTTGCTCACTGAAACAGAAGCAGGAAATTTTGTCGAACCATCCGCCGGCGACTTCCGGCGTCACGTTATAGACAGCGACCGCCGAGGACTCGCGGTCGTCGCGATTGCGCACGCGGAAAAACACCGTCCGGGTCGCGCCTGTGCGCATGTCGACGAAGGCGGTCTCCGGTTCGAAGCTCCAGTCGAGTCCGGGCGCGACGTTGGCGTCAAATCGTACGCGCAGCGTGCGCGCGCCCTTGATGGCCGGCGCCGTGATGGCGACCTGAGTCGTGCCGCCGTAACCCGTAGCTTGGCAGAACGCCGCGTAAAGCGGCACGGCCGCGTAGGCGGCGCCGATCATCGCCACCGCGGCGCCGGCGGCGACCCAACCGATCCTGCGGTTCGCCTGTGCGCGATCACTGGGAGGAGGCGTCGCCATCGCGCGCTCAGGTCATCGGCTTGAATACGCCAGGACCGACCTTGACGATCGTAATGACGTAAAAGAGCACAGCCAGGAACGCGACCGCCAGCCCGATAGCGAGATTACGCAGCCTGCGGTTGCGCAATTGCTGCGGGGTGAGGACGATTCCGGCGCGTGGCGTGGTTTCCATCGCGATGTCCCTCACAGCCCCCATCGCGTGAAAAGGCCGAGCCCGCGCTCGACGACCAACAGGCCGAACAGCACGAAGAGGTAAAGGATCGTGAACGCGAACAGCCGCATGGCCGTCTTGTTCGCCTCGGGTCCGGTGCGAACGCGGTAAACGCGTGCGGCCAGAACGAGCAGCGCCGCCCCAAGCACGATCGCGGCGGCGGCATAGAGCGAACCGGCGGCGCCCGACAACCACGGCGCCAAGCCCAGCGGCGCGAGCAACGCCGAATAGACCAGGATTTCGAGACGCGTGCGGTCGGCGCCCTTGACGTTAGGCATCATCGGCACGCCGGCGCGCGCGTAATCGCCGCTCTTGACCAGCGCCAGCGCCCAAAAATGCGGCGGCGTCCAAATGAAGATGAGGGCGAACAGCCACAAGCTATCGAGAGTGAGCGAACCGCTGACGGCGGCGCAGCCGACGACCGGAGGCAGCGCGCCGGCGGCGCCGCCGATGACAATGTTCTGCGGCGTCGAGCGCTTGAGCCACATGGTGTAAATGACAACGTAGAAGAAGATCGTGAAGGCGAGCAACGCGGCCGCGAGGAAATTCGCGACCACAGCTAGCACCAATACCGAGAAGCCCGCCAGAAACAGACCGAAATAAAGCGCCTCGTTCGGCGCGATCGCGCCCGACGGCACTGCGCGCAGACGCGTGCGCGCCATCAGCACGTCGATGTCGGCGTCCCACCACATGTTGAGCGCCCCGGCCGCGCCGGCGCCGACGGCGATCGCGAGCAGTGAGGCGAAACCGACGACGGGATGCACGGAACCCGGCGCGATCGTCATGCCCGCGAGCGCGGTGAGCACGACCAGCGACATCACGCGCGGCTTCAGGAGCGAGACGAACTCCTTCGGCCCCGCGGCGTATTCGGCCGACACGACGGCGCTCGCCTCGGAGCTTTCATGACCAACCAAACTCATGCCATCCCAATTCTGTCGTTTCATGCCGTCCGCGGCGCCCGCGCCCTCGATCAATCGGACGCGAACTCCCGGCGCCGATCAGTGGTCCGCGCCGGTGATGCGCGGCAGGGTCTCGTACTGATGGAACGGCGGCGGCGAAGGCAAGGTCCATTCCAATGTGGTCGCGCCGACGCCCCACGGGTTGTCGCCGGCGACGCGCTTGCGCGCGAAGGCTTCATACACAGTGTAGAGGAACACCACAGTCGCCGCGCCGGAGATCAAGGCGCCGATCGATGACCACCAATTCCACAACGCGTACGCATCGGGATAATCGATGTAGCGCCGCGGCATACCCGCCAACCCAAGGAAATGCTGCGGGAAGAACACCAGATTGACGCCAATAAACAGCATCCAGAAGTGCAGGTTGCCGAGCTTCTCATTATACATGTAGCCGGTCATCTTCGGGAACCAGTAGTAGAACCCGGCGAAGATCGTGAACACCGCGCCCAGCGACATCGTGTAGTGGAAGTGGGCGACGACGTAATAGGTCTCGTGCAGCGCGCGATCGACGCCCGCATTGGCGAGAACGACGCCGGTGACGCCGCCGATCGTGAACAGGAAGATGAAGCCGATCGCCCAGATCATCGGCGTGCGCAGCGAGATCGAACCGCCCCACATCGTCGCGATCCAGGAAAACACCTTCACGCCCGTCGGGACCGCGATCACCATCGTCGCAAACACGAAATAGCGTTGCGTGCCCAGCGACAGCCCAACCGTGTACATATGATGCGCCCAGACCAGGAAGCCCACCGCCCCGATCGCGACCATCGCGTAGACCATGCCGAGGTAGCCGAACACGGGCTTCTTGGAGAAGGTCGAGACGATCTGGCTGATGACGCCGAAGCCAGGCAGGATCAGGATGTAGACTTCGGGATGGCCGAAGAACCAGAACAGATGTTGAAACAGGATCGGATCGCCGCCGCCCGCCGGATCAAAGAATGTCGTGTGGAAATTACGGTCCGTCAGCAGCATCGTGATGCCGCCGGCCAGAACGGGAAGCGACAGCACCAGCAGGAACGCCGTCACCAGCACCGACCAGGCGAACAACGGCATCCGGTGCATCGTCATGCCCGGCGCGCGCATGTTGAAGATCGTGGTGATGAAATTGATCGCGCCGAGGATCGATGAGGCGCCGGCCAGATGCAGCGAAAGAATGACGAAATCCATCGCCGGCCCGGGCGTGCCCGCGTTCGAGGAAAACGGGGGGTAGAGCACCCAGCCGCCGCCGAAGCCGTGCATCCCGGGCGATCCCTCGACGAACATCGAAAGGATCAGCAGCAGGAACGAGGCCGGCAACAGCCAGAACGAAATGTTGTTCATGCGTGGGAACGCCATATCGGGCGCGCCGATCATCAACGGCACAAACCAGTTGCCGAAGCCGCCGATCAACGCCGGCATGACCAGGAAGAAGATCATGATGACGCCATGAGCGGTGATGAACACGTTGTACATGTTCTTGGCGGCGTCTGCCGAGCCATCCCCCGCGAGAATGGCTGAAATGGTCGGGAAGATGTGATTGCCGCCCGGATACATCAGCTCGAGCCGGATCGCGCCGGACAGAGCCGAACCGATAAGGCCCGCCACCACCGCGAAGATCAGGTACAGCGTGCCAATGTCTTTATGGTTGGTCGAAAAGAGGTAGCGTCGCCATCCCGTCGGGATCGCGTGGCCGCCGTCGGCGTGGCTGTCGTCGTGAGTAGTAGCGTCGGTCGCCATCGATTTCGTTCCCAAGGTCCAGATTTGATTTGAAGCAATTCGCGGGGCGCTTGCCGCCGCGACTTAATGTCGCAGGTTCAGTTCTCCGTCGCCGCGAGTTGCGTCGCAGGCGCTGCGGAGGCGAATTTCTTCTTCGAGTCGGCGAGCCAGGCCCGATATTTCTCCTCGCTGACTACGCGGAACGCGATCGGCATGAAGGCGTGGTCCTTGCCACAGATCTTCGAGCACTGGCCGTAATAGATGCCTTCGCGATCGGCCTTGAACCAAGTCTGGTTCAGACGGCCAGGAACCGCGTCGACTCGAACGCCGAAGGACTGGACGACAAAGGAATGAATGACGTCGGCGGCGGTAACTTCGAGACGAATCACCTTATTGACGGGGATCACGGCCTCGTTGTCGACCGAAAGCAGCCGTAGATCGCCATTTTCCGGTTTAATGTCCTTGGGATCTTTCATGTAGGATTCGAAAGAGAAACCGCCCTCGTCTTTCGGATAGGCGTAGGCCCAGTGCCATTGCGACGCCGTGACCTTGATCGTCAGATCGGCGGGCGGGATCGTGAGCTGCATCGTCAGGAGGCGGAACGAGGGGATCGCGATCACGACCAGGATCAGCACGGGAACCAGCGTCCAAGCCACTTCGAGCAGCGCGTTGTGAGTCGTCTTCGAAGGCGTCGGATTTTTCTTTTCGTGGAACTTGTTCACGACGTAGGCGAGCAGCGCGAGCACGAAAATCGTGATGACGACGATAACCGGCAGCAGGATGTCGTTGTGAAACCATTGCAGATAACGCGCGAGGTCGGTCACGGGCGCCTGAAAGCCGATCTGATTGGGTTCCGCATGGCCGTAGCTCTGCGCCCGCGCAATGCTCGCGCCGAACGCGGAGCAGACCATAAGCCCCGCCGATGCCAGAATACGCTTCATTTTGCTAATCGCCTTCATTTTCCGCCCCGCCGCTCCCGGCTAACCGTCACGCAGCGGCTCGCACCGCTGGGATTGCTCGACCGGACCGCGTATGAGCCAGCAATCCGGCTGCGGCGCAAAGCCGCATTCTCAATTCGGCTACTGCAAACCACAAACGGCGCCGCGTGGCAATCCTCGTCGCGCGCGATCCCAAGCGCCGCTCCCGCTTGCCGACATTGCACGGAATTTGCCCGCTTGACAGCGACGCCGCTTTTGATACGGCAACCGGTCTCGCGGCAAATGGACAACTCGATTGATGGATGGGGTTTTTCCTGGCGGCGATTCAGTTCGGCGAAGCCAGGCGCGCCGAGGCGCGCGTTCCAGCGCCGCTGCGGTTCTCATGACGTTCGTTTTGGCCGCCGGCGGCGCCTGGGCCCAGGGCGCGGTCAAAGCGAAGCATGGCGCCTGGGAAACGCGCTGCGAGGCCCCGCCCGGTTCGCAAAGCGAACAGTGCGCGACCGTCCAGAGCGTCGTCGACGATGAGCGCCCGAACATCACCTTGGTGATGATTGCGCTGAAGACCGCCGACCGCAAGAGCCGGCTGTTGCGAGTGATCGCCCCCCTTGGCGTGCTTTTGCCGACCGGGCTCGGACTGCATATCGACGGCGACGATTTTGGGCGTATGAATTTCGTACGCTGTCTTCCCAACGGCTGCGTCGCGGAAGTCTTTCTCGACGACAAGCTTTTGACCCGGTTGGAATCGGGCAAGAAGGCGACGTTCGTGCTCTTCGAGACGCCTGAGGAGGGGATCGGCGTGCCGGCGCCGCTCGAGGGCTTCAAAGATGCGTTCGAGGCCCTGCCCTGACGCCAAATTCGCCGTGTCCCGGGGTCATCTCGGCGGCGCGGCGCCAATTGTGCGCTTCTGAGCGCGAAACGGAGCGGTTAGGATGGAAACGCGAGCGCGACGCAAATTCCGCATGGTCATGGCGCTGGGGCTCGCCGGACTTGGCGGCGCCTGTAGTGCGATCGAATCGGTGGTTCCGGCCGCTTTCACGCAAAAGACCTCGCAGAGCGACGACAGCGCCAATAAGATCGTCCGGTTGCCGATGACGTCCGAGGATCTGGATTGTCCGATCGTCGAAGTTCAGGACGGCGGAGCCACTGCGCGCGTCGGCGGGCCCGAAAACTCCGCCGTGCGCTACCAGTTCGATATCGCCGACACCGCCCGCGAATGCCATCCGCAGGGCGGCAACCAGTTCGACGTCAAGGTTGGCGTGTCAGGCCATTTGCTGATCGGCCCCGCGGGTTCGCCCGGCGCCTATTCGACCACGCTGCGAGTCGTCGTCCGCCGCGAGGTCGACAAGAAGGATGTGTTCACGAAGTCCTACCGGATCGAGGCCAATGCGTCGGGCGCCGCGGAAGCGCCATATCAGCTCGTCACCGAGCCGATCGTGTTGCCGATGACGCGGCCCAATCTCAACCTGGACTATTCGATCCTGGTCGGTTTCGACAGCGGCCGCGTCGCGCAATCCACGCATCCGCGCCATCGCCGCAAGGCCCAATAAGCGACGAGCACCGAGAGCGAAGCCCAATTTGACGCCTCGCGCCGGCGCGGCTTAGTGTTTCCCGCCCGCCCGCACGGCGAGGAGTCGAATTTGAACGCGACCGTGAGACTCGAGTCGACCCTGACCTGCCCCCATTGCGGCCATCGCGCTCACGAGCCGATGCCGACCGACGCGTGTATGTTCTTCTACGAATGCAAGGGCTGTGGCGCAGTGCTGCGGCCGCTGCACGGAGATTGCTGCGTCTTCTGCTCCTATGGCGATGTCCCCTGCCCGCCGGTGCAAGCGGCCCGGGCGCAAGGCGAGGCCGCGGGTTGCTGCAACGGATCTTGAGCGATTCGGCCGCGACCTGCGCGGGGACAATTTGACCTTTGACGACGGCGTTCGGCGGATCGAGATTGACAATCGGCGGACTCTAAGTCCATTTGGTTGGGTCAGTTGAAGACACCCAGCGGAAGAGTCCGCGACGGAGAAACCCGTTGCGGCGCCGAAGGCGCAACCGCCCCGGAAACGCTCAGGCCGATGGACCGTTGGGTGATGACGCTCTGGAAAGTGGTTGGGCGCAAGTCGCGCCGGACCCACCGACGGGGGTAACCGCCTTGCGAGGCGGGAAATCTCTCAGGTCACGGGACAGAGGGGGCGACGTTGGGCGCGGGCCGTGAAAGCGGCAGGCGCTTGGCGATTCGCCGCTCCAGCCGCCGGTGGTCGATGTCCGAAGCTCTTTGTCTGCGCACCCCGCTTTATCGCCTGCATCTTGAACTTGGAGCGCGCGTCGCGCCGTTCGCGGGCTATGAAATGCCGATCCAATATCCGACCGGCATCCTCGCTGAACATTTGCATACGCGCGCGCAAGCCGGCTGGTTCGACGTTTCACATATGGGTCAGGCCTTCCTCGACGGGCCGGATCACGAAACGACCGCCCGCGCGCTCGAAAAGCTTTGCCCCGCCGATTTCGTCGCGCTTGGCGAAGGGCGCCAGCGCTACAGCCAATTCCTCAACGACGAAGGGGGCGTCATCGACGATCTGATGGTCACGCGCCCGCTCGGCGCGAATGGCCGCCTCGCCCTGGTCGTCAACGCCTCTCGCAAGGCCGAAGATTACAAGCTGCTGCGCGCGCGCCTGCCCGCCAATGTGCGCCTGACCATCCGCGACGAAGCGGCGCTGATCGCGTTGCAGGGACCGGCCGCGGTCGCGGCGCTCTCGCGGCTGACCCGCGACTCCGCGTTCGCGACGATGCCGTTCATGAGCGCGCGCCCTGTGAGTTTCGGCAAGTTCGAGGCCGAAGTCTCGCGATCTGGCTACACTGGCGAGGACGGCTTCGAGATTTCGCTGCCCGGCGACGAGATCGAGGCGTTCTCGCGCCAATTGCTAGCGCAGCCCGATGTCGCGCCTGTCGGCCTCGGCGCCCGGGATACGCTGCGGCTCGAAGCGGGTCTCTGCCTCTACGGCCACGAACTCGATGAAACGATCGATCCGATCGAAGCCGGGCTCGCGTGGTCGATCCAGAAGCGGCGCCGGATCGAGGGCGGCTTTCCCGGCGCGGCGCGCGTGCGCGAGGCGCTTGCGCAGGGTCCCAAGCGCAAGCGTGTCGGCCTGCGCCCGGAAGGCCGCGCTCCCGCCAGGGACGGCGCCGAGATCGTCGACACCGAGGGCGCCAAGATCGGCGTCGTCACTTCGGGCGGTTTCGGCCCCAGCGTCGGCGCGCCGATCGCCATGGGCTATGTCGACGCCGCGCACGCGACGCCCGGAACCGGCGTCGGCCTCGTCGTGCGCGGCAAGGCGCTGCCGGCAACCGTCGTCGCCCTGCCCTTCCATCCCCACGGCTATTATCGCGGCTGATTCCTCGCATTCGACCCACGGAGCTGAACCCATGCGTTACACCAAGGACCACGAATACGTGCGCGTCGAAGACGGGCTCGCGACCATCGGCATCAGCGACCACGCGCAACAGCAACTCGGCGATGTCGTATTTGTCGAACTGCCTGCGAAAGGCGCGATCTTCGCCAAGGGCGCTCCGGCCGCGGTGGTCGAAAGCGTCAAAGCGGCGAGCGACGTCTATTGCCCGATCGCGGGCGAAGTCGTCGAGATCAACGACAAACTCCCGAGCGAGCCGAGCCTCATCAACGAAGACGCGCAAGGACGCGGCTGGCTCTTCAAGCTGAAACTCGCCAACACAAGCGAAGTCGAGGCGCTGATGGACGAAGCCGCCTACGCCGAATTCCTCAAATCGATCGCCTGAGGCCGCCATGCGCTATCTGCCGCTCGACAGCACCGACAGGGCGCTGATGCTCAAACGCGTCGGCGTCGCCGATGTCGACGCGCTGTTCGCCGACATTCCCGCGCCGCATCGCCTCGCCGATCTTGTCGATTTGCCCTTAAGGGCGAGCGAAATCTCCGTCGAGCGCACGCTCGGCGCCATGGCCTCGCGCAATCTTACGGCGGGCGCCGCACCGTTTTTTCTGGGCGCTGGCGCCTATCGTCATCATGTGCCCGCATCAGTCGATCATCTGATCCAACGTTCGGAATTTCTGACCAGCTACACACCCTATCAACCGGAGATCGCGCAAGGCACCCTGCAAGTTCTGTTCGAGTTCCAGACGCAGGTCGCGGCGCTGACGGGCATGGAGGTCGCCAACGCCTCGATGTATGACGGTTCGACGGCCTGCGGCGAGGCGATGCTGATGGCGCATCGGCTGACCCGCCGCAACAAGGCGATCCTCTCCGGCGGCTTGCATCCGCAATACGCGGAGGTCGCTCTGACGCTGGCCCACATGTCCGGCGGGAACGTCGAGCGCCTGCCGCTCGATGCGCGCGCGCAAGAAAACCTCATTGCGTCGATTGACGATGAGACGAGCTGCGTGATCGTTCAGAACCCCGATTTCTTTGGCAATCTGCGCGATCTCACTCCGATCGCCGATGCCGCTCACGCCAAGGGCGCGCTGCTGATCGCCGTATTCACCGAGGTGGTGTCGCTCGGCGCGATACGCGCGCCCGGGCAGATGGGCGCCGACATTGTCGTGGGCGAGGGCCAGTCGATCGGCAACGCGCTAAATTTTGGCGGACCCTATGTCGGGCTGTTCGCGACCCACGCCAAGAACCTGCGCCAGATGCCCGGCCGCCTCGCGGGCGAGACCGTCGACGCGGACGGGCGCCGCGGCTTCGTGCTGACGCTTTCGACGCGTGAGCAGCACATCCGGCGCGAGAAGGCGACGAGCAACATTTGCACCAATTCGGGACTGTGCGCGCTCGCGTTCTCGATCCATATGACCCTGCTGGGCGAGACCGGACTTAGGGGCCTCGCGCGCGTCAATCACGCCAACGCGGTCGATCTCGCGCAAAGACTTGGCGCTGTCTCCGGAGTCGAAGTCCTGAACCAAAGCTTCTTCAATGAGTTCACAATCCGCACGCCGCGCCCGGCCTCCGAGGTGATCGAAACGCTCGCTGAGCGAGGAATTCTCGGCGGTCTGCCGGTCTCGCGCCTCGCTCCGAGCGCCGGCCTCGATGATCTCATCCTCGTCGCCAGCACCGAAATCAACACCGCTGAAGATCGCGCCGCTTACGCCGCCGCGCTCGGGCAATGTCTTTGATCTTCATGCGCGCATCGCATCACGGGAGCCTTTCATGAACAATCAAGGACGCGCGACGCGCCCGGAACCTTCGACGACGAAGGCCAGCCGCGCAACATTCACCGGCAATCGCGCGCTCGATCTGGAGGAGGCGCTGATCTTCGAGAGCGGCCGCCTCGACGCCACCGGCGTCGACATCGACGAGCCTGCGCCCTTCGCCGACCGGATCGGCGCGCATGCGCGCGCCGGCGACATCGGCTTGCCCGGTCTGACCGAGCCCGAAGCGATGCGCCATTACGTCCGGCTATCGCGCAACAACTACTCGATCGACGCCGGGCTCTATCCGCTCGGCTCCTGCACGATGAAGCACAATCCGCGTCTCAACGAGAAAATGGCGCGCCTGGCCGGCTTCGCCGACGTGCACCCCTTGCAACCCGTTTCGACCGCGCAGGGCGCGCTTGATGTCGTCAAGACGCTCGCGGGCGTGTTGATGAAGCTGACCGGTACGAGCGCGGTCGCTATGTCCCCGAAGGCCGGCGCGCATGGCGAACTGTGCGGCATGATGGCGATCAAAGCGGCGATCGAGGCGCGCGGAGAAGGGAAGACGCGCACGGTCGTGCTGGTGCCGGACTCTGCGCACGGCACCAATCCCGCGACCGCGGCGCTGATCGGCTTTTCCGTGCGCGCCGTGCCCGCGGGACCCGACGGGACGGTGGCCGCCGCGGCGGTGCGCGCCGCGCTCGGCCCTGACGTGGCGGGCATCATGCTGACGAACCCCAACACCTGCGGTCTGTTCGAGCCTGAAATCGCCGAGATCGCGGCGGCGATGCACGAGGCGGGCGCGTATTTCTACTGCGATGGCGCCAACTTCAACGCCATCATGGGCAAGACGCGGCCGGGCGATCTCGGCGTCGACGCCATGCACATCAATTTGCACAAGACCTTCTCGACGCCGCATGGCGGCGGCGGACCGGGCGCGGGGCCGGTCGTGCTCTCCTCACGTTTGGCGCCTTTCGCGCCGGTTCCGTTCGTCGTCCAACGCGGCGACGCGCTCGATCTCGTCGAACACAAGGGGGAGAGCGCCGCGTTCGGGCGCATGACCGCGTTTCACGGACAGATGGGCATGTTCGTGCGCGCGCTGGCCTTCATTCTCTCGCACGGCGCGGACGGCTTGAAACGGGCCTCCGAGGACGCGGTTCTGGCGGCCAATTACGTGCGCGTCAGCCTGAAAGACCTGATGAGCGCGCCGTTCGGCGAGCGCCCTTGCATGCACGAAGCCTTGTTCGACGACCGCTGGCTGAAAGAGACCGGACTTTCCACGCTCGACTTCGCCAAGGCGATGATCGACGAGGGCTATCATCCGATGACCGTCTATTTCCCGCTCGTCGTTCACGGGGCGATGCTGATCGAGCCGACGGAATCGGAATCGAAAGCGAGCCTCGATCTTTTCATCATGACGCTGCGCGATCTCGCGATGAGCGCATTGCGCGGCGATAATGAGCGTTTCGCATCCGCGCCGACGCTGGCCCCGCGTCGCCGGCTCGACGAAACGCGCGCGGCTCGGCAGCCGGTTTTGCGATGGACGCGTCCCGCCCCGGCATAAGCGTCGCCGGGCCGCACTTGGCGCCGCCCGTCCGCGTCTCCATACTGCCCGCAAGTATTCGACTCGGCGGCAAAGGAGGCGCGGCGCGATGCAACCGTTCTCGATGACGCGCGGCGCGCGCGCTTTCGCGGCGGGGCTGATCGGTCTCGTCCTCTCCTTCGCCGCGCTCGCGCAAACGCCGACGCCGAGCGCCGGTCCGTCCGCCGTCTCGACGCCCGCCGCAGCCGCCACGCCTCCCGCGCCGGCGAGCCCGGGCGCCGCCGCTGCCCCTCCCGTGGCGCCTCCGGTCGCGACGCCCTCGCCCGCTCTGCCTCCCGCGCTGGCGCCCACGCCCTCGCCGACGTCATCGACCGGGCAGATACTGGAACTCGCTCCGCGACCGGCTGCGACCCTCGAAGGCAAAGCCGGCCGCGACGAAGTCTTCAGCGCCATCATGTCCGGCCTGGCGACGATACGAGCGGAAATCGGCAAAGCGGGGCTGAAGGCCAAAGGACGCCCGATGGCCGCGTTCCTCACCGCGGACGATACGGGATTCACTTATCGCGCGATGGTGCCGCTCGAATCCGCGGCGGAAGGCAAGACCCAATTGAGCGACAAGGTGCTGCTCGGCCTGACGCCGGCCGGCAAGGCGATGAAGTTCGAACATCGCGGGGCCTA
>JBBIIT010000034.1:31230-39573 GCA_037446355.1 Beijerinckiaceae bacterium | reverse complement strand
TCATCATCATGACCGACGCCGACGTCGACGGCGCCCATATCGCCTCGCTGCTCATTACATTCTTTTATCGGCAGACGCCGAAACTTATCGACGAGGGCCATCTGTACATCGCCGTGCCGCCGCTTTACCGGCTCACGCAAGGGGCGAAGTCGGTCTATGCGCGCGATGACGCGCACAAGGATCATTTGATGAAGACCGCCTTCACGGGCCGCGGCGCGATCGACATCAGCCGTTTCAAGGGCCTCGGCGAGATGCCGATGCGCGACTTACGCGAGACGACCATGGACCCGGCCAAGCGGACGCTGCTGCGGGTCGCGATCTCCGAGGACGACGGCGTGCGCACCGCCGACACCGTCGAGCGGCTGATGGGATCGAAGCCCGAGGCGCGATTCGCTTTCATACAGGAACGGGCGCCGCGGGCGCGCGAACTTGTCGACATTTGAAGACGCGGCAGGGGAACGTTAACCACGGCGCAGTTAGGATTCGCGGGACGCAGCGAATCCAGGACAAGCCGAAGCATGGAACCCGAAACCGCCCCGAAGCTCCCCACCCGCGTCAGCTTCGCGGCATTGTGGGCGGCGGCGATCACGTTGATCTGCGTGTTCGTCGGTCAGGCGGCGGAGCAGTACGCCAGCGTCATGTCGTCTCCTTCGGCGCAAACGGCGAACAATTCGACGGTCAAGTTCAACGTCATTGATTACGGCGCGACGGGCGCAATTAAGGGTCAGCCGATCATCATTGGTCCCTGCGCCGGCCCGAAGGAAGGCCAATAAGGAAATTCGCCGCCGCCTAAAAATACTCCGCGCTGTGGCTAGCTAGGGCAAGAATTCTCAGCTAGTATGCGCGTGTTCGGCTCCGACATCAGGTGCGCGCGGCCGGGCGGGTTTGAACGATGATGTTGATATCTCTCGATTTTCGCCCGGGATCATCCTGGGAATCGGCGGCCTATATCGCCGACGAGGGCTATGACGCGCATTTCGCCGGAGGTAGCCGCGCTTGAGCGGGACGGCGACGAAGTCGAGGCGAGCTCGCCTCCTTTCCAAAATTTCAGTTTCCGCGCAGATCGCGCGCGGTCCCGGGGTTTCGCCGCAATCCGGCGAATCGGCGCGGGCGCATTCCTTACAGGCGGAAGCGCGCCGCGCGTTTCATTGGTCGGAGATTTGGGGTCTATGAGCAAGGGCAAGGATTTTCGGGCGCCTCGGAAGCGCGGCTTCGACGACGACGGGCCGATGCCCTACGAGCCGCGCCCCCGCAGCTCGCGCGGCTTTGGCGGCAGCCCGGACAGTGCATTTGGCGGCCCGCCGATGGGCGGTCCCAGCGGGGCGTCCCCCGCCGCGGCGAGCGGCCCGACGGTCGACGCCGTCGTCAAATGGTTCAAGGCCGACAAGGGGTACGGCTTCGTCGAATTGGCCGGCGGCCAGGGCGACGCCTTCTTGCACGCCAACGCGCTGCACGCCTCAGGACACGAAAGCGTGCCGGCGGGAGCCAAGTTGCGCGTGATCGTGGGCGCCGGCGCCAAGGGCGCGCAGGTGACGCGGGTCGTCGAAGTCGACACGGCCGGCGTCGTCGAGCGGCCTCAACGCTCCTTCTCGGACGCTCCGCGTCCGCCGCGCCGCGCCGCTCCCGATCCCTCCACGGCGGTCGCGGTCAGCGGCAAGGTCAAGTGGTTCGACGACGCCAAGGGTTTCGGCTTCGTGGCGAGCGACGACGGCGGCAAGGACGTGTTCGTCCATATTTCCGTTCTCGGCCCGGCCGGCATCTCGCATCTAGCCGAAGGCCAGTCGGTCAACATGCGCGTTGTCGACACGCCGAAAGGCCGCGAAGCGATTGCGCTTTCGCTCTGAAGCGAAGCGTCGAAAATTGGGGAATGGCCGGGCTCGTCCCGGCCATTGCCGTTTGAGTTAGAGATCGAGAGCTTCCCGCCATGCAGCCGTCGCGCGACATCCGGCGCCTGATCGAGATCATGGCGGCGCTGCGCACGCCGGGGTCCGGCTGCCCTTGGGATCTGGAGCAATCTTTCGCGACCATCGTTCCCTACACCATCGAGGAGGCCTACGAGGTCGCGGACGCGGTCGAGCGCGGCGACTTCGCCGATCTGCGCGAGGAACTCGGCGATCTCCTGTTACAAGTGGTTTTTCATGCGCGAATGGCCGAAGAAGAGGGCCGTTTCGATTTCGGCGGCGTGGTCGAGGCGATCACAAGCAAACTGATCCGCCGTCATCCTCATGTGTTCGGCGAGGCGCGCGAGCTTTCCCCCGACGAAGTCAAGACCCTCTGGGGCCACATCAAAGGCGAGGAGAAGCGCGAGCGCGCCAAGGCCCGCGCCGCCTCCGGGGTCAGGCCGGAAGGTTCGCAAGGCGCGCTCTCCGGCGTCCCACAAGCCCTGCCCGCGCTGACCCGCGCGCTGAAATTGCAGGAAAAAGCGAGCAAGGTCGGCTTCGACTGGAACGACGCGCGCGCCGTGCTCGCCAAACTGCGCGAGGAGATCGACGAGATCGAAGCGGAGATCGATGTCGGCGACGCTAAGGCCGCCGCGAGCGAAGTCGGCGACCTCTTGTTCGCGGTCGCCAACCTCGCCAGGCATCTCGACGCCGACCCGGAGAGCGCGCTGCGTGGGACCAACGCAAAATTCGAACGCCGCTTCGCCCATATCGAGGCCTCGCTCGCGGCGCGCGGGACAACGCCCGGGGCGGCGACGCTGGAAGCGATGGAATCGCTCTGGAACGAGGCGAAGCGCCACGAGCGCCTCCGGCCGTGAGTCGCCACGTCGCGTTGCTGCGCGGCGTCAACGTCGGCGGCGCCCATCGTTTGCCGATGGCGGCGCTGAGGCAAATCGTCGAGCGCGTCGGCGGCGCAAATGTCGCGACCTTCATCCAAAGCGGCAATGTCGTCTTCGACGCCGACGATCGCGAGGCGAGCGTCATCGCGGACAAAACGTCAGCGCTCGTGCAAAGCGAATTCGGGTTCCGCGCGCCGATCGTCTTCAGGCGCGCCGACCGCTGGCGGCGTCTCGTCGCCGATAACCCTTTCGCGGACGCGGGCGTAAAGCTCGAAGACCTGCATCTGTGCTGCCTCTCCGCGGAGCCCGACCCGCCGGCCCTTGCGCGACTCGATCCCGCCCGCTCGCCTCCTGACGAATTCCGCGTCGTCGGCGCCGACATATATTTGCGGCTGCCCAATGGCGTCGCGAAATCCAAGCTCACGAATGCGTGGTTCGACGCGAAACTCGGCGGGGTTTCCACCTCGCGTAACTGGCGGACCGTGCTAGCATTACGCGAATTGCTGGAAGAACGGGCAAAGTGACGCCTCTAGCGCCTAAAGCGCTTGCAATTAAGACAACATTGCTGTCCTATCTCGCCAGCCAATTCTAAGGACACCGCGATGTCGCCGCACGATGCAAAACCCTGGGAGCCCGCCTACGCCCGCCGCATGGACGGCATGAAGGCCTCGGAAATCCGCGAATTGCTCAAGCTGCTCGAGCAGCCGGGCATAATCTCCTACGCCGGCGGCATTCCCGATCCCCAGCTGTTTCCCGCCGAGGCGGCGGCGAAGGCCTACGCGCGGGCGCTCGCAAATCCGTCCGAGAGCGCCAAGGCGTTGCAATATTCGGTCAGCGAGGGCTATCGACCGCTGACCGAATGGATCGCCGATCAGATGCGCGCACAGGGTGTGCCGGCGACGCCCGACAACATCGTCGTGACAGCGGGATCGCAGCAGGCGCTAGACTTCCTCGGCAAGCTGTTGCTGACGCCCGGCGACACCGCGCTCGTCACCGCGCCGACATACCTCGGCGCATTGCAGGCGTTCTCGGCCTATGAGCCGCGCTACGACACGATCCGCCCCGAGGACGGCAACCGTACGCCGCAATCCTATCGCGACAACGCGGCGGCCGGCGGCCCCGGCGCGCGCGTGAAATTCGCTTACGCGGTCCCGGACTTCGCCAATCCCTCGGGCGAGACGTTGACGATCGCCGCGCGCGAGCGGCTGTTGACGCTGGCGCGCGATCTCGATGCGCCCGTGCTCGAGGACACCGCCTATCGCGACCTTCGCTTCGAAGGCGACACCCTGCCCTCGCTTCAGGCGCTCGACGTCGCCAAAGTCGGCTCGCTCGAAGCCTCGCGCGTGCTTTATCTCGGCACCTTCTCCAAGACGATCGCGCCGGGTCTGCGCATCGGCTGGATTTGCGGCTCTAGCGCAATGATCCGCCGCCTCGTCCTCATCAAACAGGCGAGCGATCTCAACGTCTCCGTCATCAACCAGATGGTGATGCACGAACTCGCGAGCACGCTGATGCCCTCGCTGATCGCGCGCGCTCGCGGACACTATCGCGTCAAGCGCGACGCCATCCTCGCCGCGATGGAGGCGCATATGCCCAAGAGTGTGCGCTGGACGCGGCCCGAAGGCGGGCTTTTCGTGTGGGCGACGTTGCCCGAGGGCCTCGACGGCGCGAAGTTGTTGGAGCGCTCGATTCGCGAGGCCAAAGTCGCGTTCGTGCCCGGCGGCGCGTTCTTCGCCGACGGCAGCGGCGCCAATACGATCCGACTTTCCTATTCGCTGCCCGAGCCCGTCGCGATCACCGAGGGCATCCGTCGCCTCGCGAGCCTGCTCTAAGCAAAATTCGGCGGCGGCGCGAATCCGCCGAATTGGCGCTCGATCAGCCGCGCCAGATGCAGCGGCGTGCGATCCTCGAGCCAGGGACCGATGATCTGCGCCCCGATCGGCAGCCCTTCGGCCGAGAGGCCGATTGGCAGCGCTGTCGCCGGGAGGCCCGGTAAAGTCGCGAGCCCCGGCCAGATCAGATTGTCAAAATAGGAATGCGGCGCGCCGTTGATCTTAAGCACGCGCGCGTTCTGATCTGGCGCGTGGTCGTGGGGGAAAGCCGGCGTCGGCGTCACAGGACAAATGACGGCGTCGAACTCCTGAAACAAAGCGCGCCATCGCGCGCGCAAGCCGATGCGCTTGGCGTGCTCGCCCGTCCATTCCCGGAACGACATCGTCGCGCCGCGCGCCTGCAATGCGGCCGCGCTTTGGTCGTCGGCCCCAAGCGTCGCCGCAAAAGCGCGCAAGCGCTCGAAAGCCTCGTTCGGCCAGCGCGCGGCCATCGTCGCCATCAGCAGCTTGACGTAGACAGAGTGCAAGTGGCTCAGGTCCGGCAGCGCGTCGCTGCGCCGCGCGACCTTCACGCCGGCTTTCTCCAGGCGGGCCGCGAGCGCGCCCATCGCGCCGACGAGGCCGTCCTCGGTGTCGGTAAGGGGATGCCGGTCGAGCACGAGCACGCGGAAACCGCCGAGCGCTTCGTGACGGGATTTGGGCAGATCGATCCGATAGCCGACCCCCTCCTCTAGCGGGTCCGGCGCGGCGAGCGCATCGAACAGCGCCTCCAGATCCTCCGACGTCCGCGCCATCGGCCCGATCACCGCGAGATCGACAGAGCCCGGCAGCGCAGCGACGCCCGGGGGCGTATGGCCGCGCGGCGGCAGCAGATTGTAAGTCGGCTTGTGCGCGAATACCCCGCAGAAATGCGCGGGAACGCGCAACGAGCCGCCGATGTCGGAGCCGATCGAAAGGGCGCCGTAGCCCGCCGCCAGCGCCGCCGCCGAACCGCCCGAGGAGCCGCCGGGCGTCCGGCCAAGATCGTAGGGGTTGTTGCTGACGCCATAAACGTCGTTGTAACTCTGCCAGTCGGCGAGCCCGACCGGAACGTTGGTCTTGGCCAATATCACCGCGCCCGCCGCTTTCAGTCGCTGGACCGCCAGCGCGTCCTCGGCCGGCTTGAAGTCGCGCAGCGGCGCGAAGCCCCAGTTCGTCGGCGTCCCCGCAAGATTGAAACTTTCCTTGATCGTCATCGGCACGCCGAGCAAAGGCCCGCGCTCGCCGCGCGCCAACCGCGCGTCCGCCTCTCGCGCCGCCTCGCGCGCGGCGTCGAAATCGCGCACGCAGACGGCGTTGAGCTTGGGTTCGCAAGACTCGAGACGCCGAATCGCGTCCTCGGCGAGTTCGAGCGCGGAGACACTTTTCTTGGCGAGCGCGGCGGCCATCTCGGCGGCGCTGGCGTAGGTCCAAGGCGTTGCGGTCATGTCGGCTCCCCCACCCCTAGCAGGACGGGAGTTTGGTGCGGCGCCGAGGCCAAAGTCAAAGCGTAAGCGCCGAGCCTAACGAAATCAGGCCCTCCGCCCTCGTTGAACGCCAAAAACGAAAAAGGGCCAGGAAAACTCCTGACCCCTCGCATCGCAAACGACTGGCTTTGGTCTTGTCCGACGGCGCCGGTGCATCCGCGGTCGCCGGTCGAAAAGATCGGTAGCTTCGTTCAGACGGCTTTGAGCTGATCCGCCGACATTTTGCCCGAGCGCTTATCAGTAACCAGCTCGAAGCTGATCTTCTGGCCTTCGCGCAGATCCTGCATTCCGGCGCGCTCGACGGCGCTGACATGGACGAAAGCGTCCTTGCCGCCGTCGTCGGGCTGAATGAATCCATAGCCTTTTTGGGAATTATACCACTTCACGGTGCCGATTGTCATAGCGCTTCTCCTGAAAGCGAGCATGGAGACGCGACCCCGCGACGCGGAATCATCGTCAATTTTCGATTTTTGGGGGAAGAGCGCCGCCATGACCCATTCGAATGGCTCATGGCAAGGATGGTCCGGCCGAAATTCGAGCGCCCCATATAGCGGCGCCGCCGGCCCATTGCAAGTGGGTGTCCGCGTTCAGCACCTATGACGGAGCGGGCTTGCCTAGAATATCTCCGTATGATGATATACAGATGCGATGCAAAGAACGGCGCGAACGCCGATGCAAGGCGTCGCGACTATGGGGAGGAACGGATGCAAAAGGCGGCTTTCGCGCTGGGGTTGGCGGGCGCTTTGATTTCGGCTTCGGCGGCCGGCGCCGACGAGACGGGCTTCTACAAGCGGCCCAACGGCGACCGCGCTCAGGTTTCGATCAACGGCGGCAAGCTTTATTGCAAAATCGTCGAGGGCAGCCAGCCCGGCTTCGAAATGTGCCATGGCATGAACAAGACCGGCGCCAACACCTGGCAAGGCGCCGAGATGAAACATCCGAGTATGCCCGGCTTCATGACCTTCAACGGCACAGTGACATTCGACGCTGGCGGGATGTCGATAAAGGGTTGCGCGGTCGGCCAGTCCATGTGCGACGCCGAAAACTGGACGCGCATCAAGTAGGCTTCACGCGGCCGAGGGCGGCCAGCAGCGCCGCAATTCGTCGCGCGCCGCTTCGACATCAAACGGACGCGGCCCGCCGGCGATTGTCGCCAGCGCCGCCTCGGCGCGCAGAAGCGAGGGGCCCTGCAATTCGGGCGAGGCCTCGGCGACGGGGCGCGCCTCGCTGAGATCGCCGTTGCAATGCAAGGCGATGTCGACGCCGGCGGCGAAAACATCGAGCGCGCGCGCTTCGAATGGCCCGCCAAGCGCCTTCATCGACAGATCGTCGCTCATCAGCAGTCCGCCGAAGCCGATCGCCTCGCGCACGACGCTCTGAATGACGAGCGGCGAGGTGGTCGCCGGGCGGGCGGGATCGAGCGCCGCATACACGACATGCGCGGTCATCGCCATCGGAGCGTCGCGCAACGCCGCGAAAGGAGCGAAATCGCGGGCGGCCAACTCCGCCAGGCTCGCATCGACGATCGGCAATTCAAGGTGGCTGTCGGCGCGAGCCCGCCCGTGGCCGGGGATGTGCTTGATAACCGGCGCGACTGCGCCCTCGATCAGGCCGGCCATGACTTCGCGGCCGAACTCGGCGACCCGCGCCGGCGCTTGGCTATAAGCGCGGGCGCCGATCACCTGATGCGTGAGCGCGTCCGAGACGTCGAGCACGGGCGCGCAATCGACATTGACGCCGACCGCGAACAGATCATGCGCCATCAGCCGCGCCGATAGGCGCGCCGCGGCGAGCGCTCGGTCGCCGCCGATCTCGGCGTCGAAACGCGCCGCGGCGGCGTAGAGCGGCCAATGCGGCTGGCTCATGCGCTGCACGCGGCCGCCTTCCTGGTCGATCAGGACCGGCGCGTTCGCGCGCCCGACAAGCGCGCGAAATTCAGATGTTAAAGCAATAATTTGCGCGCTATTATCGATGTTTCGCTTGAAGAGAATGAGACCCCAGGGTGAGGTCGCGCGAATAAAATCGCGCTCCTCGCTGGTTAGAGTCGGCCCCCCGCAGCCGCAAATGAACGCCCGCGTCAATTCTTGGCGACGAAGCAGTCGGCGCCGCTCGCCTTCAGCTTTTCGCAGAGCGCGGTCGCCTCGGCTTTAGAATATCCAGTTGCGCGCACGCGATAAATGGTCTCCCCACGCACGTCGGCCTTGTGGACGCCGAGCGCCGCGCCGCC
>JBBIIT010000034.1:24161-31130 GCA_037446355.1 Beijerinckiaceae bacterium | reverse complement strand
TCGCGGCGTCCGTCGGCACGGTCGTATCCGTCTTCGCGATAGCGACGCGCGCGGAGGACTTTGCCGGCGGTTTGGCGGGAAGATCGAGCGTTGGCGTCGCCGCCTGCACCGTGGCGGCGTCGGGCTTCTTAGCCACGGGCGGCGGGGCCGGCGCGGGCGCTTCGGCGACCAACGGCGCCGTGTCCGCGGCGATCAACGTGCCGTCGGGCCTGACCGAGACCGTCTTCACGCGGCTCGCGCCGACCGCCAGCGAGGGCGGCGGCGCGGCGGGACTGCCGGTCAGACCCGAGGACGGCGCGACGATCTCGGTGCTGGGAGCGGGCGAAACGAGCGAGGCGGCGGCGCTCGCGTTCGGCTGCGGCGCCGGCGTCAACGACTTGAGATCGACCGGTTGCTCCTCGTGGCTGACGACGTTTACCGGCGTCGCCGAAGTCGAATCCTTGAGCAGCAGCGCGCCGGTGTCGCCGGGCGACTGCACCGTCGATTCGCTCGGAGGCGCTACTTTTACCGGGGCGGTCGAGGCCAGGATCACCGGCGGCGCGCTCGGCCGGCCGGGCACTCCGAATTTCATGACAACCGCGCCGCCGGCCATCAAGGCGGCCAGCGCGGTCAAACCCGCAACCTTAAGATACCACGAACTTGCGCGCGCCGGAGGTTCTTCCTGCGGGGCCGCGACGGCTGGCGCAGCCTCGGATTCAGCGCCCTCCCCTTCGGCGGCTTCGGCAAAGGCGGGGCGCAACTCGGCGAAGGCCGCATCCTCGGCCGCTTCGGCGCGCCCACCGCCCAGAAGCGGCGCATCGACGACCTCCTCGGGCGCCGGTTCGGGTTCGACAGGAGAAAGCGGCGCGAGCGACTCGGCCTTGGGCATACGTACGGGCGCGAATTCGACCACTTTGGCGGCGCGCGGACGTTCCGCGGCCAGCGAATTGACGAGTCGCGTCAACTCGGAGAGCGGATCCTCGACTTCGGCTTGCGGTGCGCTCGCCGCGCGAAGTCGGCGTTCGAACTCTTCGAGATTGATCTCCGGACGGGCGTTGCCGCTGCTCATGTCCCACCTCGCTGGGCGGCGCCGCTTGACGCGCCGCCATAACCTATTCTTGCGCGCCGCCGATCGCGCGAAATCGCTCTAGCGCATCTCTTCCGGAGCATTTACGCCCAAGATAGAGAGGGCCAAACGCAATACCAGACCGACCCCCATCGCCAGCGCCACGCGAGCTTGCGTTAAACTTCTGCCTTTTTCATTAACGAACCGCAAATGAGGAGAATCTTTGCCCTTGTTCCAATGCGCATGGAACAGCGTCGCCAGTTCGTGCGCGAAGAAGGCGATCCGGTGCGGTTCGCGCGCCTCGGCAGCCTGCAAGACCGCGCGCGGATACTGGGCGATCGCCCGCATCAATCCGCGCTCGCTTTCGTCTTCGAGCGCGGCGAGATCCGCTTGGGCCAGGCGCGCAGCGGAAAGATCCATGTCGGGAAACACGCTCCTCGCCTGACGCACGATGCTGTGCGCGCGTGCATGGCCGTATTGCACATAAAACACGGGATTGTCGGCGCTCTGCTCGATCACCTTGGCCAGGTCGAAGTCGAGCGTCGCGTCGTTTTTGCGCATCAGCATGATGAAGCGCACAGCATCCGCCCCGACCTCGTCGACGACTTCGCGCAGCGTAACGAATTCTCCCGACCGCTTGGACATCTTCACCGGTTCGCCCGCGCGCATCAGCCGCACCAGTTGGCATAGTCTGACATCCAAAGTGGCCTTGCCGCTGGAGAGCGCCGACACCGCCGCCTGCATTCGCTTGACGTAGCCGCCGTGATCCGCGCCCCAGACGTCGACAAGGCTGAGGAAGCCGCGGTCGATCTTGGTCTTGTGATAGGCGATGTCGCTGGCGAAATAGGTGTAACCGCCGTCGGACTTCATGAGCGGGCGGTCGACGTCGTCGCCGAAGTCGGTCGAGCGGAACAGCGTCTGCACGCGGTCTTCCCAGTCGTCCGCCGGCGCGCCTTTAGGGGGCGGCAGACGCCCCTCGTAAACGAGCCCCTTGGCGCGCAAGAAGTTGATCGCCTCGCGCACCCGATCCGGCCCGCCGTCGGCGCCGGTAAGCGCACGTTCCGAAGCAAACACTTCATGATTTATAGACAGCGCATTGAGATCGTTGCGAATCATTTCCATCATTGCGGCGATCGCGCGGGCCCGGACTTGCGGCAGCCAATCGGCTTCGGGCAGCGCGGCGAGCCTTGGGCCGAATTCTTTCGCCAAATCCTCGCCGACCGGGATCAGATAGTCGCCGGGATAAAGCCCCTCCGGGATCGCGCCGACAGCTTCGCCGAGCGCCTCGCGGTACCGGAGGAACGCCGAGCGGGCGAGCACGTCGACCTGCGCGCCGGCGTCGTTGATATAATATTCGTGCGTGACCTCGCGCCCCGCGAAGGCGAGCAGGCGCGCCAACGCATCGCCGAAGACGGCGCCGCGCGCATGACCGACATGCATGGGCCCCGTCGGATTCGCGCTCACATATTCGACGTTGACCGGGCCGTCCGACCCCTGGGGAACCCGCCCGAAATCGACGCCGCCGTGAAGCGCGGCCGCGAGGACGCCAGTGAAAACCTCGGGCTTCAATCGCAGGTTCAAGAAGCCGGGACCGGCGACCTGCGCGCTGGCGACGTCGGGGAATTTCGCGAGTTCGACCGCCAGCGCCTCGGCGAGCGCGCGCGGGTTGGAGCCGGCAGCCTTGGCTTCCTTGGCGTAAACCATTGCGGCGTTGGTCGAAAGGTCGCCATGGGCGGCCTCGCGCGGCGGCTCGACGACAAAACGCGACAGATCGAGGCCCTCGGGCAAGGCGCCGGCCGCAAACGTGCGTTTCAGGATCGCCGCGATCCGCGCCTGAAAATCCGCAAAAATATTCATCAAACTCACCCGAAAAGCTCGGCGCGGCTTTATCTCAGGTTGGCTTGGGGGTCAAAAAGCCGACGGTATTCGCCGAGCGCATAGCGGTCGGTCATGCCGGCGATATAGTCGGCGACCGCGCGCGCGCGTCGCCCCTCGCCCGCCCGCGCCAACCACTGCGGCGGCATTTGTTCTGGCGCGGTCATGTAGGCGTCGAACAGCGCGCCGACGATCCTATCGGCTTTGGAGCGCACCCTGATGACCTCGGGATGCCGATACATGTGCGCGAAAAGGAACGCCTTAATGTCGCGGTCGATGGATTCCATCGACGAGGAGAAGGCGATCAGCGCCCTGCCCGCCTCGCGCGCTTCGCGCGCGCTCGCGACCTTAGCGGCGGCGATGCGCGCCTTCGACTCGCCGATAGCATCCTCGATGAAGCGAGTGATGACGCGGCGCGACAATTCATGCACCGCGCGTGACTTTTCGAGGCTCGGATGGACGGCGTAAATTTCATCGAGCACGGCGCCTATGAACGGGACGGCGCGGATCGCTTCCAAGTCGAACATTCCGGCCCGCAGGCCGTCGTCGATGTCGTGCGCGTTATAGGCGATGTCGTCGGCCAGCGCGGCGCATTGCGCCTCCAGGCTGGCGAAGGTCGCCAATTCCAGCGTCTGCCGCGCGTCATAAGCCTGGATCGCTTCCGGGACGCCCCGCTCGCGGCGTCGGCCCAACGGGCGCCCCTGCGCGTCGATCAGCGGGCCGTTGTGCTTGACCAGCCCCTCGATCGTCTCTTGCGTGAGATTGAGGCCATCGAAATCGGCGTAATGGCGCTCGAGTTCGGTGACGATCCGCAACCCATGGCTATTGTGGTCGAAGCCGCCGTGGTCGCGCATCTTCTCATCGAGCGCGTCCTCGCCGGTGTGGCCGAACGGGGTGTGCCCGAGATCGTGGCCGAGCGCCACCGCTTCGGCCAGATCGTCGTCAAGGCGCAGCGCCCGGGCGAGCGCGCGAGCGATCTGCGCGACCTCGATGGTGTGCGTGAGACGGGTGCGGAAATGGTCGCCCTCGTGATAGACGAACACCTGCGTCTTGTGCGCGAGCCGCCGGAACGCGGTCGAATGAACGATACGGTCGCGGTCGCGCTGAAACGGCGTGCGGGTCGGCGAGGCCGGCTCCGCGAACAGCCTTCCGCGCGAGGCGGCCGGGTCGCAGGCGAAGGGCGCGCGCGACGCAATGCCCATTCCGTTCATTCCGCCGCCCCGCATTGCGCTTTCCCTCGTGCGGATTATCTTATGTTCAAGGCGCAAGCCAGACTTAAACCCTCGGACCCGATGATGAGCGAAATCGCCAGCGCCCTTTCAGCGCCCCTTTCCATCAGCGAGAGCGCCGCGCGCCGCCTTAAAAAGGTGTTTGGCGCGAAGGCCGACGCCGTCCTGCGCATTTCCGTCAAAGGGGGAGGCTGCTCCGGGTTCCAATACGCATTCGACATCGAGAGCGGGCGCGCCGACGACGATTTCGTCGTCACCCGCGACGGCGCGAGCGTCATCGTCGATCCCGTCTCGCTGGAAATGATCAAAGGTTCGGAACTCGATTTCGTCGATGACCTGATGGGACAGGCCTTCAAGGTCAAGAACCCGAACGCTGTCGCCTCCTGCGGCTGCGGCGTTAGTTTTTCGGTCTAGGCCAGCGGCCCCGCCGCGCGTAGGGCGCCCACTTCGAGCCCGCGCCAGTTGGTCAGGCTTGGCGCCGCGAGCGGCCGGAACGCCGCGCTTTCGGCGTCGCTCATCGGCAGGAACCGAACAATCAGGGCGGCGATCATGGTTTCCGCCGCGCGCGCCGCCCCGTCGTCGGCCTTGACCGCCATGCCGAGGCCAAGCTCAGGCAAGGCGGCGATGAAAACGCCCTCAGCGCCGGTCTTGGTGAAAGCGCGCGCGCCCAGGAGCGTCATCGCCCGAGTGTCGAAGCGCCCGCTGCCCGCGACCTCGAACGGATGGGCGGCGACGGCGGCGCGGACGCGGCGCGCGGCGTCCCTTCGTTTGGCGCCGAAGCCGCGCCCGGTTCCAAAACGCGCGAAACCCCGCGCGAGAGCGCGCAATGAGATCGCGTAAGACGGGATCGAACAGCCGTCCGTTCCCGTGACCTCCGGTCCCAGATTTTCGCCGACGCAATCTTCGATCGCGGCTTTGACCTCGCGCTGGACGAAATGGTCCGGCGTCTCGTAGCCCTTCCAATCGCGCCCTTGCGCGCAGGCGAGGCAGACGAAGCCCGCATGCTTGCCCGAGCAGTTGTTGTGCAGCGCCGTCGGCGCCTGCCCCGAACGTGCGAGCGCGTGCGCCGCCTCGGCGCCCATCGGCCAATGCGCGCCGCAGGCGAGCGCGGTTTCGTCGCGCCCTGCTTTGGCCAGCATCGCCGCGGCCACCGCCACATGCGCGGCCTCGCCCGAATGCGAGGCGCAGGCAAGCGCGATTTCAGCCTGCGTGAATCCATAGCGGTCGGCGGCGCCGCTTTCGATCAGCGGCAGCGCCTGAAACGCCTTCACGGCTGAGCGTGGAAACACGGGGCGGTCGATGCCGCCGAACGAAAAGACGAGCCCGCCATCGGCGTCCATGACCGCGCCGGCGCCGGCATGGACCGACTCGACCCGCGGACCGCGCATGACTTCGACGACGACGGGATTGGACATCTGGCCTTTCGCGGCGCGGCGCTCGATCGGGCGACTTGCGCCGACTGCGCCGCAAAGGGTGTTATAGCTGCGCGGCCCTGCGTGACAATCTCGTTGTTGCGCAAGGTCAAAACCGCGCGACGGCGCGTAGGCGATAAAGCCCAGAAGCGATAAGCCAATGGAGGGATTTTCCGTGCATGTGAAAGAAGCGATGACGCCAGGCGTCATCATCGTTAGCGAAAACGCGACCCTGTGGGACGCCCTCGACGCCATGGTGAAGCATAAAGTCAGCGCGCTTGTCGTTAATGACAATGAGGGCAAGGCGATCGGTGTGCTCAGCGAGGGCGATCTGTTGCGGCGCGCCGAACTCGGCACGCAGAAGCATCGCCCTGGCTGGGTGGAGTTTCTGCTCGGCGGCGGCCGCGCCGCCAAGGATTACGTACATACTCACGGACGCCGGGTCGGCGAGGTGATGACGCGCGGCGTCATTGGCGTCACCGAGGACGCGGACGTGTCCGAGGCCGTCGATCTGATGATGGCGCGCCGGATCAAGCGGCTTGTCGTGTTGCGAGACGCCAAGGCGGTCGGCGTGCTTTCGCGCTCCGATCTCATCAAGATGCTGGTCGCACGCCTGCCCAATCCGAACGCGCCCGCCAGCGACCACGAGATTCGCGCCGCTATCGAAGCCGAAATCGGCCGCCAAAGCTGGACTCCGCGCGGATCGGTGCGGGTCTCTGTCGCGGACGGCATCGTAACTTTCGAAGGCGCCATCGCCGACGATCGCCTGCGTCCGGGTCTGCGCGTCCTCGCCGAGAACACCCCAGGCGTCAAGAAAGTGCGCGACCGCATGGCGTGGATCGAAACGAGCTCGGGAGTCCTGGTGCCGGCGCCGGAAGAGGACGCCGATTGAATTCGACGCCAAGCTCGCCTTAAGTCATCCGCATAAGCGGCAGGCGGAGCTTTCGGGGTGATCGACGAGATCGAATTTCGCCCTGCGCGAGCGGACGATGCGGTTGCGATCCGCGATCTGACGCGGCGCGCCTATGCGAAATGGGCCGATTTGATCGGACGCGAACCGTTGCCGATGAGCGCCGACTACGACGCGGCGGTGCGCGCGCATCAATTCGAGCTGGCCTTCGGCGGGGACGGGCTGGCGGGCTTGATCGAAACGCTAGCGGGCTCGGATCACTGGTTGATCGAAAACGTCGCCGTCGCGCCGGAACATCAGCGACGCGGTTTGGCCAAACGGCTCATCTCGCGGCTCGAGGCGCGCGCGGCGGCGGCGGGCGTGCGGACAATCCGGCTCTACACCAACAAGGCTTTCGCCGAGAACATCCGCCTATACTTGAGCCTCGGCTACCTCATCGACCGCGAGGAGCCATTTCGCGGCGGAACGGTCGTTCACATGAGCAAGCGAACCTCGGCC
>JBBIIT010000034.1:8448-24061 GCA_037446355.1 Beijerinckiaceae bacterium | reverse complement strand
TCGCCCGCGGCGGCGAGCGCGCGCAGGCCCGCTCGATAATCGGGATAAATTAGGCGGTAGCCGAGCTCGCGCTTGAGCTTGCCGATATCGACGCGCCGGTTGCCTTCATAAAAACTGCGAGCCATCGGCGACATCTGCGCGCGCTCAAAATTCTCCTCGGGCGGGACCGGGAGGCCGAGGAGTTCGGCAGCGAAGGCGACGACGTCCTGCGGCGCTGCGGGCTCCTCGTCGGCGAGGTTCCAAACCTCCCCGGGCCCGTCCGCTTCGATGAGGCGCCAGGTCGCGGCGGCGATGTCGTCGACGTGGATGCGGTTGAATACCTGTCCCTGCTTGACGATCCGCCTCGCCCTGCCTTCGCGCAGCTTGACCAACGCATTGCGGCCGGGGCCGTAGATGCCGGCCAAACGCAGCACGTCCACGGCAACGCCGCGCCGCGCGCCCATTTCGCGCCACGCCGCTTCCGCGAGGACGCGCGCCGCGCCGCGCCCGCGGATGGCCGTCGGGCTTGCTTCGTCCACCCACCGGCCCCCGGTTTCCGCGTAAACGCCGACCGTCGAGAGATAGATGAGGCGCCGCAAGCGCCGCGCGGCCCCAATCGCGTCGGCGAATACCCGCAACGTGGGGTCGCCGAGCGGGTCGGGCGGTATGGAGACGATGACGATTTCCGCTTCGCTCAGGGCGGCTTCCAGTCCCAGTCCGCCCCGTTCGCCGTCGAATGCGAATAGTCTCATGGCGTCGTCGACAGGGGCAGCCGCGGCGGGATCGCGCGCCGTGCCCGCGGCTTCGACGCCGCGGCGCCACGATAGAACCCGCTTCGCCGTGTAGCCGAGCCCAAACGCGAATGCTTTCATGCCGCCGCTCCTGCGAGCGCGCGCCCATAGATGAGCAGGCACGGCCCAGTCGGGCGGGCTTCCGCGACGCGTTCGGGCAGAAGCCGAATCGGCGCGGCGAAGCGTCGCGACCCCGCCAGGCTGACGTTTTCCACCACGACGGCGGGCGTGTCGCCGTCAAGACCTTCGGCGATGAGACGCGCGGTCAGTTCCGGCAGCGCGCGCACGCCCATGTAAACGCAAGTCGTCACATCGGGATCGACCATCGCCGCCCATTGCAAACCTTGGGGAAGGCGCCCGTCCTGGCCGCGCGCGGTGACGAATTGGACCCGCCTCGCCAGAAGTCGGTCGCTGAGCGAAACGCCGAGCTCCGCCGCCGCCGCCGTCGCCGCGGTAACGCCGGGCACGATCGCGATCGGCACGCCCGCCGCCCTGGCCGCCGCGATCTCCTCGTTCGCGCGGCCGAACACTGAGGGATCGCCGCCCTTGAGACGCACCACGGTCTTGCCCTCAAGGGCGAGGGCCACGGCGAGGGCCGAAATCTCCGCTTGCGAGGTCGATTCGCGACCTCCGCGTTTGCCAACGTCGATCCGGCGCGCCTCGCGCCGCGCCATTTCGAGCACGCGCGGCGGCGCAAGGTCGTCGTAAAGCACGACGTCGGCGGTCTGAAGCGCGCGCACGGCTTTCAGCGTCAGCAGATCGGGATCGCCCGGGCCGCCCCCGACCAGCAGGATGCGCCCCGTTTTCGGGACCGCGCTGTCCGCCTCGGCGTCGGCCAGCCGCCGGAAATCCTCGGGTTCGGGCGCTCGTTCGCCGCTCGCCAGCGCGAGGTCGACGAAGCGCTCCCAGAAATGACGACGCTGGCGAAAATCGAGCCCGAGCGGCGCGAGGCGACGGCGCCAATCGCGCGCGGCTGCGGCCCAATCGGCGAAGCTCGCCGGCAGCAAGGCTTCGATTCGGGCGCGAATGGCCTGCCCGAACACCGGCGAGGCGCCGTCGGTGGCGACCGCGACGACGAGCGGCGAACGATTGACGAGCGTGGCGAACGAGAAATCGCAGAACTCGGGTTTGTCGACGACATTGACCGGCGCGCCCGCGGCCTGCGCGGCGGCGCGGAAGGCGCGCGCTTCGTTCTGGTCCTCAGCCTCCAGGATCGCCAAAGACGCGCCCGTCAGATCGTCCGGCCGCCAGGCGCGCGGTTCGAGCCGCACCGCGGGGCGGCGCGCGGCGAGTTCGATCAGTTTGCGCGAAGGCTTCGTCGCGAACACGACCACGCTGGCCCCGGCCGCGACCAGCAGTTCGGCTTTCCACGCGGCGCCGTCGCCCCCGCCGGCGATCACCGCGGTGCGTCCCGCAACGCGAAACGCGAGCGGCAATGTCGCGAGCGGACCGATCGCGTCTTGCGCGGCGACGGTCTCCTCGGGCTTCGGCTCGTCCAGGTTCATCCGCTCAACCGTTCCGCCTTCGGTGGCATGGGCGCGCGCGCCGGTTCAAATTCGCTAACCGCTTAGAGACGCTCTTACCGCAAAACTTAACAGACAAATAACGTTTTGTGCCCACACTCGACCCGCCATTATTTGAGCATTTTATTTACCCGAGCGAGGCTCGGGAAAGGACTGGGCCTCGTGGGCGAACCTAATTCTGCTGGCGATTTCAGGGCGTCCGAGCCGCTCGGCCGGGTGTTGAGCGTTCGCGGGTCGGTCGCGCAGGTCGACCTGCCGGCGCCCGCCGCTTCCGAGCTCCGGCGCGCGACCGTCGGCGCGTTCGTGCGCATTTGGGTCGGCGCGCGGCGTCTCGTCGGCATGATCGTCGAGGTCGAAGGCCGCCGGACATCGGAGGGAGCGAGCGCCGACCTGAGCGCCGTCGCCAAGATCGATCTCATGGGCGAGATAGCCGCCGACGACCGGGGCGTCGAACGCTTCGTGCGCGGCGTTTCGACCTATCCCGCCATCGGCGACTCCGCCGATCTTCTCGGCCGCGAGGATCTGAGGCTCATTTACGCCGAAGGCCGCAACGGCGACGTCACCATAGGTTCATTGTACAGCGAAACGTCGATCCCGGCGCGGATCTCGATCGACAACACGATTTCGAAACACTTCGCGATCCTCGGATCGACCGGCGTCGGCAAGTCGAGCGGCGTCGCCGTCCTCCTGGCGGAAATCCTGGAGGCGCGGCCCAATCTGCGAATATTCCTGCTCGACAGTCACAACGAATTCGGTCGCAGTTTCGGCGCGCGCGCTAACCTCGTCAACGCGACCAACCTGAAGCTGCCGTTCTGGTTGTTCAATTTCGAGGAATTTGTCGACGTCCTTTACGGCGGTCGACCGGGAGTCGAGGAGGAGATGGATATCCTCGCCGAGCACATACCGGTCGCCAAGGGCATGTATCTGATGCACAAGATCGCGCAGGACCGCGGCGGTCTGCGGCGCATCGATCCGCGCCGCGCGGGATACACCGTCGACACGCCCGTGCCTTATCTCCTGCAAGATCTCACCAACCTGATCGACGAACGCATGGGCAAGCTCGAGAATCGGGCGACCCGAATGCACTATCACCGACTGATCGCGCGCATCGAAACGTTGCGCACGGATTCGCGCTACAGCTTCATGTTCGAGAACGCCAATGTCGGCGGCGACACGATGAGCGAAATCCTCACGCATCTGTTCCGCCTCGAGCCTGGCGGCCCGATGATGACAGTGATGCAGGTCGCCGGCCTGCCAGTCGAAGTCGTCGACGCGGTCGCTTGCGTGGTCACCCGGCTCGCCTTCGATTTCGGACTCTGGAGCGACGGCGCTACGCCCATGCTGTTTGTGTGCGAAGAGGCGCATCGCTTCGCCCCCGCCGACCCCTCCGTGGGCTTCGCGCCGACGCGTCGCGCGTTGCTTCGCATCGCCAAGGAAGGCCGCAAGTACGGCGTTTATCTTGGTGTGGTCACGCAGCGACCCGCGGAACTCGATTCCACCCTCATCTCGCAATGCAACACCATCTTCGCGATGCGGATGGCGAACGATCGCGACCAGGCGCTGCTTCGCTCGGCTGTCTCCGACGCGGTCGCCAACCTGCTCGCCTTCGTGCCCTCGCTCGGAACGCGCGAAGTCGTCGCGTTCGGCGAAGGCGTTCCGATCCCGGCGCGCCTGATTTTCAAGGCGTTGCCGCTTGAGCGGATACCCCATAGCGAGACCTTCGAGCGCGGGGATTTGGACGGAGAGTTTGGCCACGACCGCAGCTTCGTCAAACTCGTGGTCGAGCGCTGGCGCGGAGCGACTGGGGCCGCAAGGGCCGCGATGTCCGACAGCGCGAGCCCATCGGCCTCGCCGGATGCGGCTTACGCATCGCCCCACCACATGCCGCTCGCCGCCCCCCCGCTCGACCCGCAAGAAGCCGAAGGCGAGTCGCGACCCAAGGCCAATCCGGTCGCCAGCCGAATCGACCTCATACGCGCGCAAATTCTCATGCGCGGCGGCACATCGGGCGGCGGCGTGTGACCGCGCGGGTCGCAACGTTGCACGCCATTCGCGCGGAGAGCGGCGAGGCTTCGGCCTTGACCGCCGCCGCTCTGGATGCCGCCGGGGTCGCCTTTCGGATCGACGACGAGAACGACAACTGCGCCTACGCCAATCCGCTCGCGCGTCGGTTACGCGGCGGCGCGCCCAAAGATGCGCCCGAACGCGAGGAAATCCAAAGCGACGGCCGCATGTTCCTCATCGAACGGCGAGGATTCGAATTCGCCGGACGCATATACCGCGTGAGCGCCGGGGTCGACATCGACGCGCAGCGTCGACTGCAAGACGAGTTGTTTCAACGCGCCTATTTCGACGCGTTGACGGGGCTTCCGAATCGCGAACTCTGCGATCGCGCGACCGCCGATCTCATACGCACGCGCAAGGCCGGGCACAATTTCGCCGTCGCCGTGATCGACATCGACAAGTTCAGCCAGATCAACGCATTTCACGGCAGCAGCATCGGCGATGCGTTGTTGAGCAAGATCGCGGAGCGCATCGGCGCCGAGATCGGCCCGGACGATCTTCTGGCGCGCATCGGCGGCGACGAGTTCTGCGTGCTGTTGCCCGGCGACGTCGCGCCCAGCGAACTGCTCGCTCGCGTCCAGCGCATTGTGTCGCGGATCGGCGATCCCTATTTTGTCGAAAGCTCGGAAATTTTCGTCGCGGCGGTAGCGGGCGTCAGCGTCTGGCCTCGCGACGGTTCCCATCCTGAAGGGCTACGTCAAAAAGCCGCTGCGGCGTTGGCGGAAGCCAAGGCTTCGCCGGGCCTCGGCGTTAGCCTGTTTCAACCGCGGATGGAGGAGGCCGAACTCGGACGCGCCAAGCTTGAGATGAGCCTGCGTTCGGCGATCCGCGACCGCCGCATCGGTTGCGCTTTCCAACCGAAATTCGATTTTCGCGCGGGACGGATCGACAGCCTCGAAGTGCTGATGCGCTGGCGGGACGAGGAAGGCGCGTGGCAGGCGCCAGGCGAATTCATGGATCTTGCCCACAAGGTTGGACTGACCAACGATATCACCCGTCTCGTGTTCGAGGAGACGATGGCCTCGATCGACGCCATCGGCGAAGCGTTCGGGTCGGGGTTGTCGTTCGGCTTCAATATCTCGGCCCGGCAAGCGGGCGACGCGCGCTTCATGCAGCGTTTTGCCGAGACGCTGGCCGCGACCGGTCAGGCGTCGCGGTTCATGCTCGAACTGACTGAAGAGGCCTTCCTGCCCGCGAGCCAGTTCCAATCGCGCGTCCTGCCGCGCCTGCGCGAGATCGGCGCGAAAATCTCCATCGACGATTTCGGCGCCGGCTATTCCTCGCTCTCGACTCTGGCCGACATTACCGCCGACGAGGTCAAGGTCGACCGATCGCTGATCACCGGCATCGATCGGCGACCGCGAAGCCAGAGCCTGTTGCGCGCAATCGAGTCGATCGGCGCGGCGCTCGGGACGGAAGTGATTGTCGAAGGCGTAGAGACCGCCGACGAACTCGCGTACCTGCGCGATTTCACCCAAATTCGGGTCGCGCAGGGTTATTTTTTCTCCAAGCCGATCTTCCTGTCCGAATTCGCGGGGCGCGGGGAAGCGCTGGGTCGCGGTCACGAGCGCGCATTGGCCGCCCGCGAGCCCGCGCCGGCGCGCGCGTTCGAACGGCGCAACGTTTGACAGCCGGCGTTATTTTTTCTTGGGCATGTAAAGATCGGTAAGCGTTCCGGCGAAGGCCTCCGCCGACATCGCGAAGGTTTCCGACAGCGTCGGATGCGGATGGATCGTGAGGCCGACGTCCTCGGCGTCGCAACCCATCTCGATCGCCAACGCAGCCTCGGCGATCAGATCGCCCGCGTTAGGGCCGACGATCGCACAGCCGATCAGGCGCCCGCTCTCTTCGTCCCACAGAGTCTTGGTGATGCCCTCATCGCGCCCGAGCGAAAGCGAGCGCCCGCTGGCCGCCCAGGGGAAGACGGCCTTGCCGTGTTTGATCCCCTTCGCCTTGGCTTCGGTCTCCGTGACGCCTACCCAGGCGACTTCCGGATCGGTGTAGGCGACGGACGGAATGACCTTGGCGTCGAACGCGGATTTGTGTCCGCTGGCGACTTCGGCCGCAACCTTGCCCTCGTGCGTGGCTTTGTGCGCGAGCATCGGCTGGCCGACGACATCGCCGATGGCGAAGATATGCGAGACATTGGTGCGCATCTGCTTGTCGACGGCGATGAAGCCGCGTTCGTCGACTTTGACGCCCGCCGCCTCCGCGCCGATGCGCGCGCCGTTGGGCTTGCGCCCGACCGAAACCAGCATCGCGTCGAATATGTCCTTGCCCGCGCCCGCTTCGTTTTCGAACGCGACATGCAAACCGTCGGCCTTCGCCTCGACCGCGGTGACTTTGGTCTTCAGAAGAATTTTCTCGTAGCGTTTCTCGACGCGCTTGGCGAAGGGCGCAACGATGTCGCGATCGGCGCCGGGCATCAACTGATCCATCATCTCGATGACCGTGATCTTGGCGCCGAGCGCCTCATAGACTGTGGCCATTTCGAGCCCGATGATGCCGCCGCCGAGCACCAGCAGGCGCTTGGGAACCTGCGAGAGTTCGAGCGCGCCCGTCGAATCCCAGATGCGCGGGTCTTTCGGGATGAACCCCGGCGCGACCGGTTCCGAGCCCGCGGCGACGATCGCCTTGTTGAAACGTACGACGCGCGCCCCATCGGCGGTCTCGACCGAAACGGTATGCGGCGAGGTGAACGTGCCTTCGCCCGTGACGACGGTGACCTTGCGCTGGCGTGCGAGACCGGTGAGGCCGGTCGTCAGGCGCTTGACGACGCCGTCCTTGAAGCCGCGCACGCCGGGAAGATCGACTTTCGGCGCGCCGAAGCTGACGCCGTGCGCGGACATGCCGGCCGCTTCGTCGATCACCTTGGCGACATGCAGCAGCGCCTTCGACGGGATACAGCCGACGTTGAGACAGACGCCGCCGAGCGTCGCGCGCCGCTCGATCAATACGACCTTCTGGCCAAGATCGGCCGCGCGGAAGGCGGCGGTGTAACCGCCGGGGCCCGCGCCGAGCACGAGCACATCGCATTCGAGATCGACTTTCTCGCTGCTCGTCGCTGGCGACGGCGCGGCGGCGGCCGGCGACGCAGGGGACGCCGCGGCGCCTAATCCTGCGTAAGTCGCCAGCAAGTCGCCCTGGCTGACCTTGTCGCCGACCTTGACCTTGACCTCGCCGATGACGCCGGCTTCCGGCGCCGGCACTTCGAGCGTCGCCTTGTCGCTCTCGAGCGTCAGGAGTACGTCCTCCTTGGCGACGCTCTGGCCCGGCTTGATATGCACCTCGATAATAGGCACATCCTTGAAGTCGCCAATGTCGGGAAGCCTGATCTCGCTAGCCATGAAGGTCCGCTCCGAGTCGGTAAGAACGCCGCGCGCCAATCAATTAAAGAGTCCACTCACAGCAGCACGCGCCGCATGTCCTCGATATTGGCGGCGAGGTCGCGCGAGAAGCGCGCCGCAGCCGCGCCGTCGATGACGCGATGGTCGTAGGAAAGGCACAGCGGCAGCATCAGGCGCGGCTGGAACGTCTTTCCGTCCCACATCGGCGCCATCTTCGAGCGCACGACGCCGAGGATCGCCACCTCGGGCGCGTTGACGATCGGCGTGAACGCCGTGCCGCCGATTCCCCCGAGCGAGGAGATGGTGAAGGTCGCGCCCTGCATGTCGGCAGGCGAAAGCTTGCCCTCGCGCGCCTTGCCAGACAGCGCGCCGAGTTCGCGAGCGAGATCGACGACGCCCTTCTTGTCGACGTCCTTGATGACGGCGACGACGAGGCCGTCCGGCGTATCGACGGCGACGCCGATGTTCCAATAGAGGCGGCGGATCAGCGAATCCTTGGCCGGGTTCAGCGCCGAATTGAACAGCGGGAACGCCTTCAGCGAAGCGACCGTCGCCTTCATCAGCAATGGCAGCAACGAGACGCGATAGGGCGCCTTCTTGTCGGCCTTGGCCGCGTCGTCGAGGCGCTTGCGAAACGCCTCCAGCTCGGTGACGTCGGCCTCGTCGTTATGCGTGACATGGGGCACGTTGACCCAGGACGCATGAAGACGCGGACCCGAAATTTTCTTGATCCGCGAAAGCGGCACGGTCTCGACCGGGCCGAATTTGGCGAAATCGACCGCCGGAACTTCCGGCAGGCCCGCCCCGCCGCCGCTGGAACCGCCGCCGAGCGAACCCTTGAGATCGTCGCGGGTGATGCGGCCCTTCTCGCCGGTGCCGCGGATCGCCGTCAGATCGAGGCCGAGTTCGCGCGCGAGGCGTCGCACCGCCGGTCCGGCGTTCACTCCGGAAAAATCGGCGAGCGCGGGAGTCGAGGGCGTCGAGGCCGATTGCGGCGCGGCGGCCGGAGCGGCCGGTGCGGGAGCGGCGGCTGCAGGCGCGGACGCGGCCGGCGCGGGCGCGGCCACAGCGGCGCCTTCCTCCGCCATCGTCATCAGCAGCGCGCCCATCGAGACCTTGTCGCCGATCTTGGCGATGATCTTGCCGACGACGCCGCTCACCGGCGAAGGCACGTCCATCGTCGCCTTGTCGGATTCGAGCGTCATCAGCGATTGCTCGGCCTTCACCGCCTCGCCGGGTTTCACCAGGATTTCTATGATCGGCACGTCCTTGAAATCGCCGATGTCGGGAACCTTGACTTCGATTGTCGCCACGGGCGCGTCTCCTTCGACGTGAGGCGTATTCGGTGGATCGGACGGCGAAGCGTCAGCTTCGCGCGGGGCTGGGGCGTTCGGGGTCGATGCCGTATTTGGCGATCGCCTCGGCGACGCGCTTGGCGGGGAGCAACTGATCGTCGGCGAGCGCCTTCAGCGCCGCGACCGCGACGTGATAGCGATCGACCTCGAAAAACGATCGCAACTTGCGTCGATAATCCGAGCGACCGAAACCGTCGGTGCCGAGCGTCTTGTAGCGCGCGGGCACGAAGGGTCGGATGCCGTCGGGGATCGCTTTCATGTAGTCGGTGGCGGCGATCACTGGGCCGAGGCCCTTGCCGAGCGATTGCTCGACATGAGATTTGCGCGCTGGCGCTTCCGGGTGCAGCATGTTCCAGCGTTCGGTGTCGAGGCCCTCGCGCCGCAGTTCGGTGAAGCTCGTCACGCTCCAGATTTCGCTGCCGACGCCGAAGTCCTTGGCCAGCAGTTCGGCCGCGGCCTCCACTTCGCGCAGGATCGCGCCCGAGCCAAGCAGTCGCGTCTTCAGCACGGGATTCGCGCCCTCGACCGAGCGAAGCTTGTACATGCCTTTGAGGATGCCCTCCTCCGCGCCTTCGGGCATCGCCGGATGTGGGTAATTCTCGTTTAGGGTCGTGATGTAGAAATAGACGTCCTCGTTGTCCGCGTACATGCGCTTGAGGCCGTTCTGAATGATGACGGCGAGTTCATAAGCGTAAGTGGGATCGTAGCCGACGCAATTGGGGATGGTGGAGGCGAGCACATGGCTGTGTCCGTCCTCGTGCTGCAAACCTTCTCCGTTTAGCGTCGTGCGGCCCGAGGTGCCGCCGATCAGGAAGCCGCGCGCGCGCATGTCGCCCGCCGCCCAGGCCAGATCGCCGACGCGCTGGAAGCCGAACATCGAATAATAGACATAGAACGGAATCATCGGCGTGTTCGACGTCGAATAAGACGTGCCCGCAGCGATGAAGGAGGCCATGGCGCCGGGCTCGTTGATGCCCTCTTGCAGGATCTGCCCTTTGGGATCCTCGCGGTAGTACATCAATTGATCCGCGTCCTGCGGTTTATAGAGCTGCCCGACCTGACTGAAGATACCGATCTGGCGGAACAGCCCCTCCATGCCGAAGGTTCGGCTCTCGTCGGGCACGATCGGCACGATGCGCGGTCCGATCGCTTTGTCCCGCAGCAGCGTTGTGAGGATGCGCACGAAGGCCATCGTGGTCGAGATCTCGCGGCCCTCGGCGGTCGCCTGCAACAGCGCGTCAAAGGTTTTGAGTTCGGGAATTTGCAGTGGCGCGCTGGCGCGCCGGCGCGCCGGCAACGATCCGCCAAGCGTCTTGCGGCGCTCGAGCAGGTATTTCTCCGCCTCGCCGCCCTCGGGGAGTTTGAGGAACGGAACCTTGGCGATGTCCTCGTCGGCGACCGGGATGTGGAAGCGATCGCGGAAGCGTTTGAGCGCGGTTTCGCCGAGCTTCTTCTGCTGATGAGCGATCATCTGCCCTTCGCCGGCTTCGCCCATGCCGTAACCCTTGACGGTCTTGGCGAGGATAACGGTCGGCTGCCCCTTGTGATCGGCGGCAGCCTTGTAGGCGGCATAGACTTTCACCGGATCGTGGCCGCCGCGCGTCAACGCCCAGATTTGATCGTCCGTCCAGTCGGCGACCATCGCCGCCGTTTCGGGATGGCGGCCGAAGAAATTCTTGCGGATATAGGCGCCGTCCTTCGACTTGAAATCCTGATATTCGCCGTCGACGCACTCTTCCATCAACTGACGCAGCTTGCCGTTCGCGTCGCGTGCGAGCAGCGGATCCCAGTTGGAGCCCCACAGGCATTTGATGACGTTCCAGCCAGCGCCACGGAAGTCCGCTTCAAGCTCCTGCACGATCTTGCCGTTGCCGCGCACCGGGCCGTCGAGACGTTGCAGGTTGCAGTTGATGACGAAGACGAGATTGTCGAGCTTCTCGCGCCCTGCGAGCGAGATCGCGCCGAGCGATTCCGGTTCGTCCATTTCGCCATCGCCGCAGAAGGTCCAGATCTTGCGCCCGGTCGTGTCGGCGAGGCCGCGACCATGCAGATAACGCAGGAAACGCGCCTGATAGATCGCCATCAACGGGCCAAGGCCCATCGACACGGTCGGGAACTGCCAAAAATCCGGCATCAGATAGGGATGCGGATAGGACGGAAGCCCATGACCGCCGACCTCCTGCCTAAACTTGAGCAGTTGCTCCTCGCTCAGGCGCCCCTCCAGAAACGCTCGGGCGTAGATTCCGGGTGAACTGTGGCCCTGGAAATAGATCAGGTCGCCGCCGTGGCTTTCGTCGGGCGCGCGCCAGAAATGCATGAAGCCGGTGTCGTAGAGCGTCGCCGCCGATTGAAAGCTGGCGATATGGCCGCCGAGTTCCGAGGAGTCTTTGTTGGCCCTCAGCACGATCGCGGCCGCGTTCCAGCGTACGTAGCGGCGGATCGTCATTTCGAGCTTGCGGTCGCCGGGATGGACCGGCTGCTCGTCGGGATGAATGGTATTGACGTAGGACGTATTGGCCGCGAACGGCAGCTTGGCGCCCTTGCGGCGGGCCGAAGTCACGACCGCGTCCAACAGGCCGTCGACGCGCTCGATGCCTTCGAACGCTTCAACCGAGTCCAGAGCGTCGAGCCATTCCTGCGTTTCGGCGGCGTCGACCTTCGCTTCCTCGGACATGCAGCCTCCCACTTGCTCGCCGGCGGTTTTTCGCTAACCGTCGCGTCCCAAATGCTTGTCACGGCGCGTTCGCATTGGCAATGCCGCGAGGTTGTTTCTGTTATGCCGAATTTGCATGACGAGGGGCCAAATTTGCCGGCCACCCCCTACCAAAGTTGTGCAATTTCCGCTAGATCGAACTTTCCGTAATGAGGATTTCGCATGGCTGGTCTGACGACTCACGTACTCGATACGACGTTGGGGCGGCCCGCCGCCGGCGTCGAAATCGAATTGCACGAATTCGCCGCGGACGGGGGCCGCAAGCTGGTGACGCGAACGCGCACCAACGCGGATGGGCGAACCGACGCGGCGCTGATCGCCCCTGACGAGGCGCGAGTGGGCGCCTTCGAGCTATCGTTTCACGTCGGCGCCTACTTCCGCAGCCGCGGCGCGGCGCTGGCGGAGCCAATGTTCCTGGACGTGGTGCCGATACGGTTCGCCGTGGCCGACCCCAAATCGCACTATCATGTCCCGCTCGTCGTTACGCCGTGGAGTTATTCGACCTATCGCGGCAGTTGAACGGGCGCGTCGCGCGATGTGGCGAATCTCACACAAAGTTCAATCGCCCCGCCTTGCAAATCGCGGCCATGCTTAATATAAGCTAGCATATATTAAGCGAGCCGCTATCCATGCCCTTCTCCCCCGAGCGCGAACTCGGATTCGCGCTGAATGACGTTGCGCGACTGTTGCGCACCAATGCCGACCACTACGCTCGCGCCCTCAACACGACGCGCGCGCAATGGGCGGTACTCGTGCGCCTGCAACGCTGCCAAGGCGTCAAGCAGAACGAACTGGCCGAAGCGCTCGATCTGGCGCCGATCACGCTGACGCGGCTGATCGACAAACTGACCGCCGCGGGCCTCGTCGAGCGGCGCGACGACGCGCACGACCGGCGTGCCAAACGTCTGTTCCTTACCGACAAGGCCGCGCCCGCGCTGAAGAAACTGGGGGCCCTGGGCGAGACATTGATGGGCAAGGCGCTCGCAGGCCTCGACAGAAGCGAGGTCGCACAAGTCACCGATTGCCTCAAGCGCATCAAGACCAATTTGAAGACCGATTTGAACGCGGGAGTTTGACGAAGTGACGCAAGCCTCCATCAGCCCTCGCGACCGTGCGCCCGAGCCCCAGCCGGCGCCCTCCGTCGCGCCCGCGCAAGCCGCTTCCAAGGCGAACGCCGCCCCTGCTCCGGCGGCGAAGGGAAACGGCCGCCGCCGTTTCCTGCTGCTCGTCGCGCTGCCGCTCGTCGTCCTCGCCGCGGGTCTTGCCTGGTGGTTGTCGGGCGGGCGCTACGTCTCGACCGATAACGCCTATGTCGGCGCCGATAAGGCGCTCATCACGCCTGTCGTCACGGGCCCGATCATCGCTATTCACGTGAAGGAAGGGCAGAAGGTCAAGGTTGGCGATCCCCTGTTCGACATCGACCCGGCGCCCTATCGGACCGCGCTGGCGCTCGCCAACGCCAAACTCGACGCCGCCAAGATTGAGTTCGCCAACCTGAAATCGTCGTATTTGAGCAACGAGGATCAGATCAAGATGGGTCAGGACTCGGTCCAAGTGCGCCAGCGCGATCTCGAGCGCAAGCAGTCGCTAGTTGAAACGCACGCAGGCACCCGCAACGACTTGGACCTTTCCACCGCGGCGTTGATTCAGGCGCGTCAGATTCTCGAATTCGTGCGCGAGCAGCAGGATAGCGCTAGGGTCAAACTCGGCGGAGGACCGGACGCTTCGATCGAAGCCTTCCCCGATTACATGCTCGCCAAGGGGCAGGTCGAGGACGCGCAGCGCAATCTCGGCTACGCGACCGTCAAGGCGCCCATCGACGGCGTCGCGACCGAGGTCGCCCAGATCGAACTCGGCCGCGTCGCGCCGGCCGGTCAACCGGTGTTCGCCATCGTCGCCGATACCGGACTCTGGGTCGACGCCAATCCGAAGGAATCGGATCTTACCTATGTGCAGCGCGACATGCCGGCGACAGTTTCCGTCGATACATTCCCCGATCGCGAATGGAAGGGAACAGTCTGTTCGATCGCGCCGGGCACCGGCGCGCAATTCGCGATCCTGCCGCCGCAGAACGCGAGCGGCAACTGGGTGAAAGTAGTGCAGCGCGTGCCGTTGAGGTTCTGCTTCGCGGCGGATCAGGACACGGCCGGCCTGCGCGCCGGCATGAGTGCGACCGTTTCGATCGACACGGGCCGCACGCGCTCGCTCGGCGGTCTCGGGCGCGACCTGACGCGCTGGGTCGCCGGCTGGGTTGACGGCGCTTCGCCGGCCAACGCCGCCCCACGTCAATGAGCGACGATCTCGCGGCGTCTGTCTCGCCGCTCGAACGCGCGCTGCTGACCGTGTGCGTGATGATGGCGACGATCATGCAGGCGCTCGACACCACGATCGCCAACGTCGCCCTGCCCTATATGCAGGGTTCGCTGTCGACGACGCAGGATCAGGTCAACTGGGTGCTGACCTCCTATATCGTCGCGGCGGCGATCATGACCTCGCCGCTCGGTTGGACGGCGCTGCGCATCGGGCGCAAGAAGCTGTTCATCATCTGCACGGCCGGCTTCACGGTGGCCTCCATGCTTTGCGGGATCGCCCAGACCATCGAACAGATGGTCGCCTTCCGTCTGCTGCAAGGCGTGTTCGGCGCGGCGCTGGTGCCGCTGAGCCAGGCGGTGATGCTGGACATCTACCCGCCCGCCCGGCGCGGGTCGGCGATGGCGATCTGGGGCATGGGCGTCATGCTCGGCCCGATCATGGGGCCGACGCTCGGTGGCTGGCTAACCGATCAATACACATGGCGCTGGGTTTTCTTCGTCAACCTGCCGTTCGGCGTCCTCACGGTGCTCGGTCTTTCCGCCTTCATGCGCGAGACGCCGATCCGGCGCGACGTGCCGTTCTCCTGGTTCGGCTTTCTCACGCTTTCTCTCGGCATCGGCGCGCTGCAGATGATGCTCGACCGCGGCCAGGAACAGAGCTGGTTCGAATCGACGGAGATCGTCGTCGAGGCGATTCTTTCCGCGGTCGGATTCTACTTCTTCCTTGCCGATGCGCTGACCTCAGAGCGACCGTTCATTCCGATCCGCATCTTCAAGGACTGGAACTTCTCGATCGCCGTGATCTTCATGTTTCTGATTGGCATTATTTTATTGGCGACAATGGCCTTGGTGACGCCGTTCATCCAGAACTTGATGGGCTATCCCGTGCTCGCCAGCGGCTATCTCCTGGGCACGCGCGGCATCGGCACATTCTTCGCGATGATGTTGGTCGGCCGATTGCTCGGAAGGTTCGACGCGCGCCTGCTGATCTTCTGCGGACTGGTGCTGGCGACGGGCTCCCTCTGGGTGATGGTCGATTGGTCGCTCGACACGTCCGCGCGCGCCATCGCCATCGACAGCGTCGTGCAGGGTGTCGGTCTCGGGCTCGTGTTCGTGCCGCTCAACACAGTCGCCTTCGCGACCCTGCCGGGCGATCTGCGCACCGATGGCGCGGCGCTATGGACGTTGATCCGAAATCTTGGCTCGTCGGTCGGCATTTCGCTCGTGATCGCGCGCCTCACCAGCATGATGACGGTCTTTCACGCGCAGCTCGCCGAGCATATTTCGCCGTTCAACGACGCGCTGAAGATGCCCGACGCCGCGCTGCTCGCGCCGAGCGGCAGGGGCCTCGCCGCGCTAGAAGGCATCGTGACCCAGCAGGCCGCGGTGATGGCTTATTCCAACGCGTTCCTGATCATGACCTTCGTTTCCCTCAGCGCATTCCCGCTTTTGGCGCTGATACGCTCGCCCAAGGCGGCCGCCGCTTCGGCCGCGGCGCGCGCGAACGGCGGCGCACGGCAGCCGGCGCA
>JBBIIT010000034.1:0-8348 GCA_037446355.1 Beijerinckiaceae bacterium | reverse complement strand
GCGCCAGAGGTTGGCGCGGCTTTCGCGTGAACGCCGTCAAAAGGTCGCTTGATGCGCTTCGCCCCGGCAATGGACAAAGGCGGCGTCGAACCGCCGTTGGGGTCAATTCCGCAACGGGCGGGCACTCGTGCGCTGCTGCGCCCGCAACTGGCGACGCCGTCAGCTGAACCCGCCGCATCCGCGAATTCGACCGCGGCGGTCCCTCCTGGACCTTACGCGCAGCCCGCCGATCCGGGATTGGTGGGCCTCGCCATGATCGCCGCCTTTTATCGGATCGCCGCCGATCCCGCGCAACTGCGTCATCAGTTGGCGCTATGCGGACGCTTGGCCAGCGCCGAAGACCTCGTTCGCGGCGCGAATCTACTGGCGCTGAAATCGCGCCTGCTTACGGGATCGCGCGCCAAGCGGCTGGATGTCGTTCCCTTCCCGGCGTTGGTCGCCCTCAAAGCGGGAGGGTTCGCCGTCATCACCGCCGCGCCGCGCAAAGGCCGGGTCCACCTAATCAACCCTGTTTTGCGTAGCGCGCAGGATATCACTTTCGAAGAAGCCGAGGCGCTGTCTTCGGGCGAAGTCGTATTGGTCACCCGTAGGATCGGCGGCGCCGGCCATAATCCTGCGACGTTCGGCTTTCGCTGGTTCCTCCCATCCCTCGCGCGTTATCGAAAGCCGCTCGCCCAGGTGGTGATCGCCTCGCTGTTCGTGCAGGCGTTTGCCTTGCTGACCCCGATATTCTTTCAGCTTATCGTCGACAAGGTCTTGGTGCACAAGGGGTTTTCCACCCTTATCGTCATCGTCGTCGCGATGTTCGGGCTCGGCTTTTTCGAATCGTTGTTGCAGTTTTTGCGAGCCTATACGCTCAGCCACACCACCAATCGGATCGACGTCGAACTGGGTCGGCGCCTGTTCCATCATCTCTTCCGTCTGCCGCTGGCTTACTTCGAGACCCGCGCGGCAGGCCAGACAGTCGCGCGGATGCGCGAACTCGAAAGCATTCGCAGCTTCCTGACCGGCCAGGGCCTGACTTCGCTGCTCGATCTCGTCTTTACGACGATCTTCTTCGCGGTGATGTTCCTTTACTCGGCCAAGATGACGCTGATAGTCGCCGCTTCGGTTCCGATCTACATCGTTATCGCCGTGCTGATCCGGCCGGCGCTTCGCGATCGCATCGACGAAAAGTTCAACGCCGGCGCGAGATCGCAGCAATTTCTCGTCGAATCGATCATCGGTGCGCAGACGCTGAAGGCGGCGAGCGTCGAACCGGTCATGCAAGCGGAATGGGAAGAGCGCCTCGCCGCTTACGTTCGCAGTTCCTTCGACGCCGGCGTGGTCGGGTCGCTCGGACAGAACATCATCCAATACGTGAGCAAAGCGACGACGGCCCTCATCCTCTTCCTTGGCGCGCAGGCGGTCATCGACGGCGCGATGACGGTTGGCGAACTCATCGCCTTCAACATGATCGCCGCCCAGATCGTTCAGCCGATCCTGCGCCTGTCGCAGCTTTGGCAGGATTTTCAGCAGGTTCAGATTTCGGTCGCGCGTCTTGGCGATATTCTCAACACGCCACCCGAACCGATGCCGAAGAACTTGCTCACGCTGCCACCCCCCGCCGGCGCCATCGAATTGCGCGGGGTCACAATGCGTTACAGCGCCAGTTCGCCTGAAGCGCTGCGCAACGTCACGCTGTCGATCGCGCCCGGCGAAGTCGTCGGCTTCGTCGGCGCTTCCGGCTCGGGCAAATCGACGCTGACCAAGGTCATTCAGCGTCTCTATAGCCCGCAAGCCGGCCAGGTCATGCTCGATGGCATCGACATCGCCCAGCTCGATCCGGGCTGGCTGCGCCGTCAGATTGGCGTCGTGCTGCAAGAGAACATGCTTTTCAATCGCACCATCCACGAAAACATAGCTCTCGGCGATCCCTCGATGTCGCGGGCGATGGTCATGCAGGCCGCGCGGCTCGCCGGCGCCGACGAATTCATCGCGCAACTGCCGCAAGGTTACGACACGATGATCGAAGAGCGCGGCGCCAACCTCTCCGGCGGCCAGCGCCAGAGAATCGCCATTGCGCGAGCTTTGGCGACCAATCCGCGCATCCTGATCCTCGACGAGGCGACCTCGGCTCTCGATTACGAGAGCGAGCGCATCATTCAGGACAATATGCGAGCGATCGTGCGTGGGCGCACCGTCCTCATAATCGCCCACCGCCTCGCGGCCGTCCGCGACTGCGACCGGATCGTCGGAATGCAGAAGGGCGAGGTCGTCGAGGCGGGCACGCACGAGCGACTGCTCGACCGCCCGGGAGGGCTCTACGCGCGCCTGTGGGCGCTGCAATCCGACCACGCCAGGAACCGCGCATGAGCCGCGCCGCTGCGCCCGTCGCGCCGATGGAAGCGCGGGCCCGCACCGCGCCGGGCGTGACCGGGCGCAATCGCGAATTCCTGCCCGCGGCGCTCGAAATTCTCGAGACGCCCACTCCGCCGCAACCCGTGGCGCTGATGCTCACGATCTGCGCCTTCTTCGCGCTCGCCTTCGCTTGGTCGTTTATCGGCCGGCTCGACATCAACGCCGTGGCGCCGGGCAAGCTCGAAGCTGTCGGCCGCGTCAAAGTCATTCAGCCCTTCGATCCGGGCAAGATCTCCGCCATCCACGCCGAGAATGGAGCGCAAGTCAAAGCGGGCGACCTGCTGCTCGAACTCGATCCGGCCGAAGCCGCCGCCGATGAGCGCGCCGCGCGCGCCGCGCTTTATGCGGGCCTCGCGGAAATCGCGCGCCGCAGCTTGGTCATCGAAGCGGCGCGCGCCGCTCAGAGCGTGGCCGCGCAGGGCGGCTCGCCAAACGCCTCGCTGGAAGCGCTCGCCGCCGATCCGCACGGCAAGATCGGCTGGGACGATCCGATTCCGGCCTCGATCCGCGAGCGCGAGGAATCCGTTCTGACCGCCGACATGCTGCAAATCGTCGACGCCCTACGCGCCCTGGATATGCAGGTCGCGCAGAAGCAGGCGACCCGCGAGCGCCTGCACATGAGCATTGCCTTCCAGAACACGCTGATGGAAACGTTGACGCAGCGCGTCGCGACGCGGCAGGAGGCGATCGACCGCAAAGTCGGCACCAAAGTCAACCTCTACGACGCCAAGGAGGAACTCGAAAAATCGCAGTCCACTCTCGCTTCCGACCAGGGCCAGTTGATCGAGACCGACGCCGCCGTGAACGAACTGCGAAGCGAGAAAGCCAAAGCGCTGTCGCAGTTCATCGCGGACAACGAAAACAAGCTGGCCGACGCGGCCCGCAAGGCCGATGAATCGCGCGAGGCCCTTGCAAAGGCCGGCGCGCGCCTGTCGCACACCAAACTGTTCGCACCGATCGACGGCGTGGTGCAGCAGCTCTCCGTGACCACCCTTGGCCAAGTTGTCGCCGCCGGCCAGCAGTTGGCGGTGGTGACGCCGAGCGAGCGGTCGCTGCTCGTTGAAGGGTTGGTCGCGAACATGGATATCGGCTTCGTCAGGGTCGGCCAGGATGTCGCGTTCAAGCTTGACGCCTTTCCCTTTACCCGCTTCGGCGTCTTGCACGGCAAAGTGATCCGCGTCGCCTCCGAAGCCGTCGATGAACAGGAGGCCAAGCACACACTCGCGAACGCCACGACGCCGGCTAACGTCAACGCCAGCCAAACCGCGCCCGGCCAGCCGGAAGCCCTGGTGTTTCCAATCACGGTGGCCGTCGACGAAACTGCGATGCGCATCGACGGAGCGATCGTGCCGCTGACCCCGGGCATGACCGGGACGCTCGACATCAAGACCGACAGCCAACGGATCATCGACTATTTCCTGTCGCCGCTGCGCAAGACCGCGTCCGAGGCGATGACTGAACGTTGATGCGGCCCCTGTTAGTCCACGGCGTTTCGCGCACACGCGCGCATTGAAGCGCGCTCTCGATTCTGGCGCCCGACTTTCAAACCGCTGGCGACGCAATGTCTCACTGAACGCGGGTTCGGCGGGCGGTTCGAGTCGGACGCCACGCAAGGGACGCATTGCCGATTTTCGCGACGCCGCTAAATCGAGACGGCCTGTTAACGGGTTGGAAATCCCCCCGCGATCACTATGGAGCCCATCGCCTATCCGGCAAATCGGGAATCCCGGCGACCTTCGCCGCAAGGGGAACAAATGGCCATCGCCGAATTCGTTGGTCTGTGTGTGGGCGCCTCGTTAGCCCTGCATTTCAGGGCCCTGATCCTGGCGCCGTCGGCGATCGTGCTTGCGGCGTTCGCCTCAGCCGGAGAACTGATCGCCGGGCGAGGCATCGTCGAAGCGGCGCTCGCGGGCGTAGCGGCCGTTTGCACGCTACAGGTCGGCTATCTCCTCGGCGTCATAGCTCGGTCCTTCGCGGCCAACCGGAAAGAAGCGCGGGTCGGCGCCACGTTGCGATCCCGCTGAACAACTCGCACGACTTCGGGAAGCGCACGGTCAAAGCGCGCGGACGTGGACCGCGGCGGGCTTGCCGGAGGCCGATCGATTTTCGTCACGGGAACTTGCGCGACGATTGGATTGGTCATGGCTGCGCCGACGCCCTAAGCGACGGATATTTTCGTTCCGCCCGCCGAGCCATGGGTTGATATGAACAATCGACTCGCTGGCAGCCGCCGAGCTCAATCGCTTCAATGCCGCGCCAACCATCGCGCCGACGAATGACGCTGGAACTTTAGAAGCGAGCTGATCGCTTTGGCGGGCGCGCAAGAACGGATGCGTCGGCTAAACCGGCGCGCGTAGCGTTGCCTCTTGGCCCGCTCGCCCCGATCGTCGCATCGCCTCGCGTATGGCGTCCAGATCAAGTCTATCTCGCAAGATCCCGGTTCCTGACATAGGGTTCACAAGTGGACGGGCTGATCGGCCGGACCTTGCGAAGCGGTTCGGCCGCGAGAACCTGACAATCCCGATCCTCGGGGGAAGCCTAAACGCCTCCGCGCTCTCCGTCCTGTACTGGCGATCGACGCTAGTTCCCCTCCCCCAGAAGAATTTCGCGCTGAACAAGCGGACCAGAAAGGCCGACGCTTCCCACGAAACGCTGACTGACGCGGGGAAACGCCAGGAACTATAGCTCCCGAGTACATATTAATTATATATGCAACTTGATCAGGCGCGGCGACGCGTCTCGCCAGAACACGCTTGTTGCTTAGAGTACGTCATGATAAATTAATAAAAAATTAGGAAATAGGGATGTGCGGCCGCCGAATTGCAAGTGGCGACTCGAACAGTTTGGAGGCGTATTCCGTCCTAGGTCTGTCATCTAGGATATTTTTAGCGATGCTACGAAGTTTGCACGGGCAAGTTCGCGACGCGCGGGAAGGGTCTCGGTGGCCGGGCTCTCGTCAATTTGTTCTTCGGGCGCGATGGCAGGGCCGAGAAGTCCGTACCGAATGCGATCGAGCCTTAACGTGGAAGTTCCGCGTCGGAGGCGAAATGTTTCCGGCCCGGCGATCGAAGTAATTACGAAACATAACATCGATGACGGACTCCAATTCCTGCCCGCTTTGACAATGAGACTAGACGGTGTTGAGACGTCAAACCAAGCGAACCATTTGCCGTCTGACATAGTCTGGAAAACGAAGGGACACTGGTTGTATCGCAGTGAAAGAATACGCTGTGATATGAGATTATGGAGCGCCCTATGCGCACAGAATTGATTGGATGCCCAGTCGACATTTTGACGATGGCCGAAACCGTCGAACTTGCCAGGACGGCGATGCGCAAGCGCCAAAGAGTGCAACACGTAGCCTTGAATGTTGCGAAGCTGGTCAACTCGCGATTCGACCCTTTACTCTCCAATGACGTCGCCGGCAGCGACGTGATCGGCATCGACGGGATGGGCATTGTATTCGGTGCGCGAATGTTGGGAATTCGGGTGCCGGAGCGTGTGGCCGGGATCGACCTCTTTCTCAACCTGATGGCGGTCTGCGAGCAAGAGGGCTTCCGGCCGTTCCTTCTCGGCGGCACGGATCGCGTTGTCCGCAAGGCCGCCGCGGAACTCGTCAAGAAGCACCCCGCACTTTCTTTCGCCGGCATCCGAGACGGCTACTTCACGCCGCAGGAAGAGCCAGCAGTGGTTGAATCGATTCGACGCAGCGGCGCCGATTGCCTCTTTATCGGGATGCCGACCCCGCGAAAGGAAAGATTGCTGGCCGCCTATCGGGATTCGCTCGGCGTCCCGTTCATCATGGGCGTCGGCGGCTCTTTCGATGTCGTGGCGGGCCAGGTCAGTCGCGCTCCGTCCAAATTCCAGGATTACGGCTTGGAGTGGCTCTACCGTATTTACCAGGAGCCGCGGCGAATGTGGTGGCGGTATGTGAAGACGAATACCGTGTTCGCCGGTCTGCTCCTCAAAGAATTCGCGAAGCGTAATTTCGCGAAATATTCTCACGCGAATTACTCCTAGCAATGGCCAATTTCAAACATTGTCTTGTATTGGTTGGAACAAGACCAGAAGCAATTAAACTATTCCCAATCGTTAACCAATTTAAGAATAGGGAAAACGTCAGATTGACGGTCTGCGCGACGGCGCAGCATCGCGAACTTCTGGACCAGGTTTTGAAACTGGCGAATATTATTCCGGATTTTGATCTCAACTTGATGAGTCCGAACCAGACTCTTGACCAACTTAGCGCCAAGCTCTTGCTTGCGATTGGCGAAGTCCTTGACGTTGCGCGACCCGACCGGGTGATCGTGCAAGGCGACACGGCTACGGCGATGATCGGAGCGCTCGCCTCGTATTACCGTCGCATTCCGGTTTCTCACGTCGAGGCCGGCCTGCGGAGCGGAGATATCTATGCTCCGTGGCCCGAGGAAGTGAATAGAAAAATCGTCACGGCCATCGCCGATCAGCATTTCGCGCCGACCCAGCGCGCCGCCGAAGTGCTGAGGCGCGAGAACGTTCCGGACGAACGCGTATATGTGACAGGAAATACGGTTGTGGACGCTCTTCTCGCTACGAGGGCGCTGATTGGGGCGAACCCCGCGCTGGCGTTCCACTCGAAAGAAATTGTCGAGCGTCAGCGCGGTCGGCGTATTATTTTGGTTACTTCCCACCGTCGCGAAAATTTTGGCGAAGGCATGAACCGCATCGCCGGCGCGTTGCTGAATATTCTATCGCGGCAAGACGTCGCGATAGTATTGCCGCTGCACCCCAATCCGAACGTTCGCGATGTGCTGGGCGCCCAGTTGGCCTCGCATCCGCAGGTCGAGATCATCGCGCCCCAGGAATATCCGGACTTTGTCGGCCTTCTCGCCGCGTCGGAGCTCGTGCTCACGGACTCCGGCGGAATCCAGGAGGAGGCCCCCGCGCTCGGCAAGCCGGTTCTCGTCATGAGGGACACTACGGAACGGCCGGAAGGCGTCGACGCCGGAACAGCTCTACTGGTCGGAACCAATCCGACCCGTATCTTATCGGAAGTTCAGCGTTTGCTGGATGATCCCGTACATTATTCTGCAATGTCGCGTGCTCATAATCCGTTCGGCGACGGACATGCGAGCGAGCGTATCGTGAGGATCGTGCTTAATGGTCGAGCTTCCCAGAGTTAATGTTATCGGCCTCGGCTATATCGGACTTCCGACAGCCGCGGTCATCGCCAGCCGAGGGATTGGCGTGCTGGGCGTCGACGTCAATGAGCGCGTCGTCAAGACCGTGGCGAAAGGTTCGATTCACATCGCCGAACCCGATCTGGACGGGCTCGTTCAGAAGGTCGTCTCGAACGGAACGCTCCGCGCTGCCTCCAAACCGGAACCTGCGGACATATTCATAATCGCGGTCCCGACCCCTATCGATGCGGACAAGCGGCCCGATCTGCGAAGCCTTTTCGCGGCCGTCGACGAAATTTGCGGCGTCCTGCGACCCGGTAATTTGGTCATCCTCGAATCTACATCGCCGGTCGGAACGACCGAAGAAGTCGCGAAAAGGATCACAGAACGGCGACCGGAATTGGCCGTCGGCGGGGAAGAAAAGGGCGACGGGTCCATCGGGGTCGCCTATTGCGCCGAGCGCGTCTTGCCGGGTCGGATCTTGACGGAATTGGTCAACAACGATCGTTGCATCGGCGGCATAACGCCCCATTGCGCCCGTCAGGCCCAGCGCTTTTACAAGATGTTCATCCGCGGAACCTGCACGACCACGACGGCCCGCTGCGCCGAGATGGTCAAGCTCACGGAAAACGCGTTTCGCGACACCAACATCGCGTTCGCCAACGAACTTTCGATCATTTGCGATCGATTCGGAATTAACGTCTGGGAAGTGATCGACATCGCCAATCGTCATCCGCGGGTCAAAGTCCTGCGCCCGGGACCAGGGGTGGGCGGGCACTGCATCGCGAT
>JBBIIT010000033.1:0-40583 GCA_037446355.1 Beijerinckiaceae bacterium | reverse complement strand
CTCGCGCGGCCCAAGTGGCCAACGCCATCGCCGACGCCTATATCGATCAGCAGCTCACGTCCCAATATGATGCGACGCGACAAGCGAGCGATTGGCTCGAAGCGCGGATCGGCGATCTGCGCAGTCAAAGTCTGGCCGCCGAGCGGGCGGTGGTCGAATACAAGACGAAAAACCACATCGTCGAAACGGCGGGCGGCCAATCCATCGACGATCAACGCGTGGCGGAGCTCAGCAGCCAGGCGGACGCCGCCCATGCGAAGGCGAACCAGGCGAAGGCCCGGTTCGACCAATATGACGCGATCACGCGCGCCAACTCCAATGACGAAATCTTGCACGCGTCGGTCGACAGCGACGAAGCGAAGAACGACAACCTGGCGAAGTTACGCGCTCAATATGCGGAGCTGGCGAATCGGGAGGCGCAATGGTCGGTCAAATACGGACCCAACCATTTAACTGTTGTCGATATGCGCAATCAGATGTCGCAAATTCGTTCCCAGATGATGGCCGAGTTTGAGCGGTTGAGGGATTCCGCGAAAGGCGACTACGCGCTCGCCAATCTGCACGAGGAGGGAGTGAAGCAGCAACTTGCCGACGCGCTCGCCGAGTCCCAGGCGGCCAATCACGCGCACGTAGCCTTACAGCAGTTAGAAGCGTCGGCGCAAACGTATAAGGCGCTGTACGACAATTTTCTGAACCGCTACGCAAACTCGCTTCAAGAGCAGACCTCGCCAGTCGCCGCGGCTAGCGTCATCACGAGGGCGAACCCGCCGGGCGCACGAAATTACAAGAAAGCGTTCGTCATGGCCGCAGCATTTCCCGTTGTCGGGTTCGCGCTCGCATTCGGGATTGCCGGCCTGCGCGAGCGCGCGCGCCGAGTTTTCTGGACGGGTCGCCAAATCGAATCCAGTTTGCGGGTCGAGTGTATCGGACTCCTTCCAAAGATCGGCGCCGGGAGGCCGCCGTCGCGATCGCCGAGAGCTGCGGCGCTTGAGCCAAGAAGCCTCGTGCATGAAGACAAGATCGGCGCGACGGCCGTGCACAGGCCCTTTTCGCAACTCGCCGAGGGGCTCCGCTCGATCAAGGCGGCGATAGATTCCCACGCCGCGAGAAAGGATTCGAGCAAGGTTATCGGTTTCACCTCCGCGCTCCCAGGCGAAGGAAAGTCGAGTATCGCGGGCGCGTTCGGTCAAGTCATCGCGCGGACCGGCGGCCGCGTCATCGTCGTCGACGCCGATCTGAGAAATCCGTCCCTTACGAGGTCGATGGCTCCCGGCGCCACGAGCGGAATCATCGAATTGATTGCTGGCGAAGCCGCGTTCGACGATGTCGTTTGGAAGGACCGATCCACGCAAATGGATTTCCTTCCCGCCGTCTTGAAGTCCGAGTTTGCCGATACTTACGAAATCCTCGCCAGCAACGGAATGAGAAAGGTTTTCGACGAATTGCGAAAGAGATACGATTTTATCGTCGTGGATCTTTCGCCGATCGCGCCCGTGATCGACGTTCGCGCGACAGCATCGCTCGTTGATTCCTACGTGCTCGTCGTCGAATGGGGCGCCACTAAGATCGACGTGGTGCAACATGCATTGCATACGGCGCCGCGCGTTCATCGCGCAATCGTCGGCGCGGTATTGAACAAGGTCGAAATCAAGCAGCTTGCCAGCTACGATCCGCGATTGTTCGATTACTACCGCAGCACGTACGATAACAAGAATGGTTATTTTGATGCGTGACATGGATTGCGCGGCTAAGGCGAGGTCGCGACGCGCGGCGCATTGCCTTGGCGCGCAATAGCCGCCCGCCGCGTCCGTGGGCGAGCCAAAGGCCATTTTCGGCGGCGATTCCGTTTTCTGCGGCGAAGCAGTTCGCTGGCTCTTGCCGACCAAGCTCAATCGTCTAAGGTCGAGCGATCTTCGAGAGCCCGCCGATGTCCTTCAACCAACTTTTTGCGCAAACCGTCGCACTGATCGGCGTCGTAACGATTTGGTTCCGCCGCCTTCAGGGTACGCCCGACGTTGCGGCGATGGGCGCTTCGCCTGATATTCCCGCCGCGAGGCCGCAGGGCGCGTTGCCCACCTTGAAAATGCCGACCGCGCGCGGATGGGATCCCGGCCAGACGCCGGTGGCCGCGCCCGGCTTGAAGGTCAACGCGTTCGCCGCCGGTCTCAAGCACCCGCGCTGGATTCACGTGCTGCCGAACAAGGATGTGCTGGTGGCGGAGTCGCTGTTCGATGTGGCCGCGCCGCGCTCGGTGTTTGAATATGCGATGTTCGCGACGATGCGGCGCGCCGCCGCGGTGGGCAACAGCCCTAACCGCATCACGCTGCTGCGCGACGCCAACGGCGACGGCGTCGCGGAGACGCGCGAGACGTTTCTGTCGGGGCTTCGTCAGCCCTTCGGCATGTCGCTCGTCGGCGAGACGTTCTATGTCGGCAACACCGACGGCCTTGTCGCCTTTCCCTATAGCGAGGGCGCGACGAATATCTCGGCGCGGGCGCGCAAGTTGACGCCGTTCAAGCCGGGCGGGCACTGGACGCGCAGCTTGCTGGCCAGCCCGGACGGCGCCAAGCTCTATGTCGGCGTCGGTTCGCTCACCAACATTGGCGACGAGGGATTCGCGGTCGAGGCGGGGAGGGCGGCAATCTACGAGGTCGACCTCGCCAGCGGATCCAACCGGATCTTCGCCTCCGGGCTTCGCAATCCTGTCGGGCTCGCTTTCGAGCCGACGACCGGGGCGCTTTGGACCGTCGTCAACGAACGCGACGGGCTCGGCGACGAGACGCCGCCGGACTATCTGACATCGGTGCAAGACGGCGGCTTCTATGGCTGGCCCTATTGCTACTGGGGCCAGACGGTCGACGACCGGGTCAAACAGGACGCGGCGGCTGTCGCGCGCGCGGTGACGCCCGATTACGCGCTTGGCGGCCATACCGCTTCGCTCGGCCTCTGCTGGCTTCCGGCGGGAACCCTGCCGGGCTTCCCGGACGGTATGGCGATCGGCCAGCACGGCTCCTGGAACCGCAGCAAGCTGAGCGGCTACAAAGTGATTTTCGTGCCGTTCGACAACGGGCGCCCATCGGGGCCGCCGCGCGACATCCTGACCGGCTTCCTCGCTCCCGACGATCGCCATTCCTACGGCCGCCCGGTCGGCGTCTGTATCGGCCCCGACGGCTCGCTACTCGTCGCCGACGACGTCGGCGACGTGATCTGGCGGGTGACGGGGGCCTGAGAACGCGGCGCGATTCCGCGCGCCCCTTGCCGCGCGCGCGAGAGGTCGCTAACCCTAAGCCGATGACCCGCATCGCCTTCTATTCCGGCTCGTTCGATCCGCTGACCAACGGCCATATCGACGTGATCGCCCATTCTGCGGCGCTGTGCGACCGGCTCGTCGTCGGCGTCGGCGTCAATCCGAATAAGGCGAGCCTTTTCACCGTAGAGGAACGGCTGGAGATGATCCGCGAGGCGGTCGGCGCGGCGCTCGCTCGCGAGGGCTGCGAATTGCGCGCGGTTGCGTTCAGCGGGCTCGCGGTCGAAGCGGCGCGGACCGCCGGCGCGACGATCATCGTGCGCGGCCTGCGCGATTCGACCGATTTCGACTATGAAATGCAGATGGCGGGCATGAACGGGGCGATGGCGCCGGAGCTGCGCACCGTCTTTCTGCCGGCGTCCTCGCCGGTGCGCCCGATCACCGCGACGCTGGTGCGCCAGATCGCCGCGATGGGGGGCGACGTTACGTCCTTCGCCCCACCCAATGTCGTCGCCGCTTTGAAGGCGAAATTCGGCGCCTGAGCGTGCGCGGCGCCTGCCGCCTTGCCTCCCGGCCACGTCCCCTCTAGGAGAGGGGCCGCTCTTTTCCATTGGATTGTCATGGCCGAACCTATGCGCGCGCAGGCCGCGCCGCCGCAATTGGCGGGCGGGCGATTTCTCATTGTCGAGGCTCGTTACTACGACGGCGTCGGCGCGATGTTGCTGGAAGGCGCCGAGGCGGCTTTCGCGGCGGCGGGGGCCACGGCGCACAGGATCGCAGTGCCCGGCGCGCTGGAAATCCCCGGCGCGATCGCGATGGCCTTTGGGGCTGCCGAAGCGGCGGGACGCCCGTACGACGGCGCGGCCGCGCTCGGCTGCGTCATCCGCGGCGAAACGTTCCATTTCGAGATCGTCGCCAGCGAGTCCGCGCGCGCGATCATGGACCTGACCGTGCAGCGCCGGTTCGCGCTCGGTAACGGCATCCTCACCGTCGATACGCTCGCCCAGGCCGAGGAGCGCGCCGACCCTCGGCGGGGCGACAAGGGCGGCGACGCGGCGCGGGCGGCGGTGACGCTGGCGGCGCTGAAGCGCGGCCTACCCCAATCATGAGCCGCGCCGGACGACGCTCCGCCGCGCGCCTCGCCGCTTCGCAGGCGCTCTATCAAATGGAGGTCGCGGAAAAAAGCCTGCCCGACATTCTGGCCGAGTTCGAGGCGCATTGGATCGGTCAGGAGATTGAGGGCGACAAATACAATCCCGCCGAGGTCGCTTTTTTTCGCGACATCGTCGCCGGAGTCCTGCGCGAACAGCTCGCCATCGATCGCGGTCTTGACGACGCGCTCGCCAAGGGCTGGCCGCTGAAAAGGGTCGAGGCGCTGATGCGCGCGATCCTGCGCGCAGCCTATTACGAACTGCGCTCGCGCCTCGACGTGCCGGCAAAGGTCGCGATCATGGAATATGTCGATGTCGCCGGCGCCTTTTACGGACCCGATGAAAGTGGCATGATCAACGCGGTTCTGGACGCCTTGGCGCGACAGGCCCGTCCGGAGGAATTCGCCGGCGAGGCGCACAGGTGAGGTTCGCCTTCATTCCGTCGCGTAACTGTTAATTAACCAAACAAGGCAAGAAATAGGTTAACGTCGAGGCAAGCGCCGTTCGATTCGCGTCGGGTCCATAGGGTTCGAGGAAGTCAGCGAGCATGAGTGCAAACGCCGCCGAAGGGCTTTCCGGTCTGCTGCAATGGTCCGACCCGGTGATCTTCGATCGCCTGCGTGACGCCTACGCCAAGCGCCTGTCCGACATTGGAACGGTCTGGCGCCTCGCGCGGCTGCACGCGCGCGTATGGCGGGCGCTGATCTCCGGCGACATGGCGAAATTCGATTCGCTGCGCGCCGATCTCATCGTCGAACTCGCGGCCTTCGGCCTCGATCTCGACTGTCTGGCCGAGGCGGATTCGCAAACGATGACCGAACTCGTCGAGATTGTCGTTGCACGTTTCCGCCTCTCGCCGCGTCAGTCGCAGGACTATCATCTCGCGCTGATTGAACTTGCCGGTCGCCTCGCTCCGCGTCGCGCGGCCTGAGCGCCTAAATTTCCTCGCGCACCTGCGTCGAACCCACTTGCCGGTAGAACGGGCGCGGGCGCGCGCGGTCGATCGGCCCCGCCGCGAGCGCGGCGAGGTCGCCGAGGATCATCTGCGTGATGCGGGGAATGTCGAGTTCGCGCGCTTTGTCGATCGGCGTCCATACGAGTTCGACGAGTTCGGCGTCTTTATGGACGACACCTTCGACTCGATGCGCGATCAGCTCAGCGTCGGCCACGAAGAAGCGGGCGTCGAAGCGGCGCGGGCGCCCAGGCGGCGTGATCGCGCGGGCGAGGAAATCGACGCCTTCGAGCGTCGGGAAAATCCCTGTTTCGGCGAAGCGAGCCCAGGCGCCTTCGGGCGGCGCGTCGGGCGCGCCGAGATCGGCGACGCCCAGCGCGAGGCCCGTTTCCTCGAAGGTTTCGCGGATCGCGGCGAGCGCGAGGGCGCGCGCGTAATGGGGCGATACGTGGCGCGTGCGCGCAAGCAGCTTCGCCTCCACCGCCTCGTCGAGAACGCCCGCGACGCTCATCTTGCGATCACCGGGTTCGACCGCGCCGCCTGGGAATACAAATTTGCCCGGCATGAACTTGTGCCCCTCGTGACGCTTGCCCATCAGCACACGCGTCCTGGCCCCTGATCGATCGACGAGGATCAGCGTCGCGGCGTCGCGCGGGCGCAGAGGCTTGGGCTTTTCGGGTTTCGTCGCCCCGCGCGATTCGGTCATTTGGCGTCCCTGGCGGCGAAGTCGGCGCGGGCGCCAAGTTGGCGGCGCCGGCCTCGCGGGTCAAGCGTCGCCACGCTCAGATCTCCAGCACGCCGCCCGGCGGCTTGACGAGGAAGCGCGAGGGATCGACGCCTTCGCGCGCAAGGGCGGCGGCGAGCCTTTCCGCGGGCTCCGCGTAGGGCTCCTCGGTCAGTCGGAATGTTCCCCAATGGCAGGCGAAGGCGTATTCGGCGCCGAGCGTCGCGAAGATGCGCAGGGCCTCGTCGGGATCGACGTGCTGATCGCGCATGAACCAGCGCGGCGCATAAGCCCCGATCGGCAGCAGCGCCAGCCGCATCGGGCCGTGCTTCGACGCGATCCGGTCGAACAACGAGCCGTCGCCGTAGCCGGTGTCGCCGGCGGCGTAGATTTTTCCGGCCGCGCCCTCGATGACGAACGAGGCCCAGAGCGCCATGCGTCGATCCGAGCGCCCGCGCGCCGACCAGTGCAGCGCCGGCTCGAAATGCACGCGCAATGCGCCAACTTCGGCGCTGTCGCCCCAGTCGAAAGCTCGCGCGTCCAGTTTCGGATCGGCGCGGCGCAGGATCGCGTCATTCCCGAGCGGCGTAAGGATCGGCGCCGGCCGCAGGCGATGAAGTTTGGAGAGCGTCGCGACGTCCATGTGGTCGTAATGGTTGTGGGTGACGAGAATGGCGTCGAGCGGCGGCAGGTCGTCGAGCGCGATTCCCGGCGCCCGAGCGCGCTTTGGTCCCAACCTGTCGAACGGCCCGACCCGCTCCGACCAGACAGGATCGAGCAGCAGATTGACGCCCTGGGTCTGCAACAGAAAGCTGGAATGGCCGATGAAACTGACCCGCAACGCCGGGCCTTGCACCCGCTCGGGCGGAACATCGCGCGCGACGGGGGGGAACGCCTTTGGCCAGGCCTCGCGCCGCCGCTGGCCCGAGATCATGCGCAGAAGTTCGCCGAGGCTTTTATCGCGCGCGCCGCCGGGCGCAAAAAACCTGAGCCCGTCGAAATGATCCGATTTCGGCCCGGAGTAATTAGGATTGCGCGGCATGGGGTCAGAGCGCCGGGATCAAATAGGAGCTTTTTCCGGCCCGCCGAAGCCGTGCATCCGCATCGCCCATTGATAGCCGATCAGCGCGCCTTTGAGGCGCGGCAACAACCAGAGCGCGGAGGCGACGGTGAGGGCGCACCAGAGAATTGTCAGCGGCAGCAGCGGCGAATCCGGCCAGAACTCCTCCATCGCGATTATGCCGGCGACGATGAAATGTCCGACGATCAGCATCGTCAAATAGGCCGGTGCGTCGTCGGCGCGCTGATGAAACAACTCAAGGCTGCATGACGGGCACGTATCCGACACCTTGAGATAGGCGCGAAAAATCTCACCGTCGCCGCAGCGCGGACACTTGCCCCGGAGGCCGCGCCGGATCGCGAGACCGGTCGGGCGAGCGTCCGTCACGGCCGGAGGCGCGACTTTGAATTCGAGCGTTTCGATCATCGGCGCCGATCTTTCTTCGCACTGGCGGATACGGCCTTTCGCGCGCCTTTGGAAAGCATTTCGAACCGCAGCGCGCCCGCGAACGGCGCGGCTTCGAGCAGCTTGACCTCGACGCGATCGCCCAGCCGGAACGTTTCGCCGCTGCGCGTGCCTACCAGCGCGCGATGGGCCTCCTCGAAGCGGAAATAATCCGCGCCAAGACTGGCGGCGGGAATGAACCCGTCGGCGCCGGTGTCGATCAGCTTCACGAACAGGCCGACCTTGGTGACGCCGGCGATGCGGGCCCAGAATCGCGCGCCGATCTGAGACGCCATATGCGCGGCGATCAGTCGATCCATCGTCTCGCGCTCGGCCGCCATCGCGCGCCGTTCGGCGCCCGAAATGCGCTCCGCGACGTCGCCGAGCGCGGGCGAGTCGTCTTCGTCAAGCCCGCCGGGTCCGAGCTTCAGCGCGCGGATCAACGCGCGATGGACGACGAGATCGGCGTAGCGGCGGATCGGCGAGGTGAAATGAGCGTAGCGCCTCAGATTGAGGCCGAAATGACCGTAATTCTCGTGCGTGTATTCGGCCTGGCTCTGCGCGCGCAACACGACTTCGTTGATGAGCGCCTCGGCGGGTTCTCCGCGCACGCGCGACAAAACGTGATTGAAGTGGGCGGGGCGCATCCGCTCGCCCTTGACGAGCTTGACCCCAAGCGTCGCCAGAAACTCGCTGAGTTCGCCGACTTTCTCGACGCTCGGCGCGTCGTGGGCGCGATAGATCAGCGGCGTCGCCGCGGCCTCCAGCGTTTCCGCTGCCGCGACATTGGCGCGGATCATATATTCCTCGATCAACTTGTGCGCGTCCAGTCGCTCCGGCCAGCGCACGGCTTCGAGGCGGCCTTCCCGGTCGAGGATCAGCTTGCGTTCGGGCAGTTCGAGATCGAGCGGATTGCGGTCGCCGCGTTCTTTCTTCATCGCCGCGTAGGCGGCGTAGAGCGGTTTCAGCACGGTCTCGACGAGCGGCGCGGTTGTTTCGTCCGGGCGACCGTCGATGGCCCCTTGCGCCTGCTCGTAGGCGAGCTTGGCGGCCGAACGCATCAGGATACGATGGAATTTGTGGATCGTCTTGCGACCGTGCGCGTCGATGACCATGCGCACCGCGAGCGCCGGGCGATCCTCGTTCGGACGCAACGAGCAGAGATCGTTGGAGATGCGCTCGGGCAGCATCGGCACGACGCGGTCGGGGAAATAAACCGAATTGCCTCGCTCCAGCGCCTCCCTGTCGAGCTTGGAGCCGGGGCGCACGTAATAGGCGACATCCGCGATGGCGACGGTGAGCACGAAGCCGCCGGGATTGCCCGGGTCCGTATCCGGCGCCGCGTGAACCGCGTCGTCGTGGTCTTTGGCGTCAGCAGGGTCGACGGTGATGAGCGGCAGTTCGCGCCAGTCCTCGCGATGATCCAGCGTCGCGGGCCGCGCGGCGTCGGCCTCCGCGAGAGTCGCTGGCGAGAACACATGCGGGATGTCGTGCGCGGCGAGCGCGATCATGCTGACCGCGCGCTCGGTGTCTACGCGGCCGATACGTTCGACGACGCGCGCCGACGGCGCGCCGAAACGGCCCTCGCGCAGCATTTCCAGCGCGACCAGATCGCCCTCGCGGGCTTCGCCGGCCATGCCAGCGGGGATATGAATTTCTCGTCCGCCGCCCCGCTTCTCGACCGGCAGCGCTCGACCGACGCCGCTCTCATGCGAGCGATAGACGCCGAGCGTGCGAACGCGCGCCTTGTCGAGGATTTTGACTACGCGGCCAGAATAGACGAGCGCGTGGGTTTGGGCTTCCGTCTCCGGGTCGATGCGCACGAGCACGCGCGCGCCCATGCCCGGCGCCGGCGCGTGGTCGCGCTTGACGCGCGCGGCGCGAATGCGGATGCGCGGCGCCTCGCCGTCCTCGCTCCATTCGACCGGCCGCGCGATCATTTGGCCGTCGCGGCTGCGCTCGAACACCTCGGCGACGACCATCGCCGGCAAGCGGCCCTGGCGATGCAGAACCTTGCGGCCGCGCACAATCGCGCCGTCGTTCTCGAGGTCCTTCAACATCAGTTTCAGTTCACCGCGCTTGTCGCCGGCGACGCCGAACGCGCGCGCCACGTCGCGCTTGGTGACTTTGGCGGGCGGACGCACCCCGTTGGGCGCTGGCGCGCCGGACAGGAAGGCGAGCAATTGCTCGCGAGAGGGCAGGGCGCCAAGTTTTGCCTCGCCGCGCGCGGGCTTGGCGCTCACGGCGCGGGTCTTGAATTTGCGAGGGGCCAAAGGAATTCGTTAATGCGTTACGGCGGGCTGGGCGCCGCGCCGGTCGCTTTATCTAGGGGCTCCGGTCGCTGCGGACAAGGGTGCGCCGCGGTTTCGGAGCGTTGACCTGCCTCAACCTCGACTTTGGCGCCGCAGCGGAGGATGAAGCGGCGGGTCGCGCGGACGGCCCGAGTTCGGGCGCTTTTCGTGAACGATGCCGGTCATTCCCAATCCCTTGCGCGCGAAGCGCCGCCGTCGCCGCCGCGCGCGCGTCTGCCCGCGCTCGCGCTCGGCGCGCTCGGCGTCGTGTTCGGCGACATCGGCACCTCGCCGCTCTATGCGATCGACCAGATCTTCTTCGGGCCGGCCGAGGTTGCGCCGACGCGCGCGAACGTGCTTGGCGCGATCTCGCTGGCGCTCTGGACTCTGACGCTGATCGTCGCGTTCAAATACGCTGCTCTGGTGTTGCGCGCGCAGAACGAGGGCGAGGGCGGCGTGTTCGCGCTCTATGGCCTGCTGCATAAGTTCAAGAACCGCGGCGCCAAGGCGCTGCTGTGGTTGCTGATGCTGGGCGCGGGTCTGCTGATCGGCGATGGCATGATCACGCCGGCGATCAGCGTTCTCTCGGCGGTCGAGGGCTTGGAAGTTGCGACGCCGAGCTTCACGCCTTACGTGTTGCCGATCACGTTGGCGCTTCTGACGGGCCTGTTCGCGATCCAGTTCCAGGGCGCTTCGAAAATCGGCTTCGTGTTTGGGCCGGTGCTGACATTGTGGTTCCTCGCCATCGCCGCGCTGGGGCTCGCGGAGATTCTGCGTGAGCCGGCCATTCTCGGCGCGCTCGATCCGACGCTCGGCGTCGCCTTTCTCCTGCGCGCGGGGCCGCGCGAGGCGTTGCTGATCCTCGGCGCGATGATGTTGGTCGTCACCGGCGGTGAAGCGATGTACGCCGATCTTGGCCACTTTGGCGCGCGGCCGATCCGCCTGAGCTGGTTCGTCGTCGTCTTTCCCGCATTGCTGCTCAACTATCTGGGCCAAGGCGCCTATCTTCTCGGCGGTGCGCCGGTCGCTGGAGGCAAGCTCTTCTTCAGCCTCGCCCCGGCCTGGCTCGTGTTGCCGCTGGTGACGCTCGCGACGCTCGCGACGGTCATTGCATCGCAAGCGCTGATTTCGGGAGCGTTCTCGATCGCCTCGCAGGCGATCGGCCTCGGACTGTTTCCGCGCCTCGACATCAGGCACACCCACAGTTCGCACGCGGGGCAGATCTACATTCCGACCGTCAACTGGGCGCTTTATGTCGGCTGCGTCGCGCTGGTCGTCGCTTTCGGCTCTTCGTCGCATCTGGCGTCGGCCTACGGCCTGGCGGTCGCCGGCGTCATGCTCATCACCTCGATCGCGATGTATCGGATCGCGCGCGAATACTGGCAATGGAAACCGGTTCAGACCGCGCTCGTGTGGGGCGGACTGACCGCGGTCAACGGCGCCTTCCTGGCCGCGAGCGTCCTGAAGTTCTTCGAGGGCGGCTTCGTGCCGCTCGGCGTCGGCCTTGTCGTCTTTGTCGTGATGGCGATCTGGAAATGGGGCCGAAAAGCCACCTATGCGGCCTATGCGGCGCGCGCGACGATGACGATGGCCGATCTCGTCGCGCTCCACCGTCAAAGCGCGTCGTTCATCGAGCGCAATGCGCTGTTGATGGCCCCGCATCCGCTCCGCCACCCCGGCGATCTGGCTCCCGCGCTCGCCAGCCTGATCTGGGAGCGTTACGGTCTGCTGCCGCGCAACCTCATCATCGTCGAGGTCACGCATCCCAAAGTCCCCTACGTCGTCGGCAACCGCTACCACGTCACTGTCTTCGACCGCGACCGCGAACGCGGCGGCGTCATCGGCGTCGAACTGCGCTTCGGCTTCATGGAGGAGCCCAACGTTGAGCGGCGTCTCACCGATCTCGCGCGCCACAAGGAGATCGATCTGCCCGCCGATCCCGCACAATGGGTCGTCCACGTCGCGCACGAAAATCCGCTGCCGGCGGAGCCCATGAACTTCTGGCGTCGCGCGCGCTTTCGGATCTTTTTGTTTCTGCGCCTCGTTTCGCGCCCGGCCTATTACGCCTATGGCCTCGGCGAGGAGGTGCAAATGTCCGCGGAAATCCTGCCCGTGAGCTTGGATTGACCTCAGCTCAGACGCGCTTGGCCAAACGCAGCAGCGTGAACAGGCGCAACGGCGCGACTTCGCGACGTTCCAGCAATCGCGCGTCGGCGCGGTCGGCGACCCAATCGCCGACGGCGGAATAGGGAAATTGCGGATGCCAGCCGAGCCAGCCGGCGGAGCGTTCCATCGCCGCCTCGACCCAGGCGCGCGGGCCGCGTTCGGCGGCGAAATGATTCATGATGACGATCTGTCCGCCCGGACGAAGCACCCGCCACATCTCGTCGAGCACGCGGCCGGGGTCAGGCACGACGCTCATCACGTAAGGCGCCAGCGCGACGTCGAAGCTCTCTGGCGCGAAGGCGAGCGCGCCCGCATCCATGACCTGCAAAGATTTGACATGGCCAAGCGCGAGCCGGGCGACGCGCTCGCGCGCGACCTTCAGCATAGGCGCGCTGAGATCGATGCCGGTGACGCGCGCGCTCTTTGGCAGCAGCGACAGTTCCAGGCCCGTGCCGACGCCGACCACCAGCATCTCGCCCGCGCCCGTCGCTTTGCCCGCCGCTTCTGCCGCTGCGGAACGCCCGGGATGAAACGGCAGGTCGAAGATCAGATCGTAGATCGGCGCCCAGCGGCTGTAGGCGGCGTCGGTCGACGCTTGGCCGGCCAGTTCGACCTGCGTGGATCGGGTGCGCGTCATTTTATCGCTTCCTCTGCAGCGTGGCCGCAGTCCGACCCGCGATCAGCGCAGCCATTTTCGCGCCGCGCGTCGTCATATACAAGACACGCGCCCTCGTCAGCCCTTTTCGCCGCGCTTTCCGACCTGCCGCAGCGCGTCTTCTAGCCGCATCGCCGCCGAGCCGGGCTTCAGCGGTTTCGGCTGGCTTGCGTGAGGCGCCCAGCCGCTGAGCCACAGAATTTCAAAGGTCGCGCGCAAGCGCCCGTCGGCGTCGGAAAATCGCTCGGCGTAAACGGCCTGGGCGCGCGCGAGAATTTCGCGGCGCAGCGGCCTGCGGTCGCGCGCGGTCAGCGCATTGGCCGCGCCGAAGGCGCGCAAATCCTGCATCAGCGCGAAGATGTCGCGATAGCGCACGACGAACTTGTCGGCGTCGACAACCGGCAGCGCGAAGCCGGCGCGTTGCAGCAGCGCGCCGAGCGAGCGAACGTCGGCGAAGGGCGCGACGCGCGGCGCCGCGCCGCCGGTGATCTCGCTCTCGGCGATCAGCAGCGCCTGCCGCAATTCACTCAGCGTGTCGCCGCCGGCGAGCGCGGCGAGCATCAGTCCGTCGGGACGCAAGGCGGCGCGCATCTGGATCAGCACGCCCGGCAGATCGTTGGCGAATTGCAACGCCAGCAACGAGACGACGAGATCGAGCGTCGCCGCTCCAAAGCCAGGGCGTTCGACATCGCCGACCGAACCCTGGAAATCGCCTTCGCCCAGACTGAGACGCGTCGGCGCCATTCGCAGCGTGGCGCCGCCGCCGGCGCGCGCCGCCAACGCCGCGGCGGCGTGCGGACCGGGCGTGCCGATGTCGGCGGCGACTGCGAAGGCGCGTTTGACGAGGCCGATGCGATCGGCGAGTTCAACCGCCGCGCGCCGTAGCAGAAAGTCGGCGCCGTTCGCCGCCGCGCCGGCTCGGATCGCGCGATCCAACCGTCGCGCGATCAATTCGCGATCGAAGAGTCGGGGAGGAGGGGCGGAGGGCGACACCGCGCCCTTATGCCTCGCGCGGCCCGCTCGCGCCAAGGTCGGATTTAAGTTAGTCTGCTCCAATGCGCGCGGAGATGGGCAAAGGGGACGATTGGCGCGCCTTGCGCTCGCTTGCGGGGCTTTGGACACACGCGGGGCGCATCGCGCTCGATACGCTTTTTCCGCCGGCCTGCATGGCCTGCCGCGCCGCGACTTCTCAGGCGGACGCCCTTTGCCCGGCCTGTTGGCGCACGATGCGCTTCATCGAGCGCCCATTCTGCGACCGGCTCGGCACGCCATTCGAACAGGATTTCGGCGGCGAACTGATCTCACCGCAGGCGGCGGCCGATCCGCCCGTTTTTCGCCGTGCGCGCGCCGTCGTCAGATTCGAGGATGGTCCGGCGCGCCGACTCGTGCATCGGTTGAAATACTCGGACCGGGGGGAACTCGCGCGCCCGCTCGGCGCCTGGATGGCGCGCGCGGGACATGATGTGCTCGCCGAGGCCGAAGCGGTGGTTCCGGCGCCGCTGCACTTTCGCCGGTTGTGGTCCCGACGCTTCAATCAGGCCGCTGCGCTGGCGCGCGAAGTCGCGCGGCTCAGCGGCAAGCCCTACGAGCCCGAATGGCTCGACCGCGTGAAGGCGACCCGCAGCCAGGTCGGCCTCAGCCGCGAACAACGCGCCAAGAATGTGCAAGGGGCGTTTCGCGTCCGCCCGGGCGCGCCGGTCAAGGGGCGTCGGATCGTGTTGATCGACGACGTGCTGACCTCGGGCGCGACGGCGAACGCGGCCGCGCGGGCGCTGCTGCGCGCGGGCGCGGCCAATGTCGATATCGTCGTGTTCGCAAGGGTCGTAACCTCGGCGTGACCGGCCTGTTGTTCCGCGGCCGGAAAAGACCATATAAGCGTCACAAATCTTTAGCCGGAGATGGAGTCCCGCTCGTGCCGCCGATCGTCATCTACACCAAGGCCTATTGCCCCTATTGCCACGCCGCCAAGGACTTGCTGCGCCGCAAGGGCGCCGCTTTCGAGGAGATCAGCGTCGACGGCGATCGCGCGGGGCAGGCGGCGATGGCCGAGAAGTCGGGCGGTCGCTCGACCGTGCCGCAGATCTTCATCGGAGGCGACCACGTCGGCGGTTGCGACGATTTACACGCGCTCGATGCGGCGGGCCGTCTCGACCCGCTGCTGCAAGCCTGATCCAAGATCGGCGAGATGATCAAATTCACGCTGGCGTGCGAGCGAGGCCACGATTTCGAAAGCTGGTTCCCGGATGGGGCGGCCTACGATTCGCAAGCCAAGTGCGGCCTGATCGAATGCCCAGAGTGTCATTCGCGCCGGATCGCTAAGGCGCCGATGGCGCCGGCGATCGTGGGCGCGCTCGAGGCCGGGACGCCCGCGCCCGTTGCGCTGCTCGACCGTAAGCAGCGCGAGTTTCGCGCGGCGCTGGGCGCTGTGCGCCGAGTCATCGAAAGCCAGACGGACGACGTTGGCGTGAAGTTTCCCGAGACGGCCCGGGCGATCCACGCAGGCGACGAACCGGAGCGGGCCATTCGAGGCACGGCGAGCCTCGCGGAGGCCAAGGCGCTGATCGAGGAAGGCGTCGAGATCATGCCGCTGCCGCCGCTGCCGGACGAAGCCAACTAAGAGGGCGCGTCTATTTCGGGCCGACGCTGAATTCGGTCGCTTCGGCGACGGCCGTGCCGATCATCGTGCGCACCGACACGCGGAAGGGCATCAACACTTTCAAATTGCCGACCGGCGCGAGCCAGACCTCGATGTCGCGATTCTCCGCCATGAATTTGGTCGCCGGGCGGTCGCGCCGATGTCCGGCGATCGGCACGTAACGCGCCGAGCAGATCGCCACCGGGCCGGAATAGCCTTTGGCGGTGACATGGCGCTGACCAACATAGGCGAGCGTGACGTCGAAGCGTGTATAGCCATCGAACACCGGCACGGTGCGATTGCAAGCGGCGGGCGAAGTCGGGTCGCCGCTCGTCGTCTCCGGCAGCACGAAGGCGCCGACGGGATCGACGATCCCTTGCTGATCCTTGGCGCTGAGCGGCACGCGATCCGGCTTGTCGTCGAATGGCGGCGCGATATCGACGCCGGTCACCGCGTTGTCGGCGAGCGACATTCGCACGGTGCGGGTCATGTTGGCGTTGGAGGCGGTGGTCGCGAAGGTCGCGGGCACGACTTGGCCGCCGACGATCGCGCCCTTGCCGGTCGAGGCGCCGCGCGAGTTCGAAACCAGCGACGCCAGACCCGAGAGTCGCGCGCGCGCGTCGATCTGATAGGTCGACGGCGTGATGTTGGCGGCGACGCTGGCGACGCCGATCGGCAGCCCGATCAGCGAAATTCCGTAAACGGCGCGCAGCGAGTCCGCCCGCGCCGCGCCAAGCGTCCCGGCGAATAGAGCGAGACCGACCGCCGCGATTCCGGCGACGCCCCGCGTCGATCTCCGCCCCGACATAACCGATCTCCCGATTCGCGATCCGAACGCATAGCATCCGAACCCGTCAATTCCGACGATTAAATGGCGAGCGCGCGACGCGCAAAAAAAACATCGGCGCGTCTGTCAAGGCCTTGCGGGCGGGTCGCGCGCGGTCGTAACCTTTCGTCATGGCGCAGACGGTCATCTCCATCCGCACGGCCCGGCTCGGCGACGAGGCTCAGATCGCCGACGTTCATGACCGCGCCTGGCGCGGCGCCTATCGGGGCGTCATTCCGGGCCGCGAACTCGAGCGCATGATCGAACGACGCGGCCCCGCCTGGTGGCGCCAGGCGATCCGCGCTGGCACGCGCATTTCGGTGCTCGACTTCTCCGACAAGATCGCGGGCTACGCGAGTTACGGGCGCAACCGGATGCCGGCGCTGCCTTACGGTGGCGAGATCTTCGAGCTTTACCTCGCGCCGGAGTACCAAGGGGTCGGTCTGGGACGCCGGATGTTCGAAGCGGCGCGCGACGATCTGGCGGCGCACGGTTATCTGTCTTTCGTCGTGTGGGCGCTCGGAGACAACGAGCGCGCGATCGCGTTTTACCGAAGATTGGGCGGCGTCCTGGTGCGGCGCGCGCGCGAGCGCTTCGGCTCCGAGAGCCGCGAACGCGTTGCGCTCGGCTTCGAGTAAGTGTAACGCGCCTCGACGCTCAGCCTGGAGTTCTTGCCTGTGAACCTCGACGCCATCTCCATCGGCGCCAACGCGCCCGACGAAGTTAACGTGGTCATCGAAGTGCCGATCGGCGGCGAGCCGATCAAATACGAGATGGATAAGGCGAGCGGCGCGCTGATGGTCGACCGCTTCCTTTACACCTCGATGCGCTACCCCGGGAATTACGGTTTCATTCCCCATACCCTTTCCGACGACGGCGACCCCTGTGACGTGATCGTCGCCAATACCCGCGCGATCATCCCCGGGGCGATCATGCGCTGCAAGATCGTCGGCGTTCTCTACATGGAGGACGAGGCGGGCGGCGATGAGAAGCTGCTGGCGGTTCCTGCCGCCAAGCTGACCCAGCGCTACGCCAAAGTCGCCAATTTCACCGATCTGCCCGAGATCACGCTGAAGCAGATCGAGCATTTCTTCGCCCATTACAAGGATCTCGAGCCGCACAAATGGGTCAAGATCGTGCGTTGGGGCGACGCAGCCGAGGCGCGCAAGATCGTCGTCGAGGGCGTCGAGCGCGCAAAGGCCAAACAGGCCTGACGCGCGGATCGGGGGAGGAGACGGCATGAAGCGGTCGTTCATCGACGCGCGCATCGACGCGATGCTGGAGCTTTGCGAGCGCCACGGCGTCAAGCTGCCGCCCTTCGCCCGTTGGAGCGAGGACCAATTCCGCGCCGACCCGGCGGCGGCGCGGCGCATCGCCGGGGGTGGCCTCGGCTGGAACGTGGTGGAATTCAAACCCGGCGCCTATGCGACCGAAGGACTTAGCGTCTTCACGCTGCGCATGGGCGACTGGAAGCAACTTGCGACCGGGCGCGGCCGTCTTTACGGCGAGAAGGCGCTGATGGCCGAGGACGGCCAGCGCACGCCGCACCATTACCACATCGTAAAGACCGAGGACATTTTGAACCGCGGCGGCGCGCGCTTCGTGGTCGAACTGTTCAAGGTCAACCGTTCGGGCGAACCGCTCAAGGAGCGCTTCCGCGTGCTCAAGGACGCTACCACGCTCGATCTTGGTCCGGGCGATCAAGTGCGGTTGGAGCCTGGCGAGAGCCTCGTGCTCGAACCCTTCGTCGCCCACGCGTTCTGGGCCGAAGGCGGCGCGACGCTGGGGGGCGAGGTGTCGCTCGCCAATGACGACGCGAGCGACAATTACTTTCTGCCGTCGCTCGCGCCGCCGGCGCCGATCGTCGAGGACCGACCGAAGAAATACGTGACGGTGCGCGATTATGCGCGTCTGGTCGGGCTCGGCGTTTAAGTTCAGCCGAGGCGCTTGGCCAGCCGTTCGATCGCCTCGACGAAGGCGGCGATAAAGCGCGGCGCGTCGACCTCGCTGGCGATTTCCGCGTTCGCCCCTCGCTTCCAGCGCCCGCGCCAGTCGGCGACGGTCATGCCCGCCGTCAGCCGGCCCGAGGTTTCGACGTCCACCGTCGCCTTCTCCGTCTTGACGAAGCTCGGATCGATGGCGACGCCGACGGCGAGCGGATCGTGCATCAGCAGGTAGGGGGCACCGTACCACTTCTGCATCAATTCGAAATAGAAGCGAGACGAATCCTCAAGAAAGCGCAGCAGGGCCGGCGCCTTCTTCAGGCCGGCGCAGCGCGCCTCGATCGCGGCGAGATCGGCATGGGTGAATTTCGTCTGGCTCGTCACGTCAAGACCGACCGCGACCAGCGGCGCCGCGCCCTCGGCGCCGAAAGCGCGAAAAACCATGCGCGCGGCTTCCGGATCGTGCCAGATGTTGAATTCCGCGGTCGCGGTGACATTGCCCGCGTGCCGAAACGCGCCGCCCATGATGACGAGCCGCTTGAGGCGGCGCGGCAGATGCGGGTCGCGCATCAGCGCCGCCGCGATGTTGGTCAGTGGGCCGGTGGCGATCAGCACGATCTCGCCTTCACGCGCCTTGGCCATCTCGATGATCGCGTCGATGGCGTGTCGGGGCGCGTTATCGTGCGTAGGCTCGGGCAGATGGGCGTAGCCGAGGCCGCTCTGTCCGTGGATTTCGCTGGCGCTGGCGGGGGCGTGCAGCAAAGGCTCGACGCAACCCGGCCAGACCGGAATGTCTGCGCGCCCCGCGAGCGCGAGCACTTGGCGGGTGTTGCGCGTCGCTTTGTTCAGGTCGACGTTGCCAGCGACGCTCGCGACGCCCAGAATCTCGATTTCCGGCGAGGCTACGGCGTAGAGCAGCGCGAAAGCGTCGTCGATGCCCGTATCGACGTCGAGAATGACGGGCGTGGCGGCCAAGGCGTTCCTCCCATTCGCACCGTCCTCATGCGTATGGCCAAAGCGAGGACATGGCAAGGGTCTTGACCATATGGTCAGAAAAACCCCCGCTGCTCCTTGCCTCGCCAACGCAAAAGAAGCATCGCCGCCACCGCCGCGAGCCCGACTGCGAGTCCGATCCAGAGGCCGAGGCCCCGCAGCGGGGTCAGGAAGGCAAGCGCCAGGCCGACCGGCGCGCCGATCGCCCAGTAGCCGAGCAGCGCCATCGCCATCGGCCAACGGGAATCGTGGACGCCCCGCAACATGTTGGAGAGCGCGGCCTGCGCCCCGTCGACGAGTTGAAAGATCGCGGCGACGCGCAGGAACGACAGCGCCAGCGCGACGACTTCCGCGTTCGCGGGCGCCTCGACCGAAATGAAGATCGAGACCAGCGCGAGCGGCGCCAGGAACATTGTCGCGGCCGACAGCGCGACATAGCCAAGCGTGATCGCGAGCGCGGTCCACCCCGCGAGCGAGACCGCGCCGGCGTCGCGGGCGCCGAAGGCGTGGCCGACGCGCACGCTCGCGGCCTGTCCGAGCCCCAGCGGAACCATGAAGGCGATCGAGGCGATCTGGATGACGATCGCATGGGCGGCGAGCGAAGCCGGGCCGATGAGCCCCATCACCAGCGCCGCGCCCGCGAAGACGGAAATTTCGGCCGCGATCGTCGCGCCGATGGGAACGCCGAGGCGCCAGATCGCGGCCAGCGCGGCGCGCTCGGGGCGCCAGCGCCGGTCGAACAGCCCGAGCGCGCGCAGTCGCGGATCGACGATCGAATATCCCACGAGGATCAAGAGCATCAGCGATTGTGAAAGGCTGGTCGCGAGCCCGGAGCCGAACACGCCGAGCGCCGGGGCGCCGAGGCGGCCGAAGATCAGCGCGTAATTGGCGAGCGCGTTGAAGCCGAGCGCGAGCGTGGCGGCGACGACGATCGGCGCGGTGCGGTCGATCGCGGCGAACACCGAGCGCGTCGAGAAATAAAGCAGCGCCGGGGCCAGCGCCCATTGCAGTCCGTGCATGTAATGGCCGGCCTCGCGAGCCAGATCCGGCGGCTCGCCGATAGCGGCGAGAATGCCCGCCGTATTCCAGAACACGATCTCGATCGGCGCCGCGAGCAACAACGAAAGCAGCAGCGCCTGATGCCCGATCCTGCCGACGCCGGCGGCGTCGCCCCGTTCGGCGCCGATATGGCTCGCCGCGATGGGCGCCGCCGCGCCGACGACGCCAACGCAAAACAGGAAGAACGGCATGAAAATGTTAAAGCCGAGCGAACCGGCCGCAAGCGAATCCGGCGAGCGCCAGGCGAGCATCATCATGTCGGTCGCCGTCATCAGGCTTTGCACGACGTTGGTGGCGACGATGGGCCAGCTCAGCGCGAATGTGGCGAGGATCTCGTCGCGCAGCGCCGCTCGGCGGGCTTTCATCCCAGCAACATGCGCGCGGCCTCGGCTAGGACGCGGCCGAGAATCGCGTGCTGGTCCGCCTCGTAATGTATTCCGTCAAGATCCGAGCCCTTGATGAATTCGCCCGCGTCGACGAAGCCGACCGCGTGGCGCTGGGCGACGTCGCGGTAGCGCGCGCCGAGCACGCGCGACTTTTCCCTCGCGCCGAGGAACATTTCCGCCAAGCCGGTGAGCTTGGCGAGCGGCGGCGGCGCGACGATGAGGATTTTCGGCGTTGTTCCGCCGGGGCCGGACGCTTCGCCGCGCGCGATCTGGATCAGCCGTTCGACGCCGAAGGCGATGTCGCCCGGCGAAGCCGAGAAGCGCCCTTTCATGTCGTTGCAGCCTAGCGAAATGATGAGCAGATCGAGCGGCGCGTGACTGCGCAGGCACGGGGGCAGGTAGTCGGCGCCGCGCCGGTCGGGCTCGATGGGATCGGTGAACACGGTCGTGCGGCCGTTGAGGCCTTCCTCGATCACGCGATGCGCGGGACCGAGTTCGCGGCTCATCACGCCGGTCCAACGCACATCGGGCGGGAAACGCCCGCTCCCAGCCGGGTCGTAACCCCAGGTGTTGGAATCGCCGAAGGCGACGATGACGGCCATTTGCTATTCTCCGCGCCCGGCGTTCTACGGGCGCCGCGGGCGAGGGGTCAACGCCGGCGCGCGGGGCCCAACTCGAATGGCGTGTCGAGCCGCGCGCCCCATTCGGCCCAGGAGCCGTCGTAGAGGCGCCCGAGGGGCTTGCCCAGACGCGCCAGCGCGAGCGTCAGGATCGCCGCCGTGACGCCCGATCCGCAGGTGGTCACGATGGGGCTATCGAGATCGACGCCCGCTTCCGCGAATCGCGCACGCAACCCCTCGGGCGACTTCAACGAGTTTGCGAACAGCATGTCCGCCGACGGGATATTGACCGCGCCGGGCATGTGACCGCCGATGATCACGTTCCACGGCTCGGGATCGCGTCCATCGAAGCGGCCGGCCGGGCGGGCGTCGAGCACCGTCGAGAAGCCTTCAGCGAGCGCCGCGCGCACATCGTCGAGACCCGCCACGAGGGCGGGATCGAAACGGGCGGCGAAGGTCTTCGCCTTGGGCTTGGCTTCGCCGCTCCGGGTCGCGTGGCCGCAGGCGATCCATTCGCTGAGGCCGCCTTCGAGCACGCGCACACGCTCGTGTCCGAAGACGCGGAACATCCACCAGGCGCGCGGCGAGGCGAGCGTGCCGTCGCCGTCATAGACGACGACGCGGTCGCCGGCGCCGACGCCGAGCGCGCCGACCGAGAGGGCGAAGTCGGTCGCATCCGGCAGCATGTGCGGCAGCGGACGGGAGCGGTCGGCGATTTCGTCGATGTCGAAATGGGCCGCGCCGGGAATGTGCTCCTCCAGGAACTCGCTGCGCGCCTTGCGCGGGGACGCCGGCAGATGCCAGGAGGCGTCGAGGACGACGAGATCGTCGGCGCCGAGGTTTCGCGCGAGCCATTCGACGTCGACGAGAGGGGAGGCGGGCAGATCGGTCATCGCGCTTGAAAGCTCCTCGGATGGCGGGGAATTCATGGTCGCGCTCGCCGCCGTCACCAGACCTGATCGAGCACATTGTCGATCAGCGTCGCCGGGCCCGCGCGCTCGCCGGCCAGGCCGCCATAACGGCCGTGAAAGAACAGCAGCGGACGGCGCTCGCCGTCGCCGGCGAACTCGCCGACGCGACCGACGAAGATCGTGTGATCGCCGGCTTCGAACGCTTGCTCGAGGTCGCAAACGAAACTTGCGACCGCGCCCTTGACCACGGGCAGGCCGTCGCGGCGCTCGAATATGTCGTCGAGCCGCGCGCGGCCGCGCGCGGCGAAATGGGCGGCGATAGCGTCCATCCCCTCAGCGAGCACGCTGACCGCGAAGCGCCGCGAGCGCCGCAAGATCGGCAGCATTCGCGCCTTCTGGGCGATGGAGACGGCGACCATCGGCGGATCGAGCGAGATCGACATGAAGGCGTTCACGGTCATGCCGTGGTCCTCGTCCTCGACATGGGTCGTTACGACCGTGACGCCGGTGCCGAACAGGCCGCAGGCGTCGCGGAACCGGCGCCGCTCGATATCCGTCATCGCTTCACCCAATTCCGCACCCTCGTCGCCCTTACTTAGCGAGGAAATCGCAAAAGCCGAAATGCGAAGCCCCGACCCCGCCTCCGCCTGTCCGCTGACCCAGTTTCCTCCCTTCCCCCCGCCGCATTTCTCGTCTAATCAACGCCATCGCGCGCGCCGGCGGCATCGCCGGGCGAGCGGGCCGACCGGGCGCCGGAGCCCGGAAAAGCAAGGACGCCGCGCGATTTTTTCGGCGCGCAGCGGCCTTTTTTTGTGTGTCGAATCGAATGGAAAGCCGTGCGTTGGGCGCGCGGCGACAGGGGCGCCATGCCGAAGCGGACGGACATATCCACAATTCTGATCGTCGGCGCGGGCCCGATCATCATCGGCCAGGCCTGCGAATTTGACTATTCCGGCACCCAGGCGTGCAAGGCTCTGCGCGCCGAGGGCTACCGCATCGTCCTCGTCAATTCCAATCCCGCCACGATCATGACCGACCCCGACATGGCGGATCGGACCTATATCGAGCCGATCACTCCCGAAGTGGTCGCCAAGATCATCGCCAAGGAACGCTACGCGCATCCCGGCGGCTTCGCGCTGCTGCCGACGATGGGCGGCCAGACGGCGCTCAATTGCGCCCTCAGCCTGAAGAGGATGGGCGTACTGGAAAAGTATGGGGTCGAGATGATCGGCGCCAGTGCCGAGGCGATCGACAAGGCCGAAGACCGCGAGCTGTTTCGCGAGGCGATGACCCGGATCGGTTTGGCGACGCCGCGCTCGCATCACGTCAAGACATTAAGCCAAGCGCTTGTCGCACTTGAGGATATTGGTCTTCCGGCGATCATCCGTCCGAGCTTCACCATGGGCGGCACCGGCGGCGGCATCGCCTATAACCGTAACGAATTCATCGACATCGTGGAGCGCGGGATCGACGCCTCGCCGACCAGTGAGGTCTTGATCGAGGAGAGCGTACTCGGCTGGAAAGAGTTCGAGATGGAGGTTGTGCGCGACAAGGCGGACAATTGCATCATCGTCTGCTCGATCGAGAACATCGACCCGATGGGCGTCCACACCGGCGATTCCATCACCATCGCCCCGGCGCTGACACTGACGGATAAGGAATACCAGATCATGCGCGACGCCTCGCTGGCGGTGCTGCGCGAGATCGGCGTCGAGACCGGCGGCTCCAACGTGCAGTTCGCGGTCAATCCCGTCGACGGGCGCATGATCGTCATCGAGATGAACCCGCGCGTCTCGCGCTCGTCGGCGCTGGCCTCCAAGGCCACCGGCTTTCCCATCGCCAAGGTTGCGGCCAAGCTGGCTGTCGGCTACACGCTCGATGAAATCGCCAACGACATCACCGGCGGCGCGACTCCGGCCTCGTTCGAGCCGACCATCGATTACATCGTCACCAAAATTCCCCGTTTCGCGTTCGAGAAATTCCCCGGCGCCGATCCCGTGCTGACGACGGCGATGAAATCGGTTGGCGAAGCCATGGCGATCGGCCGCACTTTCGCCGAATCGCTGCAAAAGGCGCTACGCTCGCTGGAGACGGGCCTGACCGGCCTCGACGAAATCGAGATCGAGGGGCTCGGCAAAGGCGACGACGGCAACGCCATGCGCGCAGCCATCGGCAAGCCGACGCCGGACCGATTGCTCAAAGTCGCACAGGCGCTGCGCTTCGGCATGAGCGTCGCCGACGTGCACGACGCCACCAGGATCGATCCCTGGTTCTTGCGGGGGATCGCCGACATCGTCGCACTGGAAGCCAAGGTGCGCGAATTTGGGCTGCCGGGCGACGCTGCGAACCTTCGGGCGCTAAAGGCGGCGGGCTTTTCCGACTCGCGCCTCGCCGCGCTCGCCAATGTCGAAGAGTCCGACGTCGCGGCGGCGCGCGCGCGGCTCGACGTGCTGCCGGTCTACAAGCGCATTGACACCTGCGCGGCCGAGTTCGCTTCCCCGACCGCCTACATGTATTCGACTTACGAGGCGCCCTTCGCTGGCGTCCCCGCCTGCGAAGCCAATCCGTCGGCACGCGACAAAGTCGTGATCCTCGGCGGCGGGCCGAACCGGATCGGGCAGGGCATCGAGTTCGACTATTGCTGTTGCCACGCCTCGTTCGCGCTCCGTGACGCGGGCTACGAGACCATCATGGTCAACTGCAACCCGGAAACGGTCTCGACCGATTACGACACCTCGGACCGGCTTTATTTCGAACCGCTGACGAGCGAGGACGTACTGGCGATTCTGGCCAAGGAGCGGCAGGCGGGGACGCTGAGGGGCGTCATCGTCCAGTTCGGCGGCCAGACGCCGCTGAAGCTCGCGCGCGCCATCGAGCAGTCGGGCGCGCCGATCCTCGGCACTTCGGTCGACTCGATCGACCTCGCGGAGGATCGCGACCGCTTCAAGCGTCTGCTTGACAAATTGGGTTTAAAGCAACCTAAGAACGGAATCGCCTATTCCGTTGAACAATCAAGACTTGTCGCCGCCGATCTAGGATTGCCACTGGTCGTGCGCCCTTCCTATGTTCTGGGCGGGCGAGCGATGGCGATCATCCATGATCAGGCGGCTTTCGACGATTACCTACTCGGCGTGCTGCCGAGCCTGGTGCCGGCCGACGTCAAGGCGCGCTATCCCAACGACAAGACCGGGCAGATCAATACTGTGCTCGGCAAGAATCCGCTGCTGTTCGATCGCTATCTATCGGACGCGATCGAGATCGACGTCGACGCGCTCTGTGACGGCAAGTCGGTTTTCGTCGCCGGCATCATGGAGCACATCGAGGAGGCGGGCATCCATTCGGGCGACAGCGCCTGTTCGCTGCCGGCCCGCTCGCTGAAGCCGGACATGATCGAACGGCTGGAGGCCGAGACGAAAAAGTTGGCGCTGGCGCTCGACGTCGGCGGTCTGATGAACGTGCAATATGCGTTAAAGGACGACCAGATCTACGTATTGGAAGTCAACCCGCGCGCCTCGCGCACCGTCCCGTTCGTCGCCAAAGTGATCGGCCACCCCATCGCCAAGATCGCCAGCCGGGTGATGGCGGGCGAGGCGCTGGAGACCTTCGGCCTCAAGGCGCGCCAGTTCGACCATGTCGGGGTCAAGGAGGCGGTGTTCCCATTCGCGCGCTTCCCCGGCGTCGACACGGTGCTCGGTCCCGAGATGCGTTCGACCGGGGAAGTCATGGGCATCGACCGCAAGTTCGATCTCGCCTTTGCGAAGAGCCAGCTCGGCGCCGGCGCGAGCGTGCCGAAATCGGGCACCGTATTCGTTTCGCTGCGCGACGCCGACAAGGCGGGCGTCGTCGAGGCGCTGCGCGGGCTGGTCGATCTCGGCTTCAAGATTCTCGCGACCGGCGGCACGCAACGTTTCCTCGTCGCGCAGGGGCTGCCGGCGGTGAAGATCAACAAAGTCTCCGAAGGGCGCCCGCACGCGGCAGACGCTGTGCGCAACGGCGGCGTGCAGCTCATGTTCAACACCACCGAGGGCGCGACCTCGCTCGCCGATTCCAAGCCCTTGCGCCGCGCCGCCCTCTTGCAAAAGACGCCCTATTACACCACACTTTCAGGAGCGATCGCCGCGGTGGAGGGCATCAAGGCCTATTCCGCCGGCGAACTGCAAGTCCGCGCTTTGCAGGACTATTTCGCGTGACAGGGTCGTTTTGCGACCCGGTCGCGTGAATTATTGTTGAGACGACGAGGTTCGAATCGCAATGGACAAACTTCCGATCACGATCGCGGGCCACGCCGCGCTCGAGGCCGAATTCCTTCGACGCCAACAGATCGACCGCCCACGCATCGTGCAGGCGATCGCTGAGGCGCGCGCGCATGGGGATTTGTCGGAAAACGCCGAATACCATTCCGCGAAGGAAGCGCAATCGCACAACGAGGGGCGCATCGTCGAACTCGAGGACATGCTTCAGCGCGCCGAGGTGATCGATGTGTCCAAGCTGTCGGGATCGACGATTAAGTTCGGCGCGAGCGTGACGCTTATCGACCAGGACACGGAGGCCGAGCGCGCGTTCCAGATCGTCGGCGAGAGCGAAGCCGATGTGAAGGCGGGCAAAGTGTCGATCACCTCGCCGACCGCCCGGGCGCTGATCGGCAAGAAGGTCGGCGATAGCGTAGAAGTGAACACGCCCGGTGGCGGAAAAAGTTACGAAATCCTCAAGGTTGCCTATAAATAAGATTGTCGCGGAAGGCGGGGGCCTCGAAGGAGACTAGCTCATGAGCAATTCCGTGATTACCCGCCGTTCGGCGCTCGCGCTTGCGGCCGGCGCCCTGTCGGTTCCGCTTATCGTTACACGCGCCCTGAGCGCGCCCTACGCTCGGTTCCGGGCGTTCGAAGTCGATGTCGCGCCATTGCGCGCGAACAATACGCCCGAAGTCGCCGATCAGGTGGCGCGGATGTTGCCGGGCTTCCTTCGTCAGTACTTCGCGCCTTATTACGCCCCCGGCGACCGCGGCGCCGCTGTGCTGCGCGCGCGAGTGGACACGGTTTGGCTTGGCGCGCCCGGCAGCGCCGGCGGCGGGTCCAATTCGAACGACGCGGTCGATTGGATCACGGGGGTCGCGTCTGTGGTCGTCGGCGTTCACATCGCCGCGTCCTATCCGGTTCAGAGCGCCGTGCAGGCGGGTTCGGTGCCCGATTTCGACGTGAGCGGCGGCGGAGTGGCCTTCCAGCGCGTGCAAAATCTCGCGCAAGCCTATGCTCAGTGGCTGCCGGGCCAAATGGGTCTTTGAAGTGAGATGGTGAACGCGCTGCTGGGGCGGGGCGTTCGCGTCCTCGTGCTGGGTTCGGGCAAGGTCGGACACGAAATCAACGCGCTCGGCGTGGTCGAGGCGCTCGGCGCCGCCCACGAGATGCGCAAGGTGGAACCGCGCCGGCTCTTTACTTGGCTGTCGCCCTATGGTCCGATCGATCCGCATAATCGTCACGGGCGGCGCCGCTCGATCTTCGCGGGAGCGCCGCCGGATATCGTGATCGCCAGCGGGCGTGTCACCGTCCCCTACATCCGCGCATTTAAGCGACACGGCGGCGACCGGGTGTTCGCGGTCTTTCTTCAAGACCCGCGCTATGCACGCTCGGAAATGGACCTGATCTGGATCCCCGAGCATGATTCCCATCGCGGCCCCAACGTCGTGACGACGCCGACCTCGCCGCATCCATTCTCGGCCGCGCGACTTGCGGCGGCGCGCGCGGCGCCCGATCGGCGCCTTGCGGCGCTGCCAGGACCGCGCTGCGCGATCGTGCTTGGCGGCCCCAGCGGCGCGCAACATTTCACTTCCGACGATCTCGGGCGCATGACCGAGGCTGCCCGCGCCATCCGTGCCCAAGGGTTCAGCGTGATGGCGACTCCCTCGCGTCGCACGCCGCCCGAACTGCTCGACGCCGTTCGCGCCGGGGTGGGCGAAGGCCCGGGCTTCGTCTGGGACGGTGCGGGCGACAACCCCTACGCTTCGATGCTCGCGCTGGCCGACGCGGTGCTGGTGACGGGCGACAGCGCCAACATGGTCGGCGAAGCTACCGCGACCGGCGCGCCGGTATATGTGTTCGAGCCGACCGGCGGCGGCTCGAAGAAACTCACCGGCGGCATCGACGCGCTGGAGCGCGCGGGCGCCGTGCGCCGCTTCAACGGCAAGATCGAAAATTTCAGCTACGCCCCGATTGATTCCAGCGGCGTGATCGCGCGCGAAATCGCCGAGCGGTTTATGGCGCTGAGGGCGCGGGGCTGAAGCGCGGCATGGTCGGCGCGGGCACGGACAGAACCAAGGCGGCGGTCGGCGGCGGGCCCGCGGTGATCCTTGTGCGTCCGCAGCTCGCGGTGAACATCGGCATGTGCGCGCGGGCGATGGCCAATTTCGGCCTCGACGACTTGCGTCTCGTCAATCCGAAGGGGGGCTGGCCGCGCACCGATGAATATCACGAGGTCGCCTATTCCGCCGCGGCCGGCGCTTCCAATATCCTCGATGCGGCGCGTGTTTATGACAGCGTGCGCGCCGCCGTTGGCGATCTCCAATATCTCTATGCGACGACGGCGCGCGAGCGCGGGCAGTTCAAGCCGGTGCTGACGCCTTCCCAGGCGATGGCCGCGACCGCGACGGCGAGCGGGCGGCGCGGCCTCCTGTTCGGCCCCGAGCGCACCGGGCTGGAAAACGACGAGATCGCGATCGCGGACGCCATCCTGACCTTTCCGACCAATCCGGCTTACGCTTCACTCAATCTCGCGCAGGCGGTGTTGCTCGTGGGCTACGAATGGTTCAAGGCCAGTCAGGGCGACCTCGCGCCGACGCCCGTCGTCCCGCGCCCGATTTCACCGCCCGCCGACCGCGAGATGACGATTGCGTTCTTTGAATTCCTCGAAGGCAAGCTCGACGACACCGGGTTCTTTCGGCCGGTGACGAAAATGCCGGTCATGAAGCGCAACCTACGCAACATGTTCCATCGGATGCAATTGACCCAGCAAGACGTTCGCACGCTCTGGGGCGCGGTCGTGCGCCTCGTCGAGGGGCCGCGCATCGAAGTGCAGACGCGCAAGCGCGTGCGGCCGAAGAAGTCGCCGGATTAGTTGATCTGCCTCAGCTTGCGTGGACGTCGCGCGCGCCTATGGTGGCGGCGCAAGTCGACACGGGCCAGGGGTCAAGATGCGTCGGATTCTGCTCCTCGTCGTCGTCGCGGCGATCGCCGGCGCGCTGTGGTGGGTGGTCCTGCGTCCGAGCGCCACAGCGCCCGTGGAATGGCAGGGTTACGCCGAGGCCGATTTCGTAAAAATCGGACCGACGCAGCAGGGGTTGGTGACCATCGTTTACGTCCAGCGCGGCGACCGGGTCGGCAAGGGCGCGCCGATATTCGAGCAGGACGCCGCCGCCGATCGCGCCGCCGTGCAGCAGGCCGCGCATATCCTGCAACAAGCGAACGACCAGCTCGCCAACCTCAACGCCCCCGGCAAAGCGACCGAAATCGAGCTCGCTTCGGCGAATCTGCGCGACGCGGAGGCCGCGCGCGACAGGATCCAGGCTGACCTTACGCGCAACCAATCGTTGCTGAAAACAGGCGCGACGACGCAGCAGACGGTCGATCAGCAACAGGCGGACTACCGTTCCGCGATCGCCAAGATCGCGGCCGCCCAGGCCCAGCTCGATCAATCAAAGGCCGCGCTCGGCCGACCCGCCGAGATCGAAGCGCAAACCGCCGCCGTGGACGCCGCCAAGGCCGCGTTGGCGCAGGCCAAGTGGCGGCTCGAACAAAGGCGCGTCGTCGCGCCCGCCGCCGGCGTCATCGCCGATGTGCTCGCGCGGCCCGGCGAGACGCTCGCGGCCGGGGCGCCCGTCGTCTCGCTGCTGCCGCCGGAGAATATCTTCATCCGCTTCTTCATCCCCGAGCCGGGGCTGGCGAGCGTCCACACCGGCGACGCGGTGACGCTGAGTTGCGACGGCTGCCCCACGGACATGACGGGCGTTGTCTCGTTCATCGCGCCGCAGGCCGAATACACGCCGCCGTTCATTTATTCGGAATCGACGCGCTCGAAATTCGTCTTTCTCGCCGAGGCTCGATTGCCCGCAAACGAAGCGACGGCGATCAACCCTGGCCAGCCCGTCACGGTCAAGCCGATCGCGCCCGCTCCGGCGCCGGCCAAACCATGAACGATCTCGTCATCGACGTTCGCGATCTGCGCAAGAGCTTCGGCGCGCTCAAGGTTGTCGATGGGCTCAGCCTGCAAGTCGCGAAAGGCGAAATCTGTGGCTTTCTCGGCGCCAACGGCAGCGGCAAGACGACCACGATCCGCATGTTGTGCGGCCTGCTGACGCCCGACGCCGGCGCCGGGCAATGTCTGGGTTACGACATCATGCGCCAGCCGCATGAGATCCGGCGCGACGTAGGCTACATGACGCAGCGTTTCAGCTTCTATGAGGATCTCACTGTGTTCGAGAACCTCGATTTCGTCGCCCGCGTCTATGAGATGAAACATCGCCGCGCGGCGATCGCGGACATGCTGAAGCGCATCGGCCTCGCCGACCGTCGCGACCAGCTGGCGGGCGAATTGTCGGGCGGCTGGAAGCAACGCCTCGCGCTCGCCGCTTGCGTGCTGCACCAGCCGCGCCTGTTGCTGCTTGACGAGCCGACGGCGGGGGTCGACGCCAAGGCGCGGCGTGAATTCTGGGATCTCATCCATGATATGGCCGCCGATGGCCTGACGACGCTGGTCTCCACCCATTACATGGACGAAGCCGAGCGCTGCACGCGCATCGTTTATCTCGCGGGCGGGCGCATCGTGGTTCAGGGACTGGCGGCCGAAGTCGTCAGCCGCTCCGGCCTGATCATATTCGAGGCGACCGGCGACGGGGTCGATGCGGCGGCGAAGTTTCTGCGCGGCGCGCCGGGCGTCGAGGCGGCGGCCGTTTTCGGGCGCTCGCTGCATGTGGCCGGCATGGACCGTGCGGCGCTGCAGGCCGCGATCGCGGCGCGCGGCGCCGGGCTTGACTGGCATGAGACGGCGCCGAGGCTCGACGACGTTTTCATTCATATGCTGAGCGTGAAGGAGGAGGCGCGGTGAGCCTCTTTTCTTTCGCGCGTCTCTACGCGCTGTTGCGCAAGGAGACCATCCAGGTCGCGCGCGACGCGATGACGCTTCGCCTCATCGTCGCGATCCCGATCCTGCAATTGTTTCTGTTCGGCTACGCGATCAACACCGACCCGAAGCATCTGCCGGCCGGATTGCTGTCGATCGAGGATTCCAAATATCTGCGCACCGTCGCGGCGGCGATGCACAATTCCGGCTACTACGATTTTCAGATGCTGCGCTCGGAGGCGGAGGCGGAGCGCGCGCTCGCCCGGGGCGACATGATGTTCGTCGTCGAGGCGCCGCCGGGCTTCGACCGCGCGGTCGATCGCGGCGAGACGCCAAGCGTGCTGATTGACGCCGATGCGACCGATCCGACCGCGATCGGCAACGCCGTCGCCGCGCTCTCGCAGGCGGTCGCCTCCTTGGACCGCGATCTGCCGCCGATCCGACAGGCGCAGCCGCAGATCCCGGCGTTCCAGTTCGTCGTCCACGCGCGCTACAATCCCGAGCAGTTGACCGTGCTCAACATCGTGCCCGGCCTGATCTGCCTCGTGCTGATCTTCTCGACTTTGTTCGTGACGACGCTGGCGATCACGCGCGAGCGCGAACGCGGCACGATGGAAAACCTGCTGGCAATGCCGGTGAAGCCGATCGAGGTGATGATCGCCAAGATCGTGCCTTACGTGGCGATTGGCTATGTGCAGGTAGCGCTGATCCTGATCGCTTCGGCGGCGTTCTTTCAACTGCCGATCCGCGGTTCGATTCCGCTGCTGCTCGGCGCGCTCGGCCTCTTCATCGCCAGCAATCTTGCGCTCGGCGTGACGTTCTCGACCGTCGCCTCCAACCAGATGCAGGCGGTGCAGCTCGCGCAATTCACGCTGATGCCGTCTTTCATTCTTTCCGGCTTCATGTTCCCGTTTCGCGGGATGCCGGTCTGGGCCCAATGGGTCGGCGATCTGTTGCCGGCGACACATGCAATGCGCATAGTGCGCGGGCTGCTCCTGAAGGGAAACGGCTGGCCGGAGATCGCGCCGGACATGTGGCCGATCGCGCTTTTCACGGTGCTGATAGTCGCCTTCGCGGCGATGGTTTACCGCGAGACGCTGGATTGACGGGGCGCGCCCGGTCGATCGCTGTATTCGTCCCCCGAACAACCCCGTTCTCCTGGCTAAAGCGAGATTCGGCTGTTCGCGCGAGCTGGCTATGGTATCGTTCGCCTCGGGAGGGCGGGATGGCCGAAAGTCGAAAGCTCGCCGCGATTCTGGCTGCGGACGTGGTTGGGTTCAGCCGCCTCGCCAACATCGACGAGGAGCGCACGCTGGCGCGCCTGCGCGCGCTGCGCAGCGATCTGCTCGATCCGTCCATCGAGGTTCACAATGGACGCGTCGTCAAGCGCACCGGCGACGGGGCGATCGTCGAGTTCCGAAGCGCGGTGGACGCAGTGCGGTGCGCGATCGAGATTCAACGGAGCATGATCGAACGCAATGAGGGCGTGGCGGGAGAACGCCGAATCGAGTTCCGCATTGGAGTTCATGTCGGCGACGTGGTCGAAGAAGACGATGGCGATCTCATGGGCGATGGCGTCAACATCGCCGCGCGCCTCGAAGGTCAGGCGAGACCCAATGGCGTCGCCCTCTCGGAAGACGCCTACCGGCAAGTCCGAGGCAAAGTCGACGCCCACTTCGAGGACATCGGCGAGAAAAGCCTGAAGAACATCGCGCCAATCCGCGTTTACGCGATCGCGCTTGACGAGCCGAGCGCTGAGGTCGGCGCAAGGGCGCCGGCGGCTGCGAGCGTTGGGCAGGTTCCCCAGAAGCCGTCGATCGCGGTGCTGCCCTTCGTCAATGCGAGCGACGATCCGAAACAGGAATATTTTTCCGACGGCATCAGCGAGGACATCATTACCGATCTGTCCAAGCTTGGCGGGCTGACGGTGATCTCGCGCAACTCGAGCTTCACGTATAAAGGGCGCGCGGTCGACGCTCGAGCCGTCGGCCGCGATCTCGGGGTGCTCCGCGTGCTCGAAGGTTCGGTGCGCCGCGCCGGCCAGCGCCTGCGAATCACCGCCCAACTCGTCGATGCGCAGACCGGCGCGCAGATGTGGGCGGAACGTTACGATCGCGACGCCGCCGACCTTTTTGAGCTTCAAGACGAAGTGACCCGACAGATTGTCGCGGCATTGAAGGTGACGCTGACGCCCGATGAGCGCTCACGGCTCACCGACGGCGGAACGTCAAACCTCGAAGCCTACGACTTTTTTCTTCGCGGCCGGGAGTTCATTTACGGCGAGCCGAAATCGCTCGAAAAATTCCAGAAGGCCGTCGCCGAGTTTGATCAGGCGATCCGCCTCGATCCGAATTACTCGCAAGCCTATGCCTGTCTCGCCTGGGCCTACGTGTTCGACCATATGAACGGCTGGACCTCCGATCGCGCGCGCGCGCTTTCGCTCGGCGCGCAAAACGCCGAGATCGCGGCCGAGAAGGATCCCAACGAGCCGCTCGCGCAGTTGTCCTTGTTCCTCGCCAGGCTCTACGAGCACGATCTCGACGCCGCGTGCGCCGCCGCCGAGAAGGCGATCAAGCTCAATCCGAATTTCGCGCTCGGTTACAACAGTCTGGCCTCGATTCACACCTATACGGGCGAGCCGTTGGCGGCGGTGCCGCTGATCGAACAGGCGATGCGGCTCGATCCCGCCTGGGCCAAACAATATCTGCATTTTCTCGGCGTCGCTTATCTGGTCGCGGGCAAATACGAGACCGCCGCGGCGATGTTCCGACAACGCATCAATCTTTCGCCGGGGACCGATTTCTCGCGCGCCGGGCTCGCTTCGGCGCTCGGCCATCTCGGCGAATACGACGAGGCGCGCCGGGTCTGGGGCGAGCTGATGGCGATCAATACAAAATACAGCCTCTCCGGCCATTTCGGACGCCAGCCTTTCCGTAACCCGGCGGACCTCGAACGCATCGCGCAAGGGCTCAGATTGGCCGGCCTGCCCGTCGATTGATTTGGGTTTCCTGCAACCCCGTTCGCGCAGGCGACAGCCCAAGCGACCATTGAGCGGCGGCGCCTCTCCTCGGAGTCCAATTCAAAACAAAGGCGATGCGATCAAGCTCTTGCGAGTTTGCGCGCGAGGGGCGGATTTGGGCGACGGTGATTCATGCGGCGGAGTTTCGAGCGCCCTGCGCGGCTTTGGGCCGGCATTGGCGTCCTCGCTAGCGCCATTTAGGCCCAGCGTCGCCGGGACAATCATGCAGCCGGTTTTCGCAGGATCGCGCCGTAGTGGTAGGGCGGCAATTCGACCACGCGTTCGAGCTTCAGCCCGGATCGCTCGACCGCCATGGCTACGTCCTGCGGTTCCATGCGCATCTCGGTCTTCGGGCCCCGCGGCTGGCCGAGGACCAGCGTCTCCTCTCGTGGGCGGCGGCGCCAGTTGACCACGACGAAACGGCCGTTCGGCTTCAAAGCCGCCGCCGCCGCGTGGCCGAGGCGTTCTTTGTCGGGCACGCCGTGGAACGTGTTCGCGATGAGAACCAAGTCCGCCGGCCACGGCGCGAGCGCGGCGATCGCATACGCGTCGCCCTCTACAAAAACGCAGTTGGCCGCACCGACCGCGCCAACCCTCGCCCGCGCCACGTCCAACATCCGCGGATCGATGTCGATGGCGAACACTCGCCGGGCGACGCTCGCAAGCGCCGCAGTGAAAAGCCCGTCGCCACAACACAGGTCGACGACGTCCACGCCGGGCTCGACGCCCAGCTTGGCGACTACCTGCGAGGGTTCGGGCCAGAGAGCACTCCACCAGTCGACATCTGGCATCGCCGTCGCCGGAAAGAAGCCTTCAATCGCTCCCGCGCCTTGTTCCATTTATAAAGACTCACTCATTTGACGGCGACCCGAATTGACTCGCGTCAACCGCGGGGAGTCCCAGGGGATTCCGCTGCTGCTCGGCGCGCTCGGCCTCTTCAAAGCCAGCAATCTCGCGCTCGGCGTCGCGTTTTCGACCGTCGCCTCCAACCGGATGCAGGCGGTGCGGCTCGCGCATTTCACGCTGATGCCGTCTTTCATTCTTTCCGGATTCATGTTCCCGTTTCGCGGGATGCCGGTCTGGGCGCAACGGGTCGACGATCTGTTGCCGGCGACGCGATCCGCATCGTGCGCGGTCTGCTCCTGAAGGGCAGCGGCTGGCCCGAGATGGCGCCGGACATGTGGCCGATCGCGCTGTTCACGGCGCCGATAGTCGCCTTCGCGGCGACGGTTTACCGCGAAACGCTGGATTGAGCGATGTATCGACAATGTCGACACTGCGCGACCGTTCGCCCAAGTATCATTTATGAGGACGTGATACATAATTCTCCAATCTTCGATCTGAACCAGCGCCCGCGCAAAGCGCTGCGCGGAGCTACGGAATTGTGTATGATGTCGCCGTACCCCCCGTAACCCTCCGTCGCGCGGCGGACAAAAGGATCACGGACGTGGCCATTTCCATTCGACGCAATTGTTTCAGTCGCTCTCTCGCGATGGCGGCGGTGATAGCTCTCTGCGCGCAGCAGGCCAGCGCCGCGAGTGCGACTGGCGCCGCGGCGGGCACGGGCGGAAATGGCCCGGCGGGCGGAAATGGCGGCACGGGCGGAAACGGCGGCACCGGCGGCCACGATGCACCGTTGTTTAACGGGGATTCATCTTCCTCCTGTAGCGAATGGTCGCTCCCCGATCCGACCGTCTACAACGACGCGGGCGACGGGGTGAAAGCCATTTCGCGCGCCACGCGCGCTCGTATCTCGCAATGCCAATGCGCCACGCAGGATTGCATCGCGGACGTCCTGGATCGCTATGCCGTCGCCTTGGCGCTCGTCGCTCCCCGGCTTCCGCCGCAACTGCGCAATTTGCCGAGCATCGTTTCCAACGCCGCTCGCCGTGTCCGCGTCGCGCGCGGAAGGCGCGAGGCCGTGAACATACTCAACGAGGCGGTCGCGCGCGTTCACAAGGAAATCGAACTGATCCGCGCCGACAATCCCGAAGCCTTGCGGCTGCAGGCGCGCGGCGGAGAATTTGTCGCCGGCACATTGCAACTGGCGTCCGCTTCGCTCGAACGCGCGGACGGGTTGTGAAGCCAATGCTCTCGATCGCGCGCGGCGCGCTGAAGGACGATTAGCGCGTGTCCTATCGGCGCCCGAATATGGCGTGTGGTTTCCCGGGCGCGGGACACGGAAGCCGGGGGATTCCGGGATTTCGGCGACAGTGCCTATCATCGGCTTTCGATGGAGTGCGCGCTTGGGGGTGAGCAATGGCTCGCCTTGCTCGCCACGTCGTTCCCGAATGGGTGATTTCGGCGTTTGCGGGGGGTCCGGGATATGTTGCCGGATCACGGGGCCACGCAACCAAAACCGCTTAACATTGCCCAAACGCCTGTCCGCGCTTAGGCGGCAAAAGCGCGCGCGGATGCGATCGCCTGTCGGCTCGCGCGCCATGCGCGGCGGCGGCCGGGGTGGCCCGCCGTGCGGCGAATGATGCTAGAAAGGCGCCCGGCAAGATTCGATCAGGAGTTCTATGACCTTCGCCAGCATGACCGGTTTCGCCCGCGCCGCGGGCTCGCACGGCGCCTGGCGCTGGACGGTCGAACTCAAATGCGTCAACGCCAAGGGGCTCGACCTGCGCCTGCGCCTGCCGCCCGCGTTCGAGCGCATCGAGGCGGAAGCGAAGGCGCGCATCGCCAAGGCGCTGGCGCGCGGAACCTGTTTCGCGACCATCAACGCGCAGCGCGAAGCCGCGCGCGGCGAAGCGCGCATCGACGCGGCGCTGATGGGCGAGATCGCGGCCGCCGCGCGCACGGCGGCGGAGAAATTCGGCCTCGCGCCGCCGACGCTCGACGGCGTGCTGGCGGTGCGCGGGGTCGTCGAGATCGTCGAAAGCACGGATGGGGAGGCGGAGATGGCGGCGGTCTGCGCCGCTGTGCTCGGGAGTCTCGATATCGCCGTGGCCGCGCTGATCGAAAACCGCCGGGCCGAGGGCAGGGCGCTGCAACAGGTTCTGAGCGAGCGCATCGACGCCATCGCCATGCTGACCCAGGCGGCCGACGAGAACCCCGGCCGCAAGCCCGAGGCGGTGCGCCAGCGGCTCGCGCAGAGCGTGGCGACGCTCATGGGCGCCGCGCGCGGGTTCGACGAGAACCGCCTGCACCAGGAGGCGATCCTTCTGGCCGCCAAGGCCGACATCCGCGAGGAGCTCGATCGCCTCAAGGCCCATGTCGCGGCTGCGCGGGCGCTGCTCGCCGAGGGCGGACCGGTCGGACGACGGCTCGATTTCCTCGCTCAGGAGTTCGGCCGCGAAGCGAATACGCTTTGCGCCAAGGCGAATGACGCCTCGTTGACGCAGCAGGGGCTTGAACTGCGCGCGCAAATCGAGCAATTGCGCGAGCAAGTGCAGAACATCGAGTGAGTCCGGCCTTGCCCCTTCGCCGCCGCGGCATGATTCTGATCCTGTCCTCGCCGTCGGGCGCGGGCAAGACGACGCTGACGCGCATGTTGTTGCAAGACAAGGCGCTCGATCTCGCGCTGTCGATTTCCGTTACGACCCGACCGCGCCGCTCCTCCGAGGCGGACGGCGTGCATTACCACTTCATCGACCGTCACCAATATGACCTGATGAAAGCGGGCGGCGACTTGCTGGAATCGGCGGAAGTCCACGGCAACGGCTACGGCACGCCGCGAAAGCCGGTCGAGGCGGTGCTCGCGCAGGGGCGCGACATCCTGTTCGACATCGACTGGCAGGGCGCACGCCAGGTGCGCGAGGCGCTCGGCGCCGATGTCGTCAGCGTCTTCATCCTGCCGCCGTCGATGGCGGAACTGCGCGGACGGCTGGAGCGCCGGGCCGAAGACAGCGCCGCCACCATCGGCCAGAGATTGGAGGCCGCCAAGCGCGAGATCGAGCGCTGGCGTCTCTACGACTATGTCGTCGTCAACGATGATCTCAATCGCGCCTATCGCCAAGTCGTCGCCATCGTCGAGGCCGAACGCGCGCGCGGCGCCCGCGTCGCCGAAGGCGTCGAGAGCTTCGTCGCGGCGCTGCTGGCGGATGATTGACGCGCTGCGGAGCGGCGTCCCCCAACGTTGAAACGCGGCCGCTCTGCGCGTAAGTAAGCGCCGCTGTTCAAGAATTGGGCCATGCAACCGCTCGACGCACTCCCTGGCTGGCGCTTCAGCGTCGCCCCGATGATGGATTGGACGGACCGGCATTGCCGATTCTTCCACCGCCTGATGACGCGCCGCGCCCGGCTCTACACCGAGATGGTGACGGCGGATGCGGTCGTGTTCGGGCCGCGCGAGCGGCTTCTGGGTTTCGACCCTTCCGAAAGCCCGGTCGCGTTGCAACTCGGCGGCGCGGAGCCCAAGCGCCTCGCCGAGGCGGCGCGCATTGGCGCGGACTTCGGCTACGACGAAATCAACCTCAACTGCGGCTGCCCGTCCGATCGTGTGCAAAGTGGCCGTTTCGGCGCTTGTCTCATGCGCGAGCCCGCTCTCGTCGCCGAGGGCGTCGCGGCGATGCGGGCGGCCGTGGACATTCCTGTCACAGTCAAATGCCGCATCGGCGTCGATGATCAGGAGCCGCGCGAGGCGCTGTTCGCGTTCGTCGCCGCCGTAAGAGCAGCGGGCGCTGCGGGCGTCGTCGTCCATGCCCGCAAGGCTTGGCTCGACGGGCTCAGCCCTAAGGACAACCGCACGATCCCGCCTCTGGATTACGCCATCGTGCATGATCTAAAAGCCGCACATCCCGAATTGCCGATCGCCCTCAATGGCGGCGTCGTCGATCTGGAAACCACGAAAGCCGAGCTCGATTTCGTCGACGGGGTCATGTTAGGGCGCGCCGCCTATCAGAACCCCGAACTGCTGCTGCGCGTCGATGAGGAACTTTTCGGCGCGCCGGCGCCTTTCGCCGATCCGTTCGAAGCCTTGCGAGCCTTCGAGCCCTATGTCGCGCGCGAACTGGAACGCGGGACTCGCCTGCACGACATGACGCGCCACCTGCTCGGACTGTTCGCCGGGCGGCCGGGTGCACGGCTTTATCGGCAGGTGCTGGCGACGCGCGGACCGCAACGCGGCGCCGGGCTCGAAGTGTTGCGCGACGCGGCCGGCAGGGTCGGGCGCTTGGAGCTTGCCGAGGCGGTCTGAGCGCTCATTTGCCGCGCAGGATCAGCCTTCCGCCTTCGACCGTATAGCTCTTGAGCCGTTCCAGGAACGTCATGCCGAGAAGGCTTTCGTTGAGCGCGCCGGGCTTGGCGACGAGAACGCGCACGTTGCGCAGCGCGATCGGGCCGACTTCGATGCGCTCGACGCGCGCCTCCGCCGCCATCGCCGCCCCGTTCGCGGTCGTCACGTCGACGTCGTAGCTGAGCGCCGCTGTCTTGACGCCCGCCTTGGCCGCATCTTCGGCGCGCAGCACCACGCTCGAAGCGCCAGTGTCGAACAAAAATGCGACGTTCGCCTCGTTGACGCGGGCGGGAATGACGAATTCGCCGCCCAACCGCCGTTTGACGATCACCTCGCCGCCGCCGCCGATCTGCGCCGGCTCGGGCGAAAGCTCGGCCAGCATTCGGTCGGCGACATCGGCGAGTTCGAACCGATAGGTGTAAACCCCCGTCAGTACGACCATCGCCGAGGCCCAGAACAAGGCCCCGCCGACCGCGCGTGCGATCGCGCTGGGGCCGGCGCGCCGAATACCGAATAGGATCAGCCAGAGCCCGATCGCCGCCCCCGTCGCGGCGCGCGCGAACTGGCTGTGATCGAGACCGAGGATCGGGGTTGCCGCCGGGGTGACCAACGCTGCGAACAGCGCCGCCGCGACAAGGGCGAGGGGAAGGATCGCCGCCACGGCTAAGGTGCGCGCCGGCGGCGCAGCCGCCCGCCTCGCGCCGAGCGCGAGCGCGCCGCCTCCATGCGCGCGGGCAGTTCGCGCATCACGCCGCGTTTTTGGGCGTCGCCCATTTCCGGCCACAGCGAGATTTCCGCCACCGTGCGCCCGCAGCCGATGCACAGCCCGCTTAACGGATCGACGACGCAGATCTTGACGCATGGCGTCAGGGGGGGAGGGCTCGAAACGTCCATCGCGTTGATTTAGGCGTCTCGGCCCCCGATGAGAAGAGCGCATAGCACGGCGATCTCGGCGATCTGCGCCGCGGCGCCCGCCACGTCGCCGGTCTGGCCGCCGATTTGCCGCCGTGCGAGCGCACTGAAGCCATAGACGGCCGCCGCGGCGATAACACAGGCGAAGAGCGCCCGGACGACTTCGAGCGCCGCGACGCCGGCCACAAGCGCGATCGCGACCACCGACAGCGCGGCGGCGACGAGGCGCGCGGCGTCAAGCCGGCCGACGCTCGCGCCCGCCGACGCGGAAGTCGAACGACCGTTCGATCTCGCGCCATTGG
>JBBIIT010000032.1:8157-40597 GCA_037446355.1 Beijerinckiaceae bacterium | reverse complement strand
TCGAGGCGAAGGCGAGCGCGAGGATGAAGCCGTCGAGCCGATCCATCAAGCCGCCGTGGCCGGGGATTAGGCGGCTGGAGTCCTTGACGCCGGCGCGGCGTTTCAGCGCGGATTCGAGGAGATCGCCGACTTGCGCGAGGATCGAGGTCGCGAGCCCGAGAATGAGCATCGGCGCCAGGCGCGCGCCTTCCGGCGCGGCGATTTTTGCGATCAGCGCCCCCAGCAGCGCGCTGGCGAGCGCGCCGACGATCGCGCCCGACCAGGTCTTTCCCGGGGAGACGCTCGGCCATAACTTCGGCCCGCCGATGAACCGCCCCCCGAAATAGGCCATGACGTCGGTGCCCCAAACCACGGCGAACAGCCAAAGGACCGCCGCCCAGCCATATTGCGGGCTCGCGCGCAGAAGATTGGCGCCGACGACAAGGACGCCGGAATAAACGACTCCCAATCCGGTGCCGACTCGATGCCCCCGGTCGGCGACCAGCCCGGTCAGCAGCGCGCCAACGCCAAGCGCGAGCGAGGCGAGAATCGCCTGCCCGTGCAATGCGAAGGGCGCACTGGCGACCAGCGCGAGGGCGGTGGCCCCGACCCGTTCCCAAACCCGCTCGCCGCCGATCAGGCGCTGCCATTCCCAGGCGACGCCGAGCGCGGCGAGGCCCCAGAAGACCAGGAACGGGAAGCCGCCGGCCCACGCGGCGCCCAGGGCGAGCGCCATCATCGTCACGCCGGTCGCCGCGCGCAGCGGCAAGTCCGCAGGCCAGGGGCCGCGCGGCGCGGCGGGCGGCGCCGCGCCGTCGGTCGGGAAGTCGGATTGAGGTTCCGCCATTGCGTGTCCTAGGAGGCCGACTTCACTGGCTCGGGCGCGGGTCCGGCGCCGCCGTAGCGCCGCTCGCGCGCGGCGAATTGTTCGAGCGCGGCGACGAAGGTCGCCTTATCGAAATCGGGCCAGAGGATCGGCAGGAAGATGAATTCGGCATAGGCCCCCTGCCAGAGCAGAAAATTGGAGACGCGCTGCTCGCCGGAGGTGCGAATGATGAGATCGGGATCGGGAATTCCCGAGGTTTCGAGTTCGGACTCGAACGTCGCGGCGTCGATTGCGGCGGGGTCGAGATCGCCGCGCGCCGCGCGGGCGGCGAGCCGCCGCGCCGCTTCGACGATTTCCTGACGGCCGCCATAGTTGAAAGCGACGATCAGCGTCAGGCCGCGGTTGTCCCTAGTCAGATCCTCGGCCTCCGCCAGCAGGCCGAGGATATCCGGCGATAGACCCTCGCGGCCGCCGATCACGCGCACCCGCACATCGGCGGCGTGCAACTCGGCCAGATCGTTGCGGATGAATCGCTTCAACAAGGTCATCAGCATCGAGACTTCGTCGGCCGGACGCGCCCAGTTCTCCGTCGAGAAGCTGTAGAGGGTCAGATAGCGAACACCAAGCTCGCGGGCTGCGCGCACGGCGCGCCGCACCGCTTCGACGCCGCGACGGTGCCCTTCGGCGCGCGGCAGGCCGCGCGACTTCGCCCAGCGTCCGTTGCCGTCCATGATGATGCCGACATGCCGCGCACCGTAGTCCGGCGCTTCGACGTGAGACATTTCGTTCGCGAGCGACATGCGCGAGCCTCGACGCCGACGCGGCTAAACCTGCATGATTTCCTTTTCCTTGCCCGCAAGCAAGGCGTCGATGTCCTTGATCGTTTCGTCGGTGGCCTTTTGTACTTCGGTTTCGTGACGCTTCTCATCGTCTTCGCTGATCGCGTGGTCTTTCAGCAGCCGCTTGAGGATGTCGAGGCCGTCGCGCCTTACGTGCCGCACCGCGACGCGCGCGTCTTCGGTGTATTTATGCGCGACCTTGACCATTTCCTTGCGCCGCTGCTCATTGAGCTCGGGGATGCGAATGCGCAGCATCGTGCCTTCGATGGTCGGGCTCAGCCCAAGATTGGCGTCGCGAATCGCCTTGTCGACGGCCGCGACCATGCTCTTGTCCCAGACGGACACCGAGAGCGCGCGCGGCTCGGGAACGCTGACTGTTGCGACCTGGTTGAGCGCCATTCGCTGACCGTAGGCCTCCACATGCACTGGATCGAGCAGCGCGGCGCTCGCGCGCCCGGTCCTCAATCCGCTCAGTTCCTGTTTCAGCGTTGCATGCGCGCCCTGCATTCGGCGCTTGAGGTCGGCAAGATCGAATTTCGGCAAGGACGCCATGGCAGGAAACCCGTGCAATGTGGAATTGGCCGCGCGAGGCGGGCCGATTCGGGCGCAAAAGCGCGCGGAACGCTCTATTAGCATAGCGGGCGCGCCGGAACAGGGGGGCGCCTCGCGAGGATGTGAACGCATTCGGGCCGCTACCCTCTTGGCGCCGATCTCAAGTCTCTTGGCGCCGATCTTGAGAGGGCGTCAGAATGAAGCCCATGAATCCCGGTTCACGCATCAGCGGAATAGATTTTTGGCGCGGCGTTGTGCTGATCGCCATTCTCGTCGACCATATCCCGGGCAACTTGCTGGAATTTTGTACGCCCCGGAATTTCGGCTTCTCCGACAGCGCGGAAGCCTTCGTGTTCCTCTCGGGGCTTTCGGTCGGCGCGGCTTATTTTCCGCAGGTTTGCAAGTCAGGCCTTAACGCCGTCGTCCGCCGCTGCGGCCGCCGCGCGCTCAAGATTTACGCGATCCACCTCGCGATTTCTTTCGCCGCGCTCGGCATTTTCGCAGTCGGCTATATTGTCAGCGGCGCGCCGGAATTGATTCAGGCGCATGGGCGCGGATTCGTGTTCGAAAAGCCAGCGCACGGCGCGTTCGGCCTGCTGCTGCTAAGCCACCAAATCGGCTATTTCAACATTTTGCCGTTGTACGTTGCCTTGATGCTTTGGTCGCCGCTGGCGCTCGCCATTGCGCGCAAGGCGCCGGCGCTGGCGCTGCTGACCTCGGTATGTATCTACACGGCGTCGCGAGTTCTCGGCCTCTACCCGCCAAAATGGCCGGAACCGGGCGGATGGTTTTTCAATCCTTTCGCCTGGCAACTTCTCTTCACGCTCGGCATGGTCGCATCGATCACCTGGAAGGACTGGCCGCCGCGCCGCAATCTCGCATTGGAGGCGATCAGCGCGGCGCTATTGGTCGGCGGCGCCATCGTCGTCACCGACGGCGCCCACTTTTCTCCCGGGCTTTGGGACGCGGCCGCCCGATCGCTCGACCTCGCCAAGCAAAACCTCGGGCTGGGGCGCCTGGCTCATTTCGGAGCCTTGGCCTATGTCGTGGCGACCGCTTCCCGCCTGGCGCCGATGATGGAAACGGGTTTCGGACGGGCCATGCAGCGCCTGGGACGCCACAGCCTGGAGATTTTCGCCATCGGTTCCTTATTGACCGCGATCGGCCAAACCGGCCTCATTTCGATTTCCGGGCTTGCCTCGCCGGGAGTTGAACGCGCGATCGGGATCGCTTACACGATGGCCGGCGTCGTTCTACTCATCGTATTGGCGAATCATTGGGAATCGAGGAAACGCACCGGGGCCGAAAGCGGCCCCTACGTTCCGCCGGGAGGGGCGTTGCGCTCGCTTGCCTCGTTCTAACCGCCGGGTTCGCTGAGATCTCGCGCGCCGACGCCGCCGGCGTCTGCCCGCAGCGGCGCGATATGGATCGAGCGGCGCTCAGCCTCAACCAGGAAAGCGGCGTGCTGCCGCGCCTTCGTAGCGGTCCCGCTCGAATTCTCGCTATCGGGTCGTCCTCGACGGAGGGCGTCGGCGCCTCGCGCGTGAGCGCGGCCTATCCCGCGCGGCTCGCGGCCGCCTTGCGGAAGTCCTGGGCCTATGACGCGTTGGTCAGCAATGCGGGCGTCGGCGGGGAAATGTCCTGGCAAACGCTCAAACGCCTGCGCCGCGCGCTCGCCGACGGATGGCCGCAGTTGGCGATCTGGCAGGTCGGCACCAATGACGCGCTCGGCGGCGCCGACGAGGCCCGGTTTCGCGACGCCTTATCGCAGGGCGTCGCCGCCGCGCGCGCGGCGCATGTGCCGCTGCTGCTCGTCGATCCGCAATATTTGCCGCAGGTCAAGGACGCCGCGAGATACGAGGCGTTCGTTCGGATCGTCGCCGAAGAGGGCGCGCGCGAGCACATCGCGGTCTTTTCGCGCTATGCGTTGATGAAGGATTGGGCGACCGCCGGCGGCGAGCCGCCAGTGCTTTCCAAGGACCGGCTGCATATGAGCGACCTCGGTTACGAATGTCTGGCCGGCGCGATGGCCTATTCGCTGATCGCCACGACGGCGATGCGCGATCGATCGATCACGAATTAGCGATCGCTTTCTGCGGCGCTGCGATCTTTTGGCCGCGCGCCTGCGCCGCCATCGCCGCCAACGAAGCCTGGACCTCGGGCTGGATCAGCCCCGCCGACATGATGAGTTTCGCGGCGTCGTCGGGCGTCATCGGCAGTTCGATGACGTCCTTGGTCGGCACGAAAAAGTAGAAGCCCGTCGTCGGATTGGGCGTGCAGGGCAGGAACACCGAGGTCATTTCGTCGTCCGTCGGCAACACGCGCGCGACCTGCGCGGCCGGGTTCGACGAAATGAACACGATCGACCAGGAACCTTTGAGCGGAAACTCAACCAACCCTACCTTGCGAAACTGCGTTCCGCTCTGGCTGAACACCGTCTCGAATATCTGTTTGACGCCTTTGTAGAGACCGCGAACCAGCGGCGTGCGGTCGAGCATCGCTTCGCCCAGGCTGACGAGCGTGCGCCCGGCGATATTGGCGGCCAGGAATCCGAGCAGCGTCAGGCCGATCACAGCGATGACGACGCCGAAGCCGGGCACATGAACGGGCAGATAAGAGTCAGGCCACAGGCTCGCCGGCGCCAGCGGCTTCACCCAATTGTCGACCGTGTCGATGAACCACCACGCGACGTAAACCGTCACCGCCACGGGGCCGAAGATCACCAGCCCGGTGAAGAACCAGGAACGTAACCGCGCCAACAGCGAACGGTGCAGCGGCGCCACCAACTTCGTATCGAGACTCATGACGAAATCCTGCACGGCCGGCGCCCTGAGGCGCGTCGACAGCGTCGGCGAACGCAAGCGGAATAAGGCTACTCCACCGTGACCGATTTGGCCAGATTGCGCGGCTGATCCGCGTCTTTGCCCATGATGACGGCCGTGTGATAGGCGAGCATCTGCACCGGCGCCGCGTAGACGATCGGCGCGAAAGTCGCGCCCATGTCCGGCATCGCCAGGAAGCCGTCGAGCGCCACCGCCGCTTCCTCGGCGGCGTGCGATTCGCCAATCAGGATGATACGCCCGCCGCGCGCGGCGACCTCCTGCATGTTCGAAACCGTCTTCTCGAACACACCGTCGCGCGGCGCGAGCACGATCACCGGCATCGCCTCATCGATCAGCGCGATCGGTCCATGCTTCAATTCGCCCGCCGCGTAGCCCTCGGCGTGGATGTAGGAAAGCTCCTTGAGCTTCAGCGCGCCTTCGAGCGCGAGCGGATAGACCGCGCCACGGCCCAGATAGAGCACGTCGCGCGCCCGTGCGAGCTTATGCGCGATTTTCTCGACTTGAGGCTCGAGCTTCAGAGCCTCGGCGAGCAGTCCGGGCGTGGCGATCAGCTCCGCCACGAGTTCGGCCTCGCGCGTTTCGTCGATCTGTCCGCGCGCGCGCGCGAGGCCGAGCGCGAGGCTGGCGATCGCCGCGAGCTGGCAGGTGAACGCCTTGGTCGAGGCGACGCCGATCTCCGGCCCGGCCAGCGTCGGCGCGACCGCATCCGCCAGCCGTGCGATGCTCGAAGTCGGCACATTGACGATGGCGAGCGTCTTCGAGCCATTTTCCTTAGCGTAGCGCATCGACGCGAGCGTGTCGGCGGTCTCGCCGGATTGCGAAATGACGATCGTCAGGCCGTTCTTTTCGACCGGCGGCTCGCGATAGCGATATTCGCTGGCGACATCGACCTCGACGGGAATATGCGCGAAACGTTCGATCCAGTATTTGCCGATCGAACCGGCCATGTAGGCGGTGCCGCAAGCGACGATGGAGATGCGGGTCAGCGATTTCGGATCGACGGGCCATTCGAACGGCGCCAGCCTTTGCTCGCCCATGTCGACGAAATGCGCGATAGTGTGGCCGACGACCTCGGGCTGCTCGTGAATTTCCTTGGCCATGAAGTGACGGTAATTGCCCTTCTCGGCGAGCAATCCCCCGGCGGCGCTCAGCACGATCGGACGCTTGACGCGCTTGCCCGACATATCGCGGAATTCCGCGCCCTGCCGGGTCACGACGACCCAATCGCCCTCGTCGAGATAGGCGACGCGGTTGGTGAAAGGCGCGAGTGCGAGGGCGTCGGAACCCAGATACATCTGACCTTCGCCGTAGCCGACGGCAAGCGGCGCGCCCTGCCTCGCGCCGATCAGCAGGTTTTCCTCGCCTTTGAAAAGGTAAACGAGCGCGAAGGCGCCGCGCATACGGCGCAACGCCGCGTGGACCGCTTCGGCCGGACCCTTGCCCGACGCCATTTCGTCGGTGACGAGAAACGCCGCGACTTCGCTGTCCGTTTCGGTCGCGAAGCGATGGCCCTTGGCGATAAGTTCCTCGCGCAGAGCCCTGAAATTCTCGATGATGCCGTTGTGGACGACCGCGAGGCGTTCGCTCGCGTGCGGATGGGCGTTGACCTCGGTCGGTTTGCCGTGCGTCGCCCAGCGTGTATGGCCGATGCCGATCGCCCCCTGGAGCCCGACGGCTTCGAGCTTGGCCTCCAGGTTCTTCAGCTTGCCCTCGGCGCGGACGCGCACGAGTTCGCCGTTGGCGAGCGTCGCGACGCCGGCCGAATCGTAGCCCCGATACTCCAACCGCTTCAGCGCGGTCAGAATGCGAGGCGCGACCGCGCCTTCCCCCAAAATGCCGACGATTCCGCACATTGTCCCATCCTGTTGCGCCCCATTCGAACGCGAGCAAGCGTTAGGCCAGTTGAGCCCGAAAACTCAAATCACGATGGGCGAACAAATATGAATCGTCGGTTCACGGCGCGACGACGCTCATCAAGCGACGCCCCTGCTCGACGGTTTCGCCGACCTTCGCGGAAAGATCGGCGATCCGTCCGGCGCGGGGGGCGACCAAAGCGTGCTCCATCTTCATCGCCTCGACCACCGCCAGCCGCGCGCCCTCCTCGACCTCCTGTCCATCTTCGACGTAGAGCCCGATGACGCGACCGTGCATCGGCGCCGAAATCTCGCCCGACGCCTCACTCGCGCCCGCCGCGGCGCCTTCCAATGGATCGACAAGTTCGACATGCGATTGTCGGCCGGAGGCGAGAACCAGAACGCCGCCTTCAACCGGATGGACGAATGGCGCGGCGGCCAGCGCCGGCGTTTCGCCGTGCCGGAACGAAAGAACGGATCGGCCCGCGCGGATCGTCAGCACCAGGCGGTCGCGCTTGCCATCAACGCGCGCGTCCACGCCGACCCGTCGCTCGCCGGTGAGTTCGAAAGCGTCGGCGACCGCCCAGGGATCGCTCTGCGGTCCTGTGGCGTCCGGCGCGCGCGCGGCGAGAAGCGTGGCGACGCCGGCGAGCGTTGCGGCGCGATTCGGTTCGCGCGGCGTCGCGCCCAGGCGCTCCAGGTTGGCGTCGATGAGGCCGGTGTCATAGCCGCCCGCCGCCACTTCGGGCGCCTCGATCAACGCCCGCAAAAAGGCGAGATTGGTCTGGGGTCCGATGACGACAGCGCGCGAGAGGGCCTCCTCCATTCGCGCGAGCGCTTCCTCCCGCGTCGCCTCATGTACGATCAGCTTGGCGATCATGGAATCGTAGAAGGGGGTTACGACGTCACCGGCTTCCACGCCGGCGTCGACGCGCAAACGCCCGTCCGTCGTATCCAGAGACAATGCGTGGATGCGGCCCGGCGAGGGCAGGAAACCGACCTCCGGGTTTTCTGCGCAGAGCCGCGCCTCGATCGCCGCGCCGCGCGGCTTGATGTCGGCCTGCCGCAACGGCAGCGGTTCGCCCGCGGCGACGCGGAACTGCCATTCGACGAGATCGAGCCCGAGAATCGCCTCGGTGATGGGATGCTCGACCTGCAGGCGCGTATTCATCTCGAGGAAATAAAAGCTATCGGGACCGAGGCCACGCGAAGAATCAACAATGAATTCGACAGTCCCCGCGCCGACATAGCCGACCGCCTTGGCCGCCGTCACCGCCGCCGCGGCCATCGCGGCGCGCGTCGCTTCGGGCAGACCGGGCGCGGGCGCCTCCTCGATTACTTTCTGGTGGCGGCGCTGCAACGAACAATCGCGTTCGTAGAGATGGACCACATCGCCATGCGCATCGCCGAAAATCTGCACCTCGATGTGCCGCGGCGCGACGATGTATTTCTCGATCAGCACGCGCGGATCGCCGAAAGCGGATTGGCCTTCGCGCATCGCCGAATCGAGCGCAGCCTCGAAATCGACATGCGCGTCGACGCGGCGCATCCCGCGCCCTCCCCCGCCCGCGATCGCCTTGATGAGCACGGGATAGCCGATCTCGTAGGCCTTCTCCTTGAGAAACTTCGAATTCTGGTTGTCGCCGTGATAGCCCGGCACGACCGGCGCGCCGGCCTTGACCATCAGCGCCTTCGCTGCGCTCTTGAGCCCCATTGCCCGCATCGCCGCCGGCGGCGGGCCGACGAAGACGATTCCCGCTTTGGCGCAGGCTTCCGCGAAGTCGGCGTTCTCGCTGAGGAACCCATAGCCTGGATGCAGACATTGCGCGCCTGTCTTAAGCGCGGCGGCAATGATCGCCTCGGCGTCGAGATAGCCGCTCGCTCCCTCGCCGATCTCGATGGTCTCGTCGGCGACGCGCGTGAACAAGGCGCCGCGGTCCGCGGGCGTGTGCAAGGCGATCGATTTGACGCCAAGCCGCCGCGCGGTGCGGACGATGCGGCAGGCGATCTCGCCGCGGTTGGCGATGAGGACATTGGCGAACATGGGCGGCTCCCGAGTCGTCCCTGTGTATAGAAACGGAGCGCGAGGAGCGAGGGGGGCGAAAGGGCGGCGACACACGGGGGATTTTCCCTATCGGCGACCGACCCATTGATTGCGATATAATTGCAATATACTTGACATTGCAATGATAATCGCCACATTGCCCTCATGTTCACGCACCCCTCCTCCACCGTCTTCAAACTTTTGCGCGCCGCCGCAGCATTGACGCAGCGCCTCGACGGCGCGCTCGGCTCGCTTCACGGACTTTCAGTCAACGAAGCGATGCTGCTCATGATCCTGGAAGCCTCGCCGCTCAACCGCGCGAGCCGAATCGACCTGGCCCGCCGGTTGTACTTGAGCGCGTCGACCGTGACGCGCATGGCGAGGCCGCTGGAGAAGCTGGGAATGGTGACACGCGAGCCCGACCCGCGCGACGCGCGTCTGGCTTATGTCGCCTTGACGGACGCCGGACGCGAGCGGATCGCGGAGGCGCGCGCTACGGTCGAGGCCCGCGCCACCGAGCTTTTCCGTGACCGCTTCCGCGACGGCGAGGTTGCAGCGCTCGCCGCGCTGCTAGGCCGCCTGACGCCGGGCGACGAGGTTTGACGCGGCTGACGCGAGGCGACATGGCGGCGTCCGTCAGTCGCGCGCACGCTCAATGCAAACGCATTCCGCCGCCGCCGCCGTGAAATCCACCGCCGCCGCCATGAAAGCCGCCGCCGCCACGAAACCCGCCGCCGCGAAAGCCGTTTGCGGCGAAGGCGCCGCGATTCGTGCTGTGCCCGCCCCATCCGCCCGCACGGCCCCAGCCATAGCGATGGCGCCCGTAGCCATAGCCATAGCCATAGCCGCCATAGTAGCCGCCGTAACCGAAATAGGGACCACCGTACCATCCATCGTAATAGGGACTGTAGCCGTAGCCGTAATAGTCGCCGTAATAGCCTGGCCCGACCGCCTGGCAGCCAGAAAGCGCAAGACCGGCGATGGCGACGAGGCCGAGAGCAAACGCACGCATGGAATCTTCCTCCTGCGTTAAATACGCCCCGCAGGCCCCATGCGCGGCTAAGTCAGCATTCCACCTCGTCGCCGCGATGACAACTAAAGGAATTTTTACATTCAGAAGCGGGAACTTGCAGGTGAGCGCCGCTACTCGACGAAGTAATCCTCGTCGATCCGTTTCATCTCGAACGTCTCTTTCACCCGCACGCCGACGCGATGGCGAATCATCAGGTTGGCCAGTTCCGGGCCATCGATCAGCACGACGCGCTTGGACACGCGAGTAATGAACTCGTAAGCGGTGGAAGGAAAATAGGAGGTGGTGACGAAAACGCCCTTGGCGGCGCGATGACCCTCGAGTCCGCCGACGAAGTCTCGCACCTCGCGTAACGGCACACTTTTATCCGGCGCGAAACGCTTGGCCTGCACATAGACGACGTCGAGACCGAGTTCGTCCTCCTTGATGACGCCGTCAATTCCGCCGTCGCCCACGCGACCCAGCGCGCGCCCCATCTCTCGCTTGCCGCCGCCGTAACCCATGCGCAGCAGGAGATCGACGATCAGGCGCTCGAAGAAGGTCGGGGTCAGCGAATGTACGCGTTCGATGATCTCGCGCGCGAGATCGGCGGTGAGGCTCTCGAAGTCGATCGCGATGCGTTCCTCCGGGCTCGGCGCGGCCTCGATTTCGAGCGCCTGTTGCTGCTGAGAATTGCGCTCGCGCCAGGCCTGAAATTCGGGGTACCGCGTGAGCACGGAAAGATCGATCTCCTTGACGCCCTCGGCGAGCAGTTCGCGCGCGCGCTCCGTGCCGCGACAATAGCCGCGCCGGGGCGATTCCATCAGCGCGGCCTTGGACAGATAGGAGCGCGCCCAGTTGAGACGGTTCGCGAACACCGATTGCTGACCGCTCGGCAGCACCTTGGCCAGATCGTCGCTCGAAAGCCTCAGAGCCTTGGCGACCTCCTCCTCAAGCTTGGCGACGTGCACGTCGTCCAGCCGCTGACAAACGTATTGCAGCGTTGGCAGCATCAATTGCTGAAAGCTCGGCACACTCATCGCGTTCCCCCGTCGCTACATCCGGAACACGCCGAACTTCGTGGTATCGATCGGCGCGTTCAAGCAGGCGGAAAAAGCAAGGCTGAGCACTCGGCGCGTTTCGGAGGGCGCGATCACGCCATCGTCCCAGAGCCGAGCGGTGGCGAAATACGGCGAGCCCTCGTTCTCGTAACGGGCGCGGATGGGCGCTTTGAAATGTTCCTCCTCATCCGCGGTCCAACTCTTGCCTGCGGCTTCCAGCGTGTCGCGGCGCAGCGTCGCCAGCACGCTCGCCGCCTGCTCGCCGCCCATCACGCTGATGCGGGCGTTCGGCCACATGAAGAGGAATCGCGGACCGTAAGCGCGCCCGCACATGCCATAATTGCCGGCGCCGAACGAGCCGCCGACGATGACGGTGATCTTGGGAACGCGCGCGCAGGCGACCGCCGTAACGAGCTTGGCGCCGTCTTTGGCGATGCCGCCCGCCTCATAGCGCTGTCCGACCATGAAGCCGCTGATGTTTTGCAGGAACAGCAAGGGCACGCCGCGCTGCGTGCAAAGCTCGATGAAATGCGCGCCTTTGAGCGCGCTTTCGGAAAACAGCACGCCATTGTTGGCGACGATGCCGATTAACATGCCTGAGAGCCGCGCGAAGCCCGTCACCAGCGTCGTCCCGTAGCGCGCCTTGAACTCATCGAACTCTGAGCCGTCGACGAGCCGCGCGATGATCTCGCGCACGTCGTATTGCTGGCGAAGATCCATCGGCACGACGCGCTCGAGTTCCTCGACCGGATGCAGCGGCTCGCGCGCCGCGATCGTGTCGAGCCGCGCTTTGGGCGGACGGTTGAGATTGCCGACCGCGCGCCGCGCCAGCGCCAGCGCGTGGGCGTCGTCGCGCGCCAGCGCGTCGGCGACGCCGGAGACGCGCGTATGCAGATCGCCGCCGCCAAGATCTTCGGCGCTGACCGTCTCGCCGGTCGCGGCCTTGACCAGCGGCGGCCCGGCGAGAAAGATCGTGCCCTGCTTCTCGACAATGATCGTCTCATCCGACATCGCCGGCACATAGGCGCCTCCCGCCGTGCAGGAGCCCATCACGACCGCGATCTGCGAGAGGCCCGCCGAGGACATGCGCGCCTGGTTGTAGAAGATGCGGCCGAAATGCTCGCGGTCGGGAAACACCTCGGATTGATGCGGCAGATTGGCGCCGCCGGAATCGACCAGATAGACCGAGGGCAATCCATTCTCCAGCGCGATCTCCTGCGCGCGCAGATGTTTCTTCACGCTCATCGGATAATAAGCGCCGCCCTTGATCGTGGGGTCATTGGCGACGATCATCGTCTCGCGCCCCTCGACGCGGCCGATGCCCGCGATCAGCCCCGCGCCGTGCACGTCGCCCTCGTACATGCCGAAGGCGGCCAGCGCGCCGATTTCAAGAAACGGCGAGCCCGGATCGATCAGTCGTGCGACCCGTTCGCGCGCCAGCAGCTTGCCGCGCGCGACATGGCGCTCGCGCGCTTTTTCCGATCCGCCTTGGGCCGCCGCCGCGCGGCGCTCGGCAAGCTGCGCGAGCGCGGCGCGCCAGGCCTGCGCATTCGCTTCGTCGGCGCCCGCATCCGGTCGCGGCTGAGTTCGCACAATCGCCATACTCCTAGGTCTCCTCTGCGGGGCGAACGTTGGCCAGGGCGGATCGGTCCTAGTTTACGTAACGTACGCGGGTATCGCTCTCGGCAAGCGAAAGCGGAAATTAAGGTAAAGCGGACCGACCCGCGCTCGCGGATCCGAGAGCCGAACCCGGCGCCACGACGGTTTCGCGCGTCTCGTGCACGCGCGCGTAATCGACGTGCCGCACGCCTTGTTCGTCGAGGCTGAAAATGTCGACGTATTCGTGGCCGAAGCGGATGTCGTCGCCGCTCCAGGTTTCGCGGGAATGGATCATCTGCGCCGAGGTCTCGTCGAGACCGTTGATGCTGAGGACGAAGTTCATATCGCCGCCCCGGATCTCGGCTTCGCCGATCCCGTATAGCGGGCTCTCCTCGTCGATCGGATGAAACACCGTCCAGCTCAAGGCGAAAGTCGGGTTCTCGCTCTTGGCCAGGCGCAGCGGTTGGAAACCGACGAACCGCCTACCCTCCGGGCTGAGGCTCGGCGCCAGCAACCATAGCTTCGCCGTCGCCTCGCTGATGAAACTATTGCGCGCGTTGGCGACGCGCAAGATCAGCGTCGGCACGCCGTTGTGCCTGGTCACGACCGGATTGCGGGCGAAGATGAGACGCGCCCGCGGGCGCGAGAAGCGCGAGAACACGAGGCCCGTCATCACCGCCAGCAGCACCATGCCGACGAAATTCTCGCCGGTCGCGACCATATGGCCGAACATCGTCTGCGGATGCATATCGCCGTAGCCGACGGTGGAAGTCGTCTCGACGCTGAAAAAGAAGAGGTCGGCGAAACTGCCCGGTTTGGCGTTGGCGATCGGCGCCTCGCCGAGCGCGTAAACGCACGCGAAGATGAAGTTCAGCGCGACGAAGGCGGCCGCCAGCACGGTGAAAAACGCCGGCCAGCTCGCGGTCATCGCGTTGTGATAAAAGTCGGCCCAGAAGCTATGGTCGAGTCCCTCGGCGACGATGCGGCGCGCGCCGAGCGCGCGCACTCGCGGACGCGGCGGCCGGTCCAGCCCGAAAACACGCCGCCAGATCGCGGTTAGATCGCTTCGTATTTTTCGATCCGCCACGTCTCGGCCTCGCCGTCCTTGATCCAGGCCTTCCAGGCCGGAAGCGCCATGACGGCGTCCATGTAAGCGCGCGTTTCGCGCGACACCGGCGCGTCGTAGGTGTGCAATCGGTTGACGACCGGCGCGAACATCGCGTCGGCGGCGCAGAACCGACCGAACAGGAACGGCCCCGCCTTGCCATAAGTCTTGCGCGCATGAGCCCAGGCCGCCTCGATGCGCGCGATGTCGGCCTCGACCGCGGGCGTCAGCGCGATCTTGCGCACCGGACGGCGGAAATTGGTCGGGCAATGCTGACGCAGGGCCTGAAAGCCGGCGTGCATTTCGGCGGCGAGCGAACGCGCATGGGCGCGCGCGCCCTTGGCGCGCGGCCAGATCGCCTTGTCCGGGTAGTTCTCGGCGACATATTCCAGAATCGCCAGCGATTCCCAGACGTGTATGGCGCCGTCGCGCAGCGCCGGACATTTTCCGGTCGGCGAATGTTCGAGGATTTTCGCGCGCGTGTCCGGCAGGTCGAGCGGGATCACGATCTCCTCGAACGGGATATGGAAATGCGCGAGCAGGATCCACGGCCGCAACGACCACGAGGAATAGGCCTTGTTGGCGAGAATCAGCTTCAACGGCATGGCGGCTCCGATCGCGAACTCCCTCAGTTCCTGCGATGCGCGCCCCGGCGGAGTCAAGCCGACCGGCTCGCCGACGGGCTTGACGCGGGCGCCGGCGCGCTTCATGGCGCGTCCATGCCGACCGAGCCCTCCAAAGCCGATTCGCGTCCCTCGCTCGAGGACGTCATTCTCGATCTCTGCGCGGCGGCCAAGCCCGGCCGCACCATCTGTCCGACCGACGCCGCTCAGGCTTTCGCCGCTTCTCGCGAGGAAGGGGAGTTGGGCTGGCGCGCGCACCTGCAATCGGTGCGCTCGGCGGCCGTGCGGCTCGCCGAAGCAGGGCGCCTCGTCATTTATCGCAAGGCCAAGCCGGTCGATCCGCGCGACTTTCGCGGCGTCTATCGGCTCGGCGCGCCGCGCTCGGAATAGGCCTCAGGGCCCCGGAAACCAAGCGTCGATCTTGCCGGCGGCGCGATAAGCGATCAACCCGACCCACTCGTGAACGGCGAGTTCGAACGCCTTGAAACTGGCGACCGGGTCGTGACTGGGCTTGAGATCACGGGCGTCCCCGAAGGTGCGGTAGTCGACAGGAAAGGCTCGGACGGCGAAGCCGGCCTTGCGAAACAGCCCCATCGCGCGCGGCATATGATAGGCGGAGGTCACAAGCAGCCAGGCCTGATCCGGGCGCGGACGCTCCATCGCCGCGGTGAAGCGCGCATTCTCATCGGTGTTGCGCGATTTCGTCTCGATGGCGATCCGCACGGGATCGACGCCAAGGTCGACAAGGAGGCGTTTTGCTTGTTCGGCCTCGTCGGATTGCGTGGAGGTCAGCGACGCGCTGCCGCCGGTGTAGACGATGCGCGCCATGGGATAACGGCGCGCGAGGATGGCCGTTTCGGTCAGGCGCGAGGCGCCGTCGACCAGATCGACCTGACCATGAGCGAGGCTCATTTCATCGTCGATGGCGCCGCCGAGCGTGACGATCGCGTAGGGCGCGGGCAGATCCGCGGGCGGGGGCGGGAACCGGGCTTCCAACGGACGCAGCAGCAGTGCGCCGAGCGGCGCGACGCCGACCAGCAACAAAGCCGCGACGCAAGCCACCGCGAGCGCGCGCCCGAGGCGCGGAAACCGCGGCGCCGCGACGACGCCGACGAGCGCGCCGAAAAGCGCCAGGTTCACCGGCGCTACGAATATCCAGAGCAGCTTCGAGACCAGAAAGAACACCGCGCCACCCGACGATCGCTTTCCCCCGCGCCCCGAGAGCGCAGACCGGCCTCAAGCGGCGATGGACGAGGCGCGTTCGCGCTCGCGCGGCTTCTGCGCGCCCACGAAGCCCGCGACCGCGGCGATAATTTCGGCTTTGGCGATTTCACGGGCGTTCGATGACGGCGCCGCGTCCTCGAGAGCCAGGAATTCGAAGCCGAACGGGCCGCCGGACTTGGCGCCGCGCTCCAGCCAATAGGCGTCGTAGTTCGATAGTTTGGCGATGTCTTGATGTCGATGCAGCACGTGATCGATGTCGGCGACCGCGTGAAGCTCGCTCGCGCCGAGGGCGCGCGCCAATGCCCGAGCGGCCAGCAGCGTGACGTCCTTGGGTCGGAGACCGTATAATTCACGGGTCGCGTCGATCACCTCGCGCTTGTGGCCGCCATTCGGCCCTTGCAAGCCGGCGATCACGACCGCCAAACCGCCCCGCGCCCGCACGAAACTGAACGAGAGGCGGCTCAACCTGACGTTGTCGCCTTCGCGCTGCAGGCAAATGACCAGTTCGCCCTCGCGCTGCGTCGAGGCGACTACGGAAGCGGCGAGCGAAACGACGTACCGCGAGTTCTTGCGTCCGTGGGGGCGCGCCAGCACGACCCGCTCCCCATTGCAAATGCGGCGCAACGTGTCGCGGGCGAAAACGCCCTCCGCAAGCCCGTAATGCTCCATCATCAGCCGCAGCCGGCCGCGTGGACCCAAGCGACGAAACATATAGCTGCGCAGCGGCTTCAGCAGCACGCGCGAGGGCGCCGTGGCGGCGCCCAGATCGCTATGAAAACGGCCGATGAACCGCGCCCATCGCCACGCCACCCGCGGCGCGAGCGCCGAACGCAGCACGAACATGCGGTAGGCCTTGTCCTTGAAAAAACTGAGCGGCGGCGGCGTCGGCGCCGTCGAGCCGGCAAAATTTGCAATTGTCACGCGAAATCGCTCACTTGTAATGCGTCCAAACCGCGACGATAGCCGAGGTCTTGCGGTTTAACCAGCACTCAAGGGTTTTTTGAGGCGAAAACTATACAGCCATGCAATGATCGCGTAGGTCGCGCGGACATCCTTGCCGGACTTGCCCAGGGAAAGGACATGAAGGGAATATGCCGATAAATCCAAGCATTATCGAGGCGATCGGGCGTACGCCGCTGATCAAGCTGCGGGCGGCGTCGGAAGCGACCGGCTGCACGATTCTCGGCAAGGCCGAATTCATGAATCCGGGGGGTTCGGTCAAGGACCGGGCCGCGCTGGCAATCATTTCGGACGCGATCGCCAGCGGAGCGCTGCGCAAAGGCGGCGCGATAGTCGAGGGCACCGCCGGCAACACCGGCATCGGCATCGGCATGGTCGCCGCGGCGATGGGCTTCAGAGCAGTCATCGTCATCCCCGACACCCAGAGCCAGGAAAAGAAGGACATGCTGCGCCTCGTCGGGGCGGAGCTGATCGAGGTGCCGGCCGCGCCCTATTCAAACCCCAACAATTACGTGAAATATTCCGGCCGCCTCGCCGAAGCTCTCTCCAATAGCGACCCCAACGGCGCGGTCTGGGCGAATCAGTTCGACAATGTCGCCAACCGGCGCGGCCATTACGAAACGACGGGTCCGGAGATATTCGAGGCGACTCATGGGCGCCTCGACGGCTTCGTCAGCGCCGTCGGTTCGGGCGGCACGCTGGCGGGCGTCGGCATGGCGCTCAAGGAGCGCGATCCCAGAATCAAGATCGCGTTGGCGGATCCTCCCGGCGCCGCGCTGTATTCTTATTACACGGAAGGGATTCTCAAGAGCGAAGGCTCGTCCGTCACCGAGGGCATCGGGCAAGGCCGGATCACCGCCAATCTCGAAGGCGCGCCCGTTGACTTTGCCTATCAGATTCCCGACGCCGAGGCGCTGGAGATCGTATTCGACCTTGTCGCGCGCGAGGGTCTGCTGTTAGGGGGCTCCAGCGGCGTCAATATCGCCGGCGCGATCCGCCTCGCGCGCGAGCTCGGCCCCGGCCATACGATCGTGACCATTCTGTGCGATTCCGGCGCGCGCTACGCCTCGAAACTATTCAACGCCGAGTTCCTACGCTCGAAGGCCCTGCCCGTCCCGGCCTGGCTCGAAGGCGCCGGCGACGCCCCCGCGGTTTTCCTGTGACCGAGCCGCTGTTTCGCGACGACGCCTATCGCAAACAAGCCGAGGCGACGGTGTTGGAGGCGGCGCCCGGCCGTATCGTGCTGGACGCAACGCTCTTTTACGCGCGTGGCGGCGGCCAGCCCGGCGATCGCGGGCGTCTGGTCCGCGCCGACGGCGCGGTCGTCGAGATCGTCGATACTGTCTATGACGCGGACCGCAAGACCGTCTTGCACATTGCGGCCGAAGGCGCCGCCCTGCCCGCGGCGGGCGAGCGCGTGACGGGCGAACTCGCCTGGGAGCTTCGCTACCGACGCATGCGCGCCCACACGGCGCTTCACCTTCTGTCGGTCGCGCTGCCCTACCCCGTCACCGGCGGTGCGGTCGGCGACGCCGAAGGCCGGCTCGACTTCGATTCCGGCGAGGTCGCGTTCGACCGAAACGAGATTGAGGCGCGTCTCAATGCGCTCGTGGCCACCGGCGCCGCCGTTTCGACGCGCTGGATTTCGGATGCGGAGCTCGAAGCCAACCCCGGCCTCGTCAAGACTATGAAGGTGAAGCCGCCGGTGGGAAGCGGGCGGGTGCGCCTGGTGGAGATCGCCGGTCTCGACCTGCAACCTTGCGGCGGCACGCATGTCGCCGACCTCGGCGAGATCGGCCGCATCGCCGTCAGCGGCGTCGAAAAGAAGGGCAAGATCAACCGGCGGGTGCGCATCGCGCTCGATCCGCGGTGAAGGCCCCGTCCGACCCAACTATCCAGCGCGCTGGACTTTCCTGCCGCGGCCGAATTTGCCAGAGTGCCCATAACGGAGGACACGCCCTTGACCCATGACGAACCCGGCTTCTCGACCCTCGCCATTCACGCGGGCGCGCGGCCCGACCCGACGACAGGCGCGCGCATCACGCCGATCTACCAGACGACGGCCTTCGTCTTCGACGACGTCGATCACGCGGCCTCTCTGTTCGGCCTGCAAGCGTTCGGCAACATTTACACGCGCATCACCAATCCGACGACGGCGGCCCTCGAGGAGCGCGTCGCGGCGCTGGAGGGCGCGCCCGCCGCGCTTGTGGTCGCGTCCGGCCACGCCGCGCAAGTGCTCACCTTTCATTCGCTGATGCAGCCCGGCGACGAGTTCGTCGCTTCCAACAAGCTCTACGGCGGCTCGATCAATCAGTTCAACCACGCCTTCAAGAACTTCGGCTGGCAGGTCAAATGGGCGGATTCCGACCGCCCTGAGAGCTTTCGCGAAGCGATCACGGACAAGACCAAGGCGATATATATCGAGTCGATCGCCAATCCCGGCGGCGTCCTCAGCGACATCGGCGCGGTCGCGAAGATCGCGCGCGAAGCGAAAGTTCCGCTAATCGTCGACAACACGCTCGCCTCGCCCTACTTGCTCAAGCCCATCGACCACGGCGCCGACATCGTGCTGCACTCGGCGACCAAATATCTGGGCGGTCACGGCAACTCGATGGGCGGCGTGATCGTCGACTGCGGCACTTTCGAATGGCTGGGCGACAAGCGCTATCCCATGCTTTCCGCGCCGCGCCCCGAATACAATGGCATGGTGCTCGCCGAAACCTTCGGCAATTTCGCGTTCGCCATCGCTTGCCGCGTGCTCGGTCTGCGCGACCTCGGACCGGCGATCTCGCCGTTCAACTCGTTCCTCATTCTCAATGGGATCGAGACGCTCGCCTTGCGAATGCAGCGACACAGCGACAACGCGCTGGTGGTCGCCCGTCATCTGGCCGGCCACGACAAGGTGAGCTGGGTCTCCTACGCCGGACTCGAGAACAATGAATATCACGAGCTGGCCAAACGCTATTGCCCGCGCGGCGCCGGCGGCGTCTTCACGTTCGGCGTCAAGGGCGGTTACGAGGCGGGGATCGCCCTAGTCAAAAAGCTTAAGTTGTTCTCGCATGTCGCCAATATCGGCGACACCCGTTCGCTGGTGATCCACCCGGCTTCGACGACGCATCGCCAGTTGAGCGACGCGCAGAAGACCGCCGCCGGCGCCGGCCCCGATGTCGTCCGCCTGTCGGTCGGCCTCGAGGACGTCGAAGACCTGATCGGCGATCTCGACCAGGCGCTCGCGTGAAAGCGCCTTTTTGACGCCGCAGTCGCGTGTTGCGATGATGCGGCAAGAAGGATTCGTCGAGTGATTTTGCGCCGTCTGTTCCTATTCGCGCTGGCCCCCGTGCTGGCGGCGGCGTCGGCGTTCGCCGCCGATCTGCCCACGCTGCCCTCGCTGGCGAGCGATCCGCAAATGCCGGCGCCGGACTGGAAGGGCTTTTATGTCGGATCGGGGGTGATGGCCGGCTTCGCCAAGGGCTCGAAAGGCCAGTTCGGCGGCGATGTCTTCGCCGGCTACGACCATCATTTCGACAACGGCCTCATTCTCGGCGCGCGGTTCGACACGGGCTACAATCCCTGGCTGACGCCCTACGGCCGTTTTCAAGGATTCGATTTCGCGGCCACGAGCATCAAGCTCGGCTATGAAATGGGCAGGTTCACACCCTATGTCACGACCGGCGTCGCGCTCACGAAGGGCGCGAGTTTCACCGGTGGCCCTCCCAGCGCCGCGTCATCGGTCAACGCTCTGTTCTACGGCCCTGGCGCGGTGCAGGCGGTCGGCGTCGCCGGCGCCGGCTTCGATTACGCGGTCACGAACAACCTGCACGTCGGCGTCGGCGTCAATTTCTATGGGGGCGCCGGTGGCGTCGCGCCTTAACCCCGTCGATATGACCTCGGTTGCATCGCCCGCGCCCGCGCTATAGTGGGACACACACGCCCCATCCCATGGATTCCATGCCCCATCTCAATCGACGCGCCGTTCTGCTCGGCGCCGCCGTCTCGGCCTCCGCTTTCTCCTTTCGCGCCGCCGCGCAGCAGGACGGGCGACCGGCCGCCGCCGAATCCAAGCCCTTCGGCTATGACGATGTCGTCAAGCGCGCGCGCGAGCTGGCCAATGCTCCATTCGACACGGTCGAACCGGTACTTCCCAAGAGCATCGCGGGGCTGAGTTACGATGCCTGGCGCGACATTCGCTTCAAGTCGGATAAGCCGCTGCTTGGCGCCGCCGCATCGAATTTCCGGCTCGAGTTGTTCCATCTGGGCCATCTCTACAAGCGTCCGGTGGTCGTCAACGTGCTGCGCGACGGTCTGCCCGCGCCAGTTCCTTACGCCGCGAATCTGTTCGACTACGGCCGCACGAAAGCCCCGACCGGCCTGCCCATCAACCTCGGCTTCGCCGGGTTTCGTCTGCATTACCCACTTAATGCGCCGCACTTGATGGACGAGGTGATCGCGTTCCTCGGCGCGAGTTATTATCGCTTCCTGGGACGTGGACAGCGCTATGGCCTTTCGGCGCGCGGCCTCGCGATCGCGGCCGGCGCCAAGGGCGCCGAGGAATTTCCGTTCTTTCGCGAATTCTGGATCGAGACGCCCGACCCGGCGAGCGAACGCATCGTCGTCCACGCACTGCTCGACGGCGAATCCGCGACCGGCGCCTTCCGTTTCGAGATCGCGCCGGCGCAGGAAACCAGCGTCGACGTCTCCGTGACGTTGTTCGCCCGTCGCGCGATCGGCGCGCTCAACATGGCGCCGCTGTCCTCGATGTTCTTCACCGGCAAGAACGACCACCGCGTCAGCGACGACTACCGGACCGAACTTCACGACTCCGATGGCATGCTGGTCCACACGGGCGCCGGCGAATGGATTTGGCGCCCGCTCAGCAATCCCGGCGCTGCGGAGGTTTCGTCATTTCTCGATAACAATCCGCGAGGCTTCGGCCTGTTGCAGCGCGACCGTTCGTTCGAACATTACCAGGATCTGGAACTGGCCTATGAATTGCGGCCGACCTACTGGATCGAACCGCGCGAGGGCTGGGGCGAGGGCGCGGTTCAACTCGTCGAATTGCCGACCGAAAGCGAAACCAACGACAATATCGTCGCTTCCTGGGCCCCGAAGACTAGCCTCGAGTCGGGCCGCTCGATGTCCTACGGTTATCGCATGACCGCTTTGACCAGCGACGTGCGCCTGACGCCCGGCGCCCGGGCGGTCAACACCTTCCGCGCGACGCCGCATGCTCTGGGCGCCGATGAGGCGACGCCGCCGGGAACGACGCGTTTCCTGGTCGATTTCTCCGGAGGCGACCTCGGCTATTACCTGAGCGATCCCTCGATGGTGCAGATCGTCGCCACCACCTCGGCCGGCCGCGTCCTGCGCACGTTTTTGGGCCCCAACGCCCATGTTCGCGGATTCCGCGCCGGCGTCGATGTCGCCATCGATCCGGGCCAGAGCTGCGACGTGCGCGTGTTCTTGCGCTCGGGGGTCAAGGCGCTCACCGAGACCTGGACCTTTCCCTGGCGGGCCTGAGCCGCGAAGAGCGTCGCCCCGATCAAATTTGATCTGACGCGGCGCCATCCCGCAAATTTAGGGTATATTGCCTCCAGCGAACGTCGACCGGATTGCGAGTTATTCCGCGGCCGCAGGGGGGATCCGTGGATGGCGTCCGGGACACAAGGAGGCCGCCATGACAATCGCAGCTTGGAACGCGTATTACTACGACAACGTCGATAATTCTCACGCGCCCGGCCGATCGGAACTGATCGAGGCCGATAGCGTCGAGGAGGCCGCGCGCATCGCCAGAAGCCATATGGGCAAATATGTCCGGGTCGATATCGCGCGCCCGCGCTGGGAATTTGGCGAGACCCGGGTGATCCTGGCGGGCGAAGCGCTGCATCCCGAGCGCGACACGCGCCATTGAGAGCGGCGCGGTTGCGGTTTTTGGGAAGGTTCGGTCGAGCAGGCCGGCGATGTGGGCCCGAAACGCATCGGATGACCTGATTCTTTCCCGGCCGCGCAGCTTTGGCGCGCGACTTGGACCACATCATAGGAGGGGCCGACGATGACCGAGGAATTTATTCGACGAGTCCTGGGCTTCGGCCCGGCGATGGCGATCGCGATGCTCTGGCTTTCGACAGCCTCGGCTGGAACTCTGACCAAAGCCTGGGTTTCGAGCGCCGGCGCGGACGGGCCGAGTTGCGGGCCGATCGCGACGCCCTGCCGCACTCTCAATGGCGCGCTCGCCAACGTCGCCTCGGGCGCGGAGATCGACGTCAAGGACGCAGGAGCCTTCGGCCCTGGGCCGGTGACGATCCGTCAAGCCGTAAGCATCGTCAACGACGGCGTCGGCACGGCGGGCGTGCAAGCGGCGCAATTCGCCAACGGCTTCACGATCGCGGCGGGGGTCAACGACACGGTGTCGATCCGAGGTTTCACGATCGACGCCAGTCCTGGAGCGTTTCAGGGGATCGAATTCGATTCCGGCGGCGCGCTGACCGTGACCAATTGTGTTGTCCGCGGCTTCTCGAATGGGATCTGGGTCACCACGACCTCGGGCCAATCGACCCTGCTGATTTCGAACGTGTTCGCATATGAAAACAGTTCGGCCGGCATTACCTTCAACCCGTCCTCGGGCAGCGCCGGGTTAAACGCCATCATTGATCACGTCGTCACGAACAACAACGGACTCGGAATTGGGTTCAATTCCGCGTCGTCATCGGGGCCGTTCAATTTGACGATTTCCAACAGCACGATCAGCGCCAACGTCTACGGAATCTTTGTCCAAAACAATAGCGCCGCGCGCGCGATCGTCACTATCGATACGGACGAAGTCACCGACAACACGTATGGCGTCGATGTCAGCAATACCGTCGTAGCGATGCTGACGAATGTGACGATCACATCGAACGAGACCGGAATCATAGCCAATTCCACGACCGCCTCCTACGGCAACAACCGCGTGGATTGGAACACCAACAACGTATCCGGCAGCCTGGTTTCCTACTTTGCGCGTTGAATTTTCTCCCGCCTGTCGCGCGGCCTCGCGGTGACGCCCCCATAGTGAATTCGGTCGGGGCGTCTCCCGAACAGCCCGAATTTCGGATAGACAGGAGCGCGGGCCCCGGACCCCCGGGAGTCGGGAGCGTTTTTGCATGGCCTTCACCGCCGCACGACACGCGGTCCTGATCAGTTTCGCGCTCGCGCTGGGCCCCTCGACCGCCGAGGGCGCCGGGCTCCTCCGTGCGTGGGTTTCGAGCCAGGGCGCCGACGGCCCAGGCTGCGGCCCGATCGTCAAGCCTTGCCGGACCTTGAACGGAGCGCTCGCCAATGTCGCTCCGGGGGCGGAGATCGACGTCAAGGACGCGGGCGCGTACGGCCCCGGCCCCGTCGTCATCAAGCATGGCGTCAGCATCGTCAACGACGGCGTGGGAACCGCCGGCGTGCAGTCCATCGACGGCGCCAACGCCTTCACGATCGACGCGGGACCGAAAGATCTTATCGTCATCAGAGGTTTCAGCATCGACGGCGGCGGCAGCGGCGGTAACGGCGTTGCCTTCAATTCCGGCGCCGGCCTGATCGTGACCAATTGCGTTCTGCGGCGCTTCGCGCAGTCGAACCGCAACCCCGCGACCGGCAACGGCATCCTGATCGCGCCCAATTCGGGATCGGTAAATGCGATGATCTCCAACGTCATCGCCTCGGAAAACGGATTCGCCGGCCTGTTCTACTATCCGCCCGCCGGCGCGCCGAGTTTCTCGGCTCATTTCGACCGCGTCGTCGCTTACGACAACGCCTATGGGATAGCCATCGATACGGTCAAAGTGTCCGGGGACGTACGCGCCACGGTCTCCAACGCCATCGTCAGCGCCAATCTTAGCGACGGCCTCTTCGTCAGCAACGGCGGCAAGGGCGCCGCGGCGGTCACGATCGATTCAACCTACACCGACAACAACTTGGGCGCCGGGCTCGACGTGCAGAACAGCGCCGTCGTGCTGCTAAGCCGCTCGGTCGTCACTTCGAACAAGATCGGCGTCGTCGCCAACGGGTCCACAACCTCGCTGGGCGACAATCGAATCAGCGGGAATCGGATTGACATCGGCGGCGTCGGCAAGTTGGGCGTCGCGAGCGATAAACCGCAATAAGAGGTGCGCCATCTCTGACGCAGGGGCTTTTCGGCGTTACAATTATGCAGGAGGGCGCGCGGCGCCTCTGATTCGGCGGTTGAGACGCAGGCGAATGAAAACATCGCTGCTGGTGATCGCTTTGGCGACCGGGTTCGCGCTCTCGCCCGCGAGTTCGGCGTCGTGGACGCGCGCCTGGGTCGCGAGCGCGGGCGTCGACGGCTCGGCCTGCGGGCCGATTGTGACGCCGTGTCGCACGTTGAGCGGCGCGCTGACGAACGTCGCCGCGGGCGCGGAGATCGACGTCGTCGACGCCGGCGACTACACCAGCGGCGCCGGGCCGGTTCTCATCTCCAAGTCCGTCAGCATCGTCAACGACGGCGCCGGCGTGGCCGCCGTTCAGGCTGCGTCAGGCGCCAACGCCTTCACGATCGCCGCCGGCCCGAGCGACAACGTGTCCATTCGCGGATTCACCATCGAGGGCGGCGGCGTCGGCGCCAACGGCGTCGAATTCGATTCCGGCGCCGGCCTGACGCTCGTCAATTGCGTCATCAGGCGTTTCAATCAAAATGGGGTGTTGCTCGCCCCCATATCCGGCTCCCCGAAGATCGCGATCTCCCATGTCATCGCGTCGGAAAACGCCTCCGTCGGAATTTCGTATCTGCCGGCGAGCGGATCGGCAACCGCCGCGATCGACATCGCGTCGAGCGCGACGAACGAGAATACCTGGGGCATATCGATAAACGCCACGAATTCGACCGGCGGCTTTCAGGCGAACCTCGCCAAGGACATCGCCGATAACAATGCGGCCGACGGCATTTACGCGCAGGGCGCGGTCGCGGCGACGGCCGTCGTCTTCGTCGATCGCTCCCAGGCCAACGCCAATGGCCTGGCGGGTCTTGTCAACGCCGGCCAGTCCACCGTGCTGCTCAGTCGTTCCGTCCTCAGCCAGAACGGCGTCGGGATCGATGCGTCGAGCGCCACGGTTTATTCCTATTCGGACAACCGAATCAATCGGAACGGCCTCGACATCAAGGGCAATGTCGACGCCACGACCTACGTTCGCCAGTGACGCAGACGATCGCGCGCTTCTGTCGAGCGGCGGCCCCGATACGCACTAGCACCGCGATTTTTCCGCGCGATCTGAGCGGCTTGCGCCGTCCACGCGCGAACGACAGAACCGGGATCGAGACCGCGGCCCGTTGAATCGCCGAGCCGGCATTTACGGTAGACACCGCGACATGCCGTAACGTAAAATAAAGCATTCGGCGTCTACCAAAATCGGACGTTTTTCGATATTGGTAGACGCCGCGCGAATTCTGCGTTCGGGACTATTTGGGGGATATACCGAAATGAGCGCAAAGGGATTTTTATTGGCAGCTCCTTTGGCTGCGTCGCTTTTTGTTTTGGTTCATTCCGCAGAGGCAGGCAACCTGACCCGGGTTTGGGTCTCCAGCAACGGTGTCGACAGTGGATCCTGCGGCCCGATCGCGTCGCCGTGCCGCACCCTAAACGGCGGGCTGTCCGCCGCGACCGCCGGCGCGGAAATCGACATCCAGGACGCGGGCGCCTTCGGCCCCGGCCCGATCACGATCACGCAGTCCGTGAGCATCGTCAACAACGGCAGCGGCACTGCGGCCTTGCAGGCGGCGAGCGGCAACAACGTATTCTTGATCTCGGCCGGGCCCACGGACTCTGTGTTGATTTCCGGGTTCAGCGTCGACGGCGGCGGCGTCGCGTTGAACGGCGTCGAATTCGATTCGGGGGGCAGCCTCACCATCACTAACTGCACTTTTCGCGATTTCACCCGCAACGGCGTGTTGATCAAGCCGACGACAGGCGGGCAATTCGTCATGTCGAATTCGATCGCCTCCAACAACGGCTTCGCTGGCGTCTACTACGATCCGCCAAGCGGCAGCGGCGTCGCGCAAATTGCGATCAACGGAACCTCGACCAACAACAACCTTTACGGCGTCGCGCTCAATTCTTCGGCGGCGACCGGCGGTTTTAACGCCACGATCGCCAATAGCATCGCCAACAACAACTCGACCGACGGCATGTACTTTCACGGATCGGGCGCGGCGAACTCAGTCGTGGCGGTTGATTTATCTTACGCCAACTCCAACGGCGGCGCCGGGATCAACAATTTCAGCGGCGCCACGGTGCTGCTAAGCCGCTCGTTCGCGACCCAGAACAATTACGGCGTGTTCGCCAACGGTACGGTGTATAGTTACGGCGACAACCGGATCAACAACAACGTCACCGACGTGAACGGCACGCTCAACACGACCTACGTCGCGCGATGACCCGCCAGGCGTTGGCGATCGCGGTCTAGCGTTCGCCTCCACTCCGCATCGAAATTTGGGCCCGGCCGGAATCCCACAAGGATCCGGCCGGGTTCGTTTTGCGCGGTCCGCGTCGGCGCCAGTTTTGACGCCTCCCCGGTCCAGCGGGGATAATCGCACGCGCTGGCCCGCGATTCGGTCCGGGCGATCTAGACGGGAGAGGCGGAAATGACGGCGAAAGCGATCTGTGCGCTCCTCGTGGTGGCGGTCGCGGCATGCGCCGCGCCGGCTCGCGCGGCCGGATCGCTCACGCGCGCTTGGGTCGCCAGCGCGGGCGTGGACGGCGCGGGCTGCGGGCAGATCGGCAGCCCCTGCCGGACGCTGAATGGCGCGCTCGCCAATGTCGTGGCGGGCGCGGAGATCGATGTCGTCGATGCGGGCGCCTACGGCCCGGGGCCGGTCGCAATTAATCTGGCCGTCAGCATCGTCAACGACAGCGCGGGAACGGCGGCGGTGCAAGCCGCGAGCGGCAATAGCGCGTTCGTCATCAACGCCGGCGCCAGCGACTCCGTCTCGATCCGAGGATTCAGCATCGACGGCGGCGGCGTCGCGACGAACGGCGTCGAACTCGACAGCGGAGCCGGCCTCACGCTCGTCAACTGCGTCGTGCGCCATTTCCTGAACGACGGCGTCCTCGTGCGGCCGAGTTCCGGCGCGCCAACTTTGATCGTCTCCAATCTGATCGTCTCGGACAACACCAATGCCGGCATCGCCTACAAACCAACCGGCGGCAATGGGCAGGTGCAGATCAGCATCGATCAGACGACGGCGTTCAACAACGGCTCGGGCATTGTTCTGGACTCAACCGCCGCGACCGGCGGCTTTAACGCGACGGTCTCAAATTCAATCGCCAACGGCAATCTGGCGAACGGCATGAACTATCTCGGCGCCGATCCGAACTCGGCCGTCGTCTTCATCGACAATTCCTACGCCAACGCGAACAGAACCTATGGCGTAGCCAACAACGCCAACGTATCGGTATTGCTCAGCCGCTCCGTCGTCGCAGAGAACGCCACGGGACTTTACGGCGGCCTCAATGTGTATTCCTATGGCGATAACCGCATAAACCGGAACGGAACCGACATCGCGAACGCGATCGACAAGACCACGTACGTTCCCCACTGACGCCGGCAGCGAAGGGGACTCGTCATGCGTCTTGGACTGCTCCCGATTCCCGCCACATCTCTGGTCTTCATCTCATTTTTGGCCACGCCCGTACGGGCGGGATGCCTGACCAGGGCCTGCGTTTCGAGCACCGGCGTCGACGGGGGAAGTTGCGGGCCGATCGGTTTCCGGCACTGCGCTCATGACCAAATCGCGGCGATGATCGCCGCGCGCCAAGCTGCTCCTATCCCAGCAGCGCCGCGTCGATGTCGCGCCAGAGGTCATCGACGCTTTCGATTCCCGCGGACATTCTGAGGAGATCCGTAGGACAGGGCGAGCCTGCGCCCTCGATAGAGGCGCGGTGCTCGATCAGCGATTCGACGCCGCCGAGCGAGGTCGCGCGTTTCCAGACCTTCACTCGCGCCGCCGTCGCCACCGCCGCCGCCTCGCCGGCGCGCACGCGGATCGACAACATGCCGCCGAAGCCGCCGATCATCTGCTTCCGCGCGATCTCATGGCCCGGATTATGCGCCAGACCAGGATAGAGAACCTCAGCGACGCGCGCGTGGTTGGAAAGCCGCGCAGCGAGTTCCGCCGCGTTGGCCGAGGCCGCGCGCACGCGCAGATCGAGCGTCCTCATGCCCCGAATCAGCAGGAAGGCCTCGAACGGCCCAAGGATCAGGCCGAGACTCTGCCTGATCTTACGCGCTCTCGCGCTGAGTTCATCCTCGCGCGCGAAGGCGAGCGCGCCCGCGATCACGTCGGAATGGCCGTTCAGATATTTGGTCGCCGAATGCATGACGATATCGGCGCCGAGATCGAGCGGGCGCGTCAGGATCGGCGTCGCGCAGGTGGAATCGACGCCGAGCCGCGCTCCGGCCGCATGGGCGATCCCCGCCGCTCCAGCGATGTCGCTGACGCCCCACAGCGGATTGCTCGGCGTCTCCAGCCAGACGAGCCGCGTCTTGCCCGGACGCACGGCGGCGGCGAGCGCGGCGAGATCTTCCGTGTCGCAGAATTCGACTTCGAGCCCATGCAGCGGCGCTTCGGTCGCCAGCCAGTTGCGCAACGCCCAATACATCACGCGCGGCGCGACGACATGCGCGCCCGGCGGCAGGCTCAGAAACAGCGCCGTCGCCGCAGACATGCCCGAACCGAAAGCCAGCGTCGTCGCCGCGCGCTCGAGCGCGCCCACCAACGCCTCCGCCTCGCGCACAGTTTCGTTGTCGGCGCGGCCGTAGATATTGCCGCTGGAATAGGCGTTATCGGCATCGCGCAGGAACGTCGTCGTTACATGAATGGGCGGCGTCAGCGCGCGCGTGCGTTCGTCGATGCGCCCGAGCGCCTGCGCGGCGAGCGTCGCGGGCGCCAGGTTCAAAGCCCCAGCCCCCGCAGCAGTCGCGGCGCGCCGCGCGACGCGCCCGCCGCCTCGACCATGAACAGTCTCTTCAGCGGCGGCGCGCGGTCGACGATACGCAGACCGAGGTCGCGGGCGAAACGCAGCGAGGCGAAATCGTTGGAAAAGAGGCGGTTGATGAGGTCCATGCCAACCGTGCTGGCGACCACGTCGAACCGCCGCTCGCGTTGATAGGCGCCGAGCGCCGCCGATTCGCCGGGATCGAGCCCGAGGCGCAAGGTCTCGACGATTTCCTCAGCGAGCGCGGCGACGTCGCGCAGGCCGAGATTGAGCCCCTGCCCGGCCAGCGGATGCACAAGATGAGCGGCGTCGCCGATCAGCGCGAGCCGCTGACCGACGAACTCGCGTGCGAAGCGGAACGAAAGCGCGAACGCGACTGGCTTTGTCTCAACCGTGAGCGCGCCCAGCTTCAACGTGAAGCGTCGCTCAAGCTGGCGCAGGAAGTCCTCGTCGTCGAGTTCGAGCATCGCCTTGGCGTCGGCGTGACTCTCGTTCCAGACGATGCTGCATCGCCGCCCCGTCATCGGCAGCGCGGCGAACGGGCCGGCGGGCAAGAAATGCTGCTCGGCGCGCCCTTCGTGCTCGCGCTCGTGGCCAATCGTGGCGACGATGGCGGACTGGCCTGTGTCCCAGCCAACGGTCCCGATCCCCGCCATCGCCCGCAGCTTCGAGCGCGCGCCATCGGCCGCAACGACCAGGCGGGCTTTCACCCAATCGCCCGAGGCCAGCCCGAGCCGAGCGCTCGTCCGTCCCGGCTCGAACGCCACTACCGAGTCGACGATCGATTCAACGCCAAGCTCGGTCGCTGTCTCGCGCAGCGTAGCCGACACGTCGTCATTGAAGGCCATATGCGCGAGCGGCGCGCCGGCCGCGGCGTCGAAATTGAGATGCGCGAGCCGCACCGCGTCGCGCACCGCGCCGTCGTAAATCGACATTTTCAGGATCGGCTGCGCGAGCGGCGCAAGACGACGCCAGGCGCCGACTTCCTCGAGCAGCGCGCGAGAGCCCGCGGACAGCGCGACGGTGCGTATATGGCCGTCCGCGGCGTCCGGCCGAGGATCGACGACAGCGATCTTCAACCGCGCCCCAAGCGCCTTTTTCATGGCCGAGGCGAAAGCGAGGCCGGCCGCGCCGGCGCCGGCGACGACGATGTCGAAAATGCGTTCGGAAGATGCGGAGGCGCTCATTGGCTCATTGTGCGGCGCGGGACGCGGGGGCGCAAGAGCGCACGGGCGCGACGTTTTCCCGCTGGCGGCCCCAATTGCGGGCGAACTATTCGCCCGCTTTCACGCTCGACGGCTTATTGCGTGCGAACAACAAGGCGATCGCCGCCGACCCTAGTCGGGCTGAGGTCTTGTCGGAACGGCTCGTCAGCATGATCGGCGCGCGCGCGCCGAGCACGATGCCGGCCATTTCCGCGTCGGCGAGGTATTCAAGCTGCTTTGCGAGCATGTTGGCGGCCTCCAGATCGGGCGCCAGCAATATGTCCGCGCGGCCCGCCACTTTGGACACAATACCTTTCGTGCGCGCGGCCTCCAGGGAGACCGCATTGTCGAAGGCGAGCGGGCCGTCCAGCAGACCGCCGACGATCTGGCCGCGATCGGCCATCTTGCACAGCGCCGCGGCGTCGAGGGTCGAGCGGATATCCGCCGAGACCGTCTCCACAGCCGACAGGATCGCGACTCTGGGAACCAGAACCCCGAGCGCGCGCGCCAATTCGATCGCGTTCTGCGCGATGTCGCGCTTTTGCGCGAGGTCGGGATAGATGTTCACTGCGGCGTCGGTGATGAACAGCGATCGCGAATAATTGGGCGCGTCGATCGCGAATACATGGCTCATGCGCCTTTCCGTGCGCAAACCCGCGACTGGATCGACGACCGCGCGCATAAGTTCGTCGGTATGCAGCGCGCCTTTCATCAGCGCCTCGACTTGGCCCGCGCGCGCCATCGCCACCGCGCGCGCGGCGGCGGCGTGGCTGTGTTCGGTCGGCTCGATCGCGAATCCGGCAAGATCGACGTTTGCGGCCTGGGCGGCGCGGCGGATCTTCGCCTCGGGACCGACGAGCGTGGCGCGAATGAGCCCCAGTCGATGCGCCTCCACAGCGCCGAGAATCGAGTTCTCATCGACCGGATGCACGACAGCGGTGCGCAATGGCGCGTGCTCTTTGGCCATTTCCAGCAGACGGCGATAACGTCTCCCCCTTTCATGCGGCTCGGGCGACGCCTCGTGGTCAAGGCGACCGGCGAACTTTTCCGCAGGCGCGGTGATTTCGGCGGAGCCCTCGAAAAGGGTCTGGGCGCGCGGATCGACGGCACGGCACTCAAGCGATACGCGCCGGCCGTCGGCCCACTTTCGCCGGACCGTCAACGTGAGCGAGACCGCTTCGCCCGGGCGCGCGATGCGAACGACATCCAGCTTATGTCCGAGCACGGCCGAGCCAACGCCGGGAAATCGCGTCGCACAGGCCTCGGCGATCAGCGCGCCGGCGTAGGCGCCGGCGAAAGCGGTCGCCTCGAAACCGGCGCTGACCGTCAGGCCCGCCTCTTCCGCCGCGCTGTCGAGGGCCGCCGCCGCCGCCGCGAGCCGCACCGCGACGTCAGCCTGGACGCCAAACGTCAGCGTCGCGCTTTCGCCGATGCTCAATTCGTCGAAGGTTCGATTTGCGAAGGCGTTCATCGATAAATCTCTCGCGTCCGGCCCGGAAGATGTGGGCATAGACGAACATCGAGCGGTCAGCTTGATCACAGTCAACGGCTCGATCCCGCAAAGGATCGAACACAGCTTGAGCCGGGTCAACGCGCGAGGGAGCGGCGAGGCAAATCATTATCCGCATGAAATGCTTGACGAGGAGACGACAGGCGGCTGGAGATGGACCCTGCGTGAGGAAGGGCCGACGATGAGTGGGGTTGACCGCGATCCGGTTGCGCAGGAGGCGATGTTCGCCTCCCT
>JBBIIT010000032.1:2000-8057 GCA_037446355.1 Beijerinckiaceae bacterium | reverse complement strand
CGATGAGTGGGGTTGACCGCGATCCGGTTGCGCAGGAGGCGATGTTCGCCTCCCTTGCCGGGAATCTGGCGAGAACGATAGGTCCGATCACCCGAATCGAGACGCAAGGCGCGGTCGTCCTGCTCGCCGGCCAAGAGGCCTACAAGATCCGGCGGGCGATCCGCCTGCCCTTCCTCGACTACTCTACGCGGGATAAAAGGCGCCGTGCCTGCGAGCGGGAAGTCGAGATCAATCGCGACAGTGCGCCCGGCGTTTATCTCGGTGTCATCCCCGTTAATTTCGACGGGCGCAAATTCGCGTTCGGCGGCGCCGGAGAAATCGTCGATTGGGCGACGCACATGCGGCGCTTCGACGAGAACGCGACGCTCGACAGGATCGCCGAGCGCGGCGGCCTCACTCGCGAAATGCTGACAAGCCTCGCGCGGACGATCCACGCCATGCACGAGCGCGCACCGCCGCGAGACGGGGCGCCTTCGCTCGCCTCGCTTGAAGCCTATCTCGACCAGAACCGGGCCGCTTTCGCCGGCGAGCCCGACTTGTTCGATCCGCTTCTCGCCGCCGATCTCGACCGTCAGGCCCGCTCGGCCTTGGCGGCGGCGCGGCCTCTCCTCATCGCGCGCGGCGGGCAAGGGCTCGTGCGGCGCTGTCACGGCGATCTTCATCTGCGCAATATTGTTCTAATCGATGGCGAGCCGACGCCGTTCGACGCGATCGAATTCGACGAGGCGATCGCCACCGGCGACATCCTTTATGATCTCGCCTTCGCGCTAATGGACCTCTGGGAGCGCGGACTTGTCGGCGAAGCCAACCTGCTGATGAACGCTTATCTCTCGCGCAGCGGCGAGGACGCTTATTCGGGGCTTGCGGCGCTGCCATTTTTTCTCAGCCTGCGTGCGGCGATCCGCGCCAAGGTCGAGGCGGCGAACCTGCCGCACCTCTCCGGGGACACGCTCGGCCGCACTCGCGACGGCGCGAAGCGTTATTTTGAGTTCGCCCGAGCGTTTCTGGCGCCCGCCCCCGCGCGCCTCATCGCGGTCGGCGGGCTTTCAGGGACCGGCAAGAGCAGTCTCGCGGCTCTGCTCGCGCCTCGGCTCGGCCGGGCGCCGGGCGCCGTCTGGCTACGTAGCGACGTCGAGCGCAAACATCTGTTCGGCGTCGAGGAGACCGCGAAGCTGAGCGAGCGCGCCTATTCCGCAGAGGCGTCGCGCGAGACCTACGCGCGCATGGAACACAAGGCCGCGCTGGCGCTGCAAGCGGGCCAGAGCGTCATTGTCGACGCCGTTCACGCCCACGCCGCCGAGCGCGAGGCGACGCGGCGGATCGGCGAGGCGGCGGGCGCCAAGTTTATCGGCCTGTGGCTCGAAGCGCCGCTCGGCCAGCGAACTCAGCGGGTGGAACGGCGCTCGCGCGACGCTTCGGACGCCGACGCGGACGTCGTCGCCCGGCAGGCGGCCGAACCTCTGAACGAGAAAGGTTGGGCGCGGCTCGACGCTTCGGTCGAGCTTTCCACCCTCGCGAGCGCCGCCCGCGAGCGGCTCGGCGCGATGTAACGAACAAGGTTCCGGCCGCGAAAGGGCGTCGAAGCCTCGGCGCCCGAGGCGATTGGAGGCCGCATGTTCACTCGCCGCAGTATGTTCGCAATCGTCGCCGCCACCCTGGCCGCGTTCGCCCTGCCGGCGCGGGCCGCGGAGCCTCTCGCCTTCACGCCGGAGGCTTTCACCGCCGCGCAGAAGGCGGACAAGTCCATCTTGGTTCACATTACCGCGGGCTGGTGCCCGACCTGCCGCGCGCAAAAGACCGTTCTGTCGCAACTCGAGAGCGAAGCGCAATTCAAGGAACTCGTCGTTTTCGACGTCGATTTCGACGCGCAGAAGCCAATCGTCGCCGCGTTCAAGGCGCGTTCGCAGAGTACGCTGATCGTGTTCAAAGGCGCGAAAGAGATCGACCGCGCCGTGGGCGAGACCGACCCCGGCGCGATCGACGCGCTGCTCGTCAAGGCATTTTGAGCCGATGGTCCCGGCATATGGATTCGCGCTGGCGGCGGGCGCGCTTTCGACATTGAGCCCCTGCGTGCTGCCGCTGGTCCCGATCGTGATCGGGACCGCAGCGGGGGAACACCGCGCCGGGCCGGTCGCCTTGGCCGGCGGGGTGGCGCTGTCTTTCACCGCCATTGGCCTCTTCATCGCCGTTATTGGTTTCGAGATCGGCCTTGACGGCGAAGCTTTCCGAACTGTGTCGGCGTGGCTGCTGGCGGTTATCGGCGCGGTGCTCGTCGCCCCCGCGCTCGGCGCGCGCGCGAGCGCCGCGCTCGGACCCGTCGGCGCCTGGGCGGATGGACGCCTGCGCGCGTTCGCGCCGCGCGGCCTTGGCGGGCAGTTCGTGGTCGGACTGCTGCTCGGCGCGCTTTGGAGCCCCTGTACGGGCCCGACGCTCGGCGCCGCCAGCGCGCTCGCGGCGCAGGGGCGCGATCTCGGACATGTCGGCGCAACCATGCTGCTGTTCGGCCTCGGCGCGGCGGCGCCGCTCCTTTTGATCGGCTCACTTTCGCGCGAAGCGCTCTTGGCGTGGCGCGGCCGGCTGATAGGCGCGGGCGGCGCGCTCAAGAAGGGGCTGGGGGTCTTACTGCTCGTATCGGGAATCGCCGCCCTCACGGGCACGGACCGCAGCTTGGAGACCCTGCTCGTCAACCTATCGCCGGATTGGCTGACCCGCCTGACGACGCAGTTCTGAAGCCGCGAAACGCCGGGCGCCCCGCAATCTTGGCGTCGCGCCCGGCCTCTGCTATGCCTCGGGGAACCCAGGCGACCGGCCCGCTCCGGCGCCGCTGAGGAGCGCTCGATGAGCTATTGCGATTTCGACGCGCTTGAGCGAACGCCGCTTGAGCGTGACCCGTTCGACTACATAGTCGTCCCGGACTTCCTGAAAGCCGATAAATTCCCCGACGTCTTGAAGGACTATCCGAAAGTGCCGGGACCAGGATCGCATCCTCCCGCCGAGCTTTCGATCCACGGCAATTTCAAGGCTTTGATCGACGAACTGCGCGGCCCCGCGTTCCAGGAGGCGATCGAGCGCAAGTTCGGCGTCGATCTCACGGGCCGGCCGACCATGTACACCGTGCGCGGCTTCGTGCGCGAGAAGGACGGCGCGATCCACACCGATTCCGAGAGCAAAATCATCACGGTGCTGCTCTACATGAATGAACGTTGGGAGGCGGACGCCGGACGCCTTCGGCTGCTGCGCTCGCCCGAAAATCTCGAAGATTACGTCGCCGAGGTGCCGCCCTACGGCGGCACGCTGCTGGTCTTCAAGCGCGCCGACAATTCCTGGCATGGCCACAAATCGACGTCGGGCCCACGGCGCGCGATCCAGCTCAATTGGGTGACGTCGCAGGACGTGGTCGACCACGAGCAGCGGCGCCACCAGTTCTCGACCAAATTCAAGAAGTTCAAGAATCTGTTCATTCGCAGTTCAGCGGCGTGAGGCCAATGAAAGCGCAGCCGCGGCGAATCGCGGCGATTGGCGAAGACTCTGGCGCTGGGCCGAGCTGTGGCGGGCAGAGCGAATTTTGAAGGGACTTACCATGATGAAATTGTCCATCGGAGCAACTTTGTCGGCGCTTCTCGTCGCCGGACTGGTCAGCTTGGGCTCGGTCGGCGCGGCCAACGCGGAAAGCGTGATGAAGCAGTGCGGCGCCGACTGGAAGGCCGCCAAGGCCGCCGGAACCACTAACGGCCAGACCTGGCAGGAATTCCTGAAGGGCTGCAAGGCGCAGAAATCCGGCGCCGCCGCGCCCGCGGCAGCTCCTGCCGCCGCAGCTCCGGCCGCCGCCGCTCCGGCCCCTGCCCCGGCCGCCGCCCCGGCTCCTGCCGCGACGCCGATGAAGCCCGCACCGAAGAAGATGGCCGCCCCGTCGGGCGCCGGCGAATTCGCCAGCGAGAGCGAGGCGAAAGCCAAGTGTCCGACCGACACCGTCGTCTGGGTCAACACGAAGTCGCACAAGTACCACTTCTCCGGCCACAAGAGCTACGGCACGACGAAGCATGGCGCCTACATGTGCCAGGCTGACGCCAACGCGGCTGGCAATGTCGCCGCCAAGGGCGAACAGCCGAAGTAAGCGGCCGAAGGTCCACTTGGACAAATGACGCCGCTTCGCCCGCGAGGACGAAGCGGCGTTTTCATGTGGGGGGCGCGATGCCAGAGAATTGCTGCCATCCGATCGGCGCGCACGAGAAGTTGCGCATCCCCGACACTTACGTTTCCGGCCTGATGCTCGATCGCGCTATCGACGCCATCGAGAAGCGCGTCGGAACCATCGACCGCGATCATGACATTCCCTATCTCGCCGGCTATTCCAACGACGGCAGGCGCATCTACATCGACCGTCACTTGCCGCCGCGATTTTCGTATCGCGGCCGCGAAATCGGCGTCGACCGTTATTTGCTGCTGCACGAAGAAGTCGAGAAGACGCTGATCGACCAGCTCGGACTGCATTATCAGCACGCGCATCAGATCGCGACCCGCGCCGAGGAGGCGGCCGTGCGCGCGGACGGCGTTTCCTGGCGCGCCTACGACCGCTTCATGCAGAAGTTCGTCAAGCGCATGGGCGACGAGCGGCTGACCAAATTGCCGGCCGACCTCGACCTCAAGCCCTATCGCGACGAACACGATTACGACCTGATGCGGCGTATGCTCGCCGCCGCCGCTGACCCCGCCCATCCTGCGCACGCGGAAACGGCGCTGCGTAAGCGTCTGGCCAAGGCGCTGACGACGCGCGCCGCGCGAGCGGAGACGGCGAAGGCGGCCGCCAAAGCCGTGCGGAAGCGCCAGTAGCGCGCTATCGCTTGCGCCCGACCGCCAGCCGGCGCTCGACATCCGCAGAATAGCGCGACATCGCATAACAAAAGACGAAATAGAACGCCGCGGCGAATGCGTAGCCGGTCGGAAGAATGGTCGGGCCGCTCCAGACCGTATCCTTGAACGCATTGTCCATGGCGGCGAGAAAATCGTTGACGCCGACAATGGCGACCAATGTCGTATCCTTGAAGAGGCCGATGAAATTGTTGACGATGCCCGGAATGACCAAGACAAGCGCCTGCGGCAAGACGACCAGCCGCATCATCAGCGCGTAGTTGAGCCCCAGCGCCTGCGCCCCCTCGTACTGGCCCTTGTTCAGCGTTTGCAGGCCGCCCCGCACCTCCTCGGCCATATAGGCGGCCGAGAACAGCGCCATGCCGACGAGCGGGCGCAAGAAACGATCCGGCTCCCAGCCCGGCGGCAGGAACAACGGCAGCATGTTGTTGGCCATGAACAGCACAGTGATGAACGGCACGCCGCGCACGAACTCGATGAAGAGGACGCTCGCAAGTCTCACCAACGGCAGTTGCGAGCGGCGCCCGAGCGCCAGCAGCACGCCGAGCGGCAGCGAAAAGACGATGCCGACCAGCGCGGTGACCAGCGAAACGAACACGCCGCCCCAGAGCAGCGTATCGACCCGCGGCAGGCCGAGCATCGGCGCGCCGCTGAGCAGCAGGAACGCGCCGATCGGATAAACGACGAAGAACAGCATGGCGCCGAGATCGCGACGCGGCGCGCCCGGCCACAACAACCAGACGATCAACGCGGCGCCCGTCGCCTCGGTCACGACGACCCGCCATCGTTCGGCTTCGGGATAGGAGCCGTAACTTAGATAGCCGAGCTTTTGGGAGATGAAGGCCCAGCAGGCTCCGTCCTGATGTTCGCGGCACAGCGCCCCGTCGGGCGCGCTCCAGATCGCTTTGATCGTCGCCCATTCGATCAGCGGTGGGATCAACCAGAGCGCGAGCGCGGCCAGCGCAAGCGTCGCGATCGACGATCCTGCCGACGAAAACAGATTGGCGCGCGCCCAGGCGAAGGCCCCGCGCGCGAACAGCGGCGGCGCCAATCGCGGCTCGGAAGCGGAGCGAACGTAGGCGATGGCCTCCATCAGCGCTCCTTCAGCGCCATGCGCTCGTTGAAGCCGTTCAGCGCGAGCGCGATCAGGAGCGAGATCGCGAGATAAACGCCCATCGTGATCCCCAT
>JBBIIT010000032.1:0-1900 GCA_037446355.1 Beijerinckiaceae bacterium | reverse complement strand
CTTCAGGACCGCGTTGTACCAGAACAGCAATTGCAGCAGCAGCGGCGTGTTGCGCATCAGTTCGACATAGACGAGCGCGATCTTCGCCACGATCCAGTTCGGCGACAGGCGGGCGACGCCGACGACGAAGCCGAGCGGCGTCGCCAAAGCGATCGAGATCGCCGCGACCAGCAGCGTATTGACGAGTCCGACCCAGAACGCACGCCCGTATGTGGAGGTCGCGCTGTAGTCGATCAGCGACATGTTGATGTTGAAGCCAGCGATCTCGTCCCAGAAGCCGAAGCCCATGGGAATGCCGCGCGCCTCCATATTGACGACCGCGTTGCGCCAGGCGAAGCCGATCAACGCGACGAGGGCGATCAAGAGCAAGCCCTGATACGCGTAGCCCCGCACACGCGGATCGTTCGCCAACGATGTCGCCAAGCGCCCCCACTCCGTCGCCACGCCCCGATGACGCAATGATGACGCTGCGGGCGCGAGGAAGCAAGGCGAGCGTTGGCGCGGTGGCGGCGCCAGCTCGCGCGGGGTCCGCGGCACCGAGGCCGGCGCCTGCGCAAACTGGGCGTGAAGTCGGATCGCGGGGCTCGACTGCCGAAGGGGACGTTCGGACGCGACGGGGCCTTACTTTTCGGGCGGGAGAGCCTTCACCTTGCCGCGCGTACTTTTGGCCTGAGAGCGGCCCGGCGGGTGCAACGTTTGCCCCGCCGCGAGCATGGCGACGAATTTCTCAATTCGCGCCGCGCGGGCCTTAGGCGTCTTCGCATCGTGGATGCGATAAAGGATGGCATAGCGGTTGGCGCCGCTCAGGGTCTTGAAAAATTCCGCCGCGCTGGGATGGTTCGCAAGCGCGCTTTCCAAATCCGCTGGCGCGACAGCGGAGCTTTGAGGAGCGTATGCCGCAGCCCACCGCCCATCCTGTTTCGCTTTTTCCACTTCGGCCAATCCGCGCGCCGTCATGCGCCCGTCCGCGATCAAGCGGCTGGCGCAATCGCGATTGATCTGCGACCATTTGCTTTTCGGGCCGCGAGGCGTGAAGCGCACAAGCCAGTGCTGCTCGTCAAATTTATCAAGCTGACCATCAATCCAACCGTGGGCGAGCGCTGTTTCGACCGCCTCCGCTTTACGCACCGACGTTTCGCGCGATGATTGCTTTGCTAATTTTAGCCATATGCCGGCAACGTCGCCGGCATGCCTTTCGAGCCACGTGTCCCACAGCGGCTGCGTCGCAAATTCAAGTACCGGCAATCCTTTGTGATCGAGCATCCCGACATGATGACGAGCCGCCAATTCATCGTCCAGCGCCCCTCGCATTCTTGAGTCGCCCCCTTTCACGCTGGTGTCTGCTTTTGGTGAGCGCGGCTGAGGTCGGGTGTGACCGACGAGGGCGCGAAGCGCAAATCTAAACCGACCTTCACCTGACGGCGCTGGCGCTTGCTTTTCCCACCGCCCTACTCTATACGCGCGACCATTCCACAGGCGGATTTTCGCGCGCCCTGCTTCAAGGGTTCGTTCCGGTGACGGGGTTTTCCCCGCCGCAATGATCCGCCGAGGTATAACCGGAAAGGAAATACGCAGTGTCTCTGCCTGACTTCACCATGCGCCAACTCCTGGAATCGGGGGCGCATTTCGGCCACCAGTCGCATCGCTGGAACCCCAAAATGGCGCCCTATATCTACGGCGCCCGCAATTCCATTCACATCATCGACCTCGCCCAGACGGTGCCGTTGCTGCACCAAGCGCTGAAGACCGTCTCGGACTCGGTCGCCAAGGGCGGGCGCGTGCTGTTCGTGGGCACCAAGCGCCAGGCGGCCGACGAGGTTTCCGCGGCGGCCAAGCGCTGCGCGCAGTATTTCGTCAATTCGCGCTGGCTCGGCGGCACGCTGACCAACTGGAAGACGAT
>JBBIIT010000031.1:0-41530 GCA_037446355.1 Beijerinckiaceae bacterium | reverse complement strand
CGGTCGACTCAATCCGCGGACATTCCCAATACGTCGGCCATCGAATAAAACCCGGGCTTGCGGCCGTGCGCCCATTGCGCGGCCTTGAGCGCGCCGCGCGCGAACAATGCGCGGTCCTCGGCGTGGTGACTCAACACGATGCGCTCGCCTTCGCCCGCGAAGATGACGCTGTGATCGCCGATCACGCTACCCCCCCGCAGAGCGGCGAAGCCGATGTCGCCGACGCGGCGCTTGCCGGTGATGCCGTCGCGGCCGCGATCCGAACGTTCCGCGAGGGAAACGCCGCGCCCTTGGGCGGCGGCTTCCCCGAGCAGCAGCGCGGTGCCCGAGGGCGCATCGACCTTCATGCGGTGATGCATCTCGACGATCTCGATGTCGTAGTCCTCGCCTAGCGATTTGGCGGCCGCGCGCACGAGCTGGGCGAGCAGATTGACGCCGAGGCTCATGTTGCCCGAGCGCACGATCGGCGCATGGCGCGCGGCGGCGGCGAGGCGCCTCAGATCGTCGTCGGAAAGGCCGGTCGTTCCGATGACATGGGCGATGCGCGCCTGCGCGGCGAGGTCGGCCATTTCGACGGATGCGGCGGGCGTGGAGAAATCGACGATGCCGTCCGCCTTCAACAACAGCGGCAGCGGATCGTCGGTGAGAGCGATCCCGAGTGGCGTGGCGAGGCCGGCTAATGTTCCCGCATCCTGGCCCAGCGCCGGAGCGCCGGCGCGTTCGAGCGCTCCGACGATTAGGAGGCCCGGTGTTTCGTCGATCGCGCGGATCAGCATTCGACCCATGCGGCCGGCGGCGCCGGTCACAACCAGCCGCATATCGGCCATATTGAACTCCTCTTCCCGAATCGCTCAGCTCGCCCGCCCGCCTTCATACCCTTCGACGATGACGAGATCGCCCGACGAGGCGACGGTTCGCAGCGCGAGGGCGCTTTGATATTCGGGCGAATCATAACAGGCGAGCGCGGTCGCATAATCCTTGAACTCGATCACGACATGGCGCGCGCGGGCCTTGCCTTCCCTGATCTGGGCGACGCCGCCCCGCACCAGGAAGCGCGCGCCGAATTTGGCGAACGCAACCACATTGGCCTCGATATACTTCTTGTATGCCTCGGGGTCGTCGACGTCGACATGGGCGATCCAGTAGCCCTTGGCCACCGTCACGCTCCCTCGACCAGCACGAACTCGGCGGTCGCGGCGCCGTCGCGCAACGCCTTCGCGGCCTGATATTGCGCGGAATAATAATATCTTCGCGCCGCCTCGTAGGATTCGAACTCCAGCACGACATTGCGGGCGCGCGCCGGCCCCTCCAGCGCCTCGTAGCGCCCACCGCGCGCGAGCGCCCGCCCGCCGTGGGCGGCGATCGCCTTGGTCGCGTCGGCCGCGTAAAGCGCATAAGCCTCGGGGTTGGTTACGTCGACCCGGGCGATGACATAGGCTTTGGGCATGGGCGTTTCCCTGAACGATGCCTCTCGACCGTAACTCGCCCCCAACGAAGATCAAGTCACCGGGCGGCGGCGATCTCTTCGACGATAGCCTCCGCAGCGGCGCGCGGGTCGCCGGCCTCGGTGATCGGCCGGCCGACCACGAGATAGTCCGCGCCGTCCGCGATCGCCGAAGCGGGGGTCGCGACGCGCTTCTGATCGCCAACGGCGGCGCCGGCGGGGCGGATGCCCGGCGTCACAAGCAGGAATTCCGGGCGAGCGCCGGCGCGCAGCATTTTCGCTTCCGCCGCGCTGGCGACGAGGCCGTCGACGCCCAGCGCCTGCGCCTGCACGGCGCGGCGCGCCACCAGATCGCGCGCGCCGAGCGCGTAGCCGGCTTCGGCCAAATCCGCGTCGTCCATCGAAGTCAGCACGGATACCGCGAGCAGCCTCAGCCCCGAACCCTTTGCTCCGGCGACGGCGGCGCGCATGGTCTGGGGATAGGCGTGAACGGTGAGAAAATGAGCGCCGAGCTTGGCGATTTGCACGGTGGCGCGTTCGACGGTGTTGGGGATGTCGTGCAGCTTGAGATCGACGAAGACGCGCACGCCGTCCTTGACGAGGCGCTCGACGAGCGCAAGGCCGCCGCCGTAGATCAGTTCCATGCCGACTTTGTAGAATTCGACGCTGGGTCCGAGCCTGGAAACCATCGCCGCGGCCTCGCCGACTCCGGGCGCGTCGAGCGCGACGATCAACCGCTCGCGCGGACTGGGGCGGCGAATTGCCGGCATGAAGTCAAATCTCCGTCGAGGCGTCGCGGCGGGCTTGGTCCTTGCGCTTGCTCAGCGCCGCCGCGCGCGCGATTTTGGCTTGGCGGATCCATAGTTCGCGCATGCGGGCGCGCTGGCGGTCCAGCATATGTTCGGCCTCGCGGCGCTTGGCGTTCCAGTCGTCGCTGAGGCGCTCGACCCGATTGCGCAGTCGCAACATCGCCGGTTCGGCCATGATCGCGTGGGCGTCGGCGCGATAGGTCCAAACGCGGGCGGGCGGCAGGTTGCGCCAGATCGGCGCGCTGCTATGGGCCGAAAAGCGGTTCACGCAAGCCTGGCGCGGAATTGGCGATTTGAGGCCGTAGGTGAACTGGACGAAGACGCCGCCCGGCGCCATCAGCTCGAATACGTCCTCGATCAGCTTGGCGCGCAAGGCGGGCGGCTGGTTCAGGAGCGGCAGGCTCGAGACGATCGCCGCGATCTTTTGACCAGCGAATTCGGCGAGCGTGCGCGATAGATCGTAGGCGTCGCCCTTGACGATGCGCGCCGGCGCGAAGCGTTGCGCCAGCAGGCGGCAGAAGTTGGCGTCGTATTCGACGAGCACGAGACGCTCGCTCGTGATCCCGTGCTCGATCAGCGCTTTGGTCACCGGACCGGTGCCGGGCCCCAATTCGACCACGAGGCCGTCGGATCTGACGTTGACGGCCCGCGCCATGGCGCGGGCCAGATACGGGCCCGAAGGCGCCACCGCGCCGGTCAGGCGAGGGTTCTCCAACAGCGATTTCAAGAAATGGGTTTCGTCGCCCAGCAACCGCTCGGGCCTGCGATGGGTCTTGTCGATACGCGACTTCGGCGATCGAAAATCCATTTACGCTCCGCCTGCCCGCGGGTCGGACGCCGTCGCGCCGCCGCTAGCCCAAACCCTCGAAGAACTCCTTCATCTTGGCGAAGAAGCCGGAGCTTTCCGGATGAGTCTTTTGCGACGATTCGGCGTCGAATTCCATCAGCAATTCGCGTTGACGGCGGGTCAGGTTCTGCGGCGTCTCGACGACCGCCTGGATGTAGAGGTCGCCGATGTCGCGCGAACGCAGCACCGGCATCCCCTTGCCGCGAAGCTTGAGCTGGCGTCCGCTCTGCGCGCCCTCGGGGATGCGCACTTTGGCGTCGCCGCCGTCGAGCGTGCGCACCGAGAACTCCCCCCCGAGCGCCGCCTGCACCATCGAGATCGGCACGCGGCAATAAAGGTCCGCGCCATCGCGCTGGAAGAACGGATGCGGCTTGATCGCCAGGAAAATGTAAAGATCGCCGGCCCCGCCGCCGCGCAGCCCCGCTTCGCCCTCGCCGCTCAGACGGATCCGTGTGCCGTCCTCGACGCCGGCGGGCACGTTGACCGAAAGCGTGCGCTCGCGCGTGACGCGCCCCGAACCCGCGCATTTGTCGCAAGGGTTGTCGATCGTCTGGCCGCGGCCCTGGCAGGTCGGGCAGGTGCGCTCGATGGCGAAGAACCCCTGCTGGGCGCGCACGCGCCCGTGCCCCGCGCAAGTCTTGCAAGTCGTCGGCTTCGAGCCCGCCTTGGCGCCCGACCCCGTGCACGTCTCGCAGGTCACCGAGGTCGGCATTTTCAGGGTGGCGTTCTTGCCGTGATAGGCCTCCTCGAGCGTGATCTCGAGGTTGTAGCGCAGGTCCGCGCCGCGCTCCTTGCCCGAGCCGCCGCGCCCGCTGCGTCGGCCCATCATGTCGCCGAAGAGATCGTCGAAAATGTCCGACATCGACGAGGCGAAGCCCTCGTTCATGCCGCCGCCGCCCTGCTCGAAAGCCGCATGGCCGTAGCGGTCGTAAGCCGCGCGCTTTTGCGGGTCGGAAAGGTGCTGATAGGCTTCGTTTAATTCCTTGAACCTAGCCTCGGCCTGGGCGTCGCCGGGATGGCGGTCGGGATGGCATTGCATCGCCGCTTTGCGGAACGCCGATTTCAGTTCAGCGTCGCTGGCGGTCTTGGAAACCCCGAGAATCTCGTAGAAATCGTTCTTGGCCACGTCGTCAGCAACCCGGTTCTTCTTCCAAGGCGCACGCGCCGGCCGTTTTCGCGACCACCTATGGTTCCGCGCCGCGCCCGCGTCAACCGCCGGCCGGCTCCGCCCCCGCGCGAAACGCCGAACAAATCGGCGCCCCCTGACCCTGCCGGGCGAGGGGGCGCTTGGCTTTCCGCCTTACGCAGACTTCTTCTTGTCGTCGTCGACTTCGCGGAATTCCGCATCGATGACGTCGTCTTTCGGCGCCTCGGCGCCCGCCGCGGGCTGCTCGCCCGCCGCCTGTTGCGCTTTGTACATCGCCTCGCCGAGCTTCATCTGCGCTTGCATCAGATCGTTGGTGCGGGCGGTGATCGTCTCGACATCATCGCCTTGCAGCGCCGTGCGAAGAGCGGCGACCGCGGATTCGATCGCGCTCTTGTCGGCCGCCGAGACTTTGTCGCCGTATTCCTTCAGCGACTTCTCGGCGTCGTGCGCGAGGCTTTCGCCGTGGTTCTTGGCGTCGACCGCCTCGCGGCGCTTCTTGTCTTCGGCTGCGTGGGCTTCGGCGTCCTTCACCATCTTGTCGATGTCGGAGTCGCTGAGGCCGCCCGAGGCCTGGATGCGGATCTGCTGTTCCTTGTTGGTCGCCTTATCCTTGGCGGTGACGTTGACGATGCCGTTCGCATCGATGTCGAACGTGACTTCGATCTGCGGCACGCCGCGCGGCGCGGAGGGCAGGCCGACGAGATCGAACTGGCCGAGCGCCTTGTTGTCGGCGGCCATTTCGCGTTCGCCCTGGAACACCCGGATCGTCACCGCGGTCTGGTTATCCTCTGCGGTCGAGAACACCTGGCTCTTCTTGGTCGGGATCGTCGTATTGCGCTCGATGAGGCGCGTGAACACCCCGCCGAGAGTCTCGATGCCGAGCGAAAGCGGCGTCACGTCGAGCAGCAGCACGTCCTTGACGTCGCCCTGGAGAACGCCGGCCTGGACCGCCGCGCCGATGGCGACGACTTCGTCCGGGTTGACGCCCTTATGGGGCTCTTTGCCGAAGAACTGCTTGACGACTTCCTGCACCTTGGGCATTCGCGTCATTCCGCCGACGAGCACGACCTCGTCGACTTGACCGGCCGCGAGGCCGGCGTCCTTGAGCGCCTTGCGGCACGGCTCCACGGTGCGCTGGATCAGGTCGTCGACCAGCGCCTCGTACTTGGCGCGCGTCAGCTTGAGCGCGAGATGCTTCGGCCCGGTCGCGTCGGCGGTGATGTAGGGCAGGTTGATGTCGGTCTGCGTCGCCGAGGACAGCTCGATCTTGGCCTTTTCGGCCGCCTCTTTCAGGCGTTGCAAAGCGAGCTTGTCCTTGGTCAGGTCGATGCCCTGCTCCTTCTTGAACTCGGCGGACAGATACTCGACCAGGCGCATGTCGAAATCCTCGCCGCCCAGGAACGTGTCGCCGTTCGTCGACTTCACTTCGAAGACGCCGTCGCCGATTTCGAGGATCGAAATGTCGAACGTGCCGCCGCCGAGGTCATAGACTGCGATCGTGCCGCTCTTCTTTTTGTCGAGGCCATAGGCAAGCGCGGCGGCGGTCGGCTCGTTGATGATGCGCAGCACTTCGAGGCCGGCGATCTTACCGGCGTCCTTCGTGGCCTGACGCTGGGCGTCGTTGAAATAGGCCGGGACGGTGATGACAGCCTGCGTCACCGGACCGCCCAGATGCGCCTCCGCGGTTTCCTTCATCTTCTGCAAAGTGAAGGCGGAAATTTGCGAGGGAGAATATTGCTTGCCGTCGGCCGTGACCCAAGCGTCGCCGTTGCCGGCCTTGACGATCTTGTAGGGGACGAGGCCCATGTCCTTCTTGGTCATCGGATCGTCGAAAGAGCGGCCGATGAGGCGCTTGATCGCGAAGAACGTGCGCTCGGGATTGGTGACGCCCTGCCGCTTGGCGGGCTGGCCGACCAGACGTTCGCCGTCGTCCGTGAAAGCGACGATGGACGGCGTCGTGCGCGCGCCCTCGGAATTCTCGATCACCTTCGGCGTCGCGCCTTCCATGACCGCGACGCAGGAATTGGTGGTTCCCAGGTCGATGCCGATAACTTTAGCCATTGAACTCATCCCCATGGTTTCGCGAAACCGCTAGGCCCCGAAGCGGCCCGGCCTGGAGAACGCGCGGTCGACTTGCGCCGACCCTTCGATCCCCGGTCCCCGATGCTACGTTTCAAACTCAACGATAAAGGCCCGAATGCCCCAACGCTGTTCGTGGCGGGTATATAAGAGGGGGTCCTTGGGCGCGCAAGGCGCGTCGGACCGGCGAACGAGGCAGAAATTTTGGGAAAATTTGCGGGCTCGAGCGGGCCAGGGCGGCGCGGCCGGCTTCCCCTTTGTTGCGCCGCACATTAGATTGCCGGAATGAACCGATTCTTCGCCGTGACGGCGCTCATTTGCTCTCTGGCCGCCGGCCAAGCCGAAGCGCAAATGTCGTTGCCCGGCGCGGTTGCTCCCGACGCCGGGACGCCCGCCGACCAACCCGCCGCGGCCAAGAAGCCGCACCGGCCTTTGGACGCGAGCCGCGCAGGCGCGATGCGCGCGCCGAGCCTCGCCGAAATCAGCGGACAACCGCTGAAGCTCAATGGCGCGGAGGGCGAGCTGTCGCTTTCGAGCGACGGCGGGAACCTGCGCATCGACAAATTCACGCTCGCCGGCGAAGTCATTTCCAATCCCGCTCAAAAATGCCGCATCGACATCGTCGGCGCATCGCCCATCGTCGCCGCGAGTCAAGGCGAGCCGGAGGGCCTAGCGAGGTTTTCAGCCGACATTCCCGCCTGCGAACTGAGCTTCGACGTCGTCACCGGCGCGGTGTTGGTCCCCGCGCAGACGACCGCGTGTGTGTTTCAGGCGGCCGACTGTCAAGCGAGCCCGAGCGGACTTTGGGGGCCTGATCCGACTTTGCTCGATAAGGGGACTAAAGCCGTTACGCGCGCGCGCGCGGCCGCCGACGCCTCGATCGCGGCGAGTCTTCGCACGCTAGCCGAGCGCGACAAATCGGCGGACGAGGGGCTGAACCGCGAACAGAGCGACTTCGCCGCTCAGCGCGACGACGTCTGCCGAGATTACGTTGGCGAGGCGCGCCACGGTTTTTGCGCCTCGCGGCTGACCGAAGCCCGGGCCGCGGCGCTGCGCCAACGTGTCGCCGGCCTCGCTGGCGCGGCCAAGCCGGATGTCGCGAAACGCCACAAGCGGAAGCCGAAATCCACGGATGACCGTGGCGACGGCGGCGCGAAGGCCTTTTGACCTCTTTCGATTCGATCTAGCTCGTTTTTGATGTTATTAAGCCGGCAATTCGCGCCGCGGCGACGGCGCGGCCGAAAAATTGACAGGTGGCGGGGGTTTCCATGCGTGGAGAAAAGGCGAATTCCAGCTCGGTCGCGAAGTTCGAAGAGGCGACCTCGGAAGTGGCGCGGGCGAATGGCGCCAATTCCGCCGGCGTGATCGAGCAAGTCCGCGAGCTGCTATTCGGCGAGGCCAAACGCACGACGGAGCAGGGCCTGAAGGCGCTCGAAGATAGGCTGGAGGCCTTGAGCGCCACGATGAATGCGCGTTTCGCTGAGATCGAATCTCGCATGGCCGCGAACCAATCCGAAGCCGAGCATTCGCAGGCCGGCGCGATCGATGATATCGGCGCCGCGATCGCGCAGCTCGGCGCGAACATCCGCAACATGAGCGGCGCCCGCAAAGCAAAATAGAAGGTTGGATCGAAATGCCCGCTCCCGGCGGCGAGGCGAGCGAGATCGAGCGTCTGAAGGCGTTGCTGTTCACGCCGGAGGCGGAGCGGCTGAAAGCCGCGGAAGCCCAGATCCAAGGGCTTGAAGCCTGGGTCGGCGACGCCGGCCATCTCGAGGCGGCGACTGCGCAAGTTCTGGTCGAAGCATTTCGCCGCGCCGAGATCGCGCGCCATCGCGAACTTGCCGCGGCTGTCGCTCCGGTCGTCGTCGCCGCGATCCGCAGCGAAATCCATAACTCGCGCGACATGATGGTCGAGGCGCTTTACCCGATCGCCGGCCGCCTGGTCAGCGCGGCGGTCGCCAATGCGTTCCGCGAGTTGTTGGACGCGATCAATCAGCGCCTCGACTCGCTGGTGTCGACCCAGCAGTGGCGCTTGCGGCTGCGTTCTCTGGCGACCGGGCGCTCGGTCGCGGAGATCGCGCTTTCCGAAGCGCGCGGTGCGAACTTTGCGCGCATCCTGCTGCTCGAGCGCGGCAGCGGACGATTGCTCGCGCAATGGCGGCCGGGTGGCGACGCGCGCGACAATCCCGAATTGATCAGCGGCATGATCGCCGCGATCAGCGAGTTCGCGTCGACGGTTCTGTCCGAACGCCACGGCGAGTTGCGCACGCTCGACCTCGGCGGAAGCCAGATTTTCCTGCGCGCCTCCGCGCGGGTGATCCTGGCGGCCGAAGTCGTGGGTTCGCCCTCGCGCAGGGATCAACAGAACCTCGACGCCGGATTCATGGGGTTGGTTGACCGCCACGACCGCGACGAGCCGATCGGCGAAGCCGATCTCGCCGCGCTCGCTCGGAGCGCGCTTGGCGCGACGCCGGAGCCGAGAAAATCGTCGGGCGGGGCGCTCGCCGTGGTCGGACTGGTCGTTCTCGCGCTCCTCGCCTGGGCCTTGTCGGGCCCGGTTCATCGCTGGCGCAAGGACGTGGCGATCCGCGACGCCTTTGGACAGGCGCTCGCCGCCGATCCGGGGCTGGCCGGTTTTCCGCTGGGCGTCGGCGAAAACTGGACCGATAGAACCGTCGCCGTCGAAGGCCTCGCCGGCTCGAATGATTCGGTGGATCGTCTCGTCGCCGCGCTCGCGCCCGCCGCCGCGCCGCTGAAAGTGGTCCCGCGCGTGCAGATCGTCGCGGCCGAGGAAACGGCGTTGTCCGCCCGCGAGTCCGTCAAGCGCACAGCGGAGGGGATCACGCTGCTCCAGCGCCGCTTCGACGCGCAGACCTCTCGCAACGAGGCGGAAGCCAAGGCCGCGCACGACGAAATCGAGGCGCTGAAGCGCCAGTCGGCTTCGCTCGCCGAAGCGATGGGCGCGATCAAGCTCGAACTGGACGCCGTCCTGCGGAGGCGCGCCGCGCCCGCCGACGATCTCGCCGCCGTCAATTCCGCGTTGGCGCTGACGCAGCGGCGGCTGGAAACGTTGCAAGCCTCGCTCGATGATCCGCGCCGGACGCTCGCCGAGGCGGCCCGCGAAGCGGTAATCTTCTTCGCCGAGCGCGACACATTCGCGGACTCCGCAGCGGCGACAAGGTTGCTCGATTCGTTGGCCGCGACGCTGAAGAAAGCCGGCGAGGGCTTTCGCGTCGTCGGTTACGCCGACGAAACCGGCACGGTCATCGGCAACGCCGAAGTCTCGCGCCTTCGCGCCGAGAAAGTCGCGAACGAACTCGTCGCGCGCGGCGTCGCCGCTGACAAGCTGGGAAGGGTAGGGCGCGGCGCGCAAAACCCGATCTCCGAAGACGTCGGCGTATCGAGGATGCGCAATCGCAGGGTGACCTTCGAACTGCTTTTCCCGGGGGAAACCGCGCGGTGAGCGAGAGCGCCAAGGTCATGTTGCTCGGCGACATCGGCGTCGGCAAATCCTCGCTCGCCCGCCGCTTGCTTTGGGACAAGTTCGAGGCCGACTACAAAACGACGCTAGGCGTGGACGTCCTCGCCTATGACCTCGCCCTGCCGAGTGGGCCGCTGCGGCTGATCCTCTGGGACACCGACGGCGATTTCGGCATGTCGATCTTCGAGACCGTCTATATGCTTGGCGCCTCGGCGGCCGTCGTCGTCGCCGACGCGTCGCGACCCGCGACGCTGGTGAAGATGGCTTCACTCGCGCGCGGCTTCGCCGAGCGGCGACCTGGGCGCGAAATCCGCGCCGTGCTCAACAAGATCGATCTTGTCGAGAGCCGCACCGCGCAGACGCCCCCGGAGATCGACCCGGCCACTCTCGCGCGTACGAGCGCGCTCACAGGACAGGGCGTGCGCGAGATGTTCGCGGATCTTGGCGCTGGGATTGTGCGGCGCGGGCTCTGACGTTTCGCTCGAAAGCGCGCGCTCAATCTCGATCCGAATCCGCCAACGCCAAACCGAATACCGCCGGCCGCGCCAACACGCGCGCTCGGCGGGCGCGGCGCTTCGGCAGGGCGACCGTCAGGATTTCACGATGGGTCGCCGCCGGCGTGGGCGCGGGCGCCTCGATGCGCGCGCCGCAGCCCGCCGACAGCGTCCGCAATTCTTCGACGAGCCTGGAGACGAAGGCGCGCGGGCTTTCGCGGTCCGCGCCGGGCGTCCGCGAGAACACTACCGCGATGCGGGCGATTTCGCCGGCGTCCCAAACGATGAACTCGAGGCCGTCTCCGGATCGGCGCCGTCGCCGCCAATGCTCGGCGAGCGCGCGCAGCCACGTTTCAAGCGCGTTAGCGGGGACTTCCAAGGTCAACGGTCCTTCGCCGGTTAGCGCCGAAACGGCGAGGCCCTCTTCGCGCGCCCATTCCTCGACCAGACGCTCCACGAGGCGATTGAGATCGGGCGCGCGCGCCGCGTTCAGCGCGAAATCCACGGCGCGCAGCGTGCTCGATATTTCCGCTTCGGCTTCAACGAGAGCCGCCACGGCGTCGCGCGCGAGCGTCGCGCTGGGGTCGGCCGCGCCCGCGCGCGGCAAGTCGTTGAACCGCGCCCGCACGTCAACCACCGACGCGCGCATCCGCGCGGTCAGCGGTCCAAGGCGCGCGGACAGTCGATTCTGATCGGCCACGACGCCGAGCAGCCGGCTTTCGTTTACGCGCGCGCGCACCAGCGCGGCGTAGGCGACTTCAAGCGCGGCCGGGCAGAAGTCGTCCCAAGGGATCAGGGCGCGGCTGCGCGCGCAATCGGAGGCCGCGAGCGCCGCGACCGCGTCGCGGTCGGCCACGACAATCAAAGCGCAGGAGCGCGCGGCGGCGTCGAGACGGTCGAGGAGGCGCCGGGCCGGCGCGGGACCGAGAACGACGATCGCCAACTCGGGCGCGCCGGCGTCGGTGCGAGCGCGCCAATTCGCCGCATCCGCGAGAACGAAGCGCGCATCATGAAATACCGCGCACGCCCGAACGCAGCTCGCGAGGCGGGCATGGTCATCCGCGCGCTCCGCGACAAGGGTTACGATCGCCGACGAGGCGCCGTCACGTTCGCACGCTAGGGGATATGCCGATCCCGTGGTTTGTCGCGAGGCAGACATAATCTCATTCCGCTTCCGGCTAGGAATATTCGGTCCAGCCGCGAAACTTTCCATGTGTCGAAAGTCATCCGCGACGCGAAGTCGCGGGAGAATTTTTAGAGCGTCTGCTTGAGCGCCCGAATGGCAAGTTCCGTGCGCGAACGCGCATGGAGTTTCGAAAGAATGTTGCTTACGTGATTCTTGACAGTGCCTTCGGCAAGGCGAAGCTCGGCGCCGATGTCGCGATTCGTCTTGCCGGCGCCAATCAAACCAAGAATTTCGCTTTCGCGCTCGGTCAGCGGCTCGTCGCTTGCTTGCGCGTCGGGCGCGCGCAGGAGCTTGACGCGCCGGAAGTCGTCGATCACTCGCCGCGCGATCGAAGGCGACATGCGCGAGCGCCCGCGCGCCGCTTCGCGCACGGTCGCGATCACCTCGGCGTCCTCGGCGTCCTTCAGGAGATAACCGATGGCGCCGGCGAGGATCGCCTGAAACACGAGGTTGTCGGAGTCGAAGGTCGTCAGCATGACGATGCGCACCTTTGAATGCTGCTTGGATATGAGCCTGGCGGCCTCGATGCCGTCGAGGCGCGGCATCTTGATGTCGAGCAGCGCAACCGTCGGTTCCGCGACGCCGGCCAGGCGCAGCGCCTCGGCGCCGTCGCCGGCCTCGCCGACTACGTCGATATCGGGTTCGCGTTCGAACATCGCGACCAGAGCGCGTCGAATGACGGGTTGATCCTCAGCGATCAACAGTCGAATTTTTTGCCCGCTCATGCCCATCCTCGCGGCGGCATCCTATAGTCGTTCCGTCGCAAGTTGGGAAACCTGCGGCTTCAGCTCGCAGGAAGGGCGAGGCGCACCTCGACGCCGCCGAGCGGCGCGGCGGCGATCTCCAGCGCGCCTCCTGCGAAACGGGCCTGCTCGGCCATGCCGACGAGGCCATAATGGCCCGAGGACGAGCGACGCGGATCCATGCCGATGCCGTCGTCGGCGATGCGCAGGCGCACCCCGTCCCCGGACCGCGCGAGTTGGATTTCGACCCTGCGCGCGCCCGAATGCCGCTCGACGTTGCGCAACGCCTCGCGAGCGATGCGAACGATCGCGGTCGTTTGCGCGCGCGGGAGCGGTCCGAGATCGTCGTCGATCTGCAGTTCGACCTCCATGCGCGGGCGAAGCGCCTCGCCGGCCGCGATCAGCGACCGCGCTGGGCCGTCCGGATATTCGAAATCCGCGCGCAGCGCGCCAACGGCTTCGCGAGCCTGCCGTAGGCCCGCCCGCGTTTCCCGCTCGGCTTCCTCGATTTCCTGCTTCAGCGCGCCGTCGGGCGCGCTTCGTCGCATCAGCGAAAGCCGGGCCAGGGTTGTGACGATCGAGTGAATGAAGGTGTCGTGCAAATCGTGCGCGATACGCAGCCGCTCCTGCGCGAGGGCGGCGAACTTAGCGTCTTCGTTCGCCTTTTCCAGTTCCGCGCGCAGGCGGCGGGTCTCGGTGACGTCGCGGCCGACGGCCTGGAATTCGCGGGGCCCATCGTCCTCTCCGAGCCAGCGCACGCTCCACCAGACCCACCGAGTCTGGCCGTCGGCGCGCCGAACCGGCTGTTCAAACGAAGCGGGGCCTGATGCGCACATGTCCGCGCGCCAGCGGTTTTCATGGCCCGGCAACGGCAGCAACTCTCGGACCGTTCCGCCCAGCGCGCTTTCGCGGCCGATGCCGATCAGCGCCGAAGCCGGCGCGCTGACAAATGACAAAGTGAGATCGGGACCGAAGCGCAAAACCGCATCGTCGGTCGTCTCGACGATCTCGCGATAAAGCGCGGTCGAAACACGCAGCCGATCTTCGATCGCCGCAGCCTGCTGCTGCAAGACCTGTCGCTCGCGCCTTTGCTGGATCAGCAGGCGATCCATTTGCTCGGTCCCGTCGTCGGGCGCGACGACGACGACATAACGGCGCGAGCGAAGGTTCCAGCCGATCGAGATATTGACGCGCTCGCCCATGGCGTCGCCAATTCCCACGGACGGCAACCGGACCGGCTTCGCGCCCGGCGCCCGGAGGTCCACGAAAAGCGAGTCCATCGCGAACAGAAGGCCCGATTGCGTGCAGGGGCTTCCGACTTCCGGGAGCCAGCGCGCGAGCGCCCCCCGCCGCTCGCGCACGATCAGGTTTTCGTCCAGCGCGGCGAAACCGAATTGCGCGCTTTCGATCGCGAAATCCAACTCGGCCGACGAGGTCGCAGCAATTTCCATCCGTCCATCTTGTCGCGCTCGCGGCCGATGGCAAGCGGGGCGGCGCCTCGGTCGGCATTACAAAAAAGTAAAGTGAGCGCCACGGTCGCGCCATCGGCCCAGGAGCATATTGCAACGCACAAGATTGGAGATCGCCTTGATTAGGGTTCGCACTATTATTGTCGCGAGTCTTCTTGTCGCCTTCGTCGGCGCTGCTGACGCCGCCCCGCGGCTGAAAGCGCTGATGAATGACTGGAAGGCGCAGGCCAACGCGGCGGACGCGATGCTAGCGAACCGCGCAGCCTACAATGAAGCGGGGATGCGAAGAATTCTCGAAACTTTCGTCGGCGACGCCAGGGACTTGCAGACGCGTGCGAGCGGGACGAGCGCCGCCGCCAGGGACGTCAAGGCCCGGTTCGCGCGGTTCGAGCTGGTAGCGAGCGCCGGCCTCGATCAACTTGGGCAGCCCGACGAAATCAAGCGTCGCGTCGTCGAACTTCGCGGCGAATGCCGCTCCTGCCACGACCTCTACAAAAACTAGACCGGCGCGTTTCGGCTGCGCGCAAGAAGTTTCCGTTATTCACGGATTGAGATCAGAGTTAAGGATTCATGAGTATGTCGCTCGTTCGTTCTCACGCCACCCGCGCTTTGCATCTGACCGTGCTGCTCGTGGTGCTGCATCAACTCGGCAGCAGCCTGTTCGCGGAGCGTCCCCTGCCGGGCGAAGCGCCGGAGCGGCCGCTGTTCCTGCATGAATGGATAGGGGTTGTCGGCGTCGGCGCGCTGACGCTGTTTTGGCTCTGGGTCCTGGTTCGCAATCGGGCGGAGACGCCGCTTGTCAGGCTCGTGCCCTGGTTTTCCCGCGAGGGCCGGGCCGCGGTGATTGCCGACGTCGTTGGACCGGTGCGGCAGATCCTCGCCGGGCGGACGCCTTCGTTGCGCCTCGACGCGCTCGCAAGCGCCGTTCACGGGCTCGGATTGTCGCTGGCCTCATTCCTCGCTTTGAGCGGGGCGGCCTGGTATTTCGTTTTCAACGGGACAAGCTACGGGCGCACCGTTATGGGGCTGCATTCGTTGGCGGGCAATCTGATGTGGGCCTATGTGATCGGCCATGCGCTGATGGCGCTGGCGCATCAATTGTGGGGCGATCCCGTGTTCGCGCGCATGTTCTGGCGCCGCCCGGCGCGACGTCGTGTCAGCATTGCGCCGGCCGAATGAGAATTCTCGTCGTCGAGGACGAAATCGAAGCGGCCAAGTTCTTGGCCGATAAGCTTATGGCGCGGGGACATGAAGTCGAGATCGCCGCGGACGGCGAGATCGGGCTGAAGGCCCTGCTGACGGGGCGCTTCGACGTCGTGGTGCTCGATCGCATGTTGCCCGGGCTGGACGGCCTCGGCGTTATTCGCGCGGCGCGAGAGGCGGGCGTCTCCACACCAGTGCTGTTTCTTACTCATCTGTCGGGCATCGACGAGAGGGTCGCGGGTCTGGAGGCGGGCGGCGACGACTATCTCGTCAAACCCTTCGCCTTCGAGGAACTGAGCGCGCGCTTGCAGGCGCTGGCGCGCCGCCCGGCGCTTGGCGGCGAAGCGACGGTTCTTTGCCTGCTCGATCTCGAAATGGACCTGATCCGGCGCACCGTGCGCCGGGGTGGGGAACTCATCGAGTTGCAGCCGCGTGAATTCCAGTTGCTAGAATTCCTGCTGCGCAGCGAGGGGCGCGTCGTCACGCGGCGGATGCTGCTCGAAAAGATTTGGGACTTTCACTTTGATCCCAGGACGAATATCGTCGAGACCCATCTCAGCCGTTTGCGCTCGAAGGTCGATCGCGGCCGCTCGCCCGCGCTGATTCAAACCATCCGCGGCGCAGGATACGCATTGCGTGCCCCGACTTAGGCTTATCCGCTCGACGAGCTTTCGCCTGGCCGCGATTTATCTTGTCTTGTTCACCTGCTCGGTGGTGACGCTCGGCGCCTTCGTCTATCTGGCGATCCGCAACGAGACGCGCGCGGCCTTCGAAGCGCGCATCGTCGAAGAGGACGACGCGCTGAAGCGCGAATTCGACCTCAAGGGGCGCGACCGGCTGATCGCGGTGATCGAGGCGCGTTCGCTCGGGTCCGCGCCGATGAGCTACGGTCTCATCGACGCGCAAGGGCGGAGCCTGGCCGGCGAACTCGCCCCCGAGGCCGGCAAGCCGCTGGTCGCCGGCTGGAACGATCTCTCCGAAGCGGAGCCCGACGAAATCCAGGCCACGCAGCCCGAGCTCGTACACGCGCTCGCGTTGCGCCTTGGCGACGGCGCGTGGCTGCTGGTCGGCGACGAATGGCGGCGCTCGCGAAATCTGCCGACCTTGGTTTTGGGCGCGTTCAGTTGGGCGCTGGCGATCATGCTCGCCCTGGGGGTCGCCGGCGGTCTGTGGCTGAGCGCGCGCTTCGTGACCCGTATCGAAGCGATGAGCCGCGCCGCGCGCGACATCATGGCGGGCGACTGGCGGCGTCGAATCCCGGAGGCCGGTTTCGACGACGATCTCTCCTCCCTCGCCAGCACGTTCAATCGCATGTTCGATCGGCTCGAGAAGCTGTTCGCCGTCAATCGCGACGTTAGCGCCAACATCGCCCACGATTTGCGCAAGCCGATGGCGCACCTGCTGCGGCGTCTCGAAGCGATGCGCGACGACGCCGCGCTGAGCGTCGCGCGACCCGAGGTTGAGGCGGCGATCGGAGATGTCGAGGGCGTGCTGGAAACTTTCGAGGCGCTGCTGAGCATCGGCCAGATCGAGGCTGGCGCCCGACGCGCGCGCTTTACGCCGCTCGATCTGAGCGACCTTGCTCGCGAGGTGGTCGAGGCGTTCGGGCCGGCGGCCGAGGAGGAGGGCAAGACTCTGGTGGCCCGCCTCGACGAGGTCTGGCGCCTGCGCGGCGATCGGGAATTGCTGGTGCAGATGATCGCCAATGTCGTCGACAACGCGATTCGCCACACCGAGCGCGGCGCGCGCATCGAAGTCTCGGTCGAAGCGGGCCCGAAAGGTCCAACGCTCGTCGTCGCCGACAACGGCCCCGGAGTGGCGCCGGCGGACCTGCCGCGTCTTTTCGACCGCTTTTTCCGCGCCGACGCCTCGCGCGCCACACCGGGCGCCGGGCTGGGACTTAGCCTCGTGGCGGCCGTCGCGGAGCTTCATGATCTGCGATATATCGCAAAGGACAATGGCCCGGGCCTTCAAGTAAGGATCGGGGCTTTCGTCGAGTGAGCGGGTATATCGGCCGCTAATCCAAGAAAGGCCGAAAATTCAACTGTTCTTTGCGGCGGACGGCGACCTCGCAGGCTTTCTTTTCTCTTTTTTTACCTTTAGCTTTCCGCGCATCCCGGGGGACGGTTTAGCTTCGGGCTTATTTGTACGGTTATATAAGGGGAGATTATCGATGTTACAAGAATTCAAAGATTTTGCGATGAAGGGGAATGTGATGGATCTCGCCATCGGCGTGATCATCGGCGCCGCGTTCGGGAAAATTGTCGACGCGCTCGTCAACGACATCATCATGCCGATCATCGGTATCGCCGGCAAAGCGGATTTCACCAGTTATTTCATCCCCTTGTCCAGCGGCGTCACCGCCAACAGCCTCGTCGAGGCCAAGAAGCAGGGCAACGTCCTCGCCTACGGCGATTTCATCACCATCGTCATCAATTTCCTCATTATCGCGTTCGCGCTGTTCTTCGTCGTCAAAGGCCTCAACAGCATGAAAAAGCCAGCCCCGGCCGCTTCGGCCACTCCGGCCGCGCCGCCGCCGCCCAGCGACGAAATCGTGCTGCTCACCCAGATTCGCGACGCGCTCGCCAAGCGCTGATCCGGCGCTGGACGTCGCGAGGTCGCGACAAGGCGCGGCCCCGCGACGCGAGCAAACGTGCTTGCGGTCGGCGTTCGGCTCGTTCAGAACGCGCCCATGCACGCACTCAACGATCTTGCGCGGGCGACCCCGCGCGATTGGCTCGCCGAGATCCGACCCGCCGCGCGTTCGCTCGAACCGAGCGGCATCGTCGAAGTTTTCGATTACGGACGCCGCCGCCAAGGTCTGATCCCGCTTTGGGTCGGCGAAGGCGATCTGCCGACGCCCGAATTTATCGGCGAGGCGGCCAAGGCTTCGATCGATCGCGGCGAGACATTTTACACTTACCAGGCCGGCCTGCCCGAACTGCGCGAGGCGATTGCGCGCTACATGACGCGCGTGTACGGCGGGGCCGCGGGCGGCGGCGATTTCTCGCCCGCCCGCTTCTTCGTCACCATCGGCGGGATGCATGCGCTCGACATCGCGACGCGGCTGACGGTCGGTCCGGGCGAAGAGGCGCTCGTTCCCTCGCCCGCCTGGCCGAATTTCGCCGGCGCGCTCGCGGCGAACGGCGCGCGCGCGGCCTTCGTCCCGCTCGAGCGCGGATCGACCTGGCGGCTCGATCCCGAGCGCCTCGCCGCCGCCGTCACGCCGGCGACGCGGGCGATTTTCTTCAATTCGCCCGCCAATCCGACCGGCTATGTCGCGAGCCGCGAGGAGTTGGTCGCGACACTGGATCTCGCGCGCCGTCATAACCTCTGGATAGTCGCCGACGAAATTTACGGACGGCTGACTTATGGCGGCGCGCGCGCGCCCTCGTTTCATGACGTGATGGCCCCCAACGACAAAATCCTGTTCATCCAGACTTTGTCGAAGAACTGGGCGATGACGGGTTGGCGCATCGGCTGGCTCGAGGCGCCGCCAGCGCTGGCCCCCGCGATCGAGAATTTCGTGCAATTCTCGACTTCGGGCGTTCCTGTGCCGAGCCAACGCGCGGCCGTAGCGGCGCTGAATGACGGCGAGCCCTTTATCGCGCAATGCCTCGCGCGAATGTGCGCCTCGCGCGACATCTTGGCGGATGGCTTGGCCGCGACGAACCGGGTGCGCTTCTCGCGTCCCGATGGGGCGTTCTATCTCTTCTGCGCGATCGAGGGCGAACCGGATTCGCGCAAACTGGCGTTGCGGCTCGTCGACGAGGCGGGCGTCGGCGTAGCGCCGGGATCGGCCTTCGGCCCTGGCGGCGAAGGCCATCTGCGCATCTGCTTCGCGCGGGCGCCCGAGGAGATGGCCGAGGCGACGCGGCGGCTCGCGGCCTGGCTGGCGCGCTAACTTGACGCCGGCGCGAGAGTCGCAGGCGAAAACATGGGCGCTGGCGACGACGCTGCTGACGGCGCTCGCCGGCGGCGGCGCGCTCGCCCTGGCCCGCGTGCCGGCCGGCTGGCTCTCCGGCGCCATGCTCGCGGTCGCGGTTCTCGCGGCTCTTGGGCGCGCGGCGATTTTTCCGACGCCATTGCGGCAATTCGCGATCGCGCTCACCGGCGTCGGCATGGGATCGGGTCTGACGCCGGCGACGCTGCACACGCTCGCCCGCTATCCCCTGTCGCTGTTGCTGATGGCCTTCGCGCTCGCCGGCATGACCGCGGCGTCCTATTTGGTGCTGACGCGCGCGCCCGGAGTCAGTCGGCGCACCGCGTTCTACAGCGCCGTACCCGGCGCGCTGTCCTACGTCTTCATCGTCGCAGAGCCCGCGGGCGCCGACATGGCGCGGCTGGCGGTCATTCAGCTCTTCCGCATCTTCGTGCTGATGGCGATTGTGCCCATCGTCGCTCGCATCGGCGTGACGATCCCGGCCATCGCTTACGCCGTCGATCCCATCGCCGACACGCTGGTTATGCTGGGCCTCGCCTGGGCGGTCGGCGCTTGGCTTGAGCGGCGCGGCCTGTCGAGCGGCACGCTTTACACTGCGATCGTCGTTTCCGGCCTCGCGCATGCAACCGGCTGGGCCCCCGGCCGGTTCGCGCCGGGCGCCCAGGTTCTGGCGCAGACGCTGATCGGCGCCTGGGTCGGCGCGCGCTTCGTCGGCTTCGACTGGGAATTGCTGCACCGCTCGCTGATCGCCGCGGCGACTTCGTTCCTTGCGGCCTTCGCGGTCGCCGCCGCTTTCGCATGGACGGCCGCCTATGCGGTCAACCTGCCGTTCGCGGAAACTCTCGTCGCCTTCGCGCCCGGCGGACTGGAGGCGATGACGATGATGGCTTTCGCGCTCGGTCTCGACCCGCTCTATGTCGGCGCCCACCATCTCGCGCGTTTCGTGCTGATCGGCTTCGCGCTTCCGTTCGCAGCCCGGCGCATCGGGGGCGCCTCCGCCGATAGTCTGACGCCCGCCCGCCCGCCGGCCCCCTAGCGATATTGCGCCGCACAATCTATGTTGCGAAGTCGTCAGGAGATTGTCATGGTCGCTCGTCCGCGCCGCAGCGTGCTGTATATGCCGGGGTCCAACGCGAAGGCGCTCGCCAAGGCGCGAACTCTGCCCGCTGACGCGATCATCCTTGATCTCGAAGATTCCGTTGCGCCCGACGCGAAGGTCGCCGCCCGCGCGCAGGTCGTCGAGGCCGTGCGGGCCGGGGGCTTCGGCGCCCGCGAGGTCGTCATCCGCATCAATGGCCCGCACACAGCGTGGGGCCAGGAAGACCTCGCCGCCGCCATCGCCGCCGCGCCGGACGCCATTCTGCTGCCCAAAGTCGACGGCCCCGGCGCCGTCATGGTCGCCGGGCGCGCGCTGCGCGACGCTCAAGCGCCCGAGCGCACGCGCATCTGGGCGATGATGGAGACGCCGATGGCGATCCTAAGCGCCGGTTCGATCGCCGCCACGGCGGCCGATCCGACCGCGCGGCTCGAAGTGCTGGTCATGGGGCTCAACGATCTGGCGAAGGAAACGCGCGCGCGCCTGACGCCCGGTCGCGCCGCCTTCGCGACCGCGCTGTCGCTTTGCCTCTCCGCCGCGCGCGCGCATGGCTGCGATGTTCTCGACGGCGTCTATAACGATATCCAGAATCTCGAGGGCTTCCGAGCCGAATGCGAGCAGGGTCGCGAATTCGGGCTCGACGGCAAGACGCTGATCCATCCGAGCCAGCTCGACATCTGCAACGAGGTGTTCGCTCCGAGCGCGGCCGAGATCGAAGCCGCGCGCGCGATCATCGAAGCGTTCTCACAGCCCGAGAACGCCGGCAAGGGCGTCATTCAACTCAACGGCAAGATGGTTGAGCGCCTGCACGCCGACATGGCCGGACGCACCTTGCGGATCGCCGACGGCATCGCGGCGCTCGCCTCGAGCTGACGCGCTGGCAGGGCGGCGCGGCGACGCTTATGTAGAGGCCGGGCTCGCGAGGCGCGGTTCTCGTTTTCCCGGCCGCAGCGGGGCCGAAGCCCATCGGAGCGGATCGCATGACTCACGAATATCATTCCCTGTTCCAACTCGGCCCGGACAAGACCCCCTATCGCAAACTGACGTCGCAGGGCGTGCGCGTCGAGGCGGCGCTCGGGCGCGAAATCCTTGTCGTCGAGCCCGAGGCGCTGCGCGCCTTGAGCGAACAGGCGATGATCGACATCAATCACCTCTTACGCCCCGGCCATCTCGCACAGCTCGCGAAAATTCTCGACGATCCCGAGGCGACCGCCAACGACAAATTCGTCGCCTATGATCTCCTGAAGAACGCCAATATCGCCGCCGGCGGCGTGTTGCCGATGTGCCAGGACACCGGCACCGCGATCGTCGTCGCCAAGAAGGGCCGGCTCGTGTGGACGGACGGGGGCGACGAGGCGGCGATCGCCGAGGGCATTCGCGGCGCCTACGAAAAAAAGAATCTGCGCTACAGCCAGGTTGCGCCGCTCTCGATGTTCGAGGAGAAGAACACCGGCGACAATCTGCCCGCGCAGATCGAAATCGCCGCCGAGGGCGAGGACGCCTATAAGTTCCTGTTCATCGCCAAGGGCGGCGGTTCCGCCAATAAGACCTTCCTGTTCCAGGGCACGCCGTCGATCCTGACTCACGATCGCCTGATCGCGTTCCTCAAGGAAAAAATCCTGACGCTCGGCACCGCGGCCTGCCCGCCCTATCACCTCGCCATCGTCATCGGCGGTACGAGCGCGGAGCAGACGCTGAAAACCGTCAAGCTCGCCTCGACCAAATATCTCGACGAATTGCCGACTTCGGGCGACGCCAGCGGGCGCGCGTTCCGCGACCTCGCGATGGAGGAGGAAATTCACAAGCTCACCCAGCAACTCGGCGTCGGCGCGCAATTCGGCGGAAAGTATTTCTGCCACGACGTGCGCGTGATCCGGTTGCCGCGCCACGGCGCCTCGCTGCCGATCGGCCTCGGCGTCTCCTGCTCGGCGGATCGTCAGGCGCTCGGCAAGATCACGCGCGAGGGCGTGTTCGTCGAGGAGCTTGAGCACGACCCCGCTCGCTTCCTGCCTGCGGTCGATGAAGAAAAGCTCGGCGGCGCGGTGGTGAAGATCGACCTCTCGAAGCCGATGAAGGAAATTCTCGCCGAACTCAGCAAATACCCGATCAAGACGCGGCTCGCGCTGACCGGCACGATGATCGTCGCGCGCGACGCCGCGCACGCCAAAATTCGCGAGCGGCTCGATCGCGGCGAGCCAATGCCCGATTATTTCAAGAACCACCCGGTCTATTACGCCGGTCCGGCCAAGACGCCGGTCGGCTATGCCTCCGGCTCGTTCGGCCCGACGACGGCCGGGCGCATGGATAGTTTCGTCGATCAGTTCCAGGCGGCGGGCGGCTCGATGGTGATGCTCGCCAAGGGCAATCGTTCAGCGCAGGTGCGCAAGGCCTGCGCCGAACATGGCGGCTTCTATCTCGGCTCGATCGGCGGCCCGGCCGCGCGGCTCGCGCAAGACTGCATCCGCCACGTCGAGACGCTCGAATATCCGGAACTCGGCATGGAGGCGATCTGGAAGATCGAAGTCGAGGACTTTCCCGCCTTCATCGTCATTGATGACAAGGGCAACGACTTCTTCAAGGAACTGAACCTCGGCTGAGCGCGGCCGCGCTCACCAGGCGTCGATCGTCGGCTTGCGCGGCTCGCGCGTTTTCGCTGTCGCCAGGCCTCGCGTCAGCCAGGCGCGCGTGTCGGCCGGGTCGATCACCGCGTCGATCTCCAGCGTCGCGGCCATGTTGAGGGCGCCGCCCGCCTCGTAATGTTGCGCCAATAGCTTGCGAAACAACGCCTCGCGCTCGGCGGGCGAGGACGCGGCGTCGAGTTCGCGTCGATAGCCCAGCCTGACTGCGCCCTCCAGCCCCATGCCGCCGAATTCGCCGCTCGGCCAGGAAGCGATGGCGTCGGGCGAATGAAATCCGCCCGCCGTCATCGCCATTGCGCCAAGCCCATAGCCCTTGCGCACGACGACGGCGAAGAAGGGCGTGCGCAGCGCCGCCGAGGCGACGAACAGGCGCGAGACGTGGCGCACTTGCGCCTTCGCCTCGATGTCCGGGCCGACCATGAAGCCCGGCGTATCGACGAGGCTGACGATGGGCAGAGCGTGCGCGTTGCACATTTGCAGGAAGCGCGCGGCCTTGTCGGCGGCGTCGGCGTCGATCGCGCCGCCAAGATGGGCGGGATTGTTGGCGATGAGGCCGATCGGCCGCCCCTCTATGCGGCCGAGCGCAGTGAAAATTCCGCGCCCGAAGCCGGCGCGCAATTCCAGCAGTTCGTCGATGTCGACAAGCCCGCGCATCAGCGCGCGCATGTCATAGACGCGCGATCGGTTCTCGGGAACGGCGGCGCGCAATTCGCGCGGATCGGCGCAATGCCAGTGGGCGCGCCGGCCCTGGAAATAGGAAAGATATTTGCGCGCAGCGGCGACCGCCTCGCGCTCGTCCGCAACCAGCAGGTCAATAACGCCATTCGCCGCCTGCACGTCGCTAGGGCCGATCTCCTCGGGCTTGAACTTGCCAAGCCCGCCGCCCTCGACCATCGCCGGCCCGCCCATGCCGATATTGGCGCCCTTTGCCGCGACGATGACGTCGCAGCAACCCAGCAGCGCCGCGTTGCCGGCGAAGCAGCGCCCCGCGACGACGCCGATCAGCGGCGCCTTGCCGCTGAGCGCGGCGAAGCCTGCGAAGGTGGGCACATGCAGGCCCGCGACGATGGGCATGTCGACGTCGCCGGGTCGTCCGCCGCCCCCTTCGGCGAACAGCACGAACGGCAGCCGGTTGCGGTCCGCGACCTCGATCAGGCGGTCGGCCTTCTGATGGCCGCGGAACCCTTGCGTGCCCGCGAGCACGGTGGCGTCATAGGCCATCACGGCCGCTCGCGCGATTTCGTCGCCGAATTCCGCGCCGTTGACGGCGCCGACGCCGGTGACGACGCCGTCTGCGGGCGTGTTGGCGATCAGGTCTTCGCTGCTGCGCCGCGTTCGCTGCGCCGCGACCGCGAGCGCGCCATATTCGACAAAGCTGTCGGGATCGCAGAGATCGGCGATGTTTTCGCGCGCGGTTCTGAGGCCAAGGGCGTGGCGTTTGGCGACGGCCTCGGGGCGCGCCGAATCCTTCGTCGCGCCGAGGCGGTCGAGCGCGCGTCGCAAGTCGGCTCGAATAAGCGCCGGATCGTCGACCGCGATCTCCCCGGCGCCCGTCGACGTTTGGGGGCCGGCGTCGATGAGGGCAAGCAGCAGCGCGCCCTGCGGCGCGTGATCGCCAACGTGGATGGCGCCAAGGCGCGCGCGCCCGGCCCTTGGCGCGAATACGAGATGCTCCATTTTCATCGCTTCGATCACGGCGACCGGCGCGCCCGCCGCGACCGTATCACCGGCTGCGACGCAGTATTCGACGAGGCGCCCGCTCATCGGCGCCACGATCGCGACGCCGTCGTCGACAAGTTCGGCGCCGGCGTCGGCGGGCGGCGGCTTGAGGGCTTCGAGATGAGCGTCGACGAAGCCGACGTCGAAGTTCTGCGATTCAAATTCCGGCCGCGTCGCCAGAGCGCGCAGCAACGCGAGATTTACTGACGGGCCTTCGATCTTGATCTCGGCGAGCGCGCGGCGCGAGCGACGAAGCGCGTCGGCGAAATCCTCGCTCTGCGAGCGCACGATCAGCTTGGCGAGCAGCGCGTCGTAGAGCGAGGAGACGCTCGCGCCGACGCCGATCGCCGTATCGACCCGCACGCCCGGACCCGAAGGCGTCTGGAAGGCGGCGAGGCGCGCTTCGCCCGCATCGACGACCTCTTGGTTGATGCGCCATTGAATGGCGTAGCCGCGCGGCTTCGGCGCCAAATCCGGCGTAAGGCCAAGGCTCGGCAGATCGGCGCCGAGCGCGACAGCGATCTGCAAGCGCACGAGATCGAGTCCCAGAATTTCCTCGGTCACCGTATGCTCGACCTGCAAGCGCGGATTGGCTTCGATGAACACAAAGGGAAGCTCGCGCGCGCTCTCGTCAACCAGAAATTCGAATGTGCCGAGGCTGCGGTAGTGTGTCGATCGGGCCATGCGCAGCGCAGCGTCGGTCAGCGCCTGGCGCATCGCGGGGGAGAGACGCGGGCTCGGCGCAATCTCGACGAGCTTCTGGAAGCGCATCTGCGTCGTGCAGTCCCGCTCGCCGAGCGCGACGACATTTCGGCCGTCCCCGACGATCTGAATCTCGATGTGACGCGCGCGCTCGACGAAACGCTCGACATAAACGCCTTCAACCGCGAAGGCTTTGCCGGCCTCGGAGGCGCAGCGTCGATAAGCCTCGTCAATGTCTTCGAGGCTGCGCACGATTCGCATTCCGCGCCCGCCGCCGCCGCCGACGGCCTTGATGACGATCGCTTCGCCGTTATGGGCGATGAGAAACTCGCGCGCCTCCGCCAATGTCACGGCGCCTCGGCTGCCCGCGGCGATCGGCACGCCGCAAGCCTCCGCCTGCGCCCGCGCGGCGCCCTTGTCGCCGAACAATTCGATCTGAGCCGGCGTCGGCCCGATCCAGACGAGACCCGCCGCCTCGACTGCACGGGCGAAATCGGCGCGCTCGCTCAAGAATCCGTAGCCCGGATGCAGCGCGTTGCAGCGCGAAGCCTTCGCGAGTTCGATCTGGCGGCGCATGTCGAGAAAACCCGCCGGCCCGCCGACGCCGAGCGCAACGCTCTCAAGTCCGAAGCGCGCGGGCCAATCCCCTTCGTCCTCGGCGAAAGGCGTGACGCTCGATAGCCCCATATCCGCGGCGCAGCGCGCGACGCGCAGGGCGATCTCGCCCCGGTTGGCGATCCAGATTCTCGCGGCCATGCTTTCGCGCTCTCCTGGGCGGTGGCGCGAGTAGAGCGACCCGGACGCCGCCGCGCAAGGGCGGCGTCTAGGAACGCACGGCAGAGAATATCGTCAGACGATCCTCGGCCTGCCGCAGCACCGCGCGAATCGGCATCGCCTCGGTCGGCCCGTCGCCGAGCGCCTTCGCCAAGGTCGCCAGTTTGTCCGGGCCTTCGATCTGCAACGCGATTTTGCGCGCGCGCAACAGCACGCGCCCGGAGAGGGTGAGGCGCGGCTCGGCGGCGCCGGGCGCCGTGATGGCCGCGACCGGCGCGCGCGCGGAAATGTCCATCGCGTCGGCGAGGCCGACGGCGCCGGGAAACCAGGAAGCCGTATGGCCGTCATCGCCCATGCCGAGCACGACGAGATCGGCGGGCGCGGGCAGGCGAGCGACGCGCGCGTTCGCGGCGGCGAGTTCATACTCGGCGCTGAGACGCGCATCGGCGAGCGGCGCGAATTCGGCTTTCGCCGCGTCGGCAACGAGCAGCGTCTCGCGCACGAGCTTCGCGTTCGAACGCGGATGGTCGTCGGCGACGCGGCGCTCGTCGGCGAGCGTGACAATGACGCGAGTCCAGTCCAGCGTCTCGCCCGACAGCGCCTGAAAGAATCGCTTTGGCGTCGAACCGCCGGAGACGACCAGCAAAGCGATGCCGCGCGCCGCGATGGCCTCGCGCAAGATCGCGCCGCTCCAGGCGGCGAATGCGGGCGCGAGTTCGGCGCCGGTGGCGAATTCGCGGCGTTCGATCCCAGCGCTCATTCGTATTCCTCGTTCCAAGTGCGCCCGTCCCGCTCGATCAACGCGATCGAGGCCGCCGGGCCCCAGGTGCCGGCGGTGTAGGGCTTCGGCGGTTCGCTCGAGTGGCTCCACGCGTCGCGAATGGGATCGATGAATTTCCAGGCCGCCTCGACTTCGTCGCGCCGCATGAACAGCGAGGCGTTGCCACGCAAAGCGTCCATCAGCAAGCGTTCGTAGGCTTCCGGCGAGGGCGTCGCGAAGGTCTTGGCGAAACTCATATCGAGCGGCACGTGCTGCAATCTCATCCCGCCGGGCCCGGGTTCCTTGATCGTCAACCAGAGTTTGATGCCTTCGTCGGGTTGCACGCGAATGACAAGCCGGTTGGCGGGTATGCCGTCGGCGCCGACGTCGAAGATCACATGCGGCACGCGGCGGAACTGGACGACGATTTCCGAGTAGCGCTGCGGCAGGCGCTTGCCGGTGCGCAAATAAAAGGGAACGCCGGCCCAACGCCAGTTGGCGACGCCCAGCTTCAAGGCGACGAAGGTCTCCGTGTCGCTGGCTTCCCTCTCGATGTCCTGCAAATAGGACGGCGATTGTGCGCCTTCGGCGAAACCGGCGCGATACTGGCCGCGCACGACGAGCTGGGAAATATTGCTCTCGTCGATCGACGTCAGCGACTTCAGCACCTTGAGCTTCTCGTCGCGCAGCGCGTCGGCTTGCAGCGAGGATGGCGGCTCCATCGCGACCAGACATAGCAGCTGAAGCATGTGGTTCTGCACCATGTCGCGCATCGCGCCGGAATTGTCGTAATATGCGCCGCGCCCTCCCACGCCGAGCGTTTCGGCGACGGTGATCTGCACATGGTCGATATGCGCGCTGTTCCACAGCGGCTCGAAAAGCGCGTTGGCGAAGCGCAGCGCCATCAGATTTTGCACCGATTCCTTGCCGAGATAATGGTCGATGCGGAAGATGTTCTTTTCCAGGAATACCGCGCCGATCTCGTTGTTGATCGCGTCGGCGCTGGCGCCGTCCTTGCCAATCGGCTTCTCGACGATGATGCGCGAATTCGGCGTCGCCAGCCCCGCCGCGCCCAGACGGCCGGCGATCGGGCCGAAGAGATCGGGGCCGGTCGCCATGTAATAGGCGCGCGTGGAATTTTCCGGGCCCAGCATCTGCTTTAGTTCGCTCCAACCGGCGTCGCTCGCCGCATCGACCGCCAGATAGTCGATGCGGCGAATGAAGCGTTCGACCGCCTCGGGCGGCAGCGCGTCGGAATCGTTGTATTTGACCAGAGCGTCGCGGACAGACGCCTGGAACGCTTCGCGCTCCATGTGCCGGCGCGAGACGCCGACGATGCGTGTGGGATCGGTGAACTGTTCGCTCTTCTCACGGTGGAACAGCGCCGGAAACAGCTTGCGATAGGCGAGATCGCCGGTGCCCCCGAACACGACGAGGTCGAACGGATCGACCTTGATGAATTTCGCCGCCATGGAAACCTCTTTGGTTGGTTCGCCGCGCGCCGTCGCGGCCGTCGTCTTGCCGCTGGCCGTCAGTTCGCGCCGCTAGGCGCGTCCTTAAACAGCACTTCGCGATCGCGCGCAAAGTTCTTGATCAGCGGCAGCGCCGCGCCGCCGATCGCTCGCGCGTCCTCGCCGATCGAACCGGCGACGATCTTGACGTCGGAAAGCCCGCGCCGGTCCAGCGTTTCGATTTGCGCGGCGACTCGCAGGCAAAGCGCCTGCCGCACCGCCGCCGGCATGGCGCCATCGATGACGATCGCCGCGACGTCGATCACGGAAATCGCAGCGATGGAGGCGTAAGCGAGCGCATAAGACGCCTCTTCGATCCATTGCTCGAGCGGCTCGCCGAACGAGTCCCAGGAATCGGGCGTGCGCCAGACCGAGGAGGGATCGAGGCCCGCCGCCTCCAACCGACGTTCGAGTTGGTAGATCGACGCGCAGGCAATGAGTTGCGAGGACGTCTCGCGTGAGCTTCCGGCGGTGGGGATCGGCATCGAGCCGAGAGCCGCGGCATTACCGGTGCGCCCCGTATAAAGGGCGCCGTCGAGCACAAGCCCGCCGCCCAGAAACGATCCCAAAAAGAAATAGAGAAAGTCGCGTTGGCGCCACGCCTCGCCAAAAAAGAACTCGGCCGCACAGGCCGAGGTCGCGTCGTTGCACATCGTCACGGGAAAGGGGCAGAGCCGCCCAATCTCCTCGACGATCGAAAAATCGCGCCAAGCGTCCATCGCCCCGACCGGGGCGCCGATTTCCGCCGACCAATTCCAAAGCTGAAACGGTGAGGCGACGCCGACACCGGCGAGGCGACGACTCTGCGCCGCCGAAAGCGTTCGGGTGGTCGCGGGCAGCGCGCGGGCGACGAAGTCGAGAACGAAGTCTGGGGTCGGATAGGCGAAGGTCTCGCGTTCGCGATGGCGCACCGCGCCGCAAAAGTCGATCAGCACGAGATCGCAACTGCGCCGGCCGATCTTGAGGCCGAGCGAGAACGCGCCCTCGGGATCGAGTGAGACAGGAACGGTCGGCTGGCCCACGCGTCCGCGCAGCGGCGCCTCGCGACGCAGTAACCCTTCGGCTTGCAACCGGTTCATGATCGCCGAGGCCGATTGAATGGAAAGGCCGGTCATGCGCGCCACTTCGATCTTCGAGAGCTGTCCGAATCGACGCACGAGGGAGAGAAGCAATCGCTCGTTATAAAGGCGCACTCCGGTTTGGTCGGCGCCGCTGGCGATCGGAAACGATCCCTGCAATGGCGCGACGTTAGGCTCGGCCCTCTCCGGCATCTGACTTCCTCAGATCGCCCGCCCCTTCGCGCCGCAGGTAAGCGGCCGCGCCCCGTCTTTCGCGAGAGTGCGTGCTTGCAAGAGCAGAATGCGGGGCGCGCAGCCCGCTGTCAATAATAATTCAGGCCGATTGAATTAATTGTTGACTCTTGCCGCGGATTTTGTCCAATAAGAGCGCGACGGCGCGGATACGGCTCCTGAAGAGTTGGATCGGCGTTTCGCCAATCACGCGCGAGACGCAACGTCGCAATTCAACGTTTCGGGAGGAACCTATGTCCAAGAAGTTGGGAATTCTGTCGTCCGCGGCCGCCGCGGCGCTCACTCTGGGCCTGATGAGCGCGCCGAGCCATGCCGCTGGCGTCGGCGCCTGCCTCATCACCAAGAACAACACCAACCCCTTCTTCGTGAAGATGAAGGAAGGCGCGGAAGCTGGCGGCAAGGCGGCTGGCGTCGACGTCAAGGCTTTCGCGGGCGTCAAGGACGGCGACGCCGCTCCGCAGATCGCCGCGATCGAGAACTGCATGGCCGCAGGGGTCAAAGGCATTCTGATCACGCCCTCGAACGACTCGGTCGGTCCCACCCTCAAGAAAGCGCGCGCCGCCGGCATTCTCGTCATTTCGCTCGATACCCCGCTCAGCGACAAGGAGGCGCAGGACGCGACCTTCGCCACCGACAACTTCCAGGCCGGCATCCTTATTGGCAAGTGGGCGAAGGCCCAGCTCGGCGACAAGGCCGCCGACGCGCATATCGGTATGCTCGACATCAACAAGGACAACATCTCGGTCGACGTGCTGCGCGACACCGGCTTCCTTACCGGTTTCGGCATCGAAGTCCCGAACGGCAAGGTGCTCGGCTCCGAGAAGGACAAGCGCGTCATCGGCCACGAAACCACCAACGCCAACCCCGAAGGCGGCGTGAAGGCGGTCGAGAATCTGCTCGCGAAAGACCCGGCCATGAATGTGGTCTACACGATCAACGAGCCGGCGGCCGAAGGCGCCTTCCAGGCCCTCAAGAAGGCCGGCAAAGAAAAAGGCGTGCTGATCGTTTCGGTCGACGGCGGATGCCCCGGCGTGAAGAGCGTCGCGTCGGGCGTCATCGGCGCCACCTCGCAGCAATATCCGCTGCTGATGGCCTCGAAGGGCATCGACGCAATCGCGGCTTTCGCCAAGGACGGTTCGAAGCCGAAGAATTCGGAAGGACTCGAATTCTTCAACACCGGCGTCAACCTCATCACCGACAAGCCGGCGACGGGGGTTCCTTCGCTCGACACGAAGGAAGGCCTCGCCAAGTGCTGGGGCTGATCGCTTGATCATGATTTGACTTGAACCCGTCGAGGGGCGACTGCTACGCTCGCCTCTCGACAACACGCGCGAAAATGCGCGATTCAGTGTAGGGGGCGAAGCGTGAGCGACCAAGCGGCCGGCCCGACGAAAGTCATTTCCGACTTCGAAGCGAAACTTGAGCAGGCGGACACATCGGTCGCCGCATTCGCGCGCGACGACAAAACCCTGGTTCATATCGCGCGCGGGTTTCTGCGCACTAACCCGACCGCGATCCCCGCGACCATACTGATTCTCAGCATCCTCGGCTTTGGCCTGGTGGCGCACAACTTCCTGACCCCAAGCACGCTATCGCTGATTTTGCAGCAGGTGACGGTCACGGGCGTGATCGCGATCGCGCAGACCATGATCATTCTCACCGCCGGCATCGACCTCTCCGTTGGTCAGATCCTCGTGCTTTGTTCGCTCGTTATGGGCAAGCTCGCGGTGGAAGTCGGCGTGCCGGCGCCGTTCGCGATTCTGGTGGGCCTCGCCTGCGGCGGCGTCATGGGCGCGATCAACGGCTCGATAGTCACGTATCTCCGGCTGCCGCCGTTCATCGTCACGCTCGGCACCTACGGCATCTTCCAGAGCATGAAGCTCTGGTATTCCGGGTCCGAATCGGTTCGCGTCAACGACATCGAGGAAAAGGCGCCGTTCCTGAATTGGTTCGGCCAGACCATCCATCTGGGCGGCGGCGCCGAGTTCACTTTCGGCGGCATCGCGCTGATCGTCTTAGCGTTCCTCGCCTGGTACCTGCTCAATCGCACGCCCTGGGGGCGCCACGTTAACGCAGTCGGCGACGATCCAGACGCGGCGCTGCTGGCCGGCATCCAGACCAAACGCGTCCTCGTCTCTGTTTACACGTTGGCGGGCGCCATTTGCGCCATCGGCGCGTGGATCTCGATCGGCCGTGTTGGCACGATCAATCCTGAAAGCTTCGAGACGATCAACCTCGACTCCATCACCGCGACCGTGATTGGCGGCACCTCGTTGTTCGGCGGTCGCGGATCGATCGTCGGCTCCGTGCTGGGCGCGCTGATCGTCGGCGTCTTCAGCACCGGGCTTTCGCTCGCGGGCGTCGACTCCTACTGGCAGTATTTCACTATCGGCGTACTGATCATCGCCGCCGTGGCGATCGACCAATGGTTGCGGAGGGCTAGCCAATGAGCGAGCGTCAACCCATTCTCTCGGCGCGCGGGCTCTCCAAGCGCTATGGCACCGTTGTCGCGCTCAACAACGCGGATTTCGATCTCTATCCCAACGAAATCCTCGCGGTCATCGGCGACAACGGCGCGGGCAAGACCAGCCTCATCAAGGCGCTTACCGGCGCGGTGACGCCCGATCACGGCGAGATCAGGCTCGATGGCGAGATCGTGCATTTCCGTTCGCCGCAGGACGCGCGCACGGCGGGTATCGAAACGGTCTATCAGAACCTCGCGCTTTCGCCGGCGCTGTCCATCGCCGACAACATGTTCCTCGGCCGCGAATGGGTGAAGCCGGGATTCGCCGGGAAAGTCTTCAAGACGCTGAACCGCAGCGGGATGCAGAAATTCGCGCGCGACAAACTGACAGAGCTCGGCTTGATGACCATTCAGGACATCGACGTGCCGGTCGAATCGCTCTCGGGCGGCCAACGGCAGGGCGTAGCGGTGGCGCGAGCGGCGGCGTTCGGTTCGAAGGTCGTCATCATGGACGAACCGACGGCGGCGCTCGGCGTCAAGGAATCGCGCCGCGTGCTCGAACTGATCCTCGACGTGAAGAAGCGAGGAATGCCAATCATTCTGATCTCGCACAACATGCCGCATGTGTTCGAGGTCGCCGATCGCATCCACATACATCGCCTCGGACGGCGCCTCACGGTGATCGACCCGAAAAAGCAGTCGATGTCCGATGCGGTGGCGATGATGACCGGCGCGATGGCGCCGCCGGCCGAAATCGCGGCCTGACGCGTAGGAATAAACAGGCGTCGAGATGTCGCGCGCCGCGGCCGGCGCGCTTGTGCCGCGTTTGGCGTCGCGCTTAGGTGAGGCGCGCGCAGGATCGCGCCCTACAATTGGCCGCCATTGGAGCCCCTCATGCGTTACCGCCCGCTCGGCCGCACTGGCCAGTTTGTCTCGGAAGTCTGCCTGGGAACCATGACGTTCAGCGGCGGTTCGGGCTTTTGGCGCGCGATCGGCGCGGTCGATCAGGCCGGCGCGACGGCTCTCGTCGCGCGGGCGATCGAGTCGGGCGTCAATTTCATCGACACTGCCGATGTCTACTCCGAAGGACAGGCTGAAGTTCTGCTCGGCCAGGCGTTGCGCGATCTCAAGGTCGCTCGCGAAGACGTGATTGTTGCGACCAAGGTGCGCGGGCGCACGGGTCCGGGCCCCAACGCGGTCGGCTTGTCGCGCGGGCATATCCTCGATCAGGTCACGGCGAGCCTCAAGCGATTGCAAGTCGATCACATCGACCTCTATCAGATTCACGGCTTCGACCCCGTGACCCCGCTCGACGAGACGATGCGGGCGCTCGACGACTGCGTTTCTCGCGGCTATGTGCGCACGCTCGGCTGCTCCAACCTCGCGGCCTGGCAAATCATGAAAGCGCAAGGGATCGCCGAGCGGCGCGGATTCGCGCGATTCGAGACCGTGCAGGCTTATTACACGATCGCGGGGCGCGATCTGGAACGCGAGATCGTGCCGCTGGTCGAAGATCAGGGCATGGGCGTGATGGTTTGGAGCCCGCTCGCGGGCGGCCTGCTCTCCGGCAAATTCACGCGCGAGGGCGTCAAATCGAACGACACGCGCCGCGCGACTTTCGATTTCCCGCCGGTGAACAAAGAGCGCGCTTTCGACATCATCGACGCCATGCGGCCGATCGCCGAGGCGCACGGCGTCTCGGTGGCGCGCGTCGCGCTCGCCTGGCTGCTCGCGCGCAAGGGCGTGATGAGCGTGATCGTCGGCGCCAAGACCATCGAGCAACTCGACGACAATCTCGCGGCGACGCGACTTGTGCTGAGCGAAGCGGAACATGCAACGCTCGAAAAGATCAGCGCGCCGACGCCCGAATATCCGGGCTGGATGATCGCGCGGCAGGCCGATCAGCGCAATCCGCAGCCGAAGCCCTAACGCCCTGCGGCGCGTATTTCGGGAACCAGGGAGAGAGCCAATGAGTCGCATCGTCAAATGGGGCGTGCTCGGCGTGGCGAAAATCGCCACGGAAAAGGTCATTCCGGCGATGCAACGCGGCGAAGTCAGCCGCATTGTCGCCATCGCGTCGCGCGACGGCGCCAGGGCCGCCGAGGCGGCCGCCCGGCTCGGAATTCCCAAGTCGCATGGCTCGTACGAGGCGCTGCTGGCCGATCCCGAGATCGAGGCGATCTACAATCCGCTACCCAACGAATTGCACGTCCCCTGGACCGAGCGCGCGCTCGCCGCCGGCAAGCACGTGCTGTGTGAAAAGCCGATTGCGCTCGATGCGGCCGAAGCGCGACGCGTGATCGCAGCGCGCGAATCGTCCGGCAAGCTCGTCGCCGAGGCCTTCATGGTGCGCTTTCATCCGCAATGGAAGCGCGCGCGCGAGATCGTGCGTTCAGGGGCGATCGGCGAAGTCGGCGCCATTCAGACGCTCTTCACCTATCGCCTGCTCGACGCCGAAAACATCCGCAACAAGCCGGTCGGCGGCGGCGGGCTTTATGACATCGGCTGCTATGCGATCGTGACCGCGCGTTATATTTTCGGCGCCGAACCGACTCGGGTCGTCGCCGCGCTCGATACCGACCCGCGCTTCGGCGCCGACCGGCTCGCCAGCGCCGTGCTGGAATTCCCGGGAGGGCGGCACCTCACGTTCACGGTGGGCACGCAAATCGCCGGCGCGCAACGGGTGACGATCGCGGGCGCCGCCGGTCGCATCGAGGTGTCGATTCCGTTCAATGCGCCGCCGGATCGGCCGATCCGCATCGTTGTCGACAGCGGCGTCGATCTTGTCGGCACAGGCGCGCGCAGCGAGGAGTTTCCCGCATGCGACCAGTACACATTGCAAGGCGATGCGTTTTCTCGCGCCATTCGCGGCGAGGCCGCGCTGGAGTTCGGGATCGAAGACGCAGTCGCCAACATGAGGGTGATCGATGCGTGCTTCCGGTCGGCGCGCGCCGGCGGTTGGGAAAAGCCATGAGGCGAAAAAGAAACGGCGACCCGAAGGTCGCCGTGAATACCTCTCCCGGGGAAGGGGAGAAGCGCCTGTCAAGGAACGCAACGCGGGAAAGGCCTCGCAACGCCGAAACGGGACGCTCAACGCCCGCGCGATGGCGCGGGCGATCCACTTGGATTACTTGGCGCGGCGACGACGCTGCTGGCCCAGACCCATCTGCTTGGCGAGCGCCGAACGCGCCTTAGCGTATGCGGGCGCGACCATCGGGTAATCGGCCGGCAACGCCCATTTCTCCCGATATTGCTCCGGGGACATATTGTATTGGGTGCGCAGATGGCGCTTCAAGGACTTGAACTTCCGTCCGTCCTCCAAGCAAACGATGTAGTCGTTCGTGATCGACTTCTTTGGCGAAACGGCGGGCTTGGCGGCCTCGGGTACGGCGACGACCGCGCCGGTGGCGACGCGGACAATGGCCGAGTGAACGTCAGCCAATAGTGTCGCCAGCTCTGTAGCAGGAACGGAATTATTTGAAACGTAAGCGGACACTATTTCAGCGGCCAACTCGACGTGGTTATTGGATTCGCTCATATGAACTATTGCTCCAAAACTGTGGTAAAGGAAAAACCAAATCGATAAAGCTCAATTTGTGCGGGAAATTATCTTAACCCCCACACCGCACGCCCGGTACGAATCTTCTGTGCGTCGCCGGACACGATCCGTGTATAGTATCAATCTTGCCCGTCATCAAGACCGCAACTTAAGAATCTTTCAATCGCGACAGACTGTTCGGCCAATTTTAAGTAAATCGGCGCTTGCGGTCTTCTGTGCGAAATCGCGCTGGTTACGTAATCACGGCGAATTTCGGGAGCGCGGGCGGCGCGAAGTTATGCGACGAAAAGCCGCCGGCCAGCCCGTTTAGCGCCGCCGCGGAGGGTGCGCGCCGGCGAGTTAGCGACTATATCAGCGCTTCGTCAAGGAATCCGCAGCGCCATGCAGCATCAAAAGACGACGAATTTCGTCGCCGCGACGGCCGACCGAGCCGGTCGGGGCACGTTCCTCGGCACGGTCCGGCTGCTAATGCCCTACATTTGGCCGGCCGACCGCGCCGATCTGCGCTTGCGGGTTCTGCTGGCGATCATCCTGATGATCATGTCGAAGTTCATCACGATTGCGATGCCCTATTCCTTCAAATGGGTGACTGACGCGATCGCAACCGGCAAGACGCCAACCTTCGCGCTGTTGCCGAGCTTCGCCTCCGGCGTTGTGGCGCTGACGGTGATCTACGGCGGCTTGCGCATCGCCATGTCGTTGACGCAGCAGGGCCGTGACGCCCTGTTCGCGTCGGTCGCCATGAACGCCGTGCGGCGGTTGGCGATCGAAGTGTTCGTTCATTTGCATCAGCTTTCGCTGCGCTTCCATCTCGAGCGCAAGACCGGCGGGCTTACCCGCGTGCTCGAGCGCGGGCGCACGGCGATCGAGACGATCATCCGCACTTCGATGCTGACGGCCGCGCCGACCATTGTCGAATTCGCGCTTATCATCGCGGCGTTTCTGGTGTCGTTCGACTGGCGTTACGTCGTCGCGATCTGCGCGACGGTGGTCGCTTATCTCGTCTATACGACGATCGCGACCAACTGGCGCATCGCGATCCGCCGCTCCATGAACGACAGCGACACCGACGCCAACACCAAGGCGATCGATAGTTTGCTCAATTTCGAGACCGTGAAATACTTCGGGGCCGAGCAGCGCGAGGCCGCGCGCTACGATAAGGCGATGGCGCGCTACGAGCGCCTCAGTGTGCATACCTATGTCTCGCTCGCCGTACTCAACGCGGGACAGGCCTTTATTTTCATGCTCGGCATGATCGCGGTGCTACTCATGTGCGTGAGCGGCATTCGCGCCGGACGCAACACGATCGGCGATTTCGCGCTGCTGAACGTGATGATGCTCCAGCTCTATCAGCCGCTCAATTTCATGGGCATGGTCTATCGCGAGATCAAACAGGCCATCGTCGACATCGGCGCGATGTTCGATATTCTCGCGCAGCACCCCGAGATTCGCGACGCGCCCGGCGCGCTCGATCTGAAAGTCTCGGCGGGCGCCGTGCGCTTCGAGGATGTGCAGTTTCATTACGACGCCGCCCGGCAAATCCTGCGCGGCGTCACGTTCGACGCGCCTGCAGGCCAAACCATCGCCATCGTCGGCCCCTCGGGCGCCGGCAAATCGACGATCTCTCGCCTGCTGTTCCGCTTCTACGAACCCACGTCCGGCAAGATCACGATCGACGGGCAGGACATCGCCAAGGTCACGCAGAAGTCGCTGCGCGCGGCGATCGGCATGGTGCCGCAAGACACCGTGCTCTTCAACGACACCATCCTCTACAACGTCCGCTACGGCCGCGACACGGCGAGCGACGCCGATGTGGCCGAGGCGGCGGAGAACGCGCAGATCGATAAGTTCATCCGCTCGATGCCGCAAGGTTACGCGGCGATGGTCGGCGAGCGCGGACTGAAGCTGTCGGGCGGCGAGAAACAGCGCGTTGCAATTGCGCGCACCATGCTCAAGGGGCCGCCGATCCTCATTCTCGACGAGGCGACGTCGGCCCTCGACACGTTCACCGAGCGCGAAATCCAGGCCGCGCTCGAACGCGTCTCCAAGGGGCGCACGACACTCATCATCGCCCACCGTCTTTCCACGGTCGTGCACGCCGACGAGATCCTGGTGCTCGACAAGGGCGTCATCGCGGAACGCGGCAAGCATGAGGAACTGCTCGCGCGCGGCGGTCTCTACGCCGGCTTGTGGAGCCGGCAACGGGAGGTCGACGCCGCGCAGGAGGCGTTGCGGCGCGCCGGCGAGATCGATCGCGACGAGGACGACGAGGCGGCGCCCGCGCCGGCCTGAGGCGCGGTCGTGACTTTGGCGCGGTTTGGCGCCACAAGAGCGGCCACCCCGCCTAACGAGCGCTCTATATGTCGGTCTTGAAATCGGTTCGCGACAATCTCGCCCCCATCCATCCCGAGGGCTACGTATTCATTGCCGGCTTCGTCGCGGCGACGCTGATCCTTGGTTGGTTCTGGGAGCCGCTGTTCTGGATTGGCCTGATCGCCTCGGCCTGGTGCGCCTATTTCTTTCGCGATCCCACGCGCGTGACGCCGCTGCGCGCCGATCTTGTCGTCTCGCCCGCCGACGGGCGGGTCTGCTTTGCAGGCTACGCGGTGCCGCCTTCCGATCTCGGTCTTGGCGCCAGCCCGATGCCGCGTGTTTCGATTTTCATGTCGGTGTTCGATTGTCACGTCAATCGCGCGCCTGTCGAAGGCAAAGTGACCCGCATTGCCTACCGCCCTGGCATTTTCCTCAATGCCGATCTCGACAAGGCGAGTGAGGACAACGAGCGCAACGGCGTCGTCCTGCAATCGTCCGCCGGCGAATTCGGCGTCGTGCAGATCGCCGGCCTGATCGCCCGGCGCATCGTCTGTTTCACGCGCGAGGGCGCGCGGCTCGACGCTGGCGATCGCTTCGGGCTCATTCGTTTCGGCTCTCGCGTCGACGTTTACATGCCCGACTCGGCGCGCATCGTCGCGGGCCTCGATAGCCGCTGTGTCGGCGGCGAGACAGTGATCGCCGAGATCGGCTCCGTCGCGCCGCCGCGCCAGTTCCGCAAGGGCTGAGCGATGACCGATCTCGGACGCCCCGTCGACGCCGCCAATTCCGAGCGCCAGCGTCGGTTCCGACCGGTGCCGATGCGGCTGCTGCTGCCCAATATCGTAACCATTCTGGCGCTGTGCCTCGGGCTGACCGCAATTCGCTTCGCTTTCGAGGGCGCGATTGAATGGGCGGTGAGCGCCATCGCGGCGGCGGCGGTGCTCGACGGTCTCGATGGGCGCATCGCGCGCGCGTTGAAAGGCACTTCGCGCTTCGGCGCCGAACTCGATTCGTTGGCCGATTTCGTCGATTTCGGGGTCGCGCCGTCGATCGTGCTTTATGTCTCCGGCCTCGATCAGATGAAGGGACTCGGTTGGCTGGCGGCGTTGCTGTTCTCGATAGCGTGCGCGCTGCGCCTGGCGCGATTTAACGTGATGATTGATGATCCCGATCAGCCCGCATGGCGCAAGAATTTCTTCGTCGGAATGCCCGCGCCCGCGGGCGCCATCGTCGGCCTGCTGCCGGTCTACTTGCAATTTCTGGCTTCGGGGGCCCGTCCGACCGCGCATTGGCTCGTTGGCGTCGAAGCGGCCTATGTATTCGCGGTCGCGCTGTTGATGGCGAGCCGGGTGCCGCATTTCTCCGGCAAGTCGGTCGGACGGGTGCCGCGCGAATATGTCGCCGTGGTGCTTATCGGCGTCGTCGCCGGGCTGCTGACGGTCGTCTATTTCCCGCTCGAGGCGCTGGTCGCCGTTTCGCTGCTGTATTTGGCCTCGATACCGTTCGCAATCCGCTATTTCAGCCATGTGCAGCGCGAAAATAGCGCGGCTTCGGTTGAATCCGCGGGTATTCCCCGCTAAAGCGTTTTCCGCTTGCTCTGAAATCCTATAGGGTCCGCGCGCCGCGCGTGGGCGCGCTCGCCGTGGCGCATCGCGCCGCGCCGAAACAGAAAGGTCCCAATGTCGAAGGAAGAATTGCTGGAGTTTCCGGGTTTCGTGGTGGAACTTCTGCCCAACGCCACCTTTCGCGTAAAGCTCGAAAATGACCATGAAATCATCGCCCATACGGCGGGCAAGATGCGCAAGAACCGCATCCGCGTGCTGGCCGGCGACAAGGTGCTGGTCGAAATGACGCCCTACGACCTGACCAAGGGTCGGATCACCTACCGTTTCAAGTAACGCGATCCGGCGCGAGGATCCCCTGATGAGGCTGACCGCGTGAGCGAGACTGCGACGCGCCCCCGCCTGGTCCTGGCCTCCGGTTCGCCCCGGCGCCTTTCCTTGCTCGTCCAGATCGGCGTCGAGCCGGACGCCGTGATTCCCGCCGATATCGACGAAACGCCCGAACGCGGCGAGGCGCCGCGCGCGCACGCCCAGCGCCTGGCCACGGAAAAGGCCGCCCTAGCCGCGGAGATCGCGAAAAAGCGGGCCGACGTCGGCCCGGCGCTGGTGCTCGCGGCCGACACGGTAGTTTCGGTCGGGCGCCGCATCCTGCCCAAATGCGAAATCCTCGACGAGGCCGAGGCTTGCCTGCGATTGCTGTCGGGCCGTGCGCATCGCGTCCACACCGGCGTGACGCTGGTGACACCGACGGGCGCGCGCCGCCATCGCCTCGTCGAGACGCGCGTGCGCTTCAAGCGCCTTTCGCGCGAGGAGCTATCGGCCTATCTCGCCAGCGGCGAATGGCGCGGCAAGGCCGGCGGTTACGCCATTCAGGGTTACGCCGGCGCCTTTGTCCTGCGCCTCATCGGCTCTTATTCCAACGTCGTCGGCCTGCCACTCGCGGAAGTCGCGTCTCTGCTGGCGGGCGAGGGCTATTCGCCGTATCGAACCTGGACGCCGGGCGCGTGAGGCGATGAAGCCGCCCGCCACGCCGCCTGGAAAGGCCGCGACGCCAGCGAAGGTTTGCCCTGTCTGCGGCAAGCCGCGCGACGCCAAATACGACCCGTTCTGCTCGCGCCGCTGCGCCGACGTCGATCTCCACCGCTGGCTGAAGGGCGGTTACGTCATTCCCGGCGCGGCGCCGGGAAAACGCGACGAAGAGGGCGAGGACTGACGCGGCGACGTCAGCCCAGCCCGCCGACGCAGACATATTTGACGTCGAGATAGTCCTCGATGCCGTATTTCGAGCCTTCCTTGCCCATGCCCGATTCCTTGACGCCTCCGAATGGCGCGACCTCGGTGGTGATGAGGCCCTCGTTGATGCCGATCATGCCGTATTTGAGCGCCTCGGCGACGCGGAACGCGCGTCCGAGATCGGCGGTGTAGAAATAGGACGCGAGGCCGAACTCGGTGTCGTTGGCCATTTGGATCGCCTCCGCCTCGGTCTCGAACTTGAACACCGGCGACAACGGCCCGAAGGTCTCGTCACGCGCGACCATCATATTCGGTTTGAGGCCGGTGAGCACGGTCGGCTCGAAAAACGTGCCGCCCAATTTGTGCCGCTTGCCGCCGGCCTCGATCTTCGCGCCCTTGCCGACCGCGTCGCGGATGTGCTCCTCGACCTTGGCGACGGCGCGATCGTCGATGAGCGGCCCCTGCTGCACGCCGGCTTCGAGGCCGTTACCGACTTTCAGCGCGTTGCTCGCCTCGGCGAGCTTGCGCACGAAGAGATCGTGAATGCCCGACTGCACGAGGAAGCGGTTGGTGCATACGCAGGTCTGGCCGGAATTGCGATATTTGGCGATCAGCGCGCCCTCGACCGCGCGGTCGACGTTGGCGTCGTCGAAGACGATGAAGGGCGCGTTGCCGCCAAGCTCCATCGAAACCTTCTTCAAGGTCTTGGCCGACTGCTCGACCAAAAGTTTGCCGATCGGCGTCGAGCCGGTGAACGTGATCTTGCGCACCAGGGGATTGGAGGTGAGCTCGCCGCCGATCGCCGACGCGGAGCCGGTCAGCACGTTGACGACGCCGGCCGGAATGCCCGCGAGCTCGGCCAGCGCGCCCCAGGCGAGGCCGGAATAGGGCGTCTGCGCCGCCGGCTTTACGACGATGGTGCAGCCCGCCGCCAGCGCTGGCCCGAGCTTGCGCGCGATCATCGAGGACGGGAAGTTCCAGGGCGTGATCGCGCCGACGACGCCGACCGGCTCCTTGGTGACGAGGATGCGCCGCCCGGGCCA
>JBBIIT010000030.1:36065-44588 GCA_037446355.1 Beijerinckiaceae bacterium | reverse complement strand
TCGTAGAAGCCGTAGAGGATCGACATCAGCGTCGACTTGCCGGCGCCGTTCTCGCCGACGATGCCGTGGATGACCCCGCGTTCTATTTTGAGATTTACATTCTTGTTGGCGTGAACAGGGCCAAAGCTCTTGTCGACGCCGATGAGTTCGATCGCGGGCGGTGATTTCGAAACGGCGTCGACAGCCACCTAGCGCCCCCCGGCGGTCTCTGAAACTTCGCTCAAATATAGACTCTCGCGGCTATGAGACAAATGCGCCGCCTGAAAGATCGTGGCCGGAGGGATCCGGCCACGACAATTTCGTTCGGTTGTCAGATTACATCGGGCACTTGTTGTCGGCCATGTAATTATGGACCTCGATCTTGCCCGCGATGATGTCGGCCTTCGCCGCTTCCGCCGCCTTCTTGGCGTCCGCGGAAAGGATCGCCTTGTTCCATTCGTCCTCAGCGTAGCCGACGCCGCCGTTCTTCAGGCCAAACACCTGCACGCCAGCCTTCCAGCTTCCGTCCTTAGCCGATTTGAAAGATTCGTAGGTGGCGACGTCGACGCGCTTCAGCATCGAAGTCAGAACCTTGCCGGGGAACAGATTGTCCTGGTCGCTGTCGACGCCGATGCCGTACTTGCCGGCGTCCGCGGCCGCTTTCAAGACACCCTGGCCGGTCGCGCCGGCGGCCGCAAAGACGATGTCCGCGCCCTGCGCGATCTGCGCCTTGGCCAGCTCGCCGCCTTTGACCGGATCGTTCCAGGCCGCCGGCGTGGTGCCGGTCATGTTGGCGATCACGGCGTCCTTGTCGCTGAAGTGTTTGACGCCCTGGGCATAGCCGCATTCGAAGGCGGAGATCAGCGGGATGTCCATGCCGCCGACGAAGCCGACCTTGCCGGTCTTCGAGGTCGCCGCCGCGATCACGCCGACGAGGAACGAGCCTTCCTCGGCCTTGAACACCATCGATTGGACATTCGGCTTATCGACAACCATGTCGATGATGCCGAACTGAGTCTTCGGAAATTCGTCGGCGATCTTGCCGAGCGCGGTCGCCCAGGCGAAGCCGGGCATGATGATCGGGCTGAAGCCGTCCTTGGCGAACTTGCGCAACACCTGCTCGCGCTGCGCGTCGTTCTGGATTTCGAGATCACGGAAGTCGATCCCGGTGTCCTTCTTGAACTTGCTCGCGCCGTTGAAGACGCCCTCGTTGAAGGATTTGTCGAACTTGCCGCCGAGGTCGTAAATAATGGCGGGCTTGATGTCGGCGGCGACGGCTGCGGTCGAGGCCAGCAATGTCGCGGCGAGCATCGACGCAAATTTGGAAATCATGCGACCGGTCATTCAATTCTCCCCTTCGATTATTGTCGCCGGCGCCGCCGACGCTCTCGACGTCGCGACCGCGGCGCCCATTTCGCTCGGCCATTTTTCTTAACCGAATGGTCAATAATAGCGCGTGCGGCGCGGTCGCTGTCAAGCAGTCGAAAAGGAAATTTGACTATTTGGTCAGTTTCTTGAATCCCGAGGCGCCCGCTCGCCGCCCCGCGCTAGTCGAAGAGGACGGAGACGCTTTCTTCCTTGGCGATGCGCGCGATGGCCTCGCCGATCAGCGGAGCGATCGAAATGACGCGGATGTTGCGAGCGACGCGCACCGCTTCGGTCGGCGCGATGGTGTCGGTGAGCACCAACTCCTTTAGCCTGGAGGCGGCGATACGCGCGACCGCGCCGCCCGAGAGCACGCCGTGAGTGATATAAGCCGAAACGCTCGCCGCGCCCTTGGCGAGCAGCGCGTCGGCCGCGTTGCAGAGCGTGCCGCCGGAATCGACGATGTCGTCGAGCAGCACGCAATGGCGACCGGCGACGTCGCCGATAATGTTCATCACTTCGGATTCGCCCGCGCGCTCGCGCCGCTTGTCGACGATGGCGAGCGGCGCGTCGAGGCGCTTGGCCAACGCGCGGGCCCGCACGACGCCGCCGACGTCGGGGGACACGACCATCAAATTGTCGCCGATCCCGCGCTCCTTGATGTCCCGAACCATCGTCGGCGCGGCGAACAGATTGTCGGTCGGGATGTCAAAGAAACCTTGGATCTGCCCGGCGTGCAGATCGACGGTTAAGACGCGGTCGGCGCCGGCGCGAGTGATGAGATTGGCGACCAGCTTGGCGGAGATCGGCGAGCGGGGACCGGGTTTGCGGTCCTGCCGGGCGTAGCCGAAATAGGGGATGACGGCGGTGATGCGATGGGCCGACGCGCGCCGCAGCGCGTCGATCATGATGAGCAACTCCATCAGATTGTCGTTGGTCGGATAGGACGTCGACTGAACGATGAAGGCGTCGCGGCCGCGCACATTTTCTAGGATTTCGACGAAGATTTCGAGGTCCGCGAAGCGCCGGACGTGGCACTTGGTCAGGGGCTCGCCGAGATAGGCCGCGATCGCCTCGGCGAGCGGCCCGTTGGAGTTGCCCGCCAGGATCTTCATTTTGCCTTGCATGGGGACGACTCCGAGCGCGCGACCATTATCCCCGCCCGCACGCGGGAAACGCGGCGGGTCATAGCAGCCGGCGCCGAAGCGAACAATACGACGCTTCGGTGACGGGAGAGGCGATTCCGCCCTCTATCCACAGTCCGGCTGACGCCTATTGTACGGGCGCGTAACCCAGCGCCGAATCGCTCAGCGGCGGCGCGGCCTGCGCCATAGGGATCGGCTTGGCCTCCGGCGTGGTGGAGAGAAACGCCGCCAGATCGTCGGCGCTCTTGGCGGCGGCGCTGCTCAGCGCGGCCTCACCGATCATCGCCCAGGGATCGTCGCCCGTCCCCTTGACCTCGACGACGTCATTGAGACGCTGCGCGCGCCTCCGGTCGGGGCCGAAGACATCCCAGACGTATTCGAGCGCCGCGCCGTCCTTGTTCAGGGTCGCCGAAAGATAACCGCGAACGAGATACTTCGCTTTCTTGGGGTCGACGATCGTGATTTCGCGCGCGGTCGCCTCCCGCCTGAGGTCGTTCGCGAAGTCGTCCTTGAGGTTGTCCGGGGCGCCGTCGACGGAGACGACGGCGACTGTCGCCGGCGCGAGACTGACGCCCTCGCGCCGTTCGATCTGTACGTGCGTGACCGCGCTTGGCGCGATATCGGCGCCATCCTCGACACAGGCGCCAAGCGCCAATAGGGTCGCGACGCCGGCGGCCAGAATTACGCCAAAACGCCACCCCGAACGCTGCACGCGATTCTGCTCCTGCCTGGCCCGACGACGGGGCTCGGCCCCATTAAGGTTTTGCTAACCTTATTTTCGCACCAGGTCCAGATTGGGCGCATTCAACGGTTCGGCATGGTGAACGCCAGTCAGATAGGTCCGCCCGAGGCAGAGCGCGGTCTTGCTCTGGCTGTCCATCAAGATCATGTGCAGAAAATAGACCTGGTCCGCCGCCAATACGAACGGATTAGCCTCGTAAAACATCGGCGAATCCATCCAGGAAGGCGTGAACTTGGCGCCGAGACTATAGCCGCAGGCGTTGAGCCGATGCGGGGCGAGCCCGTGGGCGTCGAACACGCGGGCATGGGCGGCGAATACGTCGCCCGCGCTGCGGCCAGGGCGCAGTTCGGCGGCGCAGGCCTCCAGCGCCTCGCGTGCAGCCGCGTGGTAAGAAAGATGCAACGGTTTCGCTTCACCGACGATATGCGTGCGCATGATCGCCGCGTGGTAGTGACGGAAGACCCCGGCGAATTCGAGCGTGATCTGGTCGATGGCGTCGAGTTTGCGCCGGCCCGACTTGTAGCGGCAGAGCAACGCATCGGCGCCGGAACCGACGATGAATTCGTTGGCGGGATAGTCGCCGCCGGCGGCGAAAATGGCGTGGTGCATGTCGGCGAGGATTTCGCCCTCGTCGGCGCCCGCGCGAGTGGCTTCTGCGCCCGCGCGGTCGGCCAGATCGGACAAGCGCGCCGCTGCGCGCACATAGGCGAGCTCTTCATCGGACTTGGTTGCGCGCAGCGCGGGAACGAGGCGCGAAGCATCGACCAGTTTGGCGCGGTTCGCGAGCGCCGCTTCGAGCCGCCGGCCGTTAAAATGCGTGAGGCCATAGCTGTCGAACTCGCACCCGAGCCGGGCGCCGGCGCCAAGTTTGTCGAGCATCGCCTTGAGGTCGCGGGTCGGGTCGGCGTCGGCGCCGTCCTTCCAGATGCGGATGTCCTCGATGTTCGAAGTGTGTTGAGCTTGGCGCAGATCGGCCGAGCGCGTCAGCAGTGCGACACGCCCGTCCGTGCCGACGTAGAGGCACTGGAAGAAGCAAAAGCCGAAACTGTCGTAACCGGTCAGCCAGTAATGGCTTTCCTGCGCAAAGAGGAGCAGGCCGTCGAGGCGCTCGCGCGCCATCGCCTCTAGCAGCCGCCGCTTGCGCGCCGCCATTTCGTTCGCGGAAAAATGAATCGCCATCTCGAAGCCCCTTTCGCGGGGCATCGAAACGGACCGAGAGCGGCCGCGTCAAGGGCCGCGGCGCCCCGCCCTCAGCGATAGACTAGAACGGGGATCGAACTGTGGGTGAGAACCTTGGCCGTCTCGCTGCCGAGCAGCATCGCCGACACTCCGCGCCGACCATGCGAGGCCATGACGATCAGGTCGCATTTATTGGCCTCGGCGCATTCGACAATCGCGCGGTACGGTTGGTCGTGCTCCTCCTGCAGACATTCGACGACCACCCCCGCGGCCTCGGCGGCCATTTTCGCCTGCGTCAGAGCGCGATCGGCATAGCCGCGGGCCTCTTTCTCATATTGATCCTGCGAGCCGATCGCCGCGATGACATCGACGGAGCTGACGAGATAGGGCGCGCGGACAGTCAACACGGTGATGTTAGCCTTGGCGAGCTTACCCAGTTGGACGCCGTAGAGCAGCGCCTTGCGAGAGAGATCGGATCCATCGGTGGGAATGAGGATATGGCTGAACATCTGCGGCTCCCCTAAGGAATGAGTTAGCTTACAAACTAGTGCGGGGGCCGGCCAAGCCGCTGACCCAGGTCAAATTCGCACATTCATCGTTTCGATGACGGCGAATTGAATTGATCTGAGCGGGCCCCAAGGACGACCATGCCGCCCAGCAAGGGAATGGAGCCACGCCATGGACGAAATATCCGAGCCTTCGACCGATTTGCGAATGGACCGGCGCACTTGGGTGAAGGGCAGCCTCAGTGTCGGCTTCTGCGCTGCGGTCTCGCCCGTGTTCGCTCAGGCGATCACCACTTCGGCCGAGGGTCTCGTCGCCGGCGAAGTCAAGTTCGCGGCGGGCGACATGGACATTCCCGCCTATCGGGCGATGCCCGACGGCGGCGGGATTTTCCCGACCGTGCTGGTGATCCACGAAATATTCGGCGTCCACGAGCACATCAAGGATGTGTGCCGTCGCTGGGCTCGGCTTGGCTATTACGCGATCGCGCCCGAACTCTTCGCGCGCCAGGGCGACGCCGCCGCCGAAAAAGACATAAGCAAACTGATGAACGAGATCGTGCGTCACAAGCGCGATGACGAGGCGGCGAGCGATCTCGACGCGACCCTCGCCTTCGCCAAGGCGAGCGGTTCGGCCGACGTTGGCCGCGCGGCGGTGACGGGTTTCTGCTGGGGCGGGCGGCAGAGCTGGCTCTACGCGGCGCATAATCCCGAGTTGAAGGCCGGCGTCGCCTGGTACGGGCCGCTCGCCTATCCCCATACCGACTTCACACCGCTGAATCCGCCCGACATCGTCAACAAATTGAGGGTTCCCGTGCTCGGCCTCTATGGCGGCCAGGATAAGGGAATTCCCCTCGATCAGATCGCGGCTATGTCGAAAAAGCTCGCCGACGCCGGCGGCGCCTCGAAAATCGTCGTCTATGACGACGCCGGCCACGCCTTCTACGCCGACTACCGGCCGAGCTACGTCAAAGCCGACGCGGACGCCTCGTGGCAAGAGGCGACCGCCTGGCTGAAGGCGCACGGCGTCTGAAACAGAGCGCTCAGGCGGCGCCGGCGCGCGAGGATTCGATGGCGGGCCGCAACGCCGCGTCTATGCGCCGCGCGAGTTCGGTCAACGCGCCGATGACACGGTAATGCGTCGGCGATTCGCGCCGGAGATCGCCGAAATGTAGCCAGCCGCGCCGCTCCAGAAGCTGCGTTACTGGTTCGCCGGCGATTCGCCTGAGGCGGCGCGCGTCGACCGAATCGAGCGGGCGATAAAGGACCGGAAAAATCAAGTCGTCGCGGCCGAGTTCGGCCTCCCGTTCGCGGAACCGTTCGAGAAAGGCCGAACACGCCTCATCGCGCAGGAACGCGGGCGAGACTATCGGGATCACGAATTCGTAACGGGCGAATGCGCGGTTGGTGAGGCTCGCCGAGGCGCCGTGATGCGCGGCGAACAGCTCGATCGGCCGTTTCGCCGTCCACCGCAAAAGGCTTTGCTGTACCTCGCGCAGCGCCCCGAGCGAGCCGCCGACATCCTCGCCGCCGGCGTAAAGCCAGGCGCCCAGGGTCGGCGGAGGAGGGGGCGTCGCCATCTCGGCTCTTTCTGATTTGCGGTCGGCGTTCGCAGATGCCCGAGCGAGCGGGCGAAGTGATGGCGAGCATTGGGGCTTTTCATGGCCGAGCGGCGGCGCCGCTTTGCGAATCGCCCGCGCGGTCCTAAATCTCGTGATATGACCGCCGCCCCAAAACCGCCGGCGACCGCAGAGACCGATCCGTCCGCGCTCGGCGCGGATGACGCGGAGGAGGCGGCAAGCCTCGAACTCGATCTCGACGTGAGCGCGGTCGAGTCGGGGCCGCTCGCGCGTGGCGCGGCGGTCGTCAAGTCGTTCTGGCGTCACGCGCCGTTGGGCCCCGGCGTCTATCGCATGTTGGGCGCCGAGGGCGAGGTGCTCTACGTCGGCAAAGCGCGCTCGATCAAGAAACGCATCGCCGCCTATACGACGCCGGAGCGGCAGACGATCCGCATCGCGCGCATGATCGCGCAAACGGCTTCGATGGTGTTCGTCACGGTCGAGACCGAGGCGGAAGCGCTGCTGCTGGAAGCCAATCTCATCAAGCAGCTCAAGCCGCGCTACAACGTGCTGCTGCGCGACGACAAAAGTTTTCCCTATATCCTCATCACCGGCGGCCACGAGGCGGCGCAACTCGTCAAGCACCGCGGCGCACGCGCGATCGAGGGCGATTATTTCGGACCCTTCGCGAGCGCGACGGCGGTGTTTCGCACCATGAACGCGCTGCAACGCGCGTTTCTATTGCGCACATGCTCGGACAGCTATTACGAAAACCGCACCCGACCATGCCTGCAATTCCAGATCAAGCGTTGCTCGGCGCCTTGCACGCGCGAGATCGCGCTTGAGGACTACGCCAAGCTCGTCGACCAAGCGCGCGATTTTCTCTCGGGGCGCAGCCGCGCCATCCGTCATCGGCTCGCCGCGGAGATGACGCAGGCCGCTGACGCTTTGGAATTCGAGAAGGCGGCGCGGCTGCGCGATCGCATTTCCGCGCTCTCCGCGATCCAGGGCGAGCAGAGCGTCAATCCGCGATCGGTGCCGGAGGCCGACGTATTCGCGATCGCCGAGGAAGCCGGGCAATTCTGCATCGAGGCGTTCTTTTTCCGCACCTATCAGAACTGGGGCAACCGCGCCTATTTTCCGCGCGCCGATCGCACGCTCGGGCCGGCCGAAGTGCTCGACGCGTTCCTGGGTCAGTTCTATGTCGAACGGCCCGCGCCGCGCCTCGTGCTGCTCAGTCACGAAGTCGCGACATCAGCTACGTTGACCGAGATTCTAAGCGCCCGCGCCGGTCATCGTATCGGGGTCGGCGTGCCCAAGCGCGGCGAGAAGAAGGAACTTGTCGATAACGCGAAGCGCAACGCCCGCGAGGCGCTGTCGCGCAAGCTCGCGGAAGCCGCGAGCCAGGAAAAGTTGCTCGCCGCGCTCGGCGCCGTGTTCGGCATGGAAGCCCCGCCGCGCCGCGTCGAGGTTTACGACAACTCGCACATCATGGGGACCAACGCGATCGGCGCGATGATCGTCGCGGGACCGGAAGGCTTCGTCAAGAATCAATACCGCACCTTCAACATCAAGAGCGAGGCGCTTACGCCCGGCGACGATTATGGGATGATGCGCGAGGTGCTGATGCGCCGTTTCTCGCGCCTCGCGCGCGAGACGCCCGCTCCAATCGAAGGCGCCTTTCCCGACAAGCCCGACCTCGTCATCATCGACGGCGGGCGCGGACAGTTCGAAGTCGCGCGCGAGATATTTCGGGAACTTGGCGTCGAAACGGTCAAGCTCGCCTCAATCGCCAAAGGGCCGGACCGCAACGCCGGCCGCGAGACGTTTTTCGTCGAAGGGCGCGAGCCTTTCAAACTGCCGATGCGCGACCCGGCCTTGTTCTTTGTGCAGCGCCTGCGCGACGAGGCCCATCGCTTCGCCATCGGCACGCACCGAGCCAAGCGCAAGAAGGATTTCGTGAAGAGCCCGCTCGACGAAATCCCCGGCATCGGCCCCGCGCGCAAGCGCGCGCTGCTGCACGCTTTCGGCGCCGCCAAGGACGTCGCGCG
>JBBIIT010000030.1:0-35965 GCA_037446355.1 Beijerinckiaceae bacterium | reverse complement strand
GTCGATCCCGCGCTGAAAGCGTTGATTGACGGGCCGCAGCGCGCTCAGAAGAACCGCGCGCGCGATGTCTATCGCCACCCCGGCGAAGTATTGACCTTCTTCGGCGTCAAGCCGGACAGCGTCGTCGTCGAAATCCTGCCCGGCGCCGGCGGCTACTGGACCGAGATTCTGGCGCCCTATCTCAAAGCGAAAGGGCGCTATATCGCCGCCAACGGCGAGATCGACTCTGCTTCCGAGGAAACGCAGAAGGACAATTCGGGTTTCAAGGCCAAGATGTCGGCCGATCCCGCTCTTTATGACAAGGTCGAGATAACCCAATTCGCGGCCGACCGGCACGAGATCGCGCCCGCCGGATCGGCGGATTTCGTACTGACCTTCCGCAACCTGCACAATTGGTTGGCGCGCGGCGAAACGGCGGCGGCGCTGAAGACCTTTTACGCCGCGTTGAAACCGGGCGGCGTGCTCGGGATCGTCGATCATCGCGGCAAGGCCGACGCGCCGCAGGACCCGCTCGCCAAATCGGGCTACGTGCGTCAGGACGCGGCGATCGCCGCGATCGAAGCGGCGGGTTTCAAATTCGTCGGCGCCAGCGAGGCCAACGCCAACCCGAAGGACACGAAGGACTATTTGGTCGGCGTCTGGGCGCTGCCCCCGACCTATCGGCTCAAGGACCAGGACCGCGAAAAATACGCCGACATAGGCGAAAGCGACCGCTTCACGCTGAAGTTCATCAAGCCTTAGCCGCGTCGGGCCGGCCGCGCGCGTCTGCGAACGGATTGCCAATTCGCACACGCCGCTTTACGTTCGTCGCCTCGCCGAACGCAGGCGCGCACGCGAATCGTTGTCGCCATCTAGCGGATATTCCGGGTTTATTTCGCTGTATGCGCGCTTGGAGTCGTCGAGAGGCTAAGAGGGGGAGCGAATCATGGATCTGGTTGAACGCGTTAAAGCGATTCTCCTTTCGCCTAAGACCGAATGGGAGGTCATCGAACGCGAACCGGCGGACACCGCCGGACTCTACAAGTCTTATGTCGCGATTCTCGCGGCGATCCCGGCCGTCGCCAGTTTCGTCAGGTCGAGCGTGTTCGGCTATCACGTGCCGATGATGGGGACCGTGCAAATGGGCATGGGCGGCGCGCTCAGCCATGCGATCGTGCGTTACATCGTATCGCTAGTCATGGTTTATGTGGCCGCGCTCATCATCGATGCGCTCGCGCCGACTTTTCAGGCGCAGAAGAACCCGGGGCAGGCGCTGAAGCTCGCGGCCTATTCGGCGACGGCCGGCTGGGTCGCGGGGATCTTCGGGCTCATTCCCGGGCTCGGATTTTTGCGCATACTCGGCCTCTACAGCGTCTATCTCCTTTATCTCGGCCTGGCCCCGCTGATGAAGGCCCCCGCCGACCGCGCCGCCATCTATGCCGGCGCCATCATCGTCGCCGCGATCGTTGCCGCCGTCGTGCTCAGTTTGGTCCTTGGCGTGCTCGGGATGTCGCGGATGATGTATTAGCGTCGGTTCGGCGCGCGCCGCGAAATCAAGCTGCGATCGCGAAACGGATCGCCGTGCCCGAAGCGGTGATGCGGCGCAGCGCGATCCCCGCGATATCGGGCGCCGGGGTCTCCTCGTAGGAAAAGCCGACGTCGACCAGCGCATCGGCGCCGTAATCTTCGGCCTCGCGCACCAATTTGCGCAGAGCGGCCTCGCGATCCAACTCGGCGATCGGTTGGTCGGCCGCGCGCCAGATCGTGGTCGCGGTGATATGGCCGATAGCGACGCCGGCGCGGCCGTTTTCGAGCGCATGGGAAAAGCTGATTTGCATGGAAGATGTCATCTCAAAGTTTGCAATGGCGATGCGGGAGCATCGCCGTTTGGAGTTGCCGACCGGTTAAGGATTCGTGCGCCCCGCTGGAATTCCCGCGCGAGGTTGACGAACCATGATCGCCGACGCGGGCGACCTTGAACGAGAAAGGGCGGCGCACATGTGGCGCCGCCCTGATTTTTTCGCGAATAAAGAGAATTTTAGTCGGCGGCGGGCGTGGCTTCCGCTTCCTTCTTCTCCAGATCTTCGCCGGTCTGCTGGTCGACGACGCGCATCGACAGCTTGGTCTTGCCGCGATCGTCAAAGCCCATCAGCTTGACCTTGACCTTGTCGCCTTCCTTGACGACGTCGGTGGTCTTGTTCACGCGGCCCTTGGCGAGCTGCGAGATATGGACGAGGCCGTCTTTGGAGCCGAAGAAGTTGACGAAGGCGCCGAACTCCATCGTCTTGACGACGGTGCCCTCGTAGATCTGGCCAACTTCCGGGTCCGAGGCGATCGACTTGATCCAATTGATCGCCGCCTTGATCTTGGCGCCGTCGCTGGAAGCGATCTTCACCGTGCCGTCATCCTCGATGTTAACCTTGGCGCCGGTCTTCTCGACGATCTCGCGGATCACCTTGCCGCCGGTGCCGATCACTTCGCGGATCTTGTCGGTCGGAATTTTCATCGTCTCGATGCGCGGGGCGAATTCGCCCAGTTCCGCGCGCGCGCCGGTCAGCGCCTTGCTCATTTCGCCCAGAATATGCAGGCGCCCGCCCTTGGCCTGGTCGAGCGCGACCTTCATGATCTCCTCGGTGATCCCGGCGATCTTGATGTCCATCTGCAGTGAGGTGACGCCTTCGGTGGTTCCCGCGACCTTGAAGTCCATGTCGCCGAGGTGATCCTCGTCGCCGAGGATGTCGGACAGCACCGCGAAGCGCGAACCTTCGAGGATGAGGCCCATCGCGATTCCGGCGGTCGGGCGCTTCAGAGGCACGCCCGCGTCCATCAAGGCGAGCGAGGAGCCGCAGACGGTCGCCATCGACGAGGAGCCGTTCGACTCGGTGATCTCCGAGACGATGCGGATCGTATAGGGGAATTCGGCCGGCGTCGGCAGCATCGGGCGGATCGCGCGCCACGCGAGCTTGCCGTGGCCGATTTCGCGCCGTCCCGGCGCGCCCATGCGGCCGGTTTCGCCGACGCTATAGGGAGGGAAGTTGTAGTGGAGCAGGAACCGCTCCTTGTAGGTGCCCTCGAGCGCGTCGATGAACTGCTCGTCCTCGCCGGTGCCGAGCGTCGCGACGACGAGCGCCTGGGTTTCGCCGCGGGTGAACAAAGCTGAGCCATGGGTGCGAGGCAGCACGCCGACTTCGGCGAGGATCGGGCGCACGGTCGTCAGATCGCGGCCGTCGATGCGGCGGCCGTGATCGAGGATGTTCCAGCGCACGACCTTGGCCTGTGCGTTGTGGAAGGCTTCGGCGACCTCTTCCTTGGTGAATTTGGCGCCTTCGGCGGGGAGCAGCGCGGCCGTGACTTTCGCCTTGACGGCGTCGACGGCGGCGTAGCGCTCCTGTTTGTTGGTGATCGAATAGGCGGCGCGCAGATCGGCCTCGCCGCCTTCGAGCACAGCCTTCTCGACCGCCGACTTGTCGACCGGCTTGAGTTCGCGCGGCTCCTTGGCGGCTTTTTCCGCGAGGCGGATGATCGCCTGGATCACCGGCTGGAACGCCGTGTGCCCGGCCATCACGGCCTTCAGCATCGTCTCCTCGGAAAGTTCCTTGGCTTCCGATTCCACCATCAGCACAGCGTCGGCGGTGCCGGCGACGACGAGATCGAGCGAGGAATCCTTCATCTGATCGAGGGTCGGGTTCACGACCAGCTCGTCCTTGATGTAGCCAACGCGGGCGCCGCCGATCGGGCCCATGAATGGCACGCCGGAGAGCGTCAGCGCGGCGGAGGTCGCGATCATCGCCAGAATGTCCGGATCGGTCTCCATATCGTGGCTGAGCACGGTGATTATGACCTGCGTGTCGCAGCGGAAGTCGTCGGGGAACAGCGGGCGGATCGGGCGGTCGATCAGGCGCGAGGTCAGCGTCTCCTTATCGGAAAGCCGCCCTTCGCGCTTCAGGAAGCCGCCGGGAATGCGGCCCGCGGCGAAAGCCTTTTCCTGATAATGCACGGTAAGGGGAAAGAAATCCTGGCCGGGCTTGGGCGCCTTGGCGGCGACTACCGTGGCGAGCACGGTGGTTTCGCCCCAGCTGGCGAACACGGCGCCGTCGGCCTGGCGGGCGATGCGGCCGGTTTCGAGCGTCAGCTCGCGTCCGCACCAGTCAAGTTTTTCGCGTTGAATGTCAAACATCTCACATCATCCTTTTCGTCGGATCAGGATGCGAAAGCTCCCGGCCTTGACGGCCTTGCAGGAATCGCCATCGGCAAGACGGCGAGGGGCTGCACCCCATTGAGGTCAGCCCCTGGCTATCCTGCCATGACGCGGCTTTCGCGCCCTTGACCATGGACGAGCGCCGGCCCCATGCCGCCGCCCGCGTTGGTTTCGAGTTTAGCGGCGGATGCCGAGGCGCTCGATCAGGCTCTTGTAGCGCCCCTCGTCATTCTTCTTGACGTAGTCGAGAAGCGTGCGGCGCTGCGAAACCATCTTCAGCAGACCCCGGCGGGAGTGGTTGTCCTTGACGTGGCTCTTGAAGTGGTTGGTCAGGTTGGCGATGCGCTCGGTGAGGATCGCGACCTGAACTTCCGGCGAACCGGTGTCGCCGGCCTTGAGGGAATAATCGCGGATGAGCGCGGCCTTGCGCTCGGCGGTGATCGACATCGGTTTGTCCTTTTCGTTGGAGGGCGGCCGAGCCGGGATGTCGTCCAGGTCGGTCGAGGCCCCCGCCGAAGCGAGGGTCGGCGGCTTATACAGGTTTTTCCGCGCAAGGCTAGGGGCGCTACGGCCCGCCCGAGTTTCGCCGGCGAAATCGGGGGCCTCGATCGCGAAACGCCACGCCGTTGAAATCGTTAGGCGCGATACGCGCTGTTTTCGCAAATACGTTACTTATCAATTGGGTAGCCGCCGTTTCCCTCACTTGAAGGCGGGAAGTGGCGAACTCGCGCGCTAGATCGTCAAATTACCAGACTGCCGCCGATCATTCCACTTTCGCCGAACCGCCGGGGCCCTGCGCGGCCGAGAAGAGATATTCGACGCTATCGAACGAATCGACGGCGAACACGTAGAAGAGCCGCAGGGTCGCCGCGCCGGTCTGGCGAACGCCATGCTCGGCCATGCCGGGAATGAACAAAGTCGACCCCGGGCGGACTGCGATCTCCTTGCCATCCAGGAAGACGATCCCCTCCCCCTCGAAGACGTAATAGACTTCCGCAGGCGCGTGGCGATGGCGCTCGAGACGGTCGCCCGGCGCGAGTTCGGCGACGCCGCAGGTGATCGCCTCGGTCGGCGTCGTTCCCTGAGAAAACAGCGTGCGCCAGCGCAAGCGTCCGCGCTCCGGATCGTCCCATCCGTCGCGAGCGACATCCCGCTCGTCGATGACCACAGGTGAAATCTTCGCGCCTTGGGACATGTCACGTCTCCCGTCAGATTACGTTGCGCTCCAGCAGCGGCCGCCCCGCGGCGATGCGCTCGAACGCGAAATCGCCGAGATCGAGCGCCTCGTAGCGCCCTTTCACGATGAGTTCGGCCAGGCCTCGCCCCACCGCCGGCGACTGCTGGATGCCGTGGCCGGAGAATCCCGCCGCGACATAGGCGTTCTCAAAACCCGGCACCTTGCCGACGATCGCATTGTGGTCGAAGAGATTGAGATCGTAATGCCCCGCCCAGGCGCGCACCACTTTGAGCGCCTCGAAGCCCGGAACCCTGGCGGCGAGCGCGGGCCACAGCACCTCGTCGAACTGCGGCCAGTCGATCTCGTAGTCGAAACTGTCGGCGTCTTCGCTTTCGGGCGGCGAGGTTCCGACCAGGAACGTGCGGCCCTCCGGCCGGAAATAAACGCCCGTCGTATCGATCACCAGCGGGCAATTCGGCGTTTGCGCTTTCGACTCGAAGACGAACACGCAACGCTTACGCGAGCGCACGGGAATCTCGACGCCCATCGCGCGCGCAAGTTCGGTCGAGCCCGAGGCGCCGGCCGTATTGACGAGCGCGCCGCAGGCGATGCGCTCGCCGCTCGAAAGGCGCACCGCGACGACCCGCGCGCCCTCGCGCTCGACGGCGACGATCTTGTCTTGGCGATAGATAGCGCCAAGGCTGCGCGCTTTGCGGCGAAACGCCTGCATCAAATGCTCGCCGTCGAACCAGCCTTCGCCGCTGAGGCCCAAAGCGCCCAGCGCGACGCCGTCGAGCTTCAGGAAGGGAAACCGCGCCGCGATTTCGTCGGGGCGCAGCAGCGCGACATTGGCGCCCTCTTTGGTTTGGATGACGTGGTTTTCACGCAGCGTCGCCGCGCCCGCTTCGCCCGCGAGATACAGATAACCGCGCTCGCTCAGCGGCAGTTCCGGCCCCTCGCCGTCGACCTCGAGCAATTCCTTCGCCTTGCACAGGAACTCCACGCAGGCGAGCCCGACGCGGATGTTGATCGCGGTGGAATATTGCTGACGCACCGAACTCAGCGAGCGCGAACTGGCGGCGCCGGCGTAGCTAAGGTCTTTCTCGACGACAAGGACGCGGCCGGAAAAACCGGGGTCGGCGGCCAGATGGTAGGCGGTCGAGGAGCCCATCACGGCGCCGCCCGCGATCACAACGTCGAAACTTTCGCCCATTCGCCGCACCCGCGCCTGCCCTTCCGTCTTGTGCGTTTTGTGCTAGAGCGCTGTCAAGAAACGGGAGATCGGAAATGACGCGACTGACAGGAAAGACCGCCGTAGTGACCGGCGCGGCGAACGGCATCGGCCTCGCCTGCGCCGAACGGTTCGCCGCCGACGGCGCGATGGTGGCGCTCGCCGACATCGACGCGGCGGCCGGCGAGGCGGCGGCGGCGGGCCTACGGGCGAAGGGCGCGAAGGCGATTTTCGTCAGGACCGACGTGATGCAGCGCGCGCAGATCGAGGCGCTGATCGAGCGCGCTACGAGCGAATTCGGCGGCCTCGACATCATGCTCAACAACGCCGGCGTCGCGCTCACCGCCACCGTGCTCGAAATGAGCGACGAGACTTTCGACAAAGTGCTGTCGATCAACCTGCGATCGGCCTTCATCGGCACGCAGCTCGCCGCGCGCAAGATGGTCGCGTCGGGCAAGGGCGGCGTCGTCATCAACATGTCCTCGGTCAACGCGCTGCTGGCGATTCCGGGGCTCTCCGCGTACGCCTGCACCAAGGGCGCGCTCAACCAGCTCACCAAGGTCGCCGCGATCGAACTCGCCCCGCACAATATCCGCGTCGTCGCGATCGGGCCCGGAACCATCTTGACCGAACTCGCGCGCAAATCGGTGATGGGCGATGACGCCGCGCGCAAGAAGATCCTTGCGCGCACGCCGATCGGGCGCGCGGGCGAGCCCGAGGAGATCGCCTCAGTCGCCTCGTTCCTGGCGAGTTCCGACGCCTCCTACATTACGGGACAGACGATCTATCCCGACGGCGGGCGGCTGGCGCTCAATTACACAGTTCCCGTGCCGGATTGACGCGCGAAGTTGCGTCGCCGGCCCGAGGGGGTTAGTGCAGCGCGAACTCTTCCCAGGATTTCTCCATGCGTCCTTCCCAACGCGCCGCCGATGAAATGCGCAAAGTCACGATCGAACGCGCCGTCGCGCGCTACGCTGAGGGCTCGTGCCTCGTGCGCTTCGGCGAGACCCATGTGCTGTGCGCGGCCTCGCTCGAAGACAAACCACCGCCGTGGCTGCGCGGGCAGGGGCGCGGCTGGGTGACGGCCGAATACGCCATGTTGCCGCGCGCGACCTCGACCCGCACGCGCCGCGAATCCTCGACCGGCAAGGTCTCCGGCCGGACGCAGGAAATCCAGCGCCTGATCGGCCGCTCGCTGCGCGCCGTCGTCGATCTGCCCAAGCTGGGCGAGCGGCAGATCACCATTGATTGCGACGTGCTGCAGGCGGACGGCGGCACTCGCACCGCGGCCATAACAGGCGCCTGGATCGCGCTGCACGACGCGCTGAAATGGATGGTCGGGCGCTCGATCCTGCGCGAAAGCCCGCTCAAGGACCACGTCGCCGCCGTCTCTTGCGGGATCGTCAAGGGCGAGGCGGCGCTCGATCTCGACTACGCCGAGGATTCGACCGCCGAGACCGACGCCAATTTCGTGATGACGGGCGCGGGCGGCCTCGTCGAAGTGCAGGGCTCGGCCGAAGGCGCGCCGTTCAGCGAAGCCGAACTGATGAAGTTGCTCGCGCTCGCGCGCGGCGGCATCATCAATCTGGTCACGTTGCAAAAGTCGGCGCTGGTCTAAAATCAAAAATTGCGAAACCGGCTTCCCGTGCCGCGGCCGGGCTCGTCCCGGCTATACCCGCGTGGAAAGCACGCCGAAACGCTTGAGATGCTCGGCCGCGATTTCCGGCATGTCCTTGTCGGCGACATGTGCGACGGGGCGCGCATGTCCGCGCCAGGCGATTCCCATGATTTGCATCGTGTTGTAGAGCCCGACGTTCCAGCCCGCGTCGGCGAAATGGCCGAGCCCGGCCGCGACATGCGGCGAGATGAGATCGTGGAACATCACGAGCGCATCCTCGCCCATCAGGCCGATCGTCGCCTCGGCGTCGTCGAGCGGCGCGCGGCCCTCATGGTAGCCGTCGATGAAGGCGAATGCCCAGGGGGCGGCCTGCGTCGCGCGGACCGCCGGAACGATCGAAGGCGAGAAACCCGCCCACAAATGCGCGCGCGCCCGTCCTCCGACGCGCGCCAGCGAAGCCGCAACGTCGCCGCCCTGATCGGGATAGCCGAGGCCGGGATCGATCACGTCGAGATCGAGGCCGGCGGCTATCAGATGCGCGGTCGACCACCCGTAATGACAGCCGATCTCCAGTCCGCGTCGGCCCGCCATCGTCAGCGCGTTGTTATGCAGCAATGTCGCTTCGTCGAGCGAGAGCACGCCGATGTCGGGATTGCGCAAGCTGCGCGCGTCCGAGCGCCAGATATGCGGAGCGTCCTTGCGCAGGTAGGGCCATTGCAGGGGCGCCGGGTCGCGCGCGGTCAGGCTTGGAAACGCCGCGATCAGGCCGGGGTCTTTCAGCCCCGGCGAAACATAGTCGCGGCGCGCGCCCGGCCAGGAGGTCTTGGAAACTGGCTCAACGCCGGAAAAATCGACGTACTCGACGAAGCCCGAGCCGGCTGGCTGGGAGGGATTCATCGCGGGGCTCCCGAATGAGGATTTTGGCGGCGCGTCACGGCCAGCGCACCGTCGGCGGCATCGACGACAAAATAGACTCGACGTTGCCGCCGGTCTTCAGGCCGAAGATGGTGCCGCGATCGTACAACAGATTGAACTCGACGTAGCGTCCGCGGCGCACTTGCTGCTCCTCGCGGTCCGCCGCGTTCCACGGCTTCGCGAAATTCGCGCGCATGATTTCGACGTAACTCGATATGAAGGTCTCGCCGACATCGCGCGTGAAAGCGAAATCGGCGTCCCAGCCGGAATTATCCGCATCGCCCGCGCTGTTGAGGTAATCATAAAAGATGCCGCCGATTCCGCGCGGCTCGTTGCGATGTTTGAGGAAGAAATATTCGTCGCACCACGCCTTCAGCTTGGCGTGGTCGGCGACGCCGGCGTGTCGCTCGCAGGCGCCGCGCATATCCGCATGAAACGCGAGCGCATCGGGGTCCGTCTGCGCGCGGCGGCGCTCCAGCACCGGCGTCAGATCGGCGCCGCCGCCGAACCACGCCTTCGAGGTCACGACGAAGCGCGTATTCATGTGAACGGTCGGCGCGTTCGGATTCCAGGGATGCGCGATCACGCTGAGACCGGAGGCCCAGAAGCGCGGGTCGGCGTCGGCGCCGGGGATTTGTTTGGCGAATTCGGGCGCGAAAGTTCCGTGTACGGTGGAGGCGTGCGCGCCCATCTTCTCGAACACGCGCCCGCGCAGCATCGCCATCCGTCCGCCGCCGCCCGGCGCGCCCGAATGATCGGTCCGCGTCCACGGCGTCAGCGCGAAACGCCCGGGTTCGCGAGCCTCCGCGTCGAACGGGCCGGGACATTCGCGCTCGATCTGCTCCATCGCGGCGATAAGCTTCAGTTGCAGATGTTCGAACCAGGCTTGCGCGGTCGATTGTCGGGCGTACGGCTCGGTCGGCATGGGCTTCATCTACCCCGCGATGCGCGAGAAATCGGCGACGCCATGCACCGCTTCGCGCAATTCGTTCAACAGACGCAGACGGTTGACGCGCAAGGCGGGATCGTCGGCGTTGACCGTCGCCTCGGCGAAAAAGGCGTCGACCGGCGCGCGCAAGGCGCTGAGCGCGCGCATCGCGCCTTCGAAATCCTCCCTCTCCACGTCGGCGCGCGCCTGGGCCCCGGCGCTGGCGAGCGTCGCGGCGAGCGCCGTTTCCTCGGGCTGGACGAGCCGCGCGGGGTCGTGCGCGCCGGAGAACGCGCCGGCGCCGTCCTTCTTCTCCTCGGCCTTGAGAATGTTGGCGGCGCGGCGATAGCCGGCGAGCAGATTCTTGCCGTCCTCGGCGTCGAGCAGCTTGCCGAGCGCCTCGACGCGCCGCACGATCATCAGAAGATCGTCCTGACCGGGCAGCGCGAACACCGCGTCGATGAGATCATGCCGCGCGCCCTTGTCGCGCAGGTAAACTTTCAGGCGGTCGGCGAAGAAGGCGAGGAGATCCGATGTTATTGCGTTGCCTGACAGTACGTCGACGGTATCCTCAGTTCGCATTGAAAGTTTCAAATCAAGAACGCCGAGACCCCTAGCTTGCATTGCTCGCCGAGATACTTGCGCGAGGGTTCTGCTATGCGAAATCAAATTTCCATGCGACTGAACGACCGCTGAAAGCGGCAGTCGCAATTCGTTTTCCAAGATGATCCGTATCACCCCCAACGCCGCCCGCCTCAGCGCGAACGGATCCTTGCTCCCCGTCGGCTTCTCGTCGATCGCCCAGAATCCCGTCAGCGTGTCGAGCTTGTCGGCGAGCGCCACGGCGATCGATTCCGGCGAAGTGGGGACGCGGTCATTCGGCCCTTGCGGCTTGTAGTGCTCCTCGATCGCCTGCGCGACATTGACGTCCTCGCCCTGGGCCTCGGCGTAATAGCGCCCCATTAAGCCCTGCAATTCCGGGAACTCGCCGACCATCTCGCTGACGAGATCGGCCTTGGCGAGCCGCGCCGCGCGTTCGGCGAGTTCGGGCACGCAGCCGACCGGCGGCGCCAGTCTCTTGGCGAGTTCGACGATGCGTTCGACGCGCTCGCCCTGCGTACCGAGCTTCTCGTGAAACACGATGTCGAGCGCTTTCAGTTTTTCCAATCGCTGATCGAGCGGCTTGTCGGCCTTGTCTTTGTAGTCCGGCAGCGGCGCGAGGTCGGTGCGCCAGAAATGGCGCGCATCGGCGAGGCGGGCGCGCACCACGCGGCCGTTGCCGGCGGCGATAGCTTTACCGCCATCGCTGGCGATCAGGTTGGAGACTAGGATGAACTTGTTCGCGAGCTTGCCGTTGGAATCACGCAGCACGAAGCATTTCTGGTTGGCGCGGATCGTCGCGCGGATCACCTCGGGCGGTATTTCCAGAAATTCCGTCTCGAATTCGCCCATCAGCACGACCGGCCATTCGACGAGCCCGGCGACTTCTTCGAGCAGCCCCTCGTCCTCGATCAACTGCAAGCCCTGCGCCAGCGCCAAGGATTTCGCATCGGCGAGGATGATCTGCTGGCGCCGTTCGGCGTCGAGCACGACCTTGGCCTTCAGCAACGCATCGACATAGTCCTCGAAGCGGCGGGCGGCGAAGGGCGCGGGCTTCAGAAAACGATGGCCGCGCGTCACATCGCCCGAAACAATCCCGTCGAGATCGAAGCGCACGATGTCCGGCGTCTCATGCGGGCCGCCGAAGGCGCAAAGGATCGAGCGCAGCGGCCGCACCCAGCGCAGAGCGTCGGGCTTTGCCGAGCCGGCGCCCCAGCGCATCGACTTCGGCCAGGGAAACGCGCGCAGGATCGGCGGCAGCGCCTCGGCGATGAGTTCCGCGGTCGGGCGTCCCTTCTTTTCGATCACGGCGACATAAATCTCGCCCTTCTTGCCGTCGGAGACGATTTGCGCCTGATCGAGGCTTTGCAGCCCTGCGCTTTTCAGGAAACCGGCGACCGCCGCCTGCGGCGCGCCGACGCGCGGCCCCTTGCGCTCCTCGCGCCGGTCGGGCTGCGCCGCCGGCAGGCCGACCACATGCAGCGCGAGCCGCCGCGGCGTCGCGAAGGCCTGCGCGCCCTCGTAGGTCGCGCCGGCGTCAACCAGCGCGCCGGTGACGAGGCGCTTCAAATCCTCCGCCGCCTGGCGCTGCATCCGCGCGGGGATTTCTTCGGAAAAGAGTTCGAGGAGAAGATCGGGCATCGGGGTCTCTGAAACAAAATCTGTCGGGCGCGCTTTGGCTTCGCGCTCAGGCGGGCGTTGCGATCTCTGCGCCGCCGCCGGCGGTCTTCAGCCACGCCGCGCCGCAGGCCCTCGCGAGTTCGCGCACGCGCAGGATGTAGCTTTGGCGTTCCGTCACCGAGATCACGCCGCGCGCGTCGAGCAGGTTGAACGCGTGGCTCGCCTTGATGCACTGGTCGTAAGCCGGCAAAGCCATCAGATGCCGCTCGCCCGCGACCCCCTTGTCGATCAGCGAGCGGCATTCGGCCTCGGCGTCCTTGAAATGCTCGAACAGTTTGGCGGTATCGGCGTATTCGAAGTTGAAGCGCGAATATTCCTGCTCGGCTTGCAGGAACACGTCGCCGTAGGAAATCCTGTCCGCGCCGTCGCGGCCGTTGAAGTTGATGTCGTAGATCGAATCGACGCCTTGCACGTACATCGCGAGGCGCTCGAGACCGTAGGTCAATTCGCCCGACACGGGCGCGCATTCGAAGCCCGCGACCTGCTGGAAGTACGTGAACTGCGAAACCTCCATGCCGTCGCACCAGCATTCCCAGCCAAGGCCCCAGGCGCCGAGCGTCGGGCTCTCCCAGTCGTCCTCGACGAAGCGCACGTCGTGCAGCGCCATGTCGACGCCGATCGCCTTCAGCGATTCGAGGTAGAGTTCCTGGAGGTTTTCGGGCGAGGGCTTCAGAATCACCTGGAACTGGTAATAGTGCTGCAAGCGGTTCGGGTTCTCGCCGTAGCGCCCATCCTTCGGCCGCCGCGAGGGCTGCACATAGGCCGCCTTCCACGCTTTGGGCCCGAGCGAGCGCAGGGTCGTCGCCGGATGGAACGTGCCGGCGCCGACTTCCATGTCATAGGGCTGCAACACCACGCAGCCTTGGTCGGCCCAGAAATTCTGCAACGTCAGGATCAGCGCCTGGAACGAACGCTGCGGGTCGGCGTGGGATGGCGCGGGCGAGGGCATGGACAGGAGACTCTGGGGGGCAAAAGCGGGCGGACCCTAGTGACGCCGTCCGCTCCGGTCAACGCGGCTACAGCGTCGCCTCGCCCCGATGCAGCGCCTGGGCGAGCGGCGTGAACGCCCCGGAGGCTTCGTGCAGGACGAGCCCGGGCAGCAGCGACAGCGGCGCCTTCGAGCCTTTGAGGCCGCTCGCAATCACTCGGATCGCCGGCGCCCCGGCGCGCGGATAAACGGGGCGCACTTCGCTGCCGCCCAGCCGGCGCCCGATCGCGGCGAGGATCGGCGCCAGCGCGTCGGCGCGGTGGATCATGACGAAACGCCCGCCCGGCCGCAGCAGCGCGAGGCTCGCCACGATCCAGGCTTCGAGCGGATCGCCCTCGCCCTTCGCGAACACATGCGCACGCGCCCGGCTTGGGTCGGGTGAAGCGCGCACTTCGCCCGCCACGAAAAACGGCGGATTGGTCAAGACGAGATCGGCCGCGCCATTGTTCAGTCCTGCGGCGCGGCGCGCGGCGGCGTTAAGCAGGTCTATTTCGTGAATTGTGGCGCGCGCGGCGACGCCATTGAGCCTCGCGTTTTCGCGCGCCAGCGCCGCGGTCATAGGGTCGATTTCGACGAGATCGCCGCGCGCCTCGGGCCAGCGCGTCAGCAGTGCGAGGCCGACAGCGCCGACACCCGCGCCGACATCGACAAACCGGGCGACCGGCGCGCCCGCCGCGGCGGCCAGCAGCACCGCGTCGGCCCCGACCCGGTGGCCGCCGAGCGGCTGACGCATCCGCACCCGCCCGCCCAGGATCTCGTCGAGGCTGGTTGTCTCAGGCATCGCGCAATTCGGCGCCGAGGCCGGCTTCCGCTAGCAGGCGACGCGCGCGGGCCGCCTCGTCGCTATCGACGAGGATGCGGCGCGGCAGGAAGCCGAGCGAACCCTCCATCGCGCTCATGTGCCGGTCGGCGACGAAATGGGCGATTTCGGCCTCGTCGAGCAGCGTCTCGATCAGGGAAATCAGCACGAGGTCGTTGGTGCGCACGAGTTCGACCAAACCCATCATCCCAATTTCGCGCAAAGCCGCTGGCCTTGCCGCATCGACCCGCGGACTTTATGGTCGCCGCTCGGTTTATGGCAAGGGAAGCGCCCGTGGGCATCGTCGTTCCATTGGAGGAAAAGTCGGGGGAACGGCTGATCGAGCCGCTTACGGCGCTCGTCGCGGCCGACATGGCCGAGGTCAACAAGACCATCCTCTCGCGCACCGGCTCCGAAGTGACGATGATCCCGGAAGTCGCCAACCACCTGATTTCCTCGGGCGGCAAGCGCCTCAGGCCGATCCTGACGCTCGCGACGTCGGGCCTTTGCGGTTATCGCGGCGAGGGCCACGTCAAGCTCGCGGCCGCGGTGGAGTTCATGCACACCGCTACGCTCCTGCATGACGACGTGGTGGACGAAAGCGACATGCGCCGGGGCAAGCCAGCCGCGCGGATGGTCTGGGGCAACGAGGCGAGCGTGCTCGTCGGCGATTTTCTGCTCGGCCAGGCGTTCAAGATGATGGTCGAGGTCGGCTCATTGTCGTGCCTCGACGTGCTCTCGACCGCCGCCGCCGTCATCGCCGAGGGCGAGGTGATGCAGCTCTCGGCCGCCAAGGACACCGAAACGACCGAAGACGCCTATCTCGCGGTCATCCGCGCCAAGACGGCGGCGCTGTTCTCCGCCGCCTGCGAGGTCGGTCCGATCCTGGCCAAATGCGCGAAGGCGGAGATCGAGGCGTGCCGGGGCTACGGCGGCAATCTCGGCGTCGCGTTCCAACTCATCGACGACGCGCTCGATTATGGCGGCTCGGCGGCCAAGCTCGGCAAGAACGTCGGCGACGATTTCCGCGAGGGCAAGATCACGCTGCCGGTAGTGCTGTCGTTCCGGCGCGGCTCGCCGACCGAGCGGGAATTCTGGAAGCGCACGTTGGAGCGCGGCGAGATCGCCGACGGCGATCTGGAGATTGCGCTGACGACCATGAAAAAGCATCGCGCCATCGAGGACACGATCGAACGCGCCCGCCACTACGGCGCCATGGCGAGGGATTCGCTGGAACTGTTCCCCGCTTCGCCTTGGAAGCAGGCGCTTCTTGGCGCGGTCGAGTTCGCCGTCCAGCGCGCGCATTGAGACGCCGATAGCGCGGCCGGTCAAGTCGCTGCGTTGAGCCAGCGGCGTGACCTGGCTGGACGAAACCCGCGTAATCGCCGCGACCTGCGCCTCGCGCGAGGCGTCGCCGCGAAGTTACTCTCCCTCCGCCTTCCTCAACCGATCCAGCAGCCCTTTGCGCCGCGCTTCGTAATAGTAGCCGCCGGCGTAGAGCGCCATCGCGCGGTCGGGCTTGCCGCCGGCGACGAGATAGGCGTTGGAGAGATAGGCGGCGGCGTATTTGAGGTTCGTGTCGGCGTCGAGCAGTTCGCGCGGGGCGCCGTGGAAGCCCAGGCCGCGCGCGGTCTCGACCCGAATCTGCATCAGACCCCAATAGGGGCCGTGATGCGCTTTCGCATTGTAGCCGCTTTCGCGCCGGATCGAGCGGCGGATCAGCGTCTCCGGCACGTCATAGACCTGCGCGTAATGCGCTATGCGCTCGTCCAGCGCATTGCCGGACGTCTGTACGGCGGGCGCCTCGGCGCTCGGGGCCTCGGGCGGCGGCGCGCAGCCCGCGAGCAGGAAAGGAAGAAGCGCCAGGGCGCAAAATGCGAATTTCATGAGGGAACTTTGTCAAAAGCCGGACAACGGCGCCCAACGGCCGCCCAGCCTATTGCCGCCTCCGGGATGTTCGCGCAAGCGTTGCGGCTTTACCCCTTCGCCGCCGCCAATATCGGTCCTGTACCCATGCCTTGCACCAGCACCGCCCGCGCGAGGCCGTCGGCAGAGGGAAGCGGCAGGCGTTCGGCGGCGCCGCTCCAATGGCCGACGAGAATCAGGCGGCGCACCACGTTCTTGTGCGCGAGCGTGCGGCCGGCGTTCTCGCCTCGCGCGACGGGAACCTCGACGATATTGGGATCGTAGAGCGCGAGCCAGACCTCGGCGCCGCCCGCCGGGGCCGCGCCCGAGCCGATGGCGACCTCTCCGCCCTCGATGCGAACTTCCGGCCCCGAGGCTCCACGATCGGTCTTTTGCGCAAGCGCCTCCATTTCCGAGGCGTCGTCGCCGACGCCATCGGCGCGGCCGTTGACGACGATTTGCGGCGTGTAGACGCCCGAATGCCTCAGCGCGCTCGAATAGGCGTATTGGCGCTGCGTGAACTGCGGGCTCGCGAAAGTGTCCTTCCAGCCGAGCCGATCCCAATAGTCGACCGCGAAAGTGAGCGCGAGAACGTCGGGCCGGGTCGAATATTGGATGAGGCTCGCATTGGCGGGCGGGCAGGACGAGCAGCCCTGGCTCTGAAAGAGTTCGACGACGGTCGGGTGCTTAGCGTCGGCGGCGAGCGCGGGCGCGGCGGCGAAGGCGGCCAAGGCGAGCGCTGGGGACAACAACCGCATCGGGGTCTCCTGGGGCGTGGGGGCGCCAAACTGGCGGTTGTCGACGGTTCGTGTGCGCGGGCGCGTTTGTTACGCCTGATCGAACCCGGTAAACAGCCGCCATGGCCCGCACCGATTTCACCACGCCCCGCCTTTGCGTCCCCGACGATCTGGCGACGGGTGCGACGATCGCGCTCGCGCCAGAGGCGGTGAATTATCTCGTCAACGTGCTGCGACTCGGCGCCGGCGCGCGCGTGCTCCTTTTCAACGGGCGCGATGGCGAGTTCGCCGCCGCGCTCGGCCCGCTCGAGCGCAAGCGCGCCGCGCTGACGCTCGGCGAGCGCTTGCGAGGGCAGGAATTCCCGCCCGACGTCGATTACCTGTTCGCGCCGCTCAAACATGCGCGCCTCGACTATATGGCGCAAAAGGCGGTCGAGATGGGAGCGCGCCGGCTCATTCCCGTGATAACGCGCCGAACGCAGGTCGCGCGCCTCAATCTCGAACGTCTGCAAGCCAACGCGCGCGAGGCCGCCGAGCAATGCGGCGTGATCTGGTTGCCCGAGGTCGCCGAGCCGCGCTCGCTCGCCGCCGCGCTTGCGAACTGGCCCGCCGATCGCCTGCTGATTTTCTGCGACGAGGACGCGCCGCTGGCGAATCCGCTGGCTGCGCTTGCCGCCGAGAAGGACGCCAAGGGCGTCAGCCTGCTGATTGGCCCGGAAGGCGGTTTCGACGAGGCCGAGCGCCACGCGATTCTCGCCGCGCCGCGCGTCCTGCGGCTCAGTCTGGGGCCGCGAATCCTGCGCGCCGACACGGCGGCGGTGGCGGCGCTGGCGCTCATTCAGGCGAGGTTCGGGGATTGGCGCTAATCCCAACCTGAGCGCCATGTTGCCGCCACGATGTCGCCTATTCTGGCCGGCGATGCTTTCCCGCTTTCCGAGTCGTTCGAAGCTGCGCGCCGCGATCCACGCGGTCGCGCTCGGGTGTCTCGCCTCTAGCGCCGCCTTCGCGCAAGACAGCTATCTGCCGAAGGTCGAAGCGATCGCGCCGGATCAGGCGCAGTGCAATGCGCTCGGGGAGGGGTTCTTCGCGGTGAAAGGCTCGAACGCCTGTGTGCGAATCAGCGGTTACGTCGCCGCCGGCGCCGGCTTTGTCTCGCCTGTGCGAGGCGAGGCTGCCGGGCCGTTCGCGGCGGGGGTACGAAGCTTCAGCGGGAGCGAGGGCGCCGTCGGCGTCGATTCGCGTTTCGACACGCCGCTGGGCCCAGGTCGGCTCTACGTCGAATTCGGCGGCCAGCGCTTCCAGCCCTGATCGGCGCGAGCCCTAAATCAACGCCTCGCGAAACGCCGGATCGACCGAACGGCCCCAGGCGCCCTCGAATTTCTCGATCCAGAGTTCCGCCGGCGCGCGACCGCTCGCGGCGATCGCGTCGAGCGGATCGAGGTGGATCGCCTCGTCTTGGCCGGCGGCGTTCTTGCGCGCCCGACGTTTCAGCCCGCCGCGCGCGAGCACAAGCACGTCCTTAGCGACATCGGCGACCGTCCGGCCGGCGATCTTCGCTTGCAGGGCGAGTCTCGGCGCTTCGTCGCGGAGCGTCTGCCGTTCCGCCGCGCTCCAGTCCTTGATGAGTTCGCCCGCGCTCGCCAGCGCGTCGGAATCGTAATAAAGGCCGACCATCAGCGCGGAAAGCGCGACGATACGGTCGGGCGGCCCGACGTCGGCGCCGCGCATCTCCATGTATTTTTTCAGCCGCACCTCCGGGAAGATCGTCGAGAGGTGGTTGGCCCAGTCGGAAATCGTCGCGCGCTCGCCCGGCAGCGCGTCGAGCCTGCCGGCGAGCAGATCGCGGAAACTGGCGCCGGCGACATCGTGATATCGGTCGCCGCGCTTGACGAAATACATCGGCACATCGAGCGCATAATCGACATAGCGTTCGAAGCCCATGCCCGCCTCAAAGGCGAAGGGCAACATGCCGGTGCGCGCCTTGTCGGTGTCGCGCCAGATCTCCGAGCGCGCGGACAACATCCCGTTGAGCCTGCCGTCGGTGAACGGCGAATTGGCGAACAGGGAGGTTATGACAGGTTGCAGCGCGAGCCCAACCCTGAGTTTGGCGACCATGTCCGCCTCGCTCGAGAAATCGAGGTTCGCCTGCACGGTGGAGGTGCGGTACATCATGTCGAGACCGCGCGTCCCGACCTTAGGCATGTAACGAGTCATGATCTTGTAACGGCTCTTGGGCATCGCCGGCGTTTCGGCGAGCGTCCATTTCGGGCTCATGCCGAGCGAGAGAAAGCCGATGCCGAGCGGCTTGGCCGCTTCGTGCGCGGCGGTCAAATGCGCGGCGAGTTCGTCGGCGACGCCATGCACGGTCGCTTGCGGCGCCCCAGACAATTCGAATTGCCCGCCCGGCTCCAGCGAAATCGCGCCCCCGCCCTTGGCGTCGAAGAGGCCGATCAGCGCGCCTTCGTCCTCGATCGCGTCCCATCCGAGACGGGCCTGCATCGCATGGAGGAGCGCGCCGACTCCGCGCTCACCCTCGTAGGGCGGCGGGCGCAAATCGGCGGCATAGAAGGGAATTTTCTCGTGTTCGGCGCCGACGCGGAATTCCGTCTCGGGCTTACCGCCCGATTCCAGCCAAGCGACCAGATCTTTTTTTGAATCAACCGTTTGCGCATCGACTACGTCGCGGGCCATACAATGAATCCGTGCCAAAGAGGCCGTGCGAACGGCGCAAGAGCGGCTTAGATAGGGTTGGGTCCGCGACAAAGCAATGAACGCCCCGCGAGGGGGCGTTCGGTTTGCCGAAGCGGAAGCGGCGCCTAGCTGCGCGACGCCGACTGCGTGATCGAGTTGAGGATGTCGTTGAGGCCCTGCTGATGGGCTTGCGAGACCTGCACGCCGGCTTGGAACATGCTGTTCAATGTGTTGAGCCCTGCCTGCACTGCCGTCGCCTGCGGCGAACCCGGCGCTCCGCCGCCAAGCAAATTGCCGACCATGCTCGCGATGCCGCCGAAAAGCCCGCCCGCGGGCGGGGCCTGTGCGCCGGCGGCAGGCGCGCCCACGGCGCCGGCGAGCTGGCCGAGAATTCCGCCCATGCCCTGAGAAGCCATGGACTGAGCGAGACCGCCCGTCAGCATCGAAGCGACGATCGGCATCATCTGCTGGATCACTTGCGCGTTGACGCCCGACATCTGCGCCGCGTGCTGGCCGATTTGCTGAGCGATCTGCGGCGAGCCGAAGATCTGGCTGAGAATGCCGCCGCCGAGCGCGCTGGCGTTGGCCGCCTGATTCGGATCGGCGTAACCGGCGGCGTGCGCGCCGTTGGTCATTTGCGCGATGAGGCCGCCGAGACCGGTCGGATCCTGCGCGGTGCGCTGCAGGCCGGTCGAGAAGGCCGGAATCATCGCCTGAATGGCGGCCTGCGCCTGTTGGGGAGACAGTCCGAACTGGCTCGCCAGGTTGTTGATCCCCTGGCCGCCCTGCGCGGCCTGCATGATGTCGCTGAGATTCATGAGCTCCTCCCGCTCGGGCGCACCGCCCCGCGTGCAAATTCAGCCTAGCCCGTTTTCATTTCCTTGGCGAGGCGCCCGGCGATCGAGTAAGCGACCGCGAGTCCGCCAAGACCAAAGATCGCCGCGCCGGCGACAAGGCCCAGCAGCGCGCCCTCGACGCCGCCCCAGCGCGCGCCGAAGGTGACGAAAGGGATCGTGCCGAGCGTCGCGCGGCCCCAGTTGAACAGCATCGCCAACAAGGGGAAGCCGAGGTTGTTGAACACCGTGTTGGCGACGAAGAGGCAGGTCACGAACACCCAAGCCGAAGCGCCGTAGCGGCAGAACAGCAGCACGAATTGCGCGCTCGCTCCCGTGGCTTCGAACAACGTGACGACGAAGGGCGCGAGCAGGGCTAGCGCCGCCCAGGCGACGAGGGAGTAGCCGACCGCCAGCAGAAACGAATCGGTGATCGCGCGGCGCACGCGCCTCATCAGCTTGGCCCCGTAGTTCTGGCCGATGATCGGGCCGATCGAGCCGGTGAGCGCGAAAATAACGCCGAAAGCGAGCGGGATGACGCGATCGACGATCGCCCCGCCCGCCACCACCGCTTCGCCGAAATCCGACCAGACGCGCGTGACATAGACCGCCGCGACGGGGGTTGCGAGATTGGCGAGAATCGACGGCAGGCCGATGCCCATGATCGGCGTGAAATCGTGCCGGGCGGCGTTGAAGTTCGGCCGTGCGACTAGACCATGCACCTTGACCGCGCCGTGCCAGCCGACAGCAAGAAACACCAGCCGCGAGATCACGGTCGCCCAGGCCGCGCCGTAAACGCCGAGCCCAAGGCCGAAGATCAGCAGCGGGTCGGTGAAGGCGGTGACGATTCCGCCCGCGAGCGTGACGTACATCGCCCGCCGCGCGTCGCCGGCCGCTCGCAGCACGCCCGACAGCGCCATGCCCAGGCCCATGAACACGTTGGCGGGAATGACGATGGCCACAAAGCGCGAGCCGACCTCGGCGGCCGGTCCCGTCGCGTGCATCAGGTCCGTCAGCGCCGCGTCGCGCAATGCCCACATGATCGCCGCCAGCACCGTCGAGGCGATCGCGGTGATGAGAAGGCCCGACGCCGCGAGACGGCGCGCGCGCGGCCGGTCGCCGGCGCCGAGCGCGCGCGAGACGGTGGCCGAAATCGCGATGGTGAGGCCGATGTTGACCGACATCAGCGCGAACGAGAGCTGGCTCGCGTAGCCGACCGCGGCCTTGTAGGATTGATCGCCGAGCCGCGCGACCCAGAACAACGAAAGCACGTCGACCGCGAATATGGCGATGAGGCCGATCGATCCGGTCGCGGTCATCACCGCGACATGACGCATCAGCGACCCCTGCGTGAACTTCGGGGCAGGCGTTCGGGCGGAGTTGGCGGCGGCGATCAATAGGTTGTCCTGACGCGAGCGGGCCAAGGCTCATAGGCTGCGCGCGGCGGGGGCGCAAACCGCAAACATGCAAGACGGGATTGCGCTCCGGCTTGACTCATCAAGCCGCGTTTCTCAAGACGAAGGCCGCAAAGGATCGCCAGCGTGCCCGACAAGCCGAAACTCCGCATCGTTCTGTGCGCGCCGCGCGGCTTCTGCGCCGGCGTCGTGCGCGCGATCGACGTCGTCGAATCGGCGCTGCGCATTCACGGCGCGCCGGTCTACGTCCGGCACGAAATCGTTCATAACAAGTATGTCGTCGATTCGCTCAAAGCTAAAGGCGTCGTGTTCATCAAGGAATTGAGCGAGGCGCCGCCCGGCGTGGCGCCGGTGATTTTTTCCGCCCACGGCGTCGCCAAGGCCGTGCCGGAGGAGGCGGAACGGCGCGGCCTCTTCACCATCGACGCGACCTGTCCGCTCGTCACCAAGGTCCATCGCGAGGCGCTGGTTCATTTCAAACGCGGCCGGCACGTGATCCTGATCGGCCATGTCGGCCATCCCGAGGTGGTCGGCACGATGGGACAGTTGCCGGACGGCGCGGTGACGCTGGTCAGCGACGGCGCGGACGTCGAAGCCCTCGTGTTCGCCGACGACCGCGATCTGGCCTATGTCACGCAGACGACGCTTTCGGTCGACGACACGCGCGAAGTGGTCGCGGCGCTGAAGCGACGGTTTCCCGCCATCCACACGCCCGCGCTCCAGGACATCTGCTACGCCACCACCAACCGCCAGGAGGCGATCAAGCAGGCCGCGCGCCAGGTCGAGGCGGTGATCGTCGTCGGCGCCGCAAATTCCTCCAATTCGCAGCGCCTGCGCGAAGTCGCCGAGCGCGAGGGTTGCCGCATCGCGCTGTTGCTGTCGAGCGTCGAGGAGATTGACTGGACGACGTTCGAAGGCGTCGCTTCGCTCGCCGTCACAGCCGGCGCCTCCGCGCCGGAAATTCTCGTCGAGCGCATCCTCGACGGCTTCGCCGAACGCTTCGACATTTCGGTGGAAACGCTGACGACCGCCGATGAATCGATGTTCTTCCCGCTGCCGCGCGCTTTGCGCGAGACGGCTTCGTGAGGCTTCACGCCAGGCCGCTGACCAGCAAGGCCGCCGCGACGACGATCAGCGCGACGCCGAGTGATTCGCGACCCGACGGCGCCTCGCGAAAGAGCCGCAGCGAGACGACCTGCGCGAACAAGACCTCGATCAGCGCCAGCGTGCGCACGCGCGCCGCGTCCGACAGTCCGAATGCGATGAACCAAAGCTGGGAGGCGAAGGCGCCCATGAAGCCGGCGAACAGCGACGGACGCCAGGCGGCGAGGATCATCGCAATGCGCGGCCGGTCGAACAGGCCGAGATAGAGAAACGTCAACGCGGTCTGGATCGCCAAGCCGATGACGAGCACTTCGCTCGCGGCCAGGATCGTCGAAGACGCCGCGACGTCGCGCACTCCGGAGCGAAATCCGATCGCGGCGATCGCGAAGAACGAGGCCGCGACAACGCCCATCGCGAGCGGCCGCCACGAGCGTTCGACCGCCGCGGCGCTCGTTCCCGACATCAGCCAGACTCCCGCCGTCGCCAGCAAGATGGCGCCGATCAGCGGCGCGGTCGGCTTATCGCCGAGAAAGACCAGCGCGAAAACCGCGATCTGCGCCGCCTCGGTCTTGGTCGCGGCGACGACGACGACGAAGCTGCGTTCGCGCATCGCGGCCAGCATCAGCGCGGTGGCGAGGATCTGCGCGATCGCGCCCGCCGTGGTCCAGGCGAGCCCGGCGAGCGAGGGCGCCGGGATCGGCCCGCCGACAGCGCCGGCGACGACAAGCAGGAACAGGATCGCGAAGGGCAGACCGAACAGGAATCGCACCTGGGAAGCGCCGACGGCGCCAAGCGCGCCGATCAATTCGCGTTGCATCGCATTGCGCAAGGTCTGCGCGGCCGAAGCGCCGAGCGTGAACAAGGCCCAATAGGCTTGCAATCCCAAATCCGGTTCCCCCGCCGGCCATTTGACGCGACCCCGAGCCCTCGCTAACAGCGCGGACAAGCGAGGGCGAAATGGCGGTCTACACGGAAGTCGGCGACGAGGCCCTGAACGCGTTCCTCGCGGATTACGACCTCGGCCGCGTGCTTTCGCTCAAAGGCATAGCCGAGGGCGTCGAGAACACAAACTATCTCCTGCACACCGAGAGGGGGCCATACCTGCTCACCCTTTACGAGAAGCGGGTGAATGAGGACGATCTGCCGTTCTTCATCGGCCTGATGGAGCATCTGGCTAAACGCGGCGTGAATTGCCCGCAGCCCGTGCTTAATCGCCAGGGACGAGCGCTCGGGCGGCTCGCAGGCCGCGCGGCGGCGATCGTCACGTTCCTCGACGGGCTGTGGATCCGCCGCCCCAACGTCCAGCACTGCGGCCAAGTCGGCGAGGCGCTGGCGCGGATGCACCTGGCCGGCGCGGATTTTGCGCTGCGTCGCCCCAACGCGCTCTCCGTCGCCGGCTGGACGCCGCTCTATGAGGCGTCGCGCGCGCGCGCTCACGAAGTCGCGCCAGGCCTCGCCGAGGAAATCGCCGTCGAACTCGCGCATCTCCTTTCCGTCTGGCCGCAGGATTTGCCCGGCGGCGTCATCCATGCCGATCTCTTTCCCGACAACGTATTCTTTCTCGGTGACAAGCTGACCGGGCTCATCGACTTCTATTTCGCCTGCGACGACTTCTTCGCCTATGACCTTGGCGTCTGCCTCAATTCCTGGTGCTTCGAACTCGACGGCGATTTCAACGTCTCCAAGGGCATGGCGATGATCTCGGGCTACGAGCGCGTGCGGCGGCTCGAGGCGCGCGAAGTCGAGGCGCTGCCGACGCTCGCGCGCGGCTCGGCGCTGCGCTTCATGCTGACGCGCCTCGTCGATTGGTTGAACGTTCCGCCCGGCGCGCTCGTCAAACCGAAAGACCCGCTGGAATATCTCACGAAGCTGCGTTTTCACCAGCACGTCGTCAGCGCGCGTGACTATGGTTGGTCGGCGTGAAACATCGGGTCGAGATCTGGACCGACGGCGCTTGCTCCGGCAATCCCGGCCCCGGCGGTTGGGGCGCGATCCTGCGCTATGGCGACAAGCAAAAAGAGATGACCGGCGGCGAGGCGCAGACGACCAACAATCGCATGGAGCTTTCGGCCGCTATCGGCGCGCTGGAGGCGCTGACGCGGCCCTGCAAGATCGTCTTGCACACGGATTCGCAATATCTGCGCGGCGGCGTCCTGACCTGGATGAGCAACTGGAAGCGCAACGGCTGGCGAACCGCCGACAAAAAGCCGGTCAAGAACGAAGATCTCTGGCGCCAGCTCGACGCCGCGCGCGAAAAGCACGAGATCGACTGGCGCTGGATCAAGGGCCACGCCGGCCACGAGATGAACGAACGCGCCGACGAACTCGCGCGCCAGGGCATGGCGCCTTATCTTTCGGCCAAAACCAGCGCCTGAGGGGTCTAGGCCCCCATCTGGGTCTCCGATCGGAACTTGTGCGCGGGATAGACGCCGAGGATGCGCACCTCGCGCGAGAAGAACGCGAGTTCCTCGAGCGCGCGCGCGAGCGCGGGCTCGTCGGGATGGCCGTCGACGTCCGCGAGAAACTGCGTCGCGGAAAATTCGCCCTCGACCATGTAGCTCTCCAACTTGGTCATGTTGACGCCGTTGGTCGCGAAGCCGCCGAGCGCCTTGTAGAGCGCGGCCGGAACGTTGCGCACGCGAAAAACAAACGTCGTCACGACCGGTCCATTTTTGGCCGCCGCCCATTGCGGCGACTTGGCGAGCACGACGAAGCGGGTGGTGTTGTGGGCCTCGTCCTCAACGTCATGGCCGAGCACGTTCAAGCCGTAGATTTCGCCCGCGAGCTTGGTGGCCAGCGAGGCGCGCGTTGGGTCTTTCCACTCCGCTACTTCCCGCGCGGAGCCGGCGGTGTCGCCCGCGACGACCGGCTTTAGCGCGTATTTGCGAATGATTTTGCGGCACTGGCCGAGCGCGTGGACATGGCTGTGGACGCTGCGTAGATCTTCGATTTTCGCGCCGGGGAGGGCGAGCAATTGAAAATGAATCGGCAGGAACGTCTCGCCGACGATATGCAGTCCCGAGGCGGGCAACAAATTGTGAATGTCGGCGACGCGGCCGGCGATCGAATTCTCGATCGGGATCATGCCGAGTTCGGCTGAGCCGTCCTGCAACGCGGCGAACGCGTCCTCGAAGGTCGCGCAGGGCAACGGTTCGTATTTCGGAAAGTTCTCGGCGCAGGCGATGTGCGAATTGGCGCCGGGTTCTCCTTGATAGGCGATCATCTTCGACAAGGCTTCTACTTTCGGTTCGGCGCGAGTCTTTCGCGCGCGCGGGTGAGATCCTCCGGCGTGTCGACGCCGAGCGGGGCGACGTCGACAAGCGCAATGTCGATTCGCATTCCGGCCTCGAGCGCGCGCAATTGTTCGAGTCGCTCGCGCAGTTCCAGCGGCGAGGGCGCCAACGCCACAAAGCGCGCCAGCGCCTCGCGGCGATAGGCGTAGAGCCCGATGTGATGCAGCAAATCGCCCTCGCCCCAGGGGGCTCTGGCGCGGGTGAAATAAAGCGCGCGCAGGCGCTTGTCGTCGATGCGCGCGCCGACCGCTTTGACGACGTTGGGATCGTCGCGCTCGGCCTCGCGCCGGATCGGCGTCGCCAGCGTGGCGATATCGACTGCGGAATCATCGAGCGGCGCGACGGCGGCGCGCACCGCGTCCGCCTCGATGGTCGGCAGATCGCCCTGAACGTTGACGACGACGTTGAAGCGCCGCTCGGGATCGAACGCCTCGACGGCCTCGAAAATGCGATCCGATCCTGAAGCGTGATCGGCGCGCGTCAGCACCGCCTCGCCGCCGGCCGCCTTCACTGCGGCCACGATCGCCGGATCGTCGGCGGCGACCAGCACCGGCCCGACGTCGGCTTCGATCGCGCGCCGCCAGACATGGATGATCATCGGTTCGCCGTGGATGTCGGCGAGCGGTTTGCCGGGCAGGCGCGTCGAACCCATGCGGGCCGGGATAAGGACGATCGGGCGGGACAAAGCGACCTCGAATGGAGGCGTAGCGGCAAAAAAGGCGGACGAGGGGCGCTTATACGTGTTGCCAAGTTCGGCGCAAAGCGGCTAATCAGGGCCGCCCGCAGCGCGCCCGTCGCGTATCGGGGGTTGGACCTTGAGATCGAGGCGATAGGGCGGATGGAAACCACGGACAGCAACAAGATCGCTTTGGCTCTTATGGCCACCTTGCTCGGGACCATGGCGCTCGGCATTTTCACCAACGCCATCTATGCGCCGACGAAGCCGGCCAAACCCGGGTTCGAACTGCCCGGAGGCGGCGCCGAGGGCGGGCCCGCGAAGGCCGCCGCCGCGGCGCCTGCGGTCCCGCTGCCGCAATTGCTCGCCAAGGCCGACGTCGCCAAGGGCCAGGCCGCGACCAAGGTCTGCCAGTCCTGCCACAGCTTCGACAAGGGCGGTCCCGCCAAGGTCGGCCCCCCGCTTTACGGCGTCATCGGCCGTCCGGTCGCCTCGATCGCCGGCTTCGCCTATTCCGACGGCATGAAGGCGCTCGGCGGCGACTGGGATTACGAAAAAGTCTTCACGTTCCTCACCAAGCCTGCCGCGTTGGTAAAGGGCACCAAGATGACCTATCCCGGCGAATCGGACGACCAGAAGCGCGCCGACATTCTCGCCTATCTTCAGACGCTCTCGGACAGCCCCGTGCCGTTCCCGAAATAATCGCGTCCTTGAACCCAGCGCATCCGTGAAGAGGCCGAGCTATCCGGCCTCTTTTGCGTTTGCGGGCCTTGCGCGCGCTGCGTGCAACTTGTCAAATGGCGCCAAGCCATTCTCTCGGGAGGAAATCATGGATCTTGGCGTCACCGACAAAGTTCGTCCGCTCATCGCCGCCGTGCGCGCCATGGTGCGCGACGAAATCATGCCGATGGAGGAGGAATACGAGGCCGAGATCGGCAAGCACGGCGATCGCTTCAAATATACCGCCCGCATGACCGAGATTATGGAAGGCCTGAAGGCCAAGGCGCGCGCTAAGGGTCTTTGGAATTTCTTCCTCACCGATTCGGAGAAGGGCTATGGCCTGACGACGGTCGAGTACGCCTATCTTGCCGAGGAAATGGGCTGGTCGATGCTCGCCTCCGAGGTCTTCAACTGTTCCGCGCCCGACACCGGCAACATGGAAGTGATCGAGCGTTTCGGCTCGGCCGAGCAGAAGGCCCGCTGGCTGCCCGACCTGCTCGCCGGCAAGACGCGTTCGGCCTATCTGATGACCGAGCCGGGCGTCGCCTCGTCCGACGCCACCAACATCGCGATGACGGCGAAACTCGAGGACGGCCATTGGGTGCTGAACGGCGAGAAATGGTGGTCGTCGGGCGCCGGCGATCCTCGCTGCTCGCTATATGTGACGATGGTGGTGACGGACCCGGACGCCGCGCGCCATTCGCGTCATTCCATGATGTTCGTGCCCGCGGACACGCCTGGAATCACCAAGCTGCGGGCGATGAACGTCTACGGCTCCGACGACGCGCCGCATGGCCATCTGCACATCCGCTTCGAGAACGTGCGCGTGCCCGAGAGCGCACTGATCCTGGGGCGCGGGCGCGGCTTTGAGATCGCGCAGGGACGCCTCGGTCCCGGCCGCATCCATCATTGCATGCGCTCGATCGGTCAAGCCGAGCGCGCGCTCGAGGCCTTGTGCCGGCGCGCGGTCTCGCGCGAGGCGTTCGGACGCAAGCTCGCCGCGCTCGGCGCCAATCGCGACATTATCGCGGAGTCGCGCATGAGCATCGAGCAGGCGCGCCTGCTATGTCTCAAGGCCGCCTGGCAGATGGACACGATCGGACCGCGCGCCGCCGCCGCGCTGATCTCACAGATCAAGGTGATCGCGCCGCGCGTCGCTCTGGAAGTCATCGACCAGGCGGTGCAGATGCACGGCGGCGCCGGCGTCAGTCAGGACTTCCCGCTCGCGCGGATGTGGACCGCGGTGCGCACGCTGCGCCTCGCCGACGGCCCCGACGCGGTGCATCGCGGCGTCATCGCCAAGGCAGAGCTGAAGCGCTATTCCAACGAGGGCGGCGCCAAATGAATTCGGGCGCCTTCCCCGAGGACACGCGCGCGCTCGACATCTGGGCGAGCGCGCACGTTCCCGGATTCGCGGGGCCGAGCCGGGCGACCAAATTTCCTACCGGTCAGTCCAATCCAACCTATCTGATCGAGGCGGCGAGCGGGCGCTACGTGTTGCGCCGCAAGCCGCCGGGCAAGCTGCTCAAATCCGCGCATATGGTCGAGCGCGAGTTTCGCGTGATGCAGGCGCTGAACCGGGTCGGCTATCCCTCGCCACCCGCGCTGGCGCTATGCGAGGACGAGGCGGTGGCAGGCTCGGTGTTCTATCTGATGGGCCATGTCGAGGGGCGCATCTTCTGGGATCCCGGCATGGCCGGTTCGGCGCGCGAGGAACGCGCCGGCGTCTACGATTCCATGAACGACGCGCTCGCCAAGCTGCACATGATCGACGTTGAAGCGGCGGGGCTTGGCGACTTCGGCAAGCCAGGCGACTATTTTCAGCGCCAGTGGCGGCGCTGGAGCGAGCAATATCGGCTCAGTGAGACCGCAGAAATCGCCGACATGAACCACCTGATCGACTGGCTCGGCGCACATATGCCGCCCGACGACGGCCGCGTCGCGCTCGTGCATGGCGATTATCGCATTGACAACATGATCTTCGATGCGAAATCGACGCGCCTGCTCGCGGTGCTGGATTGGGAGTTGTCGACGCTCGGCCACCCCTTCGCCGATCTCGCTTATCAATGTATGCAATGGCGGCTGCCGAACCAGGGCGATTTTCGCGGCCTCGGCGGGCTCGACGGCAAGGCTTTGGGCATTCCGAGCGAATCGGAATATGTCGCGCTCTATTGTCGGCGCACGGGCCTCGCCGAAGTGCCGCACTGGCCGTTCCTGATCGCGTTCAGCTTCTTCCGCATCGCGGCCATCGTTCAAGGCGTTTACAAGCGCGCGCTCGACGGCAACGCCTCCAACCCCGAGCGCGGAATTCGCATGGGCGCCGGCGTGTCGCTGATGGCGCGCCTCGCGATGGAGATGGTTGCGGGCGCGTGAGCTTTGTTGGGCACGGCCGACGACCGCGCCTAAGCGGGTTTCAGCCCTTGCTCTTCTGATAGACGTCGACATAGACGGCGGCGAGCAGCACGATTCCCTTGACGACCTGCTGCCAGAAAATGCCGATGCCCAGGATCGACATGCCGTTGTTCATCACGCCCATGAAGAACGCGCCGATCACAACGCCCATCACCTTGCCGACGCCGCCCGAGGCCGAGACGCCGCCGATGAAGCACGCGGCGATGACGTCGAGTTCGAACGAATTGCCGGCGCTCGGCGTCGCCGAATTGAGTCGCGCGGCGACGATGAGGCCGGCAAGGCCCGCGAGCGCGCCCATGTTGACGAAAGTGAGGAACGTCAGCCGCTCGGTGCGCACGCCCGACAGCCGCGCCGCGAGCTGGTTGCCGCCCATCGCATAGACGCGCCGCCCGATGGTCGTGCGCGTGGTGACGAAGGTGTAGACTGTGATGAGAACGCCCATGATGATGAGGACGTTCGGCAGGCCCTTGTTGGAGGCCAGCAGATAAGCGAAACCGACGATCATCACCGAGAAGATGGCGTTCTTGGCGACGAACAACGCGAACGGCTCGGTCTCCATCGCCTGCGCATTGTCGCGCGCCCAGGCGCGGACGTTGAAATAGATCATGACGAGCGCGAGCAGAACTCCCAGAAGCAGCGATAGCCAGAAGAACTGGTCTTGACCGTCGGCGGCCTTGAGCACGCCGAAATCGCTGAAGTCGGGGATGAAGCCGGCGCTGATCGACTGAAAGCCCTTGGCGAACGGGCCGACGAACTGGCCCTGCAACATGTTGCCGGTGAGGCCGCGGAAGATCAGCATCCCCGCCAGCGTGACGATGAACGCGGGAATCTTGCTGAAAGCGATGAAATAACCCTGCGCGGCCCCGATCAACCCACCGAGCATAAGCGCGATCGGGATGACGATTTGCCATGGCAATTTGATGTCGATCTCCAGCCCCGGCAGATGAAAGCCGACCATCAGCATCGCCGCGACCCCGCCGACGAAGCCGACGATCGAGCCGACGCTGAGATCGATGTTGCCTCCCACGATCACCAGCAACATGCCCAGCGCCATGATTACGATGTAGCTGTTTTGCAGGATCAGGTTGGTGACGTTGACGCCGCGGAACAGCACGCCGCCGGTGACGATCTCGAAGAAGCCCATGATCAGCAGCAGCGAGACCAACAGGCCGTAGTCGCGCAGATTGTCCTTCCAGAACGTCGAAGTCTTCGCGGCGTCGGCGCCGGTCGTGGTCGCGCTCGCCTGGCTCATGCCGCCACCCCGTATTGTTTCATGATCGAAGCCATGATTTTTTCCTGCGTTGCGTCTTTGGCGGGCATTTCATCGACGAACTTGCCTTCGTTCATCACGTAAATGCGGTCACAGATGCCCAGCAATTCCGGCATCTCCGAGGAAATCACCAGCACGCCCTTGCCCGCCGCGGCGAGGTCGTTGACGATGCCGTAGATTTCGTATTTGGCGCCGACGTCGATGCCGCGCGTCGGCTCGTCGAGTATCAGCAACTGCGGCTGCGCGAAAAGCCATTTGCTGAGCACGACTTTCTGCTGATTGCCGCCCGAGAGGTTCAGCGTCTTCTGGAAGATGCCGGACGAACGGATTTTCAGCAATTCTCGATACTGCTGGGCGATTTTCTGCTCGCGGTGATTGTCGATCACGCCGCGCCAGGCGATGCCCGGCAGATTGGCCAGCGTGACGTTGTTCTTGATGTCCTCGCTCAGAACCAGCCCGAGGCTCTTGCGGTCCTCGGTGACATAGGCGATTCCGGCCGCGACGGCCTTCTGTATCGTCGAGACATCGACCTCGCGGCCGTTGATGTAGGCTTCGCCGCGGACATTCCGGCCATAGGCGCGCCCGAAAATGCTCATCGCCAACTCTGTTCGGCCCGCGCCCATCAGGCCGGCGATGCCGACCACTTCGCCGGCGTTGAGGCTGAGATCGACGCCCTTGATGACCTCGCGCCCCGCGTGTTGGGGATGTTCGACGCGCCAGTTCTTCACTTCGAACAGTTTCGCGCCGATCTTGGGCGCGCGTGGGGGGTAGCGGTCGGACATTTCGCGCCCGACCATCGACTTGATGATGCGCCCTTCGCTGATCTTCTCGGCATGGCAGTCGATCGTTTCGACCGTCGCGCCGTCGCGGATCACGGTGATGGAATCGGCGACTTTCGCGAGTTCGTTCAGCTTGTGCGAGATGATGATCGAGGTGATGCCCTGGGTGCGGAATTCCATCAGGAGACTGAGCAGCGCATCGCTGTCGGTCTCGTTGAGGCTCGCGGTCGGCTCGTCGAGGATCAGCAGCTTGACCTTCTTGGCGAGCGCCTTGGCGATTTCAACCAGTTGCTGCTTGCCGATGCCCAGGTTGGTGATAAGCGCGTTGGGGGATTCCTTGAGGCCGACTTTGGCCAGAAGATCGCGCGTGCGCGCGAACGCCTCGTTCCAGTCGATCACGCCGAGCGCGTTCGCGGTCTCATTGCCGAGAAAGATGTTCTCGGCGATCGAGAGCAGCGGCACCAGCGCCAGCTCCTGGTGGATGATGATGATGCCGAGATGCTCGCTGTCGGCGATGCGCGAGAAGCGCCGCTCGGCGCCTTCGTAGACGATTTCGCCTTCATAGGAGCCGTGAGGATAGACGCCGCTGAGCACCTTCATCAGCGTCGACTTGCCGGCGCCGTTCTCGCCGCAGATGGCGTGAATCTCGCCGGCGCGAACTTGGAGATTGACGTCCTTCAGCGCCTTCACGCCGGGAAAGCTCTTGGAGATCCCGCGCATTTCCAGAATCGCGCTCATGCCTGACCCGTCGTTTCCTCGCGCCGGCGTTCGGCGGTCCGTAATCCATTACATACAAAAGCCCCCGCGTTCGCAAGAACGCGGGGGCCCAATTTTTCGATCAGCCGATTACTTGAGCTGCTCTTCCTTGTAGTAGCCGGTGTCGACCAGTTCCTTCTTCCAGTTGCTGGCGTCGACGGTGACGGGCAGCAGGAGGTAGGACGGGACGATCTTGACCTTGTTATTGTAGGTCTTGGTGTCGTTGATCTCGGGCTTGCCGCCCGATACGACCGCATCGACCATGTTGGCCGCTACCTTGGCGAGTTCGCGAGTGTCCTTGAATATGGTCGAATACTGCTCGTGGGCGATGATCGACTTGACCGAGGGGACTTCCGCGTCCTGCCCGGATATGATCGGCATCGGCAAATCCTTGGAGCCGTAACCGACGCCTTTCAGCGACGAGATGATACCGATGCTGAGGCCGTCATAAGGCGATAGAACCGCGTTGACATGCGCCTTGGTGTAGAAGGCGCTGAGGATGTTGTCCATGCGCGCCTGAGCCGTGGCGGCGTCCCAGCGCAGGGTCGCAACCTTGTCCATGCCCATCTGCTTGGACTGCACGACGAGCGTGCCGTTGTCGATCAGGGGCTGCAACACCGACATCGCGCCGTTGTAGAAGAAGAAGGCGTTGTTGTCGTCGGCCGAGCCGCCGAACAATTCGATGTTGAAGGGGCCCTTCTTGCCCGCGTCGATTCCGAGCCCGTGCACAATGCTCTGCGCCTGAAGCACGCCGACCTTGAAGTTGTCGAAAGTGGCGTAATAGTCGACGTTCGGCGAGCCGACGATCAGACGGTCATAGGAGACGACCTTGATGCCGGCGTCGGCGGCCTTCTGAAGCGCGTTGGACAGGGTCGTGCCGTCGATCGCTGCGATCACCAGGACTTTCTCCTTCTTGGTGATCATGTTTTCGATCTGGGCGAGCTGATTGGGGATGTCGTTGTCGGCGTATTGCAGGTCGGTCTTGTAACCCTTGGCCTGAAGAACTTTGACCATGTTGTCGCCGTCGGCGATCCAGCGCGCCGAGGACTTCGTCGGCATTGCGATGCCGATGGTGCCTTTGTCTTCCGCGTGCGCGGCGCCGGCGAGGGCGAACAGCCCCATCGCCACGACGGCGGCGAATGTCTTGATACCCATGCGTTACCTCCCTTGAACCTCAAAATCACCGCCCGGCTTGGCGTTTTGACGACTCGCGCCCGGCGTTCGGCTTAACTGACGGCGGAACGCCGACGTTTTCCCGTAGCGGTACCTACGGAGTTTTTGTTATGACAGTCAAATGCGATGACTGTCGCCTGTTATCCGATTTTGATATATCGAATCGGGTGCTTCGCCCCTGCCGCCGTGTGCCTCTTGCCGGACCTCAAATCCAACTTGCCATCTCCCACCGCAGGGCCGCGCGGCCTACGGCCGCAGCCGCAAAGCCGGCTGAAGCTCGCGCATTTGCGCCTGATCGCTGCGATCGAGGATTCCGGCATGGTCAGCGCGGCGGCGCAGGCGCTCAACATGTCGCAACCCGCCGCCTCGCGCATGATCGCGGAGATGGAGGCGCTGCTCGAGGCCCGTCTGTGCGAGCGCCTGTCGCGTGGCGTGCGCCTGACGCTGCTGGGCAAGGCGCTGGCGCTTCAAGCGCGTTCCGTATTGCTGCAACTCGCCCGCGCCGAGGATGAATTCGCGGAACTGCGAGCGGGGCGACGCGGCGCCGTTTCGCTCGGCGCCGTCACCGCGCCCGCCTTCGACCTCGCGGCGCCCGCGGTGACGCGCATTCGCGCGCTGGCGCCGGCGATCGAAATCAACCTGAAGATCGACAATTCCGCCATCCTCGCGCGAGATCTGCTCGCGGCGCGGCTCGATTTCATTGTCGCGCGCGTTCCCGACGACCTCGACGCGGAGCTTTTCGACACCCGTATGCTCGGCGTTGAGGAGGCGCGCCTCGTCGTAAGGCGCGGGCATCCCCTACTCGGCCGCGGTCCGGCGGCGATCCGCGATCTCAGCGCGTTCGAATGGGTGATGCAGCCGCGCGGCGCGCCGCTCAGACGCGCGATCGACAATCTTTTTCTCGCCGCCAACGCCCGCCCGCCCGAGTGCTTTCTCAACACGACGTCGCTGATGCTGGCGACGATGATCGCGGCGCGCTCCGACGCCGTCGCGCCGCTCGCGGTCGAGGCGGCCCGGTTCGCTTGCGAGAGCGTCGCGCCGAGCGCGCTGGCGATCCTGCCGACGCAATTCGCGATTCTCGTGCAGCCGTACAGCCTGATAACGCTGCGCGACCGCCCGCTCTCGCCGGCGGCGCAGTCGGTCTATGAGGCGATCCGAATGCAGGCGGGCGGGTAGGGGCCGCCAAAAGCCTTACGCCGTCCAGGCCGTTTCCGGCGCGCTTTGCGCCTTTACTTTCGCCCGCGCGGCCTCGACTTCGCGCAGAGCCGCGCGCAGCGTTTCGCTGACGCCCTTTCTGGTGACCGCGGAGAGATCGAGCGGCGGCGCGCGCTTCATGCCAGCGCTGAGCCGCGGACCGTAGGAGCGCATCGCGCGCTTCAAGCGCTCGCTTTGCAGTTTCAGCGTCGCCTCGTCGACCGCGTCGACCTTGGAGAGCGCGACGATCTCGGCCTTCTCGGCGAGGCCGCCGCCATAGGCTTCAAGTTCGCGGCGGATGACGCGGTAGGCGGAACCCGCGTGCTCGCCGGCTGCGTCGATCAGATGCACGATCGCGCCGCAGCGCTCGACATGGCCAAGGAAGCGGTCTCCAAGGCCGTGGCCCTCGTGCGCGCCCTCGATAAGGCCGGGAATGTCGGCGAGCACGAAATCGCGGTCGTCGATCTTCACGACGCCGAGGCCGGGATGCAGCGTCGTGAAAGGATAATCGGCGATCTTCGGCCTGGCGGCGGAGACCGCGGCGAGCAGCGTGGATTTGCCGGCGTTCGGCAGGCCGACAAGGCCAACATCGGCGATCAGCTTCAGGCGCAGCAGAATGGTGCGTTCGACGCCGGGCTGGCCGGGGTTGGCGCGGCGAGGAGCGCGGTTGGTCGAGGTCGTGAAATGGGCGTTGCCGAATCCTCCGTTGCCGCCCTTGGCGATGATGACGCGCTCGCCCTCGTGCTTGAGGTCGGCGAGCAGGGTCTCGCTCTCTTCGTCGAACACCTGGGTGCCTTCGGGCACTTTGAGCAGCGCGTCCGCGCCCCGTCCGCCGGCGCGGTTCTTGCCCATGCCGTGCATTCCGGTCTTGGCCTTGAAATGCTGCTGATAGCG
>JBBIIT010000029.1:0-45506 GCA_037446355.1 Beijerinckiaceae bacterium | reverse complement strand
CCGCGACAATGGCGACCTTCACCGGCAGCGCCTGGGCGGGACTCCTGGCCGGCGTTACGGCGACGGTGTTCGTCTCGCTCGTGCATGGCTACGCTTCGATCGACCAGCGCGCGAACCAGATCGTTTCCGGCACCGCGATCAACATGGTCTGCGACGGGCTCACCGCGCTGATCGGCAACGCGATCTGGAGCCAGGGCGGACGTACGCCGCAGCTACCCGATTCCGCGCTCTTCAACCCGATCGACCTGCCGTTCGCGCAGAGCTTCGGCTCCGTTCCGATCATCGGCTCGATTTACAAATATCTGATCTCCGGCCACGACGTCGTCACCTATGCCGCGTTCGCGATGGCGCCGCTCACCTATTGGGCGCTCTATTCGACGCGCTTCGGCCTGCGCTTGCGCGCGGTCGGCGAAAATCCGGCGGCGGTCGACACCGCGGGCATATCGGTGCGCGCGCTGCGCTACAGCGCGGTGCTGATCTGCGGCGTGCTGGTCGGGCTTTCCGGCGTCTATCTCGCGCTCGCGCAGGCCGCTTATTTCCAGCCGCACATGAGCGCCGGCAAGGGCTTCATCGCGCTCGCGGCGCTGGTGTTCGCCAAGTGGCGGCCGTGGCCGGCGCTGGCGACGTGCCTTCTCTTCGGCTTTCTCGACGCGCTGTCGATCCGGATGCAGGGCGCGGTGCTGCCTGTCATCGGCCCGGTGCCGGTGCAGGCGATACAGGCGTTGCCCTATCTGCTCACCGTCATCTTGCTCGCCGGTTTCATCGGCAAGGCGATTCCCCCGAAGGCCTCGGGCGTGCCCTATGTCAAAGAAAGATAGCCCGCTCGCGACGCTCTTCGAAGCCGCAAAGGCCGCGCAATCGCGCGCCCACGCGCCCTATTCGCGCTTCAGGGTCGGCGCGGCGCTGCGCGCCGAGGACGGGCGGATATATTCGGGCTGCAACGTCGAGAACGCGGCCTATCCCGAAGGTTGGTGCGCCGAAACCGGCGCCATCGCGGCGATGGCGCTCGCGGGCGCGCGGCGGATCGTCGAGATCGTCGTCGTCGGCGACGGCGAAGGCCTTTGCACGCCCTGCGGCGGCTGCCGCCAGCGCATCCGCGAATTCGCCTCCTCGGCGACGCCCATCCATATCGCCGGTCCGGAGGGCGTGCGCTCCAACTTCACGCTCGGCGAGTTGCTGCCGCATTCGTTCGGGCCGGATCATCTGACGGAGCGAACCCCCCAGTGAACGCAGACGCCGCCATCGCCGCCCTCGCCCGCCACGGGCTGACCTCGCTGCCCTCGCTCGCCTTCGTGCTCGGCTCCGGCCTCGGCCCGCTCGCCGATGAGGTCGACGATCCCGTCTCGATTTCCTATGCGGACATTCCCGGCTTTCCGCAGCCCTCGGTCGCCGGCCACAAAGGCCGCCTCGTCGTCGGCTCGCTCGAAGGCCATCGCGTCGCGCTGTTTCAGGGACGCGGCCATTATTACGAACGCGGCGACGCCAAGGCGATGGGCGTCGCAATCGAGACCTTCAAGCGCCTCGGCGGCAAGACTTTGTTCCTCACCAACGCCGCCGGCGGACTGCATCCCGAATGGGAGCCGCCCGCGCTCGTCGCGATCACCGACCACATCAACTTCGCGGGCGCCAATCCGCTGATCGGCCATCCCGACGACGAGCGCTTCGTACCGTTGACGACGGCCTACGATCCCAAACTGCGCGCGCGATTGAGCGAGGCGGCCAAGCGCGCCGACGTGCCGCTGCGCGAAGGCGTCTACATGTGGTTCAGCGGTCCCTCGTTCGAGACGCCGGCGGAGATTCGCGCCGCGAAAGTCCTTGGCGCCGATCTCGTGGGCATGTCGACGGTTCCCGAAGTCATTCTCGCGCGCATGATGAAGCTCGACTGCGTCGCGGTCTCGCTTGTGACCAACTTCGCGGCGGGGCTGTCCGGCGGCGATCCCAGCCACGAGGAGACGCAGGAATTTGCGCGCCGGGGCTCCGAGCGGTTTCGCAAATTGCTGCGCGCCTTCACGCGCCTCCATCTCGGCCAAGCCTGATGCTGCCGCAGGAGATCATCCGCGCCAAGCGCGACGGGCGAGCGCTAAGCGAAGCGGAGATCGGCGAATTCATCGCCGGGCTGACTTCCGGCGCCGTCACCGAGGGACAAGCCGCCGCCTTCGCGATGGCGGTGTTCTTTCGCGGCATGAACATCGACGAGCGCGTGCATCTGACGCGCGCGATGATGCGCTCGGGCGACGTGCTCGACTGGTCGAACGCAAAGCTCGCGGGGCCTGTGGTCGATAAGCATTCCACCGGCGGCGTCGGCGACAATGTCAGCCTGATGCTGGCGCCAATGCTCGCCGCCTGCGGCGCTTACGTGCCGATGATCTCGGGGCGTGGCCTCGGTCACACCGGCGGCACGCTCGATAAGCTCGACTCGATCCCCGGTTATGTTTCGCAACCGGACATCGCGAACTTCCGGCGCGTGGTTGGCGAGGTCGGCTGCGCAATCATCGGCCAGACCGCCGATCTCGCGCCCGCCGACAAACGGCTCTACGCCATCCGCGACGTCACGGCGACGGTCGAATCCGTCGCGCTCATCACCGCTTCCATCCTTTCGAAGAAGCTCGCCTCCGGCCTCCAGGCTCTGGTGATGGACGTGAAAACCGGCAGCGGCGCGTTCATGCCGACGCGCGAAGGCTCGCGCGACCTGGCGCAGAGCATCGCCCATGTCGCGACCTCGGCGGGACTGCCGACTGTCGCGCTCATCACCGACATGAACGAACCGCTCGCCAGCGCCGCCGGCAATGCGGTCGAGGTTCAGAACGCGGTCGATTATCTCACCGGGCAAGCGCGCGATGCGCGCCTGCATGAGGTGACGCTTTCGCTTGGCGCGGAACTGCTCGCGCTCGCCGGCCTCGCAGCCGATGCAAACGCCGGACGCGCGGCGCTGGCGCTGGCGCTCGCGAGCGGCGCGGCGGCCGAGCGGTTCGAAAAAATGGTCGCGGCGCTTGGCGGCCCCGCGGACTTTCTGCGGAGCGCGCGCGCGCTGCTGCCCAAGGCGCCGCTCGAAATTGCGGTCGCGCCCGAACGCGCGGGATTCGTCGCGGCGATCGACGCGCGCGCGGTCGGCCTCGCCGTCGTCGAACTTGGCGGCGGGCGGGCGCGCGCGGCGGACGTCATCGACCCCGCCGTCGGGCTGACGCGGCTCGCCGGGCTCGGCGCCGAAGTCTCGAAGAACCGCCCGCTCGCGCTTTTGCACGCGCGCGACGAGGCGAGCGCGCGCGCGGGGCTGGCGCGCCTGCGGGGCGCCTATCGCATCGCCGACGCGCCGCCATCCCAAACGCCCGAGGTGCTGGAGCGGATCTTCGGAGGCTCGGCGTGAGCCTGCTGCTCGCCGTCAGCGGCTGGGATCCGACTTCCTGGGTCGCGCGGCTGCGGGAACTGCTGCCCGGGCGCGAGATCGTGACGCCCGAAGCGCTCGGCGAGCGGACGCAGATTCGATACGGCCTCAGCTGGCGCCATCGCCCCGGCGCCTTCGCCGATCTGCCGCATCTGGCGGCCATCTTCTCGCTGGGCGCCGGCGTCGATCATGTGCTCGCGGATCCGTTTTTGCCCGACGTCCCCATTGTGCGCGTCGTCGACCCCGATCTCACCGCGCGCATGAGCGAATGGGCGGTGCTGCAAGTGCTGTTGCATCACCGTCAGTTCCGACGCTACGACCGACAACAGCGCGAAAGACTCTGGGCCGAGGACGAGGCGCAACCGGCAGCGCGCGAGGTGCGGGTCGGCATTCTGGGCCTCGGCGAACTCGGCCGCGACGCCGCGCGCAAGCTGCAAACGATCGGCTTCGAGATCGCAGGCTGGAGCCGCACGCTGAAAGCCATCGCCGGATTAAGTTGCTTTCATGGTCGCGACGGGCTCCATGCGCTGCTGGCGCGAACCGACATTCTCGTTTCCTTGCTGCCGCTGACGCCGGAAACGCGCGGGCTCCTCGACGCCAAGCTGTTCGCCAAACTCGCGCGCGATGGCAAGCTCGGCGGACCTTTTCTCATCAACGCGGGTCGCGGCGGCTCGCAGCTCGAGGCCGACATCGTCGCCGCGCTCGACACGGGCGTTTTGAAGGGCGCGTCGCTCGACGTGTTCGAGACCGAGCCCTTGCCGACGGATTCGCCGCTCTGGGGCCATCCCAACGTTTTCGTCAGTCCGCACAATTCGGCGATTTCCTCGCCCGACGCGGTCGCGCGTTATATCGCCGAACAAATTCTGGCGCACGAGGGCGGCGCGCCCTTGCGCAACGTCGTCGATCGCCAGCGCGGCTATTGACGGAGGGATCGCCATGCAGCGAATTTACACGCCCGAAGCGCGCGCGCTCGGACTGCCATTTTGCTCGGCCGTGCGCGTCGGCGAAATGCTCTATCTTTCCGGCGCGCTTGGCAATCTGCCGGGAACTTTGACGCTCGCGGGCGGCGGCCTGGCGGGCGAAGCGCGGCAGACGATGGAGAACATCGGCGCCGTGCTGCGCCATTGCGGCCTCGGCTTCGCCGACATCGTCAAATGCACGATCATGCTCGCCGACATGGCGCAATGGGCCGAGTTCAACAAGATCTACGTGACCTATTTCGCGCCGGACCTGTTGCCCGCGCGCTCGGCCTTCGGCGCCAGCGGTCTTGCGCTCGGCGCGAAGGTCGAGATCGAATGCCTGGCGCGCTTCGCCTGAGACAAAGCGTAGCAGCGATCCGTCGAGTTGAGCCAGATCAACCTGACGATGTTGGCGTATTTGAATATTCGCCGCGTTGAATTAATCGGGGAGCCGGTCTCATGTGGCGAACGGCAGTCATATTTCATATTTTTATCGCGCCGACGATAATGGGCGCCTTCATGCTGGCGGTGATGATGGTTCCCTCGCTCCAGTTCGATCTGGGCAGATGGATAGTGATCGCCGCCGTCGCCGGTTTCGTTGCGGCTATTCCGGTCAGCGTAATTGCGGCCAAGGCGAGCTCGCGTAAGCTCGCCTGAGCCGGGAGGTTAGATCCTTTCGATCGTCTTGGCCGCCGCGTCGAGCGCGTCGGCGATCGCTTGGATTTGTTCGGGCGTCGCGGCGCGGCCTCTTACGCGAAGGCGGACGGAAGCGCGCAGATTGAGCATCGCGCGAATGACCGAACCGGCGCCCGAGAAGCGATTCTCGTTGCCTCCGTCGAGGCGGGCGAAAATCGCATCGACCTGCGCCTTGTTCTCGGCCAGAAACGCCTCGCCCTCGGGGGTCGCCGTATAGAGTTTGCGATTGCCCGCGTCGGTCGTGACGTTCGCATAGCCCATGTCCTCGAGCATGGTCAGCGTGGGATAGACGACGCCGGGGCTCGGGCTGTATTCGCCGCCGACCCGCTCGCCGAGCGCCTTGATGATCTCGTAGCCGTGCCGCGGCTTTTCCGCGATAAGAGCCATGATGACGAGCTTCAATTCGCCGCCGTCGAACACGCGGCCTTCGCGCCCGCCGAAGCCGCCGCCGTGGCGGCGGTGATGCGAGAAAGACCCGCGCCCGAAACCACCATGGGCGGAACGCTCGCAGTCGGGATTGCGATAATGACGAAAAAACATTGTGGTGATCCTAATTTGAGTTACGACATGACTAAGATATGTCGCACGTAAGATATATCGTACGTAGCCGATGTCAAGATAGTACCAAGATATATTTTTGACGATGTTAGCGGCGACGCTGCTGGCATTTTGAATCCCGCGGCCCATCCGGGCGCCGCCTTCGCTCAAAAATACGTCGCCAGTTCCTTCGCCGCCTCGTCGGCGGAACGCTCCATATTGAAGGCCTCGACGAATCGTCCGCTCGCGTCCATGAGGTAGACCACCGACGAATGGTCCATCGAATAGTCGCCATCCCGGGTCGGCGCTTTGCGCGCGTAAACCCGGTAAGCCCTTTCCATCGCGGCGATTTCCGCGACGCCGCCGGACAGGCCGACGATGCGCGGATCAAAACTGCTGACGTAATCGGCCATCGATTTCGGCGTGTCGCGCTCGGGATCGACGGTGACGAACAGCACTCGGATCGGCTTCTCCGGCAGGCGCGCGAGCACATCCGAAATCTGCGCCAGCGTCGTCGGGCAGACGTCGGGGCAATGCGTGTAGCCGAAATAGACCAAGAACGGCTTGCCGCGCACGTCGGCGTCGGAAAACGGCTTGCCGTCGCCGGTCTCCAGGTGGAACGGTCCGCCGATCAACGAAGCGGGGGTCGCGGGCGGCCGCAGCGCGATCCAGGCGGCCGCGAGCGCGAGGACAAGACAAGCGGCGAGGATCGCCCAAGCGCGTGCGCCGAGGCCGCGGCGCGGCGGGAAGGAACGGGGTTTTACCTCACTCACTTATGTCTCCGATCGGGCCGCGTTGTATGCCCCGGCGCTCGCCCTCGCAATTGGCCCGACAATGTGGGTAGGATGTGGCGATGGTGCTCAGGCAACTCGAATATCTCGTCGCGCTGGCGCGGGAAAAACACTTCGGACGCGCGGCGAATGCCTGCAACGTGACGCAGCCGACGCTCTCTCAGGCGATCCGCCAACTCGAGGATGATTTGGGCGCGCCGATCATCGAGCGGGGCCACCGTTTCATCGGACTGACGAGCCAGGGCCGACTGGTGCTCGAACATGCGCAACGCATCCTTGCCGAGGCCGAAGACCTGAAGCGCAGCATCGACGAGATGGACAAAGGGCTCTCGGGGAGACTTCGTCTGGGCGTCATCCCGACCGCTCTGCCTGTCGTCTCCCACCTTACCGGGCCGTTTTATGCGCGCTATCCCAACGTGACGGTGACAGTGCTGTCGCAAACCTCGCAGGAAATCCAGCGCGGCGTCGAGGAATTCGAACTCGACGCCGGCATCACCTACCTCGACAACGAGCCGTTGGAGCGGGTGCGCGCTAAGCCGATCTATTCGGAGGAATATCTGTTTCTGACTCCGGTCGGCGGCCCTTACGCGAAGTCCGATTCGATCCGATGGAAGGAAGCGGCGGAGGCGCCGCTCTGCTTGCTGACGCCGGACATGCAGAATCGACGCATCATCGACGGCGTGTTTCGCTCGGTCGGCGCCGTGCCGAAACCCTCGGTCGAGACCAATTCGATATTCAATCTGGTTTCGCACGCTAATTCCGGGCGCTGGTCGTCGATCGTGCCGCGTCAGTTGTTGCAGTTCTTCGGTATTCCCGCGGGAACAAAGGCGCTGGAACTGGTCGAACCGACCGCGCGGCGCAGCATCGGCCTCATCATGTCCGACCGTGAACCGCCGTCCCCGCTCGCGCGCAACTTGCTGGCGATGCCCGTGCCCGGCGACATCTACGGATTGATCGAACCGCCGCTGAAGCCGACGCCGGCTCGATAGAATTTCTCTATCGATCATTGCGAAGGTTCGATTGGACCGCGCCATCTTATTGGCCAAGACTAAGAATAGCATAGCAATATTGGAAACCCGGACGGGCGACGTGGGAGGCGGGTAATGAAGGGCAAGACGCCCTGGAACGAAGCGCAGGCGCGGGCGTTGATCGACGCGCGCCGCTCGCAACCCGGCGCCATGCTCCCCATTCTCCACGACTTGCAGGAGACGTTCGGCTATGTCGATCGCGGCGCGATCGCGCTGATCGCCGACGCGCTCAACGTTTCCAGGGCGGAGACGCTCGGCGTCGTCAGTTTTTACCATGATTTTCGAGACGAACCGGCTGACGGGCCGGTCCTAAAATTATGCCGCGCGGAGTCGTGCCAGGCCGTCGGCTGCGAGGATCTCGTCGCCCATCTCGAACATAGGCACCACCTGAAACCGGACGTGCAAAACGGCGGACCGATGACGATAGAAACCGTCTATTGTCTTGGCCATTGCGCGCTCTCCCCCGCGGCGCTGCTCGACGGCGAGCCGCTCGCGCGGCTCGACGCCGCCAAGCTCGACGCAATCGTCGAATCGGCAAAGGCCCGCGCGCGATGAAGCCGAGAATCTTCGTTTCCGCCGATTCGACCGCGCTCGCCGCCGGCGCGGAGGCGACCGCCCGGGCGCTCGCGTCTGAGGCTCAGGCGCGGGGCCTCGCGGTCGAGATTGTTCGCACGAGTTCGCGCGGTCTTTACTGGCTGGAGCCGCTTGTCGAGGTGGAGAGCCCGAACGGCCGCATCGGCTATGGTCCGGTCGCGGCGGCGGAAGTCGGATCCTTATTCGCGGCCGGCTTTCTCGAAGGCGGCGCGCATTCGAAATCGCTCGGGCGTGTCGAGGACATCCCGTTTCTCAAACGCCAGCAGCGGCTCATATTCGCGCGCGCCGGGATCACCGACCCGCTGTCGCTCGACGATTACCGCGACCACGGCGGCCTGAAGGGAATCGAGAAGGCGATCGCGCTCGGCCCCAAAGCGACGATCGAGGAACTGCTGGCCTCGGGCCTGCGCGGACGCGGCGGCGCGGGCTTCCCGACCGGCGTCAAATGGCGCACCGTCGCCGGTGTGGAAGCCGACTCCAAATATGTCGTCTGCAACGCCGACGAAGGCGACAGCGGCACCTTCGCCGACCGCATGGTGATGGAAGGCGATCCGTTCCTGTTGATCGAGGGCATGGCGATCGCAGGGCTGACGACAGGCGCGACGAAGGGCTACGTCTATATCCGTTCGGAATATCCGCACGCATTCCGGACGTTCTCCGCCGCGATCGAAAAGGCGCGCGCGGGCGGCCTTCTGGGCGCCGACGTGCTCGGCTCCGGCCGCGCATTCGATCTGGAGGCGCGGCTCGGCGCCGGCGCCTATATCTGCGGCGAGGAGACTTCGCTGCTCGACAGTCTCGAAGGCAAGCGCGGGCAGGTGCGCGCCAAGCCGCCGCTTCCGGCGTTGCAAGGCTTGTTCGGCAAGCCGACGGTCATCAACAACGTGCTTAGTTTCGCCTCGACGCCGTGGATACTGTCCGAGGGCGGCAAGGCCTACGCGAATTACGGCATCGGCCGTTCGCGAGGCTCGCAACCGTTCCAACTCGCCGGCAACATCAAGCACGGCGGTCTCGTGGAACTTGCTTTCGGCGCCTCGATCCGCGATCTGGTCGAGGATTTCGGCGGCGGCACGCGCTCCGGGAGGCCGGTCCGCGCGGTGCAGGTCGGCGGTCCGCTCGGCGCTTATTTTCCGCAAAGCTTGCTCGATACCCCGCTCGATTACGAAGCCATGCTTGCCGCCAAAGGGATGCTCGGCCATGGCGGAATCGTCGTTTTCGACGATCGCGTCGACATGGCGAGCCAGGCGCGCTTCGCCTTCGCGTTCTGCGCTAAGGAGAGCTGTGGCAAATGCACGCCCTGCCGGATCGGCTCGACGCGCGGCGTCGAGACCATCGACAAGATCGTCGCCGGCCGTCAGCGTTCTGAAAACATCGCGTTGCTACGGGATCTGTGTGAGACGATGACAGACGGTTCGCTATGTGCGCTCGGCGGCTTGACGCCGCTTCCGGTGCTGAGCGCGCTCGATCACTTCGGCGAGGACTTCGCGCGCGCCGCCCATCGCGTCGCCGCGCAATAGGAGAGTTCGGATGGCTCTGCTGCAAGAACTCGACACAGGAACGCCGATCCGGATCGGCGAATCCGAGGTCATTCTGACCATCGACGGCCAGACCGTCAGCGTTCCCAGAGGCGCGTCGGTGATGGCGGCGGCCGCGCTTCTCAACGCGCCGATACCCAAGCTCTGCGCCACCGACTCGCTCGAAGCTTTCGGCTCGTGCCGGCTTTGTCTGGTCGAGATCGAGGGCCGCAAGGGAACGCCCGCCTCCTGCACCACCCCCGCCGAACCCGGCATGGTCGTGCATACCCAAACGCCGCGCCTCGCCAAACTCCGCAAGGGCGTGATGGAGCTTTACATCTCCGACCACCCGCTCGACTGCCTGACGTGCAGCGCCAACGGCGATTGCGAATTGCAGGCCCAGGCTGGCGTCGTCGGCCTGCGCGACGTGCGCTACGGCTACGACGGCGAGAACCATCTGGAAGCGCCGACCGACGCCTCCAATCCTTATTTCAGTTTCGAATCCTCGAAGTGCATCGTCTGCTCACGCTGCGTGCGCGCCTGCGAGGAGGTGCAAGGCACGTTCGCGCTGACGATCCTCGGCCGCGGCTTCGCTTCCAAGGTCTCTCCCGGCGGCGGCGATTTCATGAGTTCGGAATGCGTCTCCTGCGGCGCCTGCGTCCAGGCCTGCCCGACCGCGACGCTCAACGAAAAGAGCGTCATCGCGCATGGCGTACCCGAGCGCACCGTCGTGACGACTTGCGCCTATTGCGGCGTCGGCTGCTCGTTCAAGGCCGAAATCAAGGGCGAAGACGTCATCCGCATGGTTCCTCACAAGGCCGGCAAGGCCAATGAGGGCCACTCCTGCGTCAAGGGGCGATTCGCTTTCGGTTACGCCACCCACGCCGACCGGATCGTCAAACCGATGGTGCGTGACAAAATCACCGATCCCTGGCGCGAAGTCTCTTGGGACGAGGCGATCGGGCGCGCGGCGAGCGAGTTCAAGCGCATTCAGGCCAAATACGGGCGCGATTCGATCGGCGCCATCACCTCCTCGCGTTGCACCAACGAAGAGGTGTTCCTGATTCAGAAAATGGTGCGGGTCGGTTTCGGCAACAACAACGTCGACACCTGCGCGCGCGTCTGCCACTCGCCGACCGGTTACGGCCTCAGTCAGACCTACGGAACCTCGGCCGGCACCCAGGACTTCAAATCGGTCGACAAGTCCGACGTCATTCTCATCATCGGCGCCAACCCGACCGACGCGCATCCCGTCTTCGCCTCACGCATGAAGAAGCGGCTGCGCGCCGGCGCCAAGCTGATTGTCGTCGATCCGCGCCGCATCGATATCGTGCGCTCAGCCCATGTCGAAGCCGATCATCATCTCGCGCTGCGGCCGGGGACCAATGTCGCGGTGCTGACGGCGCTCGCCCATGTCGTCGTCACCGAGGGCCTCGTCAATGAGACCTACGTGCGCGAGCGTTGCGATGTCGCCAACTTCGAAAGCTGGGCGCGCTTTGTCGCCGAGGAGCGCCACTCGCCCGAAGCGACGGCCGCGGCGACGGGCGTCGCGCCGCAGGCGTTGCGCGCGGCTGCGCGGCTCTATGCGACCGGCGGCGCCGCGGCAATTTACTATGGCCTCGGCGTCACCGAACATTCGCAGGGCTCGACGACGGTGATGGCGATCGCGAATCTGGCGATGGCGACGGGCAACGTCGGCCGCGAGGGCGTCGGCGTGAACCCGCTGCGCGGCCAGAACAACGTGCAGGGCTCGTGCGACATGGGCTCGTTCCCGCATGAGTTCTCCGGCTATCGTCATGTCGCGGACGACGCGACTCATGAACTCTTCGAGAAGCTCTGGGGCTCTCCGCTCAGCAAGGAGCCGGGGCTGCGCATCCCCAACATGATGGACGAAGCGGTCGAGGGCGCTTTCAAGGGCCTCTATATCCAGGGCGAGGACATCGCCCAGTCCGACCCCGACACGAAGCACATCACCGCCGGCCTTGAGGCGATGGAATGCGTGATCGTGCAGGATCTCTTCCTCAACGAGACCGCGCGCTATGCGCATGTGTTCTTCCCCGGGGCGTCGTTCCTGGAGAAGGACGGCACATTCACTAACGCCGAACGTCGCATCAGCCGCGTGCGCAAAGCGATGGCGCCGCTCGCCGGCATGGCCGACTGGGAGGCGACGATCGCTTTCGCCAAAGCGCTCGGCGTCGAGATGAATTACGAGCATCCGAGCCAGATCATGGACGAGATCGCCGCGGCGACGCCAACCTTCCGCGGCGTATCCTACGCCAAGCTCGACGAACTCGGATCGGTGCAATGGCCGTGCAACGACGCCGCGCCGGAAGGCACGCCGGTCATGCATGTCGATCGCTTCGTGCGCGGCAAAGGTCGGTTCATGCTGACCGAATATGTCGCGACCGACGAGCGTGCGGGGCCGCTATTCCCGCTGCTGCTGACAACCGGGCGCATTCTCTCGCAGTACAATGTGGGCGCGCAGACGCGCCGCACCGACAACAGCCGCTGGCACGAGGAGGACGTACTGGAGATGCATCCCTTCGACGCCGAAAGCCGGGGCGTGCGCGAGGGCGATCTCGTCTCACTGCAAAGTCGCGTCGGCGAGGTGTCGCTGCACGCGAAAATCTCCGAGCGGATGCAGCCGGGCGTCGTCTATACGACCTTCCACCATCCCAACAGCGGCGCCAACGTGGTGACGACCGACAATTCGGACTGGGCGACCAATTGCCCGGAATACAAAGTCACCGCCGTCCAGGTGCGCCGCACCAACCACTATTCCGACTGGCAGGAGAAGGACCGCGAAGAAGCGGTCACGTTGCGTCGAGTCGCGGGAGCGCCGGCTCATGCCGCCGAATGAACAGACAGGCTCGATCGCGGTGCAGGCGCAGGTCTATCGCTACGACTGCGGGCCTGCGGAGGTTTCTGTTTCGCGCGATATCGCCGTGGAGACCGCAGTCGAAGTCTCGTTCGGCGGCGCTCCGTTCGCGGTGATGATGATGACGCCGGGGGATCTCGAGGATTTCGCGCTCGGCTTCGCCTTTACCGAAGGAATCGTCCGCTCGGTCGATGAAGTCAGGGGAATCGAAATCGAATGGGGCGAAGAAAGCGCCCGCATCGATGTCGCGCTTTCAGGCGAGCGCATGGCCGCGCATCTGGCGCGCAAACGCGCGATGTCGGGCCGCACGGGCTGCGGCCTCTGCGGCCTCGAAGATCTCGCGCAATTGCCGAAGCTGACCCCGCGCGCCTCCCCGGCTCCACGCATAGCGCCCTTGGCGGTTCGCGCCGCCGTGAGTTCGCTCGAGGTCAAGCAACCGCTCAACGCCCGCACGCGCGCCGTGCATGCCGCCGCCTGGTGTCGGCTCGACGGCGCGATAGTTGAGGTGCGCGAAGACGTCGGCCGCCACAACGCTCTCGACAAGCTGATCGGCGCTCTGCTGCGCGCGCGCGCCGACCCCGATTGCGGTTTCATCGTCATAACGAGCCGCTGTTCGTTTGAAATGGTCGCCAAGGCGGCGGCGTTCGGAACAGGAACACTGGTTGCGGTTTCCGCTCCGACCTCACTGGCGCTGCGCCGTGCGGCGGAGGCCGGCCTCGATCTGATCGCGGTCGCCCGATCTGATCACGCCCTCATATTCTCCGGCGAGACGCCTCGATCGCGTCGAGGAGCCGCCGCTTGAGCGCCGCGAAGATCGAAAAGCTCGTCCGGATGGCCAATCAGATCGGCGACTTCTTCGCGCCGATGCCGGGCAGCGCCGGCGTCGAAGGCGCGGCGGATCATCTGCGCAAATTCTGGACGCCGAAAATGATCTCGGAAATCATCGCTTATCTCAATGCCGGTCATGCCGGCCTCAACGTTACGGCGGCGGGCGCCGTGAAAAGTTTGAAACAAGACGCGCGAACCGTTCTATAGTTCAAACAAGCGCGTGAGGTGGGAGGAATATCATGTCGCAAGCAATAGCGTCTCGGGAGGCGGGCGTGGGTTGGCTCGAAAAGGCCAGCACAATCGCCAGGCCAGGGTTTAACCGTTGGCTGGTCCCGCCGGCGGCGCTCGCGATTCACCTTTGCATCGGCATGTCCTACGGCCTCAGCGTTTTTTGGCTGCCGCTGACCAAGGCCATCGCCGGAGACGCCCCTGCCTCATGCAAGACGATGGGCGTGTTCGACGCCTTGTTCACGACGACCTGCAACTGGCGTGTCAGCGACCTTGTGGTCACCTTCACGATCGGGATCGTATTCCTGGGCTTGTCGGCGGCCTTGTTCGGCGGCTGGCTCGAGCGTGCGGGTCCGCGCAAGGCGGGTCTGGTGGCGGCGATCTGCTGGGGCGGCGGCTTCCTGCTCGCCGCGTTCGGCGTTTCGATCCACCAGCTCTGGATCATATGGATCGGCCTTGGCGTCATCGGCGGCATCGGCCTCGGGCTCGGCTACATCTCGCCGGTCTCGACGCTGGTCAAATGGTTCCCGGACCGGCGCGGCATGGCGACCGGCATGGCGATCATGGGTTTCGGCGGCGGCGCGATGATCGGCTCGCCGCTCGCGAACCTGCTTATGAACCATTTCAAGAGCGCGAATTCGGTCGGCGTCTGGGAGACAATGGCGACGCTCGGCGTCGGCTATTTCGTATTCATGTCGGCGGGCGCGCTCGGCTATCGCGTCTCGCCCGAGGGCTGGCGCCCGGCCGGCTGGTCGCCGCCGACCGACAAAGCCCACGCGATGATAACGCAAGACTCGGTCGCCCTCCAGGACGCGCACAAGACCCCGCAGTTCTGGTTGATATGGGCGGTGCTGTGCCTCAACGTCTCGGCCGGCATCGGCGTGCTGGCGCTCGCCTCGCCAATGTTGCAGGAAATTTTCGGCGGCACGCTGATCGGGCGTCCCGAGATCGGTTTTTCCGCGCTCGACGCGGGGCAAAAGACCGCGATCGCGACGATCGCCGCCGGGTTCGTCGGGCTGCTGTCGCTGTTCAACATCGCAGGCCGATTCTTCTGGGCATCCATGTCCGACAAGATCGGCCGCAAGATGACCTATTTCGTGTTCTTTGGGCTCGGCCTGGCGCTCTATGCCGCGACGCCGACGCTCGCTCATGCCGGGCAGAAGGCGCTTTTTGTCGCGGGACTTTGCGTCATCCTCTCCATGTACGGCGGCGGCTTCGCGACAGTGCCGGCCTATTTGGCCGACATTTTCGGCACGCGCTTCGTCGGCGCGATCCACGGGCGGCTGCTCACCGCCTGGTCGACCGCCGGCGTCGTCGGTCCCTTCGTCGTCAGCTACATCCGCGATGCGCAGATCAGCGCGGGGGTCGACCGGGCCTTGGTCTACGACCGCACGTTCTACGTGCTCGCCTCATTCCTCATCGTCGGTTTCATCTGCAACGCTTTGGTCGGACCGGTGGCCAGCAAATGGCTGATGCCAAAGGTCGCGACTAGCGCCGCCGCCGGCCCCGCCGCGGCCGCGCCGCTGGCCGACTCCTCGTTCGGCATCGGCCTGAGCGGCGGCGTCACGCCGATGGGGGTCGTCGCCTGGCTTTGCGTCGGACTGCCGATCGCCTGGGGCGTCTGGCAAACGCTGCAAAGCGCCGTAAAGATTTTCCAGTAGCCCGCATCGCCCGACGCCCCGCCGGCGAAAAGCGGGGCGTTCGTGGTCCGAACGGAAACGAAATCCCGCCGTCTTACGGCAATTTGCCCGCTGGCAATCGATTAAGAAGGTCTTGGCCGGCCTCGGCGCCCAGCTTCGCCGCATCGGCGACGTCGCCGCGCGTTTGGACCTCAAACGCTTGCGAACCGTCCTCGCTGAACACCATGCCGCGGAACCGCAACTCGCCCGCGACAATCCGCGCATGGCCGGCGATCGGCGTGCGGCAGGAGCCGTCTAGCACGGCGAGGAACGCGCGCTCGGCCGCGAGCGCATGACCTGTCGCTTGGTCGAGGATCGGCTCCAGCGCCTCCCGCGCCGCACGTTCGGCGGACCGGGCGGTCACGCCGATCGCGCCCTGCCCGACCGCCGGGAGGAAATCGTCGATCTCCAGCAGCGCGGTGGCGCGATGGGCGAGACCGAGTCGTTTGAGGCCGGCGTAGGCGAGCAGCGTCGCGTCGATTTCGCCGCGCTCGGCCTTGGCGAGCCGCGTCTCAACATTGCCGCGCAGCAGCCCGACGACGAGGTCCGGCCGCAGTCGCTTGACCTGGGCCTGTCGACGCAGCGAAGCGGTGCCCAGCGTGCCGCCCCGCGGCAGGCTGGCGATCGTGTCAGCGCGGGCCGAGATCAACGCGTCGCGTACGTCTTCGCGCGGAAGATAGCCGGCGACGGCGATTCCGTCCGGCAAGGCTGTCGGCAAATCCTTCGAGGAATGTACGGCGATATCGATCTCGCCCTTCAACATAGCCGCATCGATTTCCTTGGTGAAAAGCCCTTTTCCGCCCGCCTCGGCGAGCGCGCGATCCTGGATGAGGTCGCCGCTGGTCTTGATGATCACGATTTCAAAGCTCGCGGCGTCGCAACCATGGGCTTCGGCCAAACGGCGTCGCAGTTCATGGGCCTGCGCGAGCGCGAGCGGGGAACCGCGGGTGCCGATCCTCAATACGGGCTTCATTTCGCGCTCGCCTGAACCAAGGCGCCGCCCCGATGCGGCGGCGCCCGGTCCCTTTGGCGCTAGAACGCGCCGCTGTCCAGTCGCCGTCAAAAAGAGCCGCTCTCGACGGGACTTGCCCCGCCGGGTCGACGGGACGAAGGTGACGCGATGTCGCGCGCCGAACGCCTTATTTCACTGATCGAGGTTCTGCGGCGCCACCGTGCCCCGGTCAACGGCGCGCGGCTGGCCGAGGAGACCGGCGTCAGCCTGCGCACGCTTTACCGCGATATCGCCTCGTTGCAGGCTCAGGGCGCGACCATCGAGGGCGAGGCGGGGCTCGGCTATGTCCTCAAGCCTGGTTTTCTCCTGCCGCCGCTGATGTTTTCGCCGCTGGAAATCGAAGCCGTCGCGCTCGGTTCGCGCTGGGTCGCCGAGCGCGGCGACGACGAGTTGGCGAGCGCGGCGCGTCATGCGCTCGCGAAAATCCTGGCGGTGCTCCCCGCCGACCTGCGCGGCGAAGCCGAAGGCTCGCCGCTAATGATCGGGCCCGGCCAGATGATCGCGGCGGGGGAGCGCGAGATCTCGACCATCCGCAAGGCGATCCGCGCCGAGCGCAAACTCGCCATCGACTACCTCGATGCGGCCGCCCGGAGCAGCCGCCGCACCGTATGGCCATTCGCGCTCGCCTATTTCGATCATGTGCGCATCGTCGCGGCATGGTGCGAACTGCGGCAGGGTTTTCGTCACTTTCGCATCGACCGGATCGCCGCGATCGAGGCGGGCGAGGCGCGATATCCCCGACGACGCGCAGCGCTGCTCAAAGAATGGCGTACTGTCGAGGGTGTGGCGCCGCCATGAACGAACTGGGCGCGCACCGCCCATCCCGTGCGGCTGGCGCCGTTCGGGCACTCATATGTCTATGATAATATATCTATTTTGAAGCGAGATCCACGAGTTCGCTGCTTCGGTCGACCCCCCTGTTGACTATCGAATGGTGAATGATAAAAGCTGTGATCCATCATCGATCACTTGTCAGTCGTCAACGCCGTGAACATCCTTGAACGCCGAAGCCCCGAGGACACCCGCGCCCGAATCCTCGATAGCGCGTGGGATCTCTTCCGCGAACTCGGCGCCCGCGCGACCGTCGCCGATTTCGCCACCCGGCTCGGTATGTCCAGCGCCAATATCTACCGCTTCTTTCCGTCCAAACAGGCGCTGAGCGAAGCGGTATGCGACAACATCCTGCGCGCCATGCTGGCGGTGTCGCGCGAGATCGCCACCGGGCCAGGGACGGCGACCGAGCGCCTGCGCGCGGTCCTCCTCACCCAGCACGCCGTGATGCGCGATCAAATGACCAATGAGGCGCGAGCGCACGAAATCGTCGACGCGGCGATCGCCCAGAGATGGGCGCCAGTCGAGGCTTTCAAGCGCGACACCGCCGCCCTGATCGCCGAACTGATCCTCGAGGGACAGGCGCGCGGCGAATTCGGTCCCGGAAACCCTGCGACCCTCGCCAACCTTACCCTTTACGCCTGCGCCGGGCTCCACCATCCTGTTCTCATCGCGCAGAACGGCGATGCCGCCGCCGAGCCGATCGTCGATTTCGCGCTGCGGGCTATCGCCAACGCGAACCCCCGACCGCCGCCGCCGCCGTGAACCCGACCACCGAAATCGCGCTGACGGCGCTTCTGGCGCGCGCCGTGTCGCGACCCGCCCGAACCGCAAAATAGGGAGACCGAATGGCGTTGGATTGGGGACTGGCGAGCTTGCACCACTTGGCCGTGTTCAGCCTGGCCGCAATTCTGGCTTTCGAGCTCACGCTGACGGCGGAAAAAGTCGATGCGCGCGCAATTCTACGCCTCGCCCGCGTCGACGCCTGGTACGGCGCGCTGGCGGCGCTGGCGTTGGCGGCGGGGCTGCTGCGCGTATTCTTCGGCGCCAAGGGGCCCGATTATTATGCCGCCAACTGGCTGTTCTGGACCAAAATGGCGCTATTCGCGGTCGTCGGCCTGATTTCGATCCTGCCGACGCTGCGCTACATCGTCTGGCGACGCGCCGCGCGCGCCAATTCCGACTTCCGCCCCGACCGCGCCTCGCTCAATGCGGTGCGGCTCGCTCTATGGAGCGAGGCGCTGCTGTTCGCGTTCATCCCAATTGCCGCCGCGGGCATGGCGCGCGGATTCGGGATTTATCCCTAGTCGGCGCTCTTGAGTTCCTTGAGCTTTCCGAAAACGGACTCGACGTCGATCTTTTCCTCGGTCTTGGGCTTCGGGGCCGAGGGTGCGAACACTTCGGAATGATGCGTGGGCGCCGGCTTGGCGGTCGTCACCTCGGCCGGCACCAGCGTCTGGCCGCGATCCTCCTCCACTTTCGGGCGATCCTTGGCGGCGCGATTGACCTCGAAATCGAGATCGATCTGTGAACACAGGCCCAAAGTCACCGGGTCCATCGGCTGCAAATTGGCGGAATTCCAATGGCTGCGCTCGCGGATCGACTCCAGCGTGTGCTTGGTGGTGCCTACAAGGCGCATGATCTGCGCGTCTTTCAACTCGGCGTGGTTGCGCAACAACCATAGAATCGCGTTCGGGCGATCCTGGCGACGCGAAAGCGGGGTGTAACGCGCGCCGCGCGGCTTCTTGTATTCGGGAACGCGCACCTTCGATGTCGCAAGATGCAAACGATGGCTCTGGTCGACCTCGGCCGCAGCGATTTCCTCGCGCGTCAACTGACCGGTCGCGATCGGGTCGTAACCCTTGATGCCCGTGGCGACTTCGCCGTCGGCGATGCCCTTGACCTCAAGCGGATGCAGTTTGCAGAATTCGGCGATCTGGTCGAAGGTTAGCGAGGTGTTCTCGACCAACCAGACGGCGGTCGCCTTCGGCATCAATGGCGTTTCGCTCATCGCGGGGCTCCTTAAGTGTTTACGAGGCGAGCGCCGCCGCCCTTTGGCCAGGGGCGAGGCGGGAGCCTCTTTGCGAAACTCGGGGGATACGCGACTTATAGGCGCCGATGCGCGAAAAGGCAATGCCGACGAATTCGCGACGGGGCGTCGGTTCGCGTTGTCGCTCTGGGACGCGGGCGGCCGGCCCGACCTCCTTCAGGCGCCTTCATAAATGTTGCACCAGCCTTGTCGGCTGACCGAACCTTCGACGGTCCGACATTGGTCCGGCGGAAGAAATGGCGCGCAAATCTCGCAGCGCTCGTTTCCGTGCGGAGTGTCCTGATACGCAACCTCCGACTTCGACTTTTTCCCTTTGCGGGCCAGAGCAGGCGCGGCCATGCCCGCGACCGCGACCGCCGTCGCCGCGCCAACGAGGTCTCGCAGCAGGCCGCGCCGCGACATCTTCCCCGTGTACAGCCGGATTTTCACGGTCTCGGCATCCTTCCTCAAATACAATCGGGATTGATTTCCAAACGTCCACGAGCGGCTTTGTCAATCCATAGGACAAACCGCCGCAGCCGCGCGAGCCTCATTCCAGCGGAATGTCGCCGCCCATTCGGCTCAGAATAGCCTGCGGCGGCCTGCTGAACCACATCTGGTAGAGCGAGATCAGCCACATCGCCGCGAAGCAGGCCGCCATCACCATGCCGGCGCCGATCTCAACCCAGGCGAAAGGATGAAAGAGCTTGATGAGATACCAAGAGCTGACGTCGATCGCGTTCGCGAGAAATGGGAGCGCGATGATCGCGCATTTGAGCCAGATCGGCCGCACGTAAGCGTGCGTGAACGCCAGTCCGACGATGAAAAAGATGAAAGTCAGGCCGAACAGGTGGATGTGCGAGACGCGGACCAGCGTCGCGATTGACGCGCCAGTGTCCTGTGCCGTCGACTTCTTTACGCCGTCGAACGTCGTGAAGGACGGCAAGTGCGGATTGCGGCCGTCGTGGCAAGTCAGGCAGCGTCGTTCAAATATCGGCTTGACGCCCGCGCCATAAGCGGCCTCGGTCGCACCGTCGCGCACCCATCGCATGACGATCGATCGTTCGTCGGCCGGCAACATAGTCGCCATCGGGCCATTCAACGCGCTTTCGAGCACCGATCCCCTGCCGCTGCCCGAGTAGGCGGCAACGATATCCTCGTAGGAGAGCATCGTCGGACTTCCTCCGGCGCGTCCGGCATAGGTGAAATAGATGTTGATAAGCGCAAAGAGATAACCCAGCGCCAACATTAGCAACATGCATGTGAACAACACACGCAAGCTGTAGGGAATTTCGGAAAAGTGCCGAAAAAGCGCGTGCGGGGGACGTTCATCGGTCATGCTCGAACTCTTAAGTTGCCCGTCGGAGCGCGCTCGCGACCGCACAATACTATTTCATGATCGCACGCGTGATCGAAGCGCGCGACGATCGGCGAGCGCTGCGGGGCGGCGCGCATTTATTTTGCAGGCACGGGAACGAAGATCGCCGGCCGTCCTTTTTGGAAAGCGTAATGCGCCGCCAGGCCCTTGATATCCTCGTCCGTCAATATGCTGGACATGGCGTCCATTTCCGCACTCATCCGCACGCCCTTACGATAATCGCCCAGAGCCTTCTCGATATAGTCGGCGCGCTGGCCCGCCAGCGCCGGCACGTCGGGGCGCGCGCTATTGCCGTTCGCCCCATGACAGCGGTCGCACTTGTCGGCCCATTCGTCGGGGCTTAGGGGTCTTGGAATGTTGACCGGCTTCGGGGCCAAGGCCGCGTAATAGGCGGCGAAATTCGTCAATTCGGAGTCGCTGAGCTTCTTCGCCTTCGGACTCATCGCGACGTCGTCGCGCGTCCCGTCCCTATAGGCCCGCAGCGCTGCGAGGGCGTAAGTCTCGTCCTGGCCGGCGAGACTCGGCGTGATGACGCTCGTGGATACGCCCGCGTCGCCATGGCACTTGTCACAGGCGGCGATAGCCTCCTTGGCGACCGGCCCCGCTCCGGGGTTCGAGGTCTGCGCGCGCGTCAGGTTGTCGCTCTGCGACGCGTAAAAATTCGCGATATTTTCGAGGTCTTTGTCGTTCAGCGCGTCGAGCGCGGTCTTCATGTCCGCGTTCTTGTCGCCGACCGGCCGATCGCCGTCCCTATAATCTTTCATGGACTCGACAAGATATTTCGGCGCCAGGCCGACGAGGCTGGGGACGCCGTCCTTATGGCTGACGCCGCCCTCGCCGTGACATTTGGCGCATGGCTGGGCCGCGGCTTTGCCGGCGGCGAGCGGATCCTTGTATTTCGGCGCGGCGCCGGGTGGCGGCGGCGGGGGATCGAGGCTCGCATAATAGGCGGCGACGTTCGCCAACGCGTCGTCGTTCAAGAATTTCAACATCCCCTTGTCGTGCCCCTCGGCGACGCCGGGGCGGTCGGCGCGCCGGAAAGCCTGCAATTTGCGATAGACGTAGGAGGGCCGTTGGCCGGCCAGGTGCGGAACTTGGCTGGTTGCGCTGACCCCGTCGGGTCCGTGGCATTTCGCGCAGGCCGTGTCCGCGAGCTGTTTGCCCTCGCGGATGTCGTCGGCGTTCGCGTAGAGCGGTCGCAGTTCGTCGGCCGACAGCGTCGCAGATTGCGCATAGGCGGCCGTTTGCGCGAGGGCGAGCGCCGCGCCGAAGGCGGCGCCGATCCCCGCCCGACCCCGCAATCTTGGACGCCGTGTCATTCCCATGAATCCGCAACTGGTTGTTGAACCGCTTGACGACACTGAGCCGAGCCTTCGTCGATCTCCAGAACAGACGGCGATAGAGTCGCACGGTTCGCCAATCCTAGCCACGTTTCCGGTTTCCGTCGCGAGCGCCTGTTCCCGCCGCGTCCATCGGTCGCGGCCCGCCGAATCGGCGCGGGCGAGGAACGCGCAACTCCCTCGAAGACGACGGCGGCCCGGCGCCTCATGCCCGGTAATAGGCGCGATACCATTCAACGAACGCCTTCACGCCCACCGCGACGGGCGTCGATGGCCTGTAGCCGGTCAGGCGCTCGAGCAAGTCGCAGGACGCAGATGTGGCGGGCACGTCGCCCTTCTGCATATCGAGGTAGCGCCGTTTCACCGGCGTCCCCAGCGCCTTTTCGACCGCCTCGATGTAGTCGATCAGCCCCACCGGAGCGCCCCCGCCTATGTTGACGACGCGATAAGGCGCGGCGGGCGAGAGCGAGTCCGCCTCGCCGACAGCTTCGCCCTCGCGCGGCGGCCGATCGACGAGACGCAGAACCGCCTCGACGAGATCATCGATATAGGTGAAGTCGCGCCGCATTCGGCCGTGGCCGTAGACGTCGATCGCCTCGCCCGCCAGCGCCGCCTTCACGAATTTGAATAGCGCCATGTCCGGTCGTCCCCAGGGGCCGTAGACCGTGAAGAAGCGAAACGCCGTGGTCGGGATTTTCCAAAGATGCGCATAGGAATGCGCCATGTCCTCGCCCGCTTTCTTGCTGGCGGCGTAAAGGGTCAACGGATGATCGGTGCGATCGGTCTCGCGAAACGGCATTCTCACATTCGCCCCATAGACCGAACTGGTCGAAGCGAACAGAAAGTGCTTTACGCCGGCTGTCCTTGCGATCTCCATCACGTTGAACGCGCCGACAAGATTGGCGTCGACATAGGCGCGCGGATTTTCCAGCGAGTAGCGCACGCCGGCTTGCGCCGCGAGATGGACGATAATGTCGGGTTTGGCGTCGCCGGCGACTCGCGCCAGCCTCTCGGCGTCCTCAAGCATCCCGACGTGGCCCGAAAAGCCGCTCGAGCGCTCCAATTGCGCGTGCCGGGCCTCTTTCAGCGCGACGTCGTAATAGGGCGTCATACCGTCGACGCCGCAAACTGTATGGCCGTCGGCGAGCAGGCGTTGCGCCAGATGGAAGCCGATGAAACCGGCCGAGCCGGTGACGAGAATGCGCATGTTCCACGATCCAGCGCGCAAAAGGAATCGAGGGCGCGCCGCCTTCTGCTATAAACCCACGGCCTCCGACCGTCTTGCTGGAAATTGCATGAAACCGCATGTCCTCACGCTCAACGCGGGCTCGTCGTCGATAAAGTTTTCGTTGGTCGAACTTGGCGAGACCTTGGTCACACGCGCGGTCGGCGAGGTCGAGGGGCTCGGCGGCAGGCCGCGACTGCGCGCGCGCGGCGACGAGACGGGAACGGCGGAGCGCGATCTCGACCCCGAAGAGGCGCGCGATCCTGACGGCGCGCTTGCCGCGATCCTCGGCTATTTGCGCGCGACCTGCGCCAACGCGAGCGTCGCGGCGATCGGCCATCGGGTCGTGCATGGCGGATCGGATTTCGACCAGCCGATCCTGATTGACGATCAAGTTCTCGCCGCGCTGGCGAAGCTGGAGCCTTGGGCGCCCTTGCATCAACCGCACAATGTCGCGGGCATACGCGCGGCGCGCGCGGCTTTCCCTGAGGCGCCGCAAATAGCTTGTTTCGACACCGCGTTCCATCGCGGCCACAAATTTGTCGATGACGCTTTCGCCCTGCCGCGGCATTTCTTCGCCGAAGGCATTCGGCGCTACGGCTTTCACGGGATTTCCTACGACTTCGTGTCTCGTCGGCTCTTCGAAATCGCGCCGGAGGTCGCGTTCGGCCGCGTCGTCATCGCGCATCTGGGCAACGGCGCTTCGATGTGCGCGCTTCGCGGCGGTAAGTCGGTCGCATCGACGATGGGCTTTTCGACTCTCGACGGACTGGCGATGGGAACGCGGCCGGGTCAGATCGACCCGGGCGTGCTGCTGTACCTGATGCAGGCGCGCGGCATGGACGCGCCCGCGCTTTCCGATCTGCTTTACAATCAGTCGGGGCTCAAAGGGCTCTCGGGTCTTTCCAACGACATGCGCGAACTCGAAGCGTCCGATGACTCGCGCGCGCACGAGGCGATCGCCTATTTCGTGCATCGCATCCGCCGCGAACTCGGCTCGCTGGCCGCCGCGCTTGGCGGGCTCGACGCGCTCGTATTCTGCGGAGGCATCGGCGAGAATTCCGCGCGAGTGCGCGCTGGCGTCATGCGCGAGATGGACTGGCTCGGCATCGAGGCGGACGCGGCGCGCAACGCCGCGCACGCCGGATGCATATCTTCGGACGCTTCGCGCGTGCGCGCCTACGTCATCGCCACCAACGAGGAACTGCGCATCGCCGAGATGACGGCGGCCGCCGGGCTGGGACGCGGACCCCGATGACCGGCGCGATGATCGCGCGCGCCTTGCGCATTCTCGCCGCGCTGATGTGGCTCGCGCTCCCCGGCGCGGCTTCGGCCGCGAATTGCTCAATTGAGGCGCCCGCGCCCTCGCATCTCAATGCTGCGAGCCTCGTCGACGATTACCGCTCGATCCTGCGCGCATGTCGGGGGCCGGACGGATCGGGCGTAGCGGTGCGCTCTTTCACGCTCGCCGGCCAAGCCGGTTTGTTGATCGCCGATCCCGACGCCTTGACGACGCGCTTGGAGCGCGCGAGCTGTTGGACCTGCCAGGAAACGAGCGAGGACGCCCTCGCCGATACGCGCATGGTCAAGGCCATCCGCAAATCGGCCGAGGCGCCGGCGCTCGTCAAGCGCGATTTTCTCAAGAACGCGGGCCTCGCGCATGGCGAAGGATCGAGCGCGTATTTCACCGGCGATCTATGCCCGAGCACGCGCCCGCTCGATCGCGCCTTCCTCGATGATCTGGCGACCAAGCAGAGTCATGCGCCGATCGCGCTGTCGATTTCAGGCCTCTGGCTCCTCAGGCATTTCGCTGACTTTCGCTGGCTCGTCGATCGGCAGGCGGCGGGCGCATTCGAGATAACATGGGTCGATCACTCGTATCATCATCCGTTTCGCCGCGGCGTCGCCAACGACCGGAATTTCCTGCTGACTCCCGGCGTCGACGCGGAAGCCGAAATCCTGGATACCGAACGCCTGTTGATCGCCAACGGACAGACGCCGTCGCTGTTTTTTCGCTTCCCCGGCCTCATTTCCAGCGCGCCGCTGATGCAGACGGCCCGGCAAAATCACCTCATTACGCTCGGCGCGGATGCATGGTTGGCGATCGGGCAGCCGCCGAAGCCAGGCTCGATCCTCCTGTTGCATCCCAACGGCAACGAGGAAATCGGCTTGAAGATCTTCGACGCCGATTTCGCGCGTGGCGCGATTGCGCGACCGCTGGCGCCGCTGAACGCGGCGCCGTAGCTCTCAGCCGCGCCCGACCAGCGGCATCTTGGTCGCCATGATCGTCATGGTCAGTATGTTGGTCGAAAGCGGCAGGCTCGCCATATGCAAGATTGCCGCGCCGACCTCGGCCGGGTCCATGGTCGGCTCCACGGCGATCCTACCGTCGGCCTGCGGCACGCCCTGTGTCATTTTGTAGGCCATTTCGGTCAGCGCGTTGCCAATGTCGATCTGGCCGCAGGCGATGTCGTATGGGCGCCCGTCGAGCGCGATTGATTTCGTCAGGCCGGTGATCGCGTGTTTGGTCGCCGTATAGGGCGCGCTGTTGGGTCGAGGCGCCTGCGCCGAGATCGAACCGTTGTTGACGATGCGCCCGCCCATCGGCGACTGGCTTTTCATCATGCGGATCGCCCCCTGCGCACAAAGAAATGCGCCTGTGAGATTGGCGTCGACGACGCCGCGCCATTGCGCGTAGGTCAGTTCCTCCATCGGCAGCGCGGGCGCGCCGACTCCGGCGTTGTTGAAAAGAAAATCGAGCCGGCCGAACTCCGCCTCGAGCCGGCCGAACATCGCCGCGACCGCCTCGGGATCGCCGACGTCGCAGACCAGCGCCAGCGCGCGACGGCCCAGCGCCTCGATTTCGCCAACCGTCCTCTCCAGCGGCTCTATCCTGCGCCCTGCGACGGCGACGTTCCAACCTGCCCGAGCGAGCGCGAGCGCCGAAGCCTTGCCGATGCCGACGCCGCCGCCCGTGATCAATGCGAACTTTTCCAACCGCGCGTCCTCCTCGATATCTTGCGGCATCATAGCGGCGGCGGCGTGGAAGCGACAATATCGCGCGCCCGCCGAAGTTCGGGCGCCAATCGCCACAGCGCGGCGGCGAGCACGACGCCGCCGCCGATCATCGTGGCGCCGTCGGGCCGCTCGCCGATCGCGATCAACACCCAGAGCGGCCCGAGCACCACGTCGAGCATCGCGATCAGCGCCCCCTCGGCCGCCGGCACGCGCTTGGCGCCTTCCATGAACAGCGCGAAACCGATCGTGATCGTCGTCACGCCGAACAGAGACAGCAACGCGACGTCCGACGCCGAAACCGGGGCGTGTTTGGAGACACTGTAGCCGAATGCGGCCGACAGCAACGCCGCGACGGCATTGATCGGTACGATCGGCAGGTTGGGATCGCGTCGTTGCAGCACGACGAGCAGCGCGAAGGTCGCGGTCATGGCGAGCGATAGCGCTTGGCCCAGCAGGCGTCCTTCCCCCAGGCCGCCCGCGACCATGATCGCGACCCCGACAAAGGCCGCTCCGGCGGCGATAAGCGTGCGGCGGGAGGCGCGCTCGCCGGTGATCGCGTATGCCAGTCCGGCGGCGAAAAAGGGCAGTGTCGCGTAGATCGCCAGGACGTCGGCGACGGTGGTCGTCAGCAGCGCGGCGACGTAACCGGAAATCGCGACGGTGGAGAGCATCACGACCAGCGGCGCGAGCGGCGTGACGAGGCGCCTCGCCTCGAAGCCGCCGCGCCGCCAGTCCACATACGAAAGTACGAGCGCGCTGAGGCCGCCAAATGCGGCGCGACCGCATAGGATCGCGCCGTAATCGAGATGCGACAACAGCCGCGCGAAGAGACCCGCGAGGCTCCAAAGCACGGTCGCGGCGAAAACGAGCAACAGCCCACGCCGTCGTTCCGCCCGTCGATTTGGCATTCGCGAACCCCTCGCGCGATTCTCTCCGCGCGCTTCGCTTCTAGTGTTGAATGGGGCGCGCGGGCAGCGCAAAAAAGCGGTTCAGGAACCGCTTAGATCGGCGCCGACTGCGCTGGGGTTCGCGGGCGCCGCGAGGGCTTCGCCGGCGCGCAGGAAGGGGCGCGCCAGCGAACGGCCCACGGTGTCGAAATCGCCGTGCGTCTCGCCGATTCCGAAGTTCATGGCTTCGCGCGCCTTTCCCGGCACGTAGAGCGTGCCGAAAGCCCAATCCCAGACTGCGAGCGCGAAACCGAGGTTCTTGTCGAAATGAACCGGATTGGTCGAATGGTGGATCTGATGATGCGCCGGGCTCTGGAACAGGCGCCCGGCGAAGCCAGTGAAGGCGATCCAGATATGGCTGTGCCGCAGATGCCCCCAGGTCAGGAGAAAGATCATGAGGACGATATTGCCGTTGAGCAGCGTGAAAGGATGCGCGCCCGCGCCGAACAGATAGGTGTTCACGCCGAAGACGGCGCCGGTCGTCAGCGCGATCATGTTGACGAAGAACACGATCTCGACCGGATGCTGGCGCATTTCGGTGAAGGTCGTCAGCACCTGCGCCGAATGGTGGACCTTATGGAACTCCCACAGGAACGGCAGCCGGTGAAACAAATAATGGCTGAACCAATAGCCGAATTCATAGGCGAGCAATTCGCCCAGGGTCGCGATCGCCAACACCGACCAGACGGGCCAGGGCAGCGGCGCGTGGGCGCCGAAAACGTGGGTCAGCGCGCCGTCGACAAAATCGCGACAGCGCACGGCGCCGATCGCCAGCAGTCCATAGGCGAAGCCAAGCAGCACCGCGTTCAGCGCCCAAAGGCGCATGTCGAGGAGCGAGGAGCGATGCAGAACTACGCGCGAGGGAAACACCGCGCGCAAGAAGCCCTTTAGGTTTGCCGACCGGCCGCGCGCGCGGCGGCGGCGCGCATACCACAGCGTCGCGACCAGCAGCGCGCCGATCATCGCGGGCGCGCCGTAAGGGCCGCCAGGCGCGAACATCGCGCGCGCGTAATGCAGGTCGTAATCGACCAGCCAGCGCAGAAACTCCATTACGCGACTCCGGGGTCGAACGGAGGTTCAAGACTAGACCGGCGCGCGCAAAGGAAGCGTTAATCCGAACTCGCAGCTCCCCCCTGATCCCTCCCCGTTTTTTTGGAGGGGCGAGGTCCGGAAGCGCGTGCGTCACCGCGCCGCTTTTTCGGCCCGGTACAACGCGCGATAGCGTTTCAGCCGCGGCGCGAGGCTGGCGGCGCGCTGCGGGTCGGGCGCGAAGCGCTGTCGGACCAGTGGGCGCGCGCAGATGGCCGCTTCGTCGCCCGCGCCCGCCGCGAGCATGGCCAGACGCGCCGCGCCGAGCGCCGCGCCCGCCTCTGCGCCGGCGGCAAGGTCGATCTCGAGGCCCGAGGCGTTGGAAATGGTCTGGCCCCAAAATCCTGAACGCGCGCCGCCGCCGACCAGCAGCGATGATTTCGGCCTCGCGCCGGCCTCGGCAAGCACCTCGACTCCATCCGCGAAAGCGAAGGCGACGCCTTCCAGCACCGAATAGACCAGCGCCTCCGCGCCGTGGCCGGCGACGAGGCCCGCGAACATGGCGGTGGCCTCGGGATCGTTGTGCGGCGTGCGCTCACCGCTGAGATAGGGCAGGAAGATCGGCGCGGTCGAGACGGCCTTGGCGTCGCGGGCGAAAGTCTCGGCGCCGTCGACCAGCGCGCCGATATGAGTCGCGCGCCCGAGCAAAGTCGCAACCCAGGACAATGCCGAGGCCGCCGACAGCATCACCGCCATGCCATGCCAGCGGCCGGGCAAGGCATGGCAAAAGGCGTGCAGCGTGCGCTCCGGCAGGCTCGCATAGTGGTCGGTAACGGAGAAAACGACGCCCGACGTGCCGAGCGAAACGAAACCTTCGCCCGGCGCGACCGCGCCGACGCCGACCGCCGAGGCCGCGTTGTCGCCGCCGCCTCCGGCGATCGGGATCTTGCGTCCGGCAAGCCCCCAGGCCGCCGCGACTTCCGGCGAGAGATGGCCCGACACCTCGGACCCTTCGACGAGCCGCGGCATATGCGAGAGCTTGAGGCCGGTCGAGGCCAGCAACTCCTCATCCCAGCGTCGGCGGGCGATGTCCAGCCAGAGCGTGCCGGATGCGTCCGACATCTCCGAAACCGCCTCGCCGCACAGCCGCAGCCGCACGTAATCCTTCGGTAGCAGCACCCGCGCCGTCGCATTGAACACATCCGGTTCGTGGCGAGCGACCCACATGAGTTTGGGCGCCGTGAAACCCGGCATCGCGAGATTGCCGGCGCGTTTACGAAAATCGGGAACCCGGCGCTCCAATTCGAGGCATTCGGCTTGCGAGCGGCCGTCGTTCCAAAGGATCGCGGGCCGCAGCGGCTTGTCGGCTGCATCCAACAGCGTGGCGCCGTGCATCTGGCCGGATAGCCCGACGCCGCCGAGCCGCGCGAAGGCCGCCGGCGCGTGCCGGCGCACGGAAGCGACCGCCGCCTCGACGCCTTCGATCCAATCCTCCGGGTTTTGTTCGCTCCACAGCGGATGCGGGCGAGAGACTTCGAGCGCGGCCGAGGCTTCGCCGGCGACGCGCTGCTCCGCGTCGATCAATAGCGCCTTGACCGAGGAAGTGCCGACGTCGAGACCAAGAAACGTCGTCTCGGCCTTCAAGTCCCTGCTCATGCCCTTTCCCCCCTCGCGGTCGCCGATGCCGCGACCGGCGGACAGAATAAGCAAAAGCCCCGGCGTTGTCGCCGGGGCTTGGTTCGAAAATCTCGAGCGCTAGGCGCGATCAGGCGACGGTGAGATTGCCCGCCGAGGACTTGCCGGTGCGCTTGTCGGCGACGATTTCGTAGGCCACTTTCTGACCTTCGTTGAGTTCGCGCAGTCCGGCGCGCTCAACGGCGCTGATGTGAACGAACACATCCTTACCGCCGTCGTCGGGCTGAATGAATCCGTATCCTTTGGTGGCGTTGAACCACTTGACGGTTCCCTTGGCCATGGGAGTCTTCCATAGTACGAGTATCTGATGTAGGCGCAATGCGCCGACGCGAATATCGATATAGGGTGGGTTCGTCGGCGCGCATCGTCAAGACACGAAACCAAGTCGTCGGCCGGCAATCGATCAGCGATCGATAAAGCACGAAACGCCGGGAATCAAGTTCGCCGCCTGCGCAGCTCCGTTGCGGCCAAAGCGCGCCGGGCCTAAATGAGCGCCTTCGCGCCGAAGCGATCCGAGGAATATATGCTGCAAAAACTCCTGGCCCAGGGCCGGCCCCTGCTCGCCGACGGCGCGACCGGCACCAATCTGTTCGAGATGGGGCTGACCTCGGGCGATAATCCCGAACTCTGGAATGCGACGCATCCCGAGCGCATCCGCGCGCTGCACCAGAGCTTCATCGACGCTGGCGCCGACATCATTCTTACCAACAGCTTCGGCGGCAATCGGCGCCGCCTAGCGTTGCATGGGCTGGAGGGCCGCGCGCGCGAATTGAATCGCCTGGCCGCGCAAATCGCGCGCGAAGTCGCGGACAAGTCCGGGCGCCCGATTGCCGTCGCGGGCTCGGTCGGCCCGACCGGCGATCTCCTCGCTCCGCTCGGCCCCTTGAGCGAGGACGAGGCGGTCGAAGTCTTCAGCGAGCAGATGGAGGCCTTGCGCGAAGGCGGCGCCGACGTCGCCTGGATCGAAACCATGTCCGCGCCGCAGGAAATTCGCTCCGCCGCGCGCGCCGCCGGCGGCCTCGGCATGGCCTATACCGCCACGGCGAGCTTCGACACCGCCGGGCGCACGATGATGGGACTGACGCCCGACGCCTTCGCGGACATGTTTGAGAGTTTCGCGCCCGCGCCGCTCGCCTTGGGCGCCAATTGCGGCGTCGGCGCCTCGGACCTGCTGGTCTCGATCCTCGGCATGACGGCGGCGCGGCCGGACGCGGTCGTAATCGCCAAGGCGAACGCCGGCGTGCCGCAATGGCATGGGACGCATATCCATTACTCAGGCTCGCCCGAATTGATGGGGATTTACGCCGGCCTCGCCGTCGACGCGGGCGCGCGCATCGTCGGCGGCTGCTGCGGAACCAAGGCGACGCATTTGGCCGCCATGCGGCGCGCGCTCGACGCGCATCGCCCGTGCGCACGGCCGACCGAAGCCCAAATCGTCGCCGCGCTGGGGCCGCTGGTCGCTCCCGCGGCGAGCGAGCCTGCGCCGCGCCGGGCCCGTCGCCGCGGCCGGGACGCCGAGTGAACGCGCCCGAAAAGCTCGTTTTCGAGGCCGGACCGGCGGCGGCGGGCGAACGGCTCGACCGCTTTCTCGGCCAGTCTGCGCAGGCGCGCGGCCTCGCGCTTTCGCGCACGAGGCTGAGGGCGCTGATCGAACAGGGCGAGGTTTTCGTCGACGGCCGGGCGGCGATCGACCCGGCGCGAAAAGTCGCGCCGGGCGCGCGCGTCGAAGTGGGCGCGCCGGCCGCTGAGGAGGCGCCGGTCGCGGGCGAGAACATTCCGGTCGCCATCGTGTTCGAGGACGAGCATCTCATAGTCGTCGACAAGCCGGCCGGCCTTGTCGTCCATCCCGCGCCCGGCCACGCCTCCGGCACGCTCGTCAACGCCTTGATCCGCCATTGCGGCGCAAGTCTATCTGGAATCGGCGGCGTCAAGCGGCCGGGCATCGTGCATCGGCTCGACAAGGACACGTCCGGCCTGATCGTCGTCGCCAAGACCGACGCCGCGCACAAGGGCCTCGCCGACCTCTTCGCCGATCACGGGCGCACCGGCTCGCTTGTGCGCGAATATCAGGCGATCGTCTGGGGCCATTTCGACGCGCGCTCGGGGACCATCGACGCGCCGCTCGGACGCCACAAACATCATCGCGAGAAGGTTGCGGTCGTTTCCGAGGAGCGCGGCCGCCATGCGGTGACGCATTGGCGCAAGCTCGAGGAACTCGGCCCGGCGACCCTGATCGCCTGCCGGCTGGAGACGGGCCGCACGCATCAGATCCGCGTGCATCTTTCGAGCGTCGGCCATCCGCTGCTCGGCGACGAAACCTACGGCGCGGGGTACAAGACCAAGGCGTCGAGACTGTCGACGGACGCGCGCGCGGCGCTGGAGAAACTGGGACGACAGGCGCTGCATGCGGCGACGCTCGGCTTCGAGCATCCCATCACCGGCGAAAAACTGCTGTTGCAAAGCGCGCCGCCGCCCGACTTCGCGCGCCTCGTCGAGGCGCTGCGCGCGGGTTGAACGCGCCTATTTCATGTTGATGAAGCGCGCCGCGGCGGCGCTGATCTTGCCCGCGAGCGCGAGATCGGTGTCGGTGATCTTGTTGCCGACATCGTGCGTGCAAAACGAGAACGACACTTTGTTCCAGGAATTATGAAATTCGGGATGATGGTTCATCACCTCGGCCTCGATGGCGATCTGCATGATGAAGGCGATCGCGTCGCGAAAATTCTGGAACTCGAACCTGGCCTCGATATTCGGCGATTTGTAGGTCCAGCCCGGCAGTTTGGCTAGGCCGGCGTCGATTTCGGCTTGGGTCAGAATCTTGTGTTCGGACATGGCGCGACTCCTGGCTTCGGCTTGGCGTGCGTGGCGCCCTTCAAGGCGCCGAACCCTTGACGATTTCGGCCATCGCGAGCGCCGCTTCGTCGCCTTCGGCTTCGAGCCCGGCGATGACGCCCGCGCGATCCGCCGCATTGCGGTTCTGGCTGGCCTTCCATTTGCCCCTGAGATCGGCGATCTCGATTTCGACGCCGACGATGGCGCGCATCTGCATGGCGATGAAGTCCTCAGGCGCGTCGCCGACGGCCCAGGGCGCGGCGCGCGGCGATTCCTGTTTGAGCGTCAGCTCCTCGATCTGCGCCCGAAGCCAGGGCGCGTCCTCGATCACGACGGGACGGCCGCGCGCCTGCACCATTAGATAGTTCCAGGTCGGCACGACCTTCCCGGTCTCGCGCTTGGTCGCGTACCACGACGGCGAAATGTAGCGATCGACGCCCTGAAACACGACCAGCGTCTCGGCGGCGCCCTGCAATTCCCGCCATTGCGGATTGGCGCGCGCCATGTGCGCGCGCAGCACGCCGAACTTGCCCTTCTCGGCGTCGATGAGAAACGGGATCGCGTTGGCCAGCAGCCCGCTCGGCCCGTGGCTGACGAGCAGACCTAGGGGATGGGCGCGGATCAGCGCGTGCTGCGCGGCGAGATCTTCCTGTTTGTGCAACGGCGGTTCGTACATTCCAATCACTCAGCGGCGCGGCGGCCGAAGCGGCGCTCGACGTAATCTTTCACCAAGGCCTTGAACTCCCCGGCGATGCCGGGCCCGCGCAAAGTGACGGTCTTCGCGCCGTCGACGAACACCGGCGCCGCGGGCGCCTCGCCCGTGCCCGGCAGCGAAATGCCGATGTCGGCGTGTTTGCTCTCGCCGGGGCCGTTGACGATGCAGCCCATCACCGCGACATTGAGCGCCTCGACGCCGGGATATTGGCGCCGCCAGACGGGCATCGAGTCTTCCAGGAAATCCTCGATCTCGCGTGCGAGTTCCTGAAACACGGTCGAGGTCGTCCGCCCGCAACCCGGGCAGGCGGCCACCTGTGGCGAGAAGGCGCGAAAGCCCATCGTTTGCAAGATTTCGCGCGCGACCTTGACTTCCAGCGTCCGCTCGCCGCCGGGCTCCGGCGTCAGCGAGACCCGGATCGTGTCGCCGACGCCTTCCTGCAAGAGGATGCCGAGCGCGGCGGAGGAGGCGACAATGCCCTTCGAACCCATGCCCGCTTCGGTGAGGCCGAGGTGGATCGCATAGTTGGAGCGCGCCGCCAGCATGCGATAGACTGCGATGAGATCCTGCACGCCCGACACTTTCGCCGAGAGCACGATGCGATCGCGCCCGAGCCCGATCTCTTCGGCGCGCGCCGCCGAGAGCAGCGCCGATCGCACCATCGCCTCGCGCATCACCGCGCGCGCCTCGATCGGCGCGGCGCTGTTCGCGTTCTCGTCCATCAGGCTCGTCAGCAGTTCCTGGTCGAGCGAACCCCAATTGGCGCCGATGCGCACCGCCTTGCCATGCCTGATCGCGATCTCGACGATGGTTCCAAATTGCGCGTCGCGCTTGTTCTTGAAACCGACGTTGCCCGGATTGATGCGGTATTTGTCGAGCGCCGCCGCGCAATCGGGATGATCGGTCAGGAGCTTGTGACCGATGTAGTGAAAGTCGCCGATCAGCGGAACCTCGACGCCGCGCGCGCGCAGCCGGTCGCGGATATGGGGAACCGCCGCCGCCGCCTCGTCGCGATCGACCGTGATGCGCACCATCTCCGAGCCCGCGCGGGCCAGCGCGGCGACCTGCCGCACGGTCGCCTCGACGTCGGCGGTGTCGGTGTTGGTCATCGACTGCACCACGACGGGCGAACCGCCGCCGACGCGAACGGCGCCCGGCCCGTCGCCGACCCTGACGGCGACGGCGTCGTGGCGCGGACGCGGACCGAAGATTTCGGGCCCGGGAAGTGACATCAAGAATATCTCCGTGCGCCGATGTCCGGCGCGGCGACGCGAGTTTAGCCGATGCGGCGCGGGATCGGAAACTTTCAATCGCTGATGAAGCCGAGGTTCCGTCATCGCCGACGCGTGGACAGCCGCGCCGGCTTTTCGTAAGACGGGCGCCCCGGGTCGGGACGACGAGGTGGTGCGTGCTGCGATGGCTAGTTCGCGTTATGGGCCTGTTGCTGCTCGCCGGGGCCTTCGCGGCCGCCGTTATCGACGGAGCGCGCTCGCTCGCCAATCAGCAGCTCTCGCTGACGCCGACGGGCGTCGCGCTAGCGACGGCGTTTCCGAGCAAGTTCGAGGCGGCGACCGGCCTCATCCGCGCCAAGCTGCCCGGCTATGTCTGGGACCCGATCTTGCTCTCGACGCTCTATGTCCCCACATTTGTAGCCCTTGGCGTGCTCGGGCTGATATTGATGACTTTCGCTCGATCCAAGCGCCCGCGCGACAGCCGGCGCTGAGGCGCGAATGCCGGTAACTTTGACGCGCGAGGCGCGAAGGATGGGCGGACCCTTTCGAGGAGACGGAGATGTTGAGCTTTCTTTCCAGATCGCCGCGGATGCCGACCGCCGCTGAGGCGCCGCCCGGGCGCGAGCGGGAAATCGCCACCGCCACGACTCATTTCGTCAATCAGCGTGCGCTGAAAGGTCCCTACCCCGCCGGGATACAGACCGCGATTTTCGGCATGGGCTGCTTCTGGGGCGCGGAGCGCAAGTTTTGGCAGGCCGGCGAAGGAGTTCACGTCACGGCGGTCGGCTACGCCGGCGGCTTCACGCCCAACCCGACCTACCAGGAAACCTGTTCCGGGCGCACCGGCCATACCGAGGCGGTGCTCGTTGCGTTCGACCCGGCGGCGATCTCTTACGAGCGGCTGCTGCAAATCTTCTGGGAAAATCACGACCCGACGCAAGGGATGCGCCAGGGCAATGACGTCGGCTCGCAATACCGCTCGGCGATCTACGCGACCACGCCGGAGCAGCTCACGGCCGCGAAAGCCTCGGCGCGCGCCTTCGGCGGCGAACTGAAAGCGCGCGGGTTCGGCGAGATCACCACCGAGATCGCCGCCGCCGGACCGTTCTACTTCGCCGAGGACTATCACCAGCAATATCTGGCCAAGAACCCGAATGGCTATTGCGGCCTCGGCGGGACCGGCGTCTCCTGTCCCATCGGTACCGCCGCCCAAGGCGCCGCTTAACCCTCGAGCGCGGCGCGAATTTCGGCCAGTTCGCGCTTGCGCCGCGTGTCCGGCGGCCGCGCGGCGAGCGGCAACGTCTCGAAGGCGTCAATGACGATCTGCGAAACGCAGAGGCGCGCGTTAAGCTTGTCGTCGGCGGGCACGACATGCCACGGCGCCGTGGCGACGCTGGTCTCGGCGAGCGCGTGTTCGTAGGCGTCCTGGTAATCCTTCCAGAACTTGCGCTCGGCGACGTCGTTGGTCGACGCCTTCCAGGATTTGCCTGGCGTCTCGATGCGCTGCAACAACCGACGGCGCTGTTCGTCCTTGGAGATATGCAAGAATATTTTGACGACCTTCGTCGCGTTGACGCCGAGGTGCCGCTCGAAATCGCGAATGGATTTATAGCGCTCCCGCCAGAACGCTTTCATCTTGCGCGGCGCGTCGAGGCCCTCGGCGCGGATCAGTTCGGGATGAACCCGCTCGATCAGCACGGATTCATAGTACGAGCGATTGAACACGCCGATCGCGCCGCGCTCGGGCAGTTCGCACACCGCGCGCCAGAGAAAATCGTGACGCGCCTCGCGCTCCGTCGGCGCTTTGAAGCCGACGACCTTGCATCCCTGTGGGTTCACGCCCGTCATCACATGTTTGATGGCGCCGTCCTTGCCCGCCGTGTCCATGCCCTGAAGCACGATCAGGAGCGCATGGCGACCGGTCGCGTAGAGACGCTCGTGCAGAGCGTTGAGCCGCTCGGCGTGATCGGCGAGATGGCCAGCGTAATCGGCCTTCGATTTATAAATCGGGTCGACGCGGGTCGGACGCTTGGCGAGCGACGGCGCCTCGCCCTCCACGACTTCGAGGGGTTTCACGTCTATCCGCATTGAAGGCGCCTCGCTGTTTAGAGTCGCGCCGATCCCCCGGCGGCATGTTTGGCGATCTTGGCGAATTTCTTGACCACGCGGTCGCGCTTCAGTTTGGAGAGATAGTCGATGAACAGCACGCCGTTGAGGTGATCGATTTCGTGTTGCAGCACGGTGGCGAGCAGACCTTCTGCGGCGAGCTCCCGCGCCTTGCCTTCGCGGTCGATATAGCGCATTCGCACGCTCGCGGGGCGCTCGACCTCTTCATAATATTCGGGAATGGAAAGGCAGCCCTCCTCGTAGACGCTGCGCTCATCGGACGACCAGAGAATCTCCGGGTTGATGACGAAGATCGGCTTGCGCTCCTCTTCTTCGGTCTTGGCCGGATCGACCACCAACAGGCGGATCGGCTCGGCGATCTGGATCGCCGCCAGGCCGATGCCGGGCGCCTCGTACATGGTCTGCGCCATGTCATCCATCAATTTGCGCAAAGCGTCGTCGACACGCTCCAAAGGCGCGCTGACGAGGCGCAGCTTGGGGTCGGGCAGAGTGATGATCGAGCGCAGGGCCATTTCCAACCGGATCGCAGGAGACGCGGATGGCGTGAAATAGTCGCGCGCGGGGGCCGGGTCAAACGCGTTCTTCCTTCGTTCGCGAATTGACGCCGAATCGTGTAAGTTCTCGCCATGAACTCCGTCCTGATCGTATTCGAGGGCTATACTGTCACTTACGCCGAGGCGCTGGGTGCCGCGCTGGGGGCGATCAGTCTATTGCTGCTCATGCTGGTCCTGGCGCTCGCGAAGGGGCGCCGTCAGCGGCGCCGCGAGGCCGGGGCGGCCGAACAGCGTCAGCGCGAGACCGAAGCCCGCCTCGCCGCGCTCGCTCAGTCTAACGCCGAGCTCAACGGCCGGCTCGGCAACCTTGGCGAATTTCTGGGCGCGCGGCAGACCGATCTCGCTCGCTTGATGGCGGAACGGCTCGATCACGTCGGCCAACGACTGGGGACGGGGTTGGAGGCGCACGCCAAGACCACAGGCGACAATCTTAACAAGCTCAACGAGCGACTGGCGGTGATCGACGCCGCGCAGGCGCGGCTCGCCGGCATGACCGAGGAAGTCGTCTCGCTGAAAGATATCCTGGCCAACAAACAGTCGCGCGGCGCCTTCGGCCAGGGTCGAATGGAGGCGATCGTGCGCGACGGCCTGCCCATCGGCGCCTACGAATTTCAATTCACGCTGGCGAACCGGTCGCGCCCCGACTGCGTCATTCGCCTGCCGGGCGACACGCGCGTGCTCGCGCTCGACGCCAAGTTTCCGCTCGAGGCCTTCACCGCCTACAAGGACGCGCGCGGCGAGGACGCGCGCAGGGCGGCGAGCCAGCGCGTGCGCGCGGACGTCGGCAAGCACGTCAAGGACATCGCCGAACGCTATCTGCTGCCGGGCGAGACACAGGACATCGCGCTGATGTTCGTGCCCTCCGAATCGATATACGCGGACCTTGCCGAACATTTCGACGACGTCGTGCAGAAGGCGCATCGCGCGCGCGTCGTCATCGTCTCGCCCTCGCTGCTGATGATGGCGATCCAGGTGACGCAGACGATCCTGCGCGACGCGCGGATGCGCGAATCGCTGCACGCGATCCAGTCCGAGACCGGCAAATTGCTCAATGATGTGCGTCTGCTCGCCGAACGGGCGTCCAAGCTCGAAACCCATTTTCGTCAGGCGCAGGACGATGTCGGACAGATCGCGGGATCGGCTGAGAAAGTGACGCGGCGCGCGGCGCGCATCGAGGCGATGGAATTCTCGCGCGAGGAGGCGGGCGGCGAAGCCCCGCGCCTGCGCCTCGCCAAATCGGGCGATTGAACTGGCTTCACGCGTCCTGCGCGGCGACCGCGTGAGGCCGCTCCGCCGCCGCGCCGAGCAGCGAATAGATCCCGGCCATGACGATCAGCAGCATTCCTAGCAGCGTCGAAGCGCGCGGAACCTCGGCGAAAATGAGATAGCCCCACAGCGGCGCCCAGATCATGCCGGTGAATTCGAACACAGTGACCAGATTCGCCTCGGCCATGCGATAGGCCTGCGTCAACAGCGACATCGCCACCGCCGCGATAACGCCGCAGGCCGCCATTAGCGCGAGATCCCTCGGCGTCGGCGTCGTCCACGGCCGGACAAGAAAGTCGAGTGAGGGATGGCCTAGCTTCGTCAGCCCCAGTTCGGCGCACAGGCCCGCGATCGCCAGCGCGCCGATGAGGTAGACGGCGGCCTGATGAAAAGCCATCACGCTCGCCGATTCGACGGCGCCGAGCCGGCGCGCGTAGACCATCGCCGCCGCGTAACTCGCCGCACTGACGAGGCTGAGCAGCGCCGCCGGCTCGAACAGATCGCTACCCGGTCGCACGATCGCCAAGACGCCAAGGAAACCGACGATCACCGCGAGCCACGAGCGCCAGCCGACGCGCTCGCCGAGCATCGGCCCGGCCAGCAGCGTGACGAAGATCGGCGAGATGTAAAAGAGCGCGATCGCCTCCGCGAGCGGCAGCGCGGGAAACGCCATGTAATAGGTCGTGTAGCAAACAAGCAGCATCGCCCCGCGCGCGAGGAGCGCGCCGAGATTGCGCGAAACGAGGCTGCGTAGGCCACGCTCGCGGGCGGCCATCGCCGCCAGAATCGGCAACGAGACGAGACTGCGGACGACGATCGCCTGCGTCACCGCATAATCGCCGCTGAGCAATTTGATGATCGCGTCCTGGGTCGAAAATATGAATATGCCGACGGCCAACACGGCCATGCCGGCGACGTTGCGGGTCTGGGGCGGGGGACTCATTTGCCCATAGTGCCCGCCTCTGCGCGGCGACGCCAATCGAATGCGTGCGCAACACTCCGCAAATATTAGGTCAAGCCGGAGCGCGCGCGAGGAAGCGCAACGCCGCTTCGACGATGGCCTCGCGTTGGGCCTTTGCGTCCTCGGCCGCGTGCAAGTCGCGCTTGAAGATCGCCTTCCAGGTGTGACGGTTGGAAACCCGATAGAAACAGAACGAGGCGATCAGCAAATGCAGATGAAACACGTCGACGCCTTCGCGAAACAATCCTTCGCGCACGCCGCGCGCGACCAAATCGCCGAGAATGCCGAGGATCGCCGCGTTGCGGGGGGCGAGGCTTTGCGAGCCCGCGATATGTTTGGCCTCGTGAATGTTGGCGACCGAAATCAAGCGTATCCAGTCGGGGTGCGCTGCGTGATAATCGAAAGTCGCGCGCACCAGCGCCCGCACCGCGTCGTCGGCTGGCAGCGATTCGAGACTCAACGAACTCTCAATTTGCCGCATGCCGGCGTAAACGTCCTCGAGCACGGCCGCGAACAGGCCCTCCTTCGAGCCGAAATGATAATAGAGCGTCGGCTTGGTGATCGCGACCTTGGCGACGATCTCGTCGACGTTGGCGCCGCTGAAGCCCTTCTCGGCGAATACTTTGCTCGCCGCTTCCAGGATTTCGCGACGGGTGCGCTGGGGATCATGACGCGCGCGCGCGGCCGGCGCGGTCTTGCGGGCGGCGGGAGATTTCATGGCCGAGGCTCCCCAGACGATTGCGGTTCGCGGGCGCCGGACGAAAGGATTTTTCGCCACGGGCCGCGCCGATCCCCTTGCATATACTTACCGGTAGGTATATGCAACCATCGCCAACCCGGCCCCTCGAGCCGGCGGCGGGGAGGAAAACAGCATGGCCAGTCTTAGCGAACACGAGCCGCAGGGCCCGCATCAATCCAAGACCGCCGCCGCCAGCGGCTGGATCGGCTCGGCGCTGGAATATTACGACTTCTTCATCTACGCGACCGCGGCGTCGCTCATCTTCCCGCAGATATTCTTCCCTTCCACCGACCCGACGACGGCGATCGTCGCTTCGCTCGCCACCTACGGCGTCGGCTATGTCGCTCGACCGATCGGCGCGTTCGTGCTCGGGCGCTACGGCGATATGTATGGGCGCAAGCAGGTGCTGATCCTGTGCATGTTCGCGATGGGCTTTTCGACGATGGCGGTCGGCTTGCTGCCGACCTACAACCAGGTCGGCCTGTTGGCCCCGGCGCTGCTTGTGGTCCTGCGCCTCATTCAGGGTTTCGCGGTCGCGGGCGAAATCTCCGGCTCCAGTTCCATGATCCTCGAACACGCGCCGTTCGGTCAGCGCGGTTTCTTCGCCAGCTTCACGCTGCAAGGGGTGCAGGCCGGACAGATCCTCGCGGCCGCCGTGTTTCTGCCGCTCGCCGCCTATATGCCGTCCGAGCAGTTCAATTCCTGGGGCTGGCGCATACCGTTCCTCGCCAGCTTCGTCGTCATTGTCGCCGGCTGGATCATCCGCCGCGAACTCGATGAGACGCCGGCCTTCGCCGCCGAGGCCGCTCAGAAGGCGATCCCGCGCGCGCCGATTTCCGAAGCTTTCCGCCTCGGCTGGGACGACATGCTGAGGGTCGTCTGCATGGCGTTGATGAACGTCATACCGGTCATCGCGACCATCTTTGGCGCGGCCTATGCGGTGCAGCCCGCCTACGGCATCGGCTTTTCGAAGGCGATCTATCTGTGGATTCCGGTGATCGGCAACATTCTGGCCGTCCTCATCATACCCGTCGTCGGCAATCTCTCGGACAAGATCGGCCGCAAGCCGCCGGTCATTATCGGCTCGCTCGTCTCGGGCCTGCTCGGCTTCGCCTATCTCTACGCGATCAGCATCAAGAGCGTGCCGCTCGCGATCGGCGTGTCGCTGCTGATGTGGGGCGTCGTCTATCAGGGATATAACGCGGTGTTCCCGAGCTTCTATCCCGAATTGTTCGCGACGCGCGTGCGCGTGACTTCGATGGCGATCGCGCAAAACGTCGGAACGACGATCACGGCGCTGCTGCCGGCGCTGTTCGCCTGGGCCGCGCCTCCGGGTTCGGCCAGCATCCCGTTTACTGTCGGCGCGATCGCCTTCGCGGTCACCCTGGTCTCGGCGCTGGCGGCGTTGAGCGCGCGCGAGACCTATCGCGTCCACCTCAACGACCTTGGCGACCGCAACGCCGCGCCGGTCGCCAAGGCGGAATACGATCGCCTGCGCGCCCAGTCTGTCGCCGCCGCCTGAGCGGCGGCGTGAGGCGCCGCGGGCGGCGCCTTACTCCGCGTAATGCTGCACCACGGTCTTGACGACCGTGAACTCTTCGAGCGCCATGAAGCCCTTTTCGCGCCCATGGCCGCTCTTTTTGACGCCGCCGAACGGCAGTTCGACGCCGCCGCCGGCGCCGTAGCAGTTGATGAACACCTGGCCGCTACGGATGCCGCGCGCGACGCGCGTCTGCCGCGCGCCGTCCCGGGTCCAGACTGCGGCGACAAGGCCATAATCGGTCGCGTTGGCGAGCCGGATCGCGTCGGCCTCGTCCTCGAAGGGCATGATCGAGAGTACCGGGCCGAACACCTCATCGCAGGCGAGCGCATTGGCGCGCGGCACCGGCCCGAACAGGGTCGGCTTCACATAGAAGCCGCCCTTCGGCAGATTGTCGGCGAACTGCCCTTCCGCCAGCACCGGAATGCCGGAGCGCCGCGCCGCGTCGACGAAGCCCTGCACGCGATCGCGCTGCAACGCGCTGATCATCGGCCCGCAGTCGAGGTTCATCGCCGGCGCGCCGACGCGCGTCTTCGTGAAAGCTTCGGCGACCTCGGCGACGAAATCGTCGTAAATCTTGCGCTCGACGAGCAGGCGGCTGCCGGCCGAGCAGGTCTGGCCGCCGTTCTGCGTGATCGCGCGAATGATGAACGGAATAGCGCGCGCGCGGTCCGCGTCGGCGAAGACGACCTGGGGCGACTTGCCGCCGAGTTCGAGCACGCACTTTATGTGCCGATCCGCCGCCGCCTTCTGCACGATCGCGCCGACCTCAGGCGAGCCGGTGAACGTGACCATGTCGATGCCGGAATGGGACGTGAGCGCCGCGCCCGCCTCCTCGCCGAGGCCGGGCACCACGTTGATCGCACCGTCGGGCAGGCCCGCCTCCTGCGCGATGGCGCTGATGAGGATCGGGGTCATGCAGGCTTCTTCGGCCGGTTTCAGCACGGTCGCGTTGCCGGCCGCGAGCGCGGGCGCCAGCGAGCGCCCGAACATCTGCGCAGGATAGTTCCAGGGCAGGATATGCGCGGTGACGCCATAGGGTTCGCGCCAGGCCTGCGCGTGAAATCCCGCCAGATAGGGGATCACTTGGCCATGCAGCTTGTCGGCGGCGCCGCCATAGAATTCAAAATAACGCGCGGTCAGTTGTATGTCGGCTCTAGCCTGCCCGATCGGTTTTCCGGTGTCGCGCGCTTCGGCCTGCGCGAGGTCCTCGGCGCGCGCGGAAACCAGCGCCGACATGCGCGCGAGGATGCGCCCTCGCTCGGCGGCGGCCATCGCGCCCCAGACGCCTTCGTAGGCGGCGCGCGCCGCCGTTACGGCCGCGTCGATGTCGGCGGCGGTTCCGCGTGGAATCGTATCGTAGGTCTCCCCCGTCGAAGGATCGACGACCGGCAGCGTCGCGCCCGAACTCGCGTCGCGCCATTTACCGCCGATGAACATCTTGCGCATATTTCCGATCCTCTTGGAATAGCCACGATCTCAGGGCGTCAACACGACGCGGCCGACGATGCGCCCCGCCTTCAAATCCTCGAGCGCTGCGCTCGCCTCGCCGAGCGGACGCCGGCTCAGCGGAATTTGCGGCACGCCCCCGGAGCGCACGAGTTCGAGCAACTCCCGCGTCTCCTCGAGATTGCCGGTGTAATTGCCTTCGATCGCGACAGCTTTCATCGGGATGAACGGCAGCGGCCAGGGCGACTGGCCGCCAAACAGACCGACCATCACGAGCTTGCCGCCCTTGGCCAGAGCGTCAAACCCGAGCGAGGCCGTGCCCGGACTTCCGACAAGGTCGATCGCGCCCCAGCAGGGGCCGCCGAACGCGGCGCTGACTTTTGCGAGCGCATCGGGCGCCGCGCCGTCGACGACGGCGAGCGCGCCCGCCGCCAGCGCCGCCTCGCGTCGGCCGGCCTCGATATCGACGACAACGGCGCCCTTGCCGCCCATCGCTTTGAGCAGCGCGAGGCACATCAGCCCGAGCCCGCCGGCGCCGATGACAAGGATCGGCTCCTGCCGGATCACCGAGGCCAGTTTCTTCAGCGCTGAATAGGTGGTGACCCCCGAACATGCGAAAGGCGCCGCCACCGCCGGATCGAGATCGCCAAGCGGCAGCAGATATTTCGAGTGGGGCACGACCAGCCGGTCCGAATAGCCGCCGTCGCAATGAATGCCTATGGCTCGCGGCTTCATGCAGAGATTTTCCGACCCCTCCCGGCAGACGCGGCAGACGCCGCAGCCGATCCAGGGATAAACGAGGCAGGATTCGCCGACTTTGCGGTCCGTCACCTGGTCGCCGACCGCGACGATGGCGCCCGCGACCTCATGGCCAAGCGTCATCGGCAGATTGATGCCGCGATCCTTGAGGCTGAGCCGGCGCCCGGCGCCAAGATCGTAGCCGCCTTCCCAGATGTGCAGATCGGAATGGCAAACGCCCGCCGCCTTCACCGCGATGACGACCTCGTGGCCGCTGGGCTTGGGATCGGGAAATTCGACGTCGCGCAGCGGACGACCGAAATCGATAATCTGATAGCTCTTCATCGCGCGTCACTCCCACCCCGAACGAATTGTAACCGGCCGCCGCGCGCGTGCAACCTCGCGCGAGCCGACCCGCGGCCCTACCGGGCGGCGAAGTTCCCCGCTAACGTGGCGCCGGTTACGGCATGGGAATCGATCGCGTTGGAATGGAATTCGCACCGCCCGCTGCAAGGCTTGCTCGTGGTCGCGCTGGAGCAGGCGGTCGCGGCGCCTTTCTGCACCTCGCGCCTCGCGGACGCCGGCGCGCGCGTCGTCAAGATCGAGCGCGCAAGCGGCGATCTCGCGCGCGGCTATGATGAGGTCGCGCATGGCGAGAGCGCCTATTTCGTCTGGCTCAATCGCGGAAAGGAATCGCTTGAGCTGAACATCAAGGCGCCGGACGACGCCGCGCTGCTGCGGCGGCTGGTCGCGAAGGCGGACGTCTTCGTGCAGAACCTAGCGCCGGGCGCGGCGGCGCGCGCCGGCTTCGGCGCCGAGGCGCTGCGTCAAGCCCATCCGCGCCTTATCGTCTGCGAGATTACCGGTTACGGCGAAAGCGGCCCCTACGCCGAGATGAAAGCTTATGACTTTCTCATTCAGTGCGAGACCGGCCTCGCTTCGATCACCGGCTCGCCGGAAGCCCCCGGCCGCGTCGGCGTTTCCGTCGTCGACATCGGCTGCGGCATGAACGCTCACGCCGCGATCCTGCAAGCGCTCTACGCGCGCGAGCGCGGCGGCGCGGGCTGTCACATCGCGGTTTCGCTGTTTGACAGCCTCGCCGACTGGATGGCCGTGCCGTTGATTCATCGCGAGTACACGGGCGTGGAGCCGAAGCGGCTCGGCCTCAATCACGCTTCGATCGCCCCCTACGGCGCCTACGAGGCGGGCGACGGCTCGCGCTTCATCATCGCCATTCAGACCGAGACCGAATGGGCGAACCTCTGCCGCGAAGTGCTGCGCCGCCCCGACATGATCGACGACGAAAGGTTCCGCATCAACAGCCGCCGCGCCGCGCACCGCGCCGAACTCGATGCGGCGATGGCCGCCGCGCTCTCGCGTTACGATCAGGCTTCGCTCGCCCAAGCCCTGCGCGCGGCGGGCGTCGCCTTCGGCCGCTACAACGACGTCGGCGCCTTCGCGCGGCACGCGCAATTGCGCCGCGCGACCGTCGAAACGCCGAGCGGGCCCGTGAGCCTGCCCGCGCCGCCGCAAATCTTCGATCGCGCGCCCGCGCGTCTCGGCCCGACGCCCGCGATCGGAGAACACAGCGACGCGATCCGGCGCGAATTCGCCGAAGTGGCTTCGCCATGAGCGCAGGCGCGCCGCGCGTCAGCGTCGTGCTGCCCGTGCGCGACGGCGGCGCCTTCCTGCGACTGGCGGTCGAGAGCCTGCTCGCGCAGACCTTCGCCGATTACGA
>JBBIIT010000028.1:9154-46828 GCA_037446355.1 Beijerinckiaceae bacterium | reverse complement strand
GGCCGGAGCGAGCGCCGCCGCCTTGGCGGGCGCGCCGGCCCCGGACGCCAACGCGCCGAGCAAAGCGCCGATGGACACCGTCTCGCCGGTCTGCGCGACGATTTCCGAGAGAACTCCGGCGGCGGGCGCGTTGACCTCGAGCGTCACCTTCTCGGTTTCGAGTTCAACCAATGGCTCGTCGGCCCTCACCGCCTCGCCCTTCTGCTTGAACCATTTGCCGACGGTCGCCTCGGAGATCGACTCGCCGAGAGTCGGGACGCGGATTTCAGTGGCCATTCTCGCTCGCGCCGTTCGCGGCGCCCTTCTATTAGGGGGTGACAGACGAAACCGGCGCCAGCGGCTGGATCGGAGCGACCCGGATCGAGGGCATCGGATAATTCTCGTAAACGAAACCTAATTTTGCGCGGATCGCCGGATCGCCAGCTTGCCAACTCTGCAACTGGGCGAGCGTCGCCGCTTCGACGATCGCGACTCCATAGAGCCCCGACGGATCGGCGACCGGACCCATCGCGATCACTTCGCCGGCGTCGACGCGCGGGCGCCAGTAATCTTGATGCGCGAGCATCGCCTCACGCTCCTCGATTGTCATGTCCTGGGCGAAGGACTTGCGCGGCGGCATCAACTTGCTCAGGAAATGCGCCATCGATTCAACCCGCGAAACATTCGTCGAGGAACGTCTTGAGTTGCGCGAGGTGCTTGGACATCAATCCGGTCGCAGTCGCGGCCGCGGCCGGGCGTCCGGCGTAACGCGCGCGCTTCGACTTGCCGCCCACCTGCGCCAGCACCCATTCCAGATAGGGCTCGACGAAGGTCCAGGGACCCATATTCTTGGGCTCTTCCTGGCACCAGACGATCTCGGCCTTCTTGAAACGCGAAAGCTCCTTCACCAGCGCCTTCAACGGGAACGGATAGAGCTGCTCGACGCGCAGAAGATAGACGTCGTCGACGCCGCGCTTCTCGCGATCGTCGTAGAGATCGTAGTAGACCTTGCCGGAGCAAATGACGACACGGCGGATCTTGTCGTCGCGCACGAGCTTGATCTTCTCGCCCTTGTGCGTCTCGGCGTGATCCCACAGAAGCCGATGGAACGACGAGCCGGTCGAGAAAGCGTCCAGCGACGAAACCGCGCGCTTGTTGCGCAGCATCGACTTCGGGGTCATCACGATCAGCGGCTTGCGGAACTCACGCTTCAACTGACGCCGCAACACATGGAAGAAATTGGCCGGAGTCGTGCACGCGACGACCTGCATGTTGTCCTCGGCGCACATTTGCAGATAACGCTCGAGGCGGGCGGAGGAATGCTCCGGCCCCTGCCCTTCGTACCCGTGCGGCAGCAGGCAGACGAGGCCGGACATGCGCAGCCACTTGCGCTCGCCCGCGGAGATGAACTGATCGAAGACAACCTGCGCGCCATTGGCGAAATCGCCGAATTGTGCTTCCCACAACGTCAGCGCGTTCGGTTCAGCGAGCGAATAGCCGTATTCGAACCCCAACACCGCTTCTTCCGAGAGCATCGAATTGATGACTTCGAAACGCGCCTGACCGTCGCGCAGATGGTTAAGCGGAATGTAGCGCGCTTCCGTCTCCTGATCGATCAGTACAGAATGGCGTTGCGAGAACGTGCCACGCTCGCAATCCTGCCCGGACAGGCGCACCGGCAGCCCCTCGTCGAGCAAAGTCGCGAAGGCGAGCGCCTCGCCCGTCGCCCAGTCGATGCCATCGCCCTGGAGGATCGACGCGCGGCGATTGTCGAGGAAGCGCTGAATCGTCTTGTGAACGACGAAGCCCTCAGGGGCTGCGGTCATGCGCTCGCCGAGCGACTTCAACTTCGTTGCGTCGACCGCGGTCTCCCCGCGTCGGTCGTCGTCGGCGGTGTCCTGCGCCGCCTTGAAGCCGGACCAGCGGCCGTCGAGCCAGTCGGCCTTGTTGGCGACATAGGCTTGACCGGCCTCGAATTCGGCTTCCAGGCGATGTCGCCAGTCGCCGCGCATCTTGTCGACTTCGCCTTGAGTGACGACGCCTTCCTCGACCAGCTTCTTCGAATAGATCTGCAGTGTCGTCTGATGCGCGCGAATGTTGCGATACATCAGCGGCTGCGTGAACGAGGGCTCGTCGCCCTCGTTATGGCCGAAGCGACGATAGCAGAACATGTCGATGACCACAGGCTTGTGGAATTTCTGCCGGTACTCGGTCGCGATCTTGGCGCAGTAAACCACCGCCTCGGGATCGTCGCCGTTGACGTGGAAAATCGGCGCCTCGACGAGTTTGGCGACGTCGGAAGGATAAGGCGACGATCGGGAATAGCGGGGATAGGTGGTGAAGCCGATCTGATTGTTGACGATGAAGTGCAGCGAACCGCCAGTGCGATGACCGCGCAGGCCCGAAAGTCCGAAGCACTCCGCGACCACGCCCTGCCCCGCGAAAGCCGCGTCGCCGTGGATCAGCAACGGCATCACCTTCACGCGTTCGATATAGTCATTCAACTGATCCTGCTTGGCGCGCACCTTGCCGAGCACGACAGGATCGACGATCTCGAGATGCGACGGATTAGCGGCAAGCGACAGATGCACGTTGTTGCCGTCGAACTCGCGGTCTGATGAGGCGCCCAGATGGTATTTGACGTCGCCCGAACCTTCGACCTCGTCGGGCGAGGACGAACCGCCCTTGAACTCGTGGAAGATGACGCGATGCGGCTTGCCCATCACCTGAGAGAGCACGTTGAGACGGCCGCGATGGGCCATGCCGAATGAAATTTCCTTCAAGCCGAGCTGGCCGCCGCGCTTGATGATCTGCTCCAGCGCCGGGATGATCGCCTCGCCGCCGTCCAGCCCGAAACGCTTGCCGCCAGGGAACTTGACGTCGAAGAAGTTCTCGAATCCCTCGGCCTCGACGAGCTTGGAGAGAATGGCGCGCTTGCCTTCCTTGGTGAACTGGATTTCCTTGTCTGGCCCCTCGATCCGTTCTTGAATCCAGGCCTTCTCGGCGGGGTCGGAGATATGCACGAATTCGAAGCCGATCGTGCCGCAATAGGTGCGCCGCAGGATCGCCAGCATTTCGCGCACGGTGGCGAATTCAAGGCCCAGCACTTTGTCGATGAATATCTTGCGATCGTAGTCGGCTTCGTCGAAGCCGTAATTGCCGGGATGCAGTTCCTCGTGATCCTTGCGCGGCTCAAGGCCGAGCGGATCGAGGTTGGCGTGCAGATGGCCGCGCATACGATAGGCGCGGATCATCATCAGCGCGCGCACGGAATCGCGCGTCGCGCGGTGGATCGATTCCGTGCTCGGCGCCTCCATGGTCGGATCGACCGCGGCGCGCGCCTTCAACTTGTCGCCGATCGCCTTTTCCGCCGCCGGCCAGTCGCCATCGAGCGCGTTGATAAGATCGCCTTTCGGCGTCATCGGCCATTGCGGCAATTCCCACGACGCGCCCTTGGCCGTCTTTTCGACGCTCTCGGGATCATCGCCGAGCGCGCCGAAGAATTCGCGCCAACTCGGCTCGACCGAATTGGGATCTTTCTCGTATTTGGCCTGCAACGCTTCGACATACGCGCCGTTCGCGCCGTCGAGGAACGAGGACTGAATCAGCGCGCGGTTGATGTCTTGTCGCGTCATGGCCTAAGCCTCCTCATTTTCCCGCCAGCACGTCGGCGAGCGTCTTGCCCAGGCGCGCCGGCGACGGCGAGACGCGGATGCCCGCCGCCTCCATCGCCGCGATCTTGTCCTCGGCGCCGCCCTTGCCGCCGGCGATGATCGCGCCCGCGTGGCCCATTCGGCGCCCCGAAGGCGCCGTGCGGCCGGCGATGAAGCCGACGACCGGCTTCTTGCGGCCCTTCCTCGCTTCGTCCTTCAGGAACTGCGCCGCGTCCTCCTCGGCCGAGCCGCCGATTTCGCCGATCATGATGATCGACTTCGTGGCGGGGTCGGCGAGGAACAATTCGAGCGCGTCGATGAAATCCATCCCCTTGACGGGATCGCCGCCGATGCCGACCGCGGTCGTCTGGCCGAGGCCCTCGCGCGTCGTCTGGAACACCGCCTCGTAGGTGAGCGTTCCCGAACGCGACACGATGCCGACGCTGCCGGGCTTGAAAATGTTGCCGGGCATGATGCCGATCTTGCACTCGCCCGCGGTCATCACGCCCGGGCAATTGGGGCCGACGAGCGTCGATTTGGAGCCTTGCAGCGCGCGCTTGACCCGCACCATGTCGAGCACCGGGATGCCCTCGGTGATGCAGACGATCAGCGGGACCTCGGCGGCGATGGCCTCGCAGATCGCGTCCGCCGCACCCGGCGGCGGGACATAGATCACGGAGGCGTCGGCGCCCGTCTTCTCGCGCGCTTCGGCGACGGTGTCGAACACGGGAAGCCCCAGATGCGTCGCACCGCCCTTGCCGGGCGAAGTGCCGCCGACAATTTTCGTGCCGTAAGCGATCGCCTGCTCGGAATGGAAAGTGCCATTCTTGCCGGTGAACCCTTGCGTGATGACTTTGGTTTGAGCGTTGATGAGAACGGACAAGGCGATTTCCTCAAATCAGTTGGCGACGGACGCGAACCCTCTCTCCCCTGGGGGAGAACGGCCTCAGCCTTTCCGCACTGCGTTCACGATCTTCTGCGCGGCATCGTCGAGATCGTCCGCAGCAATGACATTGAGCCCGGACTCGCGGATGATCTTCTTGCCAAGATCGACATTGGTGCCTTCGAGCCGCACGACCAGCGGCACTTTCAGGCCCATCTCCTTGACCGCCGCAATCACGCCCTCGGCGATGATGTCGCAGCGCATGATGCCGCCGAAGATGTTGACAAGGATGCCCTTCACGTTCGGGTCGGCGGTGATGATCTTGAACGCAGCGGTGACGCGGTCCTTCGAGGCGCCGCCGCCGACGTCGAGGAAGTTGGCGGGGCTTTCGCCATAGAGCTTGATGATGTCCATCGTCGCCATGGCGAGACCGGCGCCGTTGACCATGCAGCCGATTGTTCCGTCGAGCGCGACATAGTTGAGTTCGTGTTTGGAGGCCTCGATCTCCTTGGCGTCTTCCTCCGTTTCATCGCGCAGCGCGAGCATATCGGGGTGACGGTAGAGCGCGTTGTCGTCGAACGAGACCTTGGCGTCGAGCACCTTCAACTGGCCGCCGGTCGTCACCACCAGCGGATTGATCTCGAGCATCGACATGTCCTTGGCGACGAACGCGGCGTAGAGCTTGGCGATCAAGGCTTCGCATTGTTTGGCCAGATCGCCCGACAGCCCGAGCGCGCGCGCCGCCGTGCGGCCGTGATGCGGCATCACGCCGGTCGCGGGATCGACCGAAAAGGTGTGAATTTTCTCGGGCGTCTTGTGCGCGACATCCTCGATGTTGACGCCGCCTTCGGTCGAGACGACGAAAGCGACCCGGCCGACCGCGCGATCGACCAGTGCGGAGAGATAGAACTCCTTGTCGATGGCCGAGCCTTCTTCGACGTAGAGCCGATTGACTTGCTTGCCCGCCGGGCCGGTCTGCACGGTCACGAGCGTCGCGCCGAGCATCTGCTTGGCGAACTGCCCGACCTCGGCGACTGTCTTGGCGAGACGGACGCCGCCCTTTTCGCCAGCGGAAGCCTCCTTGAACTTACCCTTGCCGCGACCGCCGGCGTGGATCTGCGATTTGACGACCCAGAGCGAACCACCCATTTCCTTGGCCGCCGCCTCCGCTTCCTCGGGCGTGAAGGCCGGACGGCCGTTCGAGACCGGCGCCGCGAACGCCTTAAGTACGGCCTTGGCCTGATATTCGTGGATGTTCATTCCGGCTTCCTTATCGAGCGAACGGAAAAAGTTATTTCTGCACCAGACAGTTGAGCCGCGACCGGCGCAGAGCCGCTCGCGCGCGCCCTTGGTTTCGACTTAGGCGAGCGCCGGCGCAATGCTTTTGCAGGCCTCCATGAGACCGTGCACGGAAGCGACCGACTTGGCGAACATCGCCTTTTCGCCGGCATCGAGTTGAATTTCCATGATCCGTTCGACGCCGTTCGCGCCGATCACCACGGGCACGCCGACATAAGTGTCATTGACTCCGTATTGCCCGGTCAGATGCGCCGCGCAGGTGAGCACCCGCCGTTGGTCCTTCAGGTAGGCTTCCGCCATGGCGATGCCGGAGGCGGCGGGCGCGTAGAAGGCGGAGCCGGTCTTGAGCAGGTTGACGATCTCGCCGCCACCCTTGCGGGTGCGCTCGACGATCGCGTCGATCTTCGCCTGCGTCGTCCAGCCCATCCTCACGAGGTCGGGCAGCGGCACGCCGGCGACCGTGGAATAACGCACCGAAGGCGCCATGTCGTCGCCGTGGCCGCCGAGCACGAAAGCGGTCACGTCCTCGACCGAGACGTTGAACTCCTCGGCGAGGAAATAGCGGAAACGCGCGCTGTCGAGAACACCGGCCATGCCGACAATGCGGTTCGTCGGCAATCCGGAGAATTTCTGCAACGCCCAGACCATCGCGTCGAGCGGATTGGTGATGCAGATGACGAAAGCGCCGGGCGCGTTCGCCTTGATGCCCTCGCCGACCGCCTGCATGACCTTCAGATTGATGCCGAGCAAGTCGTCGCGGCTCATGCCGGGCTTGCGCGGGACGCCGGCCGTGACGATGATGACGTCGGCGCCGGCGATCGATTCATAAGAACTTGCGCCGGCGAGCTTGGCGTTGAAGCCCTCGACAGGACCGGATTCGGCCAGATCGAGCGCCTTGCCTTGGGGAACGCCGTCAACGATGTCGAACAGGACGATGTCGCCCAATTCCTTCACGGCCGCCAGATGGGCCAGGGTGCCGCCGATTTGGCCTGCGCCGATCAGAGCAATCTTCTTACGCGCCATGGGCTTCGTCCATCCATCAGTTGGGCCGCGGGAAATGCGGCGTGCTGTCTCCCCGGTGCTATCGTCCTATCCCGGTTCGGGATCAAGCCGAACTTTTGGACCAATCTTCGAAACGAACGCGGCAATCCGCGTCGCGATTGTATAAATGCTATAAATAACAATATATTATGAATAACTACCGCACTCGCCGGCTTGCGAATTCGCGCATAAGTTCGCCAAGTAAATGACATTTTTTGTCATTTGTAATGCAGTTTTAGCACGCTGTTCGCTCCTTCTCCCGAGCCGCCGACGGCCTCGGCGGGGACCGGCGAAGCTCGAAAGCCGCAATTGCCACGAACGCGCGTCGCCCCTAGGCTCGCGGCCAAAGGGACTGGGAGGCGACGGGCCATGAAATCAGACATTGTCGAGGTTGCAAGAGCCGGACGCGCCATTTTCACGCGTCGCTGGGCCCCGGAGTCCGCGCCCCGGGCGAGCCTCCACATTACTCACGGCCTCGCCGAGCACAGCGCGCGCTACGAGCGCCTGGCCAACGCGCTGACGGCGGCCGGATACGTCGTCCACGCCCACGACCATCGCGGCCACGGGCCGAGCTGCCCGACGGCCGATCTCGGCTTTTTCGCCGAACGCGACGGCTGGCGCGAATGTCTCGCGGACATCGACGCGGTGGCGAAGAAGGCGCGCGCCGACTTTCCCGAACTCCCACATGTTTTCCTCGGCCATTCCATGGGCTCCTTCATGGGCCAGACCTACATCGCCGAACACGGCTCGGAGCTTGCCGCCGCCGTGCTTTCCGGCACGGCAGGCCCGCCCCCGGCGATTTTGCCGATCGGGCGTCGCCTGGTCGCATTCGAACGCTGGCGGCTCGGACCGCGCGGCAAGAGCCCGCTGGTCATGCAATTGCTGTTCGGCGAACTCAACAGGCCGTTCAAGCCGGCGCGCACGCCGTTCGACTGGCTCTCCCGCGACGCGGCCGAAGTCGATAAATATGTCGCTGACCCACTATGCGGCTTCGCCGTCACCAACCAGCTCGCGACCGACCTCACCAGCGCGCTGGCCGACCTTGCCTCGCCAGCCGTCGCGGCGCGGATTCCCAAAACCCTGCCGATTTATATTTTCAGCGGCGCGCGCGATCCCGTCGGCGCCAAACTGCAGGGACTTATCGACGTTTATCGCGGCGCCGGTCTGAAGTTGACGACTAAAATCTATCCCGAGGCGCGCCACGAGACGATCAACGAGACCAATCGCGCGGAGGTCACGAGCGATCTCGTCGCGTGGTTGAAGGCGAATGTCGGCTAGCGGCGACGGATCCCCCGCGCCCTACCCGTAAGGACGGGGAAGGGAAATCTGATCGCGCGCGCTGGCCCTCACGCCTTCAATTGCTTCAGCACTCCCGCTATGTCGCCCATGCCCCAATGCTCGACTATGCGCCCGTCGCGGACGCGGAAAATATCGCACGACGTGAAACGCAGCTTTCGCCCGCTTGGCGCGAAGCCATAATAGACACCGGTCTGCGTGCCCTCGTAGAGGAAACTCGCCGCCGCTCGTTCGCCTTCGATCAACGAGACCTCGACGCTGACGGCAAGATCGCTCATCGCCTCCAGCCGCGCCTGGAAGAAATCGACCGTCGCGCGCTTGGCCGATTTGCCCGAGGGCGCGGGCGCGGCGGCGCTCGACTGATGATTGGCATAATCTTCCGCGAAAAGGTCGGCGAAGGCGACGATGTCATGCGCGTTGAGAGCCGCGGCGAAGCGATCGACGATGCTTTGGGCCGCACTCGCCTCAGATCGCGCGAGCGCGGCTCCGGCTAACACGGCGCCATATATGAAATGTCTGCGTTGCATGGTCCGGGCCTTTCCCTGTATGTGGGGATCATTTTGGCGTCGCGCATTCTTCCGCTCCAAAGCGCGCGAGTGAGCCGCCGCGAAGCGACGTAGTTTCTGTAATGAAGCGGCATTAGTCTAGGTGGCCGGCCATTTCGAGGAGACCCGCATTGAAGCTCGCCGATATCAGACAAAAAGCCTTCGCGATGCCGCTGACCAATCCGGCCTATCCCAAGGGGCCGTACCGGTTTTATAATAGGGAATTCTTCGTTGTCGCCTACCGGACCGACCCCGAAGCGTTGCGCGCCGTTGTGCCGGAGCCGCTCGAGATCGGCGACGCGATCGTCAAATATGAATTCATCCGGATGCCCGATTCCACCGGTTTCGGCGACTACACGGAAACCGGGCAGGTCATCCCCGTCACATTCAACGGCCAGCCCGGCTCCTACGTCCATTCGATGTATCTCGACGACGAAGCGCCGATCGCGGGCGGGCGCGAAATCTGGGGCTTTCCCAAGAAGCTCGCCTCGCCCAAACTTTCCCACGAGAACGAAGTGCTGGTCGGCACGCTGCATTACGGTTCGCTGCTCTGCGCCTCCGCGACGATGGGTTACAAACATACGATACTCGCGCCCGAGCCGATCCTGAAGTCCCTGTCCGCGCCCAACTATCTCATAAAGATCATTCCCCACGTCGACGGCTCGGCGCGCGTTTGCGAACTCGTGCGTTATTTCTGCGAGGACGTGACGCTCAAAGGCGCGTGGGGCGGCCCGGCGGCGCTCGAACTCTTTCAGCACGTAATGGCCGACGTCGCGCGCCTGCCGGTGCGCGAAGTTATCGGCGGCACGCATTTCATCGCCGATCTGACGCTCGGCCTCGGCGAAGTCGTTTACGACTACCTCGCGCCCGCGAAATAGGTCGTCCAAGCGCGCGCCGCGCCGGTCAAACGCTCGCCTGAATATGGTTGCGAACGACAGGATAGACCTGCGCATCCCAGCGCCGGCCGTTGAAAACGCCGTAATGGCCGACGCCCGCCTGCAAGTGATGCGTCTTCATGTAGGGTCGAAGGCCCGAGCAGAGGTCCTGCGCCGCGAGCGTCTGCCCGACCGAACAGATGTCATCCTTCTCGCCCTCGACCGTCAGCAGGAACGTCTTGCGGATCGCGCGTGGCTCGACGCGCACGCCCTCGTAGGTCATTTCGCCTTTAGCAAGCAGGAAGCGCTGGAACACCTGATCGATGGTGTCGAGGTAGAATTCCGCAGTCATGTCCATGATGGCGAAATATTCCAGATAAAAGTCCCGAATCGCGTCGGCCTTCTCGAAGTCGCCGTCGATACGGTGCTGGAAGAGATCGACGAAGGCTTTCGAATGGCGCTCCGCGTTCATGCTCATGAAGGCGGAGAGCTGGAGAAAGCCGGGATAGACCTTGCGGCCGCGCCCCTCGAACTTCGAGGGCACGACGCCGATGAGATTATCGCGAAACCAGGCGAACGGCTTTTCCGTGGCGAGCGCATTGACCTTGTTCGGCGCGATCCGCGCGTCGATCGGGCCTGCCATCAGCGTCACGCTCGCCGGCTGCGTTCCGCCGCGCATCGCCAGCGCCGCCGTCGCCGTCAGCGCGCTGACGCAGGGCTGGCAGACCGCGACGACGTGACAAGGCTCGCCCAGGAATTCGACGAATTCGATCAGATGGCGGGTATAATCCTCGAGAGCGAAGCGTCCGGCCTCGACCGGCGTATTGCGCGGATTGAGCCAATCCGTGACATAGACCTGATGGTCGCGCAGCAGCGTGCGGATCGTCCCGCGCAGCAGTGTGGCGAAATGCCCCGACATCGGCGCGACCAGCAAGACCTTCGGATCTTCCGCGCCGCCCTCTTTCTGGAAATGCAGCAAGTCGCAGAACGGGGTGTGTCGCACGGCGCGCTGCGTCACCGCCCGCGCCTCGCCGCCGATCTCGACGGTCTCGACGCCATAGTCGGGACGCTCGTGGGTAAAGCCGACGAGCGCGGCGACTTCGTAATACGCCGCCATGCGCGCCATCGGCGACGCGAAGGGGCCGCTCGTCCAGGTTTTCAGGATCGCCTCGGCGCCCGCCGACAATCCGCGCACGCGGTCGCTGACGTCGGCGAGGGCTTGATAGGCGTCGTACATCATGTCGCGCTCGCGGGGTTCGCGTCGTCGAAGCAAGCGATATGCCATTGGCATGGGGATTGCTGATCGAAACCGGCCCGGGCGCGCCCGCGCCGCCCGCCGGATCGGGGAGTGAGCATGTCCAAGACTACGCTGACGCTGAGCAGCAAGAACTACTCGTCCTGGTCGCTGCGCGGCTGGCTGATGGCCAAGCTCGCCCGGATAGAATTCGAGGAAATCATCATCGCCCCGGAGGACGCCGACGCGCGCGCCGAAATCCTGCTGCTATCGCCCTCGATCCTGGTGCCTTGCCTCACCTTCGAGGGGGTCAAGGTCTGGGATACGCTCGCGATAGGCGAATTCCTGAATGAAATAGCGCCAAGGCGGGCGTTATTGCCTAAAGATCGGGCAATTCGAGCGCATTGCCGCTCGGTCTGCGGCGAAATGCATTCCGGGTTTGTCTCGCTGCGCCAGGCGCTGCCGATGAACGTCAAGGCGCGCTTCCCCAATTTCAAGGTTTGGTCGAAGGCTAAGGCCGACATCGACCGCATCGCCACGATCTGGGGCGATTGCCTCGGCCGGTATGACGGGCCGTTCCTGTTCGGGAAAATCACCATCGCCGACGCGATGTACGCGCCGGTCGTCAGCCGCTTCCGCACTTATGGCGTCTTGCTCGAACCGACGCTGCAAGCCTATGCGGACCGCATCTGGGATCTTCCAGAGATGGAGGAATGGCGCATAGCCGCCGAGGCGGAAAAGGAAGAAATCGAGGAGCTCGAAGTCGAGTTCTGACCCCGCTTATCAGCAAAGGCGCCGCGAAACCTAAGTTAGGGGTCGTCCTCGCAGGCGAGGCCGACAGGATTAGCGCTGGGTCGTTCCGCGACGTTCTAGCCGCGTTGGAGCGCAGGCCGGCGACCCAAAACATTGGCGATCACTATCGCTTCGCCCACGCCCGACGCATCTATGCCCCAGCACCGCCGCGCGTCGGGCGCTTCCAGCCGAGGCGGCAAACGCGCGCCGGGGGGAAAACCGCTCGCACGCTTTCCTGAAGGAAATGACGACGAGCGTTCGGCTACGTCCGCCTTCGCTACCCGGCAAAGCTGCACAAGCGATCGCCCGCTTACGCTAAGGCGCCAGCGCGTCGATTTCCGCCGCATAGGGCATACTCGGCTGCGCTCCCGCCTTCGTGCAGGCGAGACTGCCCGCGGCGAGGCCGCGCTGCATCGCCCGTTCGAAATTCAGCCCGCTGTCGAGGGCGGCCGCAAAGGCGCCGCAGAACGTGTCGCCCGCGCCGGTGGTGTCGACGACCTCGACCGGCGGCGCGGGCGCGGCGAAGCGCCGTCCCTCTTGAAAACCCGCCGCGCCGGCGGGACCGAGCGTGACGATCGTCGCGACGCCAAATTTGCGCGAAATCGCTTCGGCCGTCGCCTCGGGCGTCGCGCCCGACGCGCCGAGCGACGCTCCGACCATCTGCGCTTCGTGTTCGTTGACGCAGAGATAATCGACATCCGCCAGCAGCGCCGCCGAAACCGGCCCTGCCGGCGCGGCGTTCAGCATCACCTTGGCGCCGCGCGCCTTCGCCGCTCGGGCGGCGGCTTCGACCTCGGGGATCGGCGTCTCGCGTTGCAGCAGTAAGAGATCGCCCGACCCGAACGCCAGGGAGTCGAGTTGGGCGGCGCGCGCCTCGGCGTTGGCGCCGGCGGCGACGACGATGGCGTTCTCGCCGGACGGGTCTACGACGATAAACGCCGCCCCGGTCGGATGCGCGCCGCGACGCGACGAGGTCAGATCGACGCCATCGGCTCTTAGCAGCGCCAGCGCCGACTCGGCGAAGCCGTCCGGGCCATAAGCGCCGACCATCGCCACCGCAGCGCCCGCACGCCGCGCCGCGAGCGCCTGATTGGCGCCCTTGCCGCCGGGGATGGCGACATAATCGCCGCCGAGCGTCGTTTCTCCTGGTCCCGGAATCTTCTCGGCGCGCGTTACGAGGTCGATGTTGATCGAACCGAACACGACGATCATGGCGCGGCCTTTTCAGACGTAGCGGTTGAGCAGATTTTCCAAAAATTCCTGGCGCCCGGAACGCGGCTTGGGATCGATCGACTGGCTGGCGACCCGCGCCGCGATCGCCTCCAGCGTCGCGCCCGGCGCCAACATCGCCATCGCCTCCGCCTCGCTCCAGCCGGCATAGCGCGCTTTCAGATGCCCGTCGTATTCGCCGTCCTCGATCATCTTCGCAGCGGCGATCAGCGCCTCAGCGCAAACGTCGAGGCCGCCGACGTGACCGTAAAGCAAATCGGCGGGGTCGATCGACTGCCGGCGCACCTTGGCGTCGAAGTTGAACCCGCCCGCGCCCAGGCCATTCGATTTCAGGATGTGATAGAGCGCGGGAACCAGTTCAGCCGCGTTGTTGGGGAATTGATCGGTGTCCCAGCCCGACTGGTAATCGTTGCGATTGGCGTCGACCGAGCCGAGCACGCCGAGCGTCGCCGCGGTGGCGATTTCGTGCTCGAAGGAATGCTTGGCGAGCACGGCGTGCCCGACCTCAAGATTGAGTTTGACCTCTTTTTCCAGGCCGAAGCGTTGCAGGAAGCCGTAGCAAGTCGCGGCGTCGTAATCGTATTGGTGCTTGGTCGGCTCCTGCGGCTTCGGCTCGACGAGGATGACGCCCTTGAAGCCGATCTTGTGCTTGTAGTCGACGACCAGCGACAGGAACCTTCCGAGTTGCTCCAACTCGCGCTTCATGTCGGTGTTGAGCAGGCTTTCGTAACCCTCGCGCCCGCCCCACAGCACGTAGTTGGCGCCATTGAGCCGATGGGTGGCGTCGATCGCGTTCTTCACCTGCGCGGCCGCATGGGCGAACACGTCGGGGTCGGGATTGGTCGCGGCGCCCGACATGTAGCGCGGATGAGAAAAGAGATTGGCGGTGCCCCAGAGCAGCTTGACGCCGGAGCCCTGCATCTTCTCACGGAAATATTCCGTCATCTCCGCGAGGTTACGGCTGAACTCGCGCAAATTGGCGCCTTCGGGGACCACGTCCTTGTCATGGAAGGTGAAAAAGGGGACGCCGAGCAACGCGAACATTTCGAACGCGACGTCGGCCTTCAGCCGCGCCGCCGCCATCGTCTCGGCGAACCAGGGCCGCTCGAAGGTCACGGCTCCGAACATGTCCGAACCGCCCCACGCGAAATTATGCCAATAGCAGACAGCAGGTCGCAGATGTTCGGCCATCGTCTTGCCGAGGACGGTCCGCGTGGCGTCGTAATGCCGATAGGCGAGCGAATTTCCGCTCGCCGGTCCTTCGTAGCGAATCGCCTCGATGTCGCCGAAAAACCCTGTCGCCATCCCCGCATCCTCCGACTTTCCGATTTTGGGCGCGCATTTGCCGGCGCGCGAGCGAAAGTGTCAACCGGCAGGCGCGGCCGCCGCCAGGCTGAACACATTGAGTTGAAATTAACGCCCTTGCGCGTAACGAGGCGGCGCGCCATGAAGCGGCCACGTTGCCAATGTTAGCACGCGCCAGGCCGGAGATCGGGAGATCGCGATGAAACGGAACTACGCCTTCGGCATTCTCGTGGCCGCCGGCCTCGCCTTGGCGGCGCCGGCCCTCGCCGACGAATTCACGCCTGCCCAGAAGGCGGAAATGGGCGCCTTCATCAAGGACTACCTCGTCAAGAATCCGGACGTGCTGCACGCCGCCATCGACGCGATGGAGGCGCACGACAAGCAACTCGCCGAACTTGAGCGCAAGCAGGCGATCGGGGACGCCTCCAGCCCGGTGTTCAGCTCGAAATATCAGGCGACTCTCGGCAACCCGCAGGGCGCCGCAACGCTGGTGGAGTTCTTCGACTACAACTGCCACTTCTGCAAAGGCGCGCTGCCCGACATCGCCAAACTGATGAAGGACGACCCCAACCTGAAGCTCGTCCTCAAGGACTTCCCGGTCCTGGGGCCGGGATCGGTCGAAGCCGCGCGCGTCGCCATCGCCGTGCGCAACCAGATCTCCGGCGACAAATTCTGGCAATTCCATTCCAAACTGCTGTCGCTGCACGGACCGGTCGGCAAGACCGAAGCTCTCGGCGTCGCCAAGGATATGGGCCTCGACATGGACAGGCTCGCCAAGGATATGACGGCTCCCGAAGTCGACTCCGCTCTGCACGAGGTGATGGGGATCGCCGACAGCCTGCAAATCAACGGAACGCCGAGCTTTGTCATCGGCGACGAGGTCGTAGTCGGCGCGGTCGGTTACAACCAGCTCAAAGCCAAGATCGATTCGATGCACAAATGCGGCCACAGCACCTGCTGAACCCTCGCGAATCAGCTATTCGCTAGGGGGATCGAGGCGCGTCCCGCGTCCCGGTTCTCCGCGTCGGGATCTTTGCCGTGAGCTATTTTCAATCGATCGTCATGGCCCTCATTCAGGGCGTCACGGAACTATTCCCGATCAGCAGCCTCGGGCACGCGGTGATTCTGCCGCGTCTGGCCGGCTGGGGCGACATCATCCACAAGCCCGACTTCCTGCCCTATCTCGTCGTCATGCATCTGGGCACGGCAACGGCGCTATTCCTTTATTTCTGGCGCGACTGGTTCGCCTTCTTCGCCTCGCTGGTGAGCCGCGATGGTCCGCGCTCGCAGGCCGACCGGCGCATTTTCGGCCTCGTCGTGCTGGCCACGATCCCCGCGGTCGTCGTCGGTTTCGTCCTGCACAAGCCGCTGGAGGCCGCTTTCAGCAGTCCGTCGATCGTCGCCTTCGTGCTGATCCTCAATGGCGCCGCGCTCTATTTCGGCGACCAGATCGCAGGCAAGGGCGTCGGCGCGCTCGACGAGCTCAACTGGAAGGGCGCGCTCGCGGTCGGCTTCGCTCAGTGCTTCGCCCTGATCCCCGGCTTCTCCCGTTCCGGCCTGACGATGGCGGCGGGGACCGTCGCCGGCCTCAAGCACGAGGATTCCGCGCGCTTCTCCTTCCTGATGGCGACGCCGATCATTCTCGGCGCCACCGTCCTCGAGGCGCCCAAGCTCATGAAATCCACCGCCACCTTGGGCGGCGCGGCTTTGATTTCGGGCCTCGTGGCGGGAATTGTCGCCTATATCAGCCTCGTCGTGCTGATGCGCTATTTCCACACGCACGAAATCAACGCGCTTAAGCCTTTTTCCTATTATTGCGCGATTGCCGGCCTCGTGAGCCTCGGCCTGATGGCGATCCTGTAATCCCCTCCCCCCCTTGGCGCGGCCGCCGCGCGCCCCTATCTGAGCGCGGCCCTCGCTGGGGCAAGGAGCCTGCCGATGTCGATCGACGTTATGCCGGCCAGGTTGTCGCGCGAGGAACTCGCCGACCTCGCCGAAGCGGTGCGGCTCCTGGAGAACGAGAGCCTCGCTTCGCGCCTGACCGGCTTGCTCGGTCGTCAGGTCGAGGCGATCGGCCGCGCCCTGCCCTCGCCGGCGCGCAAAGCCGTCGCGCTGGCGACCGAAAGCGCGCTGAAGACGGCGCTGTGGGTGGCGCTGCGTTCGTTCGGCTCAAAATCCTCCTCCTCCTCCTCCTCCGCCAACGCCAAGGCCTCGAATCGTTGGCACAAAGCGGCGGCGGCGGCGTCCGGCGCCCTCGGCGGCGCGTTCGGTCTGGGTGCGCTGGCGGTGGAATTGCCCGTTTCGACGACGATCCTCCTGCGCTCCGTCGCCGATATCGCCCGCGGTCAGGGAGAAGACCTCGCCTCCCCCGAGGCCGCGCTCGCCTGCATCGAAGTGTTCGCGCTCGGCGGTCGTTCCGCGCCCGGCGAAGCCGCGCTGGAGGGCGGCTATTTCGCCGTTCGGGCCGCCCTCGCGCAGTCGGTCAGCGAAAGCGCGCGCTTCATCCTGCGTCAGGGCCTGGCCGGGGAGACCGCGCCGGTGCTGGTGCGGCTGATCTCCCAAATCGCGGCGCGCTTCGGCGTCGCTGTCAGCGAGAAAATCGCCGCCCAGGCCGTGCCGATCGTGGGGGCGGTCGGCGGCGCGGCGGTGAACGCCGCCTTCGCCGAGCATTTCCAAACCATGGCGCGCGGCCATTTCATCGTCCGCCGACTCGAACGCCGCCACGGGCAGGACGTCGTGCATTTCGAATATCAGCGCCTGCGCAATGAGGCGTTGTCGAGGTCCTGAGGACGGTTTCGGCCGACGCCCGCGCGGACGCGCGCCGCGGATTGATCTGTCCCTTCACTTCGTCGTGAGACGGCCCCGGCTTGAGGCGGATAGACTTTGCCGCTACTGCCCTGAACAGGGAAGAAGCGAAGCGCGCGGAGAAGCCCATTGTCGAAACTGAGCCGGGCGGGCGTTTCCGTCGTCGTCGTCGCGGCGGCGGCGACGTTGTTCGCCGGTTACGATCCTCAAGGCGTTGCGAACCGCTGGCCCGCCGCGGCGCCCTTCGCGCGTCAAGTCCACGCGCTCTTGCCGGCCGCCCTCACCGGGGAAGTCGCGCCGGACGCGAAGCCGGCGACGGCGCCGCGCCCGGCTGTTTCGGTGCTGACCGCGCCCGCCGTCCGCAAGGACGTGCCGTGGAAGATCGCCGAAATCGGAACCGCGCAGGCGGTCGCGAGCGTGGCGCTGCGCACGCATTTCGACGCGACGGTCGAGAAGGTTCTGGTCGCCGACGGCGCGCCGGTGCGTCAGGGCGACGTCCTCATCAAGCTCGATGCGCGCCAGGCCGAAGCGCAACTCGCGGGCGCGCAGGCCCAACTCGCCAAGGACGAGGCCCAACTCGAACTCGCCCAGCGCGACGTAACCCGCTACACCGATCTCGTCACCCGCTCGGCGACGCCGGTGCTCAATCTCGACAACGCCAAGACGGCGGCTCAGACCGCCAAGGCCGCGATCCAGGGCGATAAGGCGGCGATCGACAATCTGAATGTGCAGCTTGGCTGGTACACGATCACGGCGCCGATTTCGGGCCGCGTCGGCGTCGTCAACATCAAGGAAGGCAATGTCGCCAAGGCGGGCGACAACAGCGCCGCCGGCATATTTGCCACCATCAACCAGATTTCGCCGATTTATGTCGCGTTCTCGATCACGCAGACGCTGCTGCCGGCGCTGCGCGAGGCGATGGCGAACGGCGCCCGCGTCGTCGCGACCCCGCAGGGCGCCAAGACCGGTTCGCAGGGCAAGCTCGCCATTCTCGACAATTCGGTCGACGCGGCCACCGGCACCATCGTCGCGCGCGCAATTTTCGATAACGCCGACGAAAAGCTCTGGCCCGGCCAGCTCTGCAACCTCGAACTGACGCTCCGCAACGAGCCCGGGCGGGTCATAGTGCCGCGCGAGGCGATCCAGATCGGCCAGAACGGCAATTTCGTTTTCACGGTCGCCGACAGTGTCGCGCATGTCAGGCCGGTCGATGTCGGGCGCACGCAGGACGGCGAGACCATCGTTCTCAAGGGCCTCGAAGGCGGCGAATCCGTCGTCGTCGACGGCGCCCTGTTGCTGATCGAAGGCTCGAAGGTCGAGATACGCGCGGCGCCGAAAGGGGCGAGTTGATGTCGCTGCCGGAACTGTGCATCCGCAGGCCTGTAATGACCAGCCTGCTGATGCTGTCTTTCATCGTCTTCGGCGTGTTCGCTTATCGCCAGCTTCCGGTCTCGGCGCTGCCGCGCGTCGATTTTCCGACCATTTCCGTTTCGGCGGAATTGCCAGGCGCGAGCCCGGATACGATGGCCTCCTCGGTCGCTGGCCCGCTCGAACGCGCCTTCGCGACCATTCCCGGCATCAACATGATGACCTCGTCCTCGGCTTTGGGGACGACGCAGATCGTCATGCAGTTCGATCTCGACCGCAACATCGACGGCGCCGCGCTCGACGTGCAATCGAACATTTCCGCGACGCTGCGCAAATTGCCGCCACAGTTGCCGGCGCCGCCGAGCTTTCAGAAAGTCAACCCGGCCGACAGTCCGGTTCTATTCATCGCGCTCGTCTCCAAGACCGCGCCTTTGACGAAGGTGGACGATTACGCCGAGCAGATTTTCGCCGAGCAGATTTCGCAAATCACCGGCGTCGCGCAGGTGCTTGTGTTCGGACGGCAGAAGTTCGCGGTGCGCGTCGCCGTCGATCCGGACGCGGCCGCCGCGCGCGGTCTCACCCTCGACAGCGTCAGCAACGCCGTCGCCGCCGCCAATTCCTCCACTCCGGTAGGCGCCCTGCTCGGCCAACGTCAGAACGTCACCGTCGATGCGACCGGTCAGATGGAGCACGCCGCCGAATATCAGAACCTTGTCGTCGCCTGGCGCAACGGCTCGCCGGTGCGCTTGAGCGAAATCGCCAACGTTTACGACTCGGTCGAGAACAAGCAACTCGCGGCCTGGCAGGATTCGAACCGGGCGATCGTAATGGCAGTCTATCGCCAGTCCGACGCCAACACTGTGGACGTCGTCGACAGTGTGAAGGCGCGCATTCCCTATTATCAATCGCAGTTGCCTCCATCCGTTCAGGCGAACGTGCTCAACGACCGCTCGGTTTCGATCCGCCAGTCGATCTCCGACGTACAATTCACGCTGCTGACCTCGATCGCGCTCGTCGTCATCGTCATCTTCGTGTTCCTGAAATCCGCGGCGGCGACGCTGATCCCCGCGCTCGCGCTGCCGGTCTCGCTGATCGGCGCCTGCGCGTTCATGTACGGATTCGGCTATTCGATCGATAACATCTCATTGTTGGCGATCACGCTGTCAGTCGGCTTCGTCGTCGACGACGCCATCGTCATGCTCGAGAACATCACTAGACACATCGAGGGCGGCATGAAGCCGTTCGAGGCCGCGCTAAAGGGCTCGAAGGAAATCGCTTTCACCATTCTTTCGATCACGTTCTCGCTGGTGGCGGTGTTCATTCCGGTGCTGCTGATGAGCGGCGTCGTCGGGCGCGTGTTCCGCGAATTCGCGGTGACGATCACCGTTGCGATCCTGGTGTCGGGGTTCGTTTCGTTGACGCTGACGCCGATGCTGTGCGCGCGTATCCTCAGCGCGCCCAAACACGGCCGCGACGCCGGCTGGTTCGCGCGCCTCTCCGATTATTTCGTCGACGGGCTCGCCTCAGCGTACCGGGTCTCGCTCGACATGGTGCTGAGGTTCCGATTCCTCGCGCTCATCGGCACGTTCGCGACCGCCTACGCCGCTTTCTCTCTCTATACCAATATCCCCAAGGGTTTCTTTCCCGACGAGGACACGGGATTCATTCGCGGAATCACCGAGGCGCAGCCGGACACCAGCTTCCGCGAAATGGCGCAGCGACAAGTTACGGTCAGCTCCATCATCGCCAAGGATTCGGCCGTCGAGCACGTAACTTCGGCGGTCGGCTTTGGCGGCGCGACCAACAAGGGCTTCCTGTTCGTCAAGTTGAAGCCGAAGACCGAGCGCGATCCGGTTTACAAGATCATGGCGCGAATGCGCGCGGCGACGGCGATCATTCCGGGCATTCGCACGCTGATGCTGCCGGTGCAGAACCTCGATTTCACCGGTGGACGCATCGCGCGCGCCAAATATCAATACACTCTGCAATCGGGCGACATCGACGCGCTTTACGCGAGATCGCCGGAGATGGAGCGCGCGATGGCGCAATTGCCGGGCCTTCGCGACGTGAACAGCGACCTGCAAATTTCCAACCCGCAGACGCGCGTCGACATCGACCGCGACAAGGCGGCGGCTTTCGGCGTCACCACCGATCAGGTGCGCACGGCGCTCTATAACGCCTATGGCACCCGCCAGATTTCGACCATCTTCACCGAAGCCGATGACTATCAGGTCATATTGGAAGCGTCCGAGGATTTTCAGAACGACACCGCCGCGCTAGGCCGAATCCGCGTTGCGACGCCCGGAGGCCAACTCGTGCCGCTCGACGAAATCGCGACCATGCGCCGCAGCGTCGGCCCACTGCAAATCAACCGCCAATCGCAGCAGCCGGCGGTCACGATCTCGTTCAATCTCGCGCCCGACATGTCGCTCGGTCAGGCGATCGAGGCGATCCACGGCGTCGAGCGCAAGATCAACCTGCCGGGAAGCATCGTCACCGGCTTCGCCGGCAATGCGCAATTGTTCCAGCAGGCGCTCGCCGGTCAGGGCGGTTTGCTGCTCGCCGCCGTGCTGACGATCTATATTCTTCTCGGCGTGCTCTACGAGAGCTATATTCACCCGATCACGATTCTGTCCGGCCTGCCTTCGGCCGGCATCGGCGCGCTGCTGGCGCTCGAATTCTTCCATATGGATCTTTCGGTGATCGCCATCATCGGAATTCTGTTGTTGATCGGCATCGTCAAGAAAAACGCGATCATGATGGTCGACTTTGCGCTCGAACGGCGCCGCGAGGGCGGGCTCGACGCGGTCAGCGCCATCCGCGAAGCCGCGCTGATCCGCTTCCGACCGATCATAATGACGACGCTCGCGGCGCTGCTGGGTTCGCTGCCCATTGCGCTGGGTTCGGGCGCCGGCTCCGAATTGCGCCAACCGCTCGGCGTCGCCATCGTCGGCGGGCTCTGCGTCTCGCAATTGCTGACGCTCTACATCACTCCGGTCGTCTATATTTATCTGGACAAGATCGACTCGATTCTGGCGGGGCGGCGCGGGGCCAGGGCCGCGCTGGCGCCCACCGCCGGGACAGCGCCGCATCCGGCCGAATAGCGGCGGCCTGGCGGGCGCTAACCACCCCCGCGCGTCGCGATTGCGCAATTGTCGGCGTTGAATTAACGCTTCGTTAGGGATAGCGGATGGCGGCCGCCGTTCCCCAAATCGATTGCGTTGGGAGATGTTCATGGCCGCCCGTTCGAGTCCCGGCGTCGGCGTGTTTTTCCGCGTGTCGGGGGTCGGGTTCCCCGGGACGCGCGGCCGCTGGCGACGCTGGGGCTTCGCCGCGTTTGCCGCAGCTTCGTTCGCGATTTTAGCCCTCGCGCTCGTTTCGGGTAGCGCCGCCGCGCAGGGCTCGGACGCGGGCTTGTTCGCATTCCTGTTTTCCGGGCTCCCGCAAGGGTCGTCGGCGACGCATTTCGTTCGATTGCCGATCGAAGACGGGCGCCGCGCGAGCGGCGAGCCGCTTCGGCGCGGCGGTGCGCAGAACACCAGCATCAGCCCGCGCCGCGCAGTTTGCGTGCGGCTTTGCGACGGCTACTTCTTCCCCGCCAGTCCGGTCGCCGGCCTCGATGCCCCCCCGAACTTCGAGGCAAGCTGCGCGAACCAATGTCCGGATGCACCGACAAGCGTATTTTATCAATCGGGCGGAAACAGCCCGATCGAGGATGCCGTTTCCTCTTCCGGCGAGCGTTACAGCGCGCTTGCCGTCGCGCTTCGGTATCGCGCGACGCGCGACGACAACTGCGCATGCCATCGCTTCACCCGATACGATTCCACTGCGCTCAGCGATCCGACGCTGCGCAAGGGCGACGCCTTGATGACCAACCAAGGCGTCCTCGTATTCATCGGAGCGCCCGGCGCCGTCCACTCCCCTGACGACTTCGCGTCGCTCGCGGCGGCCTCGCTGCCGAGCGACGAACGCGCGCGCCTTCAAACCTTGCAGCGTTTCGCCTCAGCGCCGCAGCGCGGCGAGCCCGTTTCGTGGATCGCGATGACCCCGTCCTCGCCGCCCGATCCGACCGAAGCGGACGCCTCGGCGCGGCGTTTCAGCGACGCTCCAGTCGCCCGGACCAACTAACGCATCTTCGCGGAATTACCATACGCGCCAAGCGGTTAAGCTTGTGGAAGGGTTCTGGCAAAACGAGAGCCGTTCGCGCGTTCGGGACAAAAAGGCGCTATAGAAGCGATCGCCGCGTCGGACCGGCGCGCGATTCGGAGCTCTGCTTATGCGCCTGAACCGGGCGATCGCTTTGATCGGTCTCGCGGTTGCGACCGTTCTGGCGGCGGCGGGCCTGCATCCGTGGCGGATCGACGCCGACCTCGTCGCTGCTCAGTTGAACGCGGCGAGCGCCCCTTGGGGCGGCGCGCATTGGGGACGGCCGGCGAGCGCGACGTTCACGCTGCTGCCTTGGCCGCGGCTGAACGTCGAGGAAATCCAGTTAGCCGACTTCGACAACATGTCCGTTTTCAATGCGCCGAGCGCGACGATCTCGCTGCGGGCGCTGGGGCTACTGAATTGGCGATTCGCGCCGCAGGCGGTGAAGCTGCGACGGCCGACCGCCGCCATCGATCTCGAAAAGGCGCGCGAAGAGACGACGCGTATTTCATCGACGATGGACGCGCCGCTCTCTCGTCTCGACGTCGCGGACGGATCGGTCACGATCTTCAGCGGCGCATCAAGGGCCTCCGTCGTCGTCGAACACGTCGAAGGATGGGCGGAATGGGCCAAAGCGACGCGCCCGCTGAGTTTTTCATTCGAGGGTCAGTGGCGCGAGCGGCGGGCCGCCTTCGCCGGGCGGGTCGAGTCGCCGCTCGATCTGGCGCGCGGCGAGCGAACCGGTGTGCGCCTTTCCGTCGCGGCGAATTCAGGCAAGCTCGACTTCGTCGGCGCGGCGCAGGATGCGGGCGCGCTCAATTGGACCGGTGACCTAACATTGCAGGCCGGCGAACTCAGATCGTTCGCCCAATGGCTCGGGATCGAAGCGCCCTCGCTCGCAGCGCAAACTCTGTCGCTACACGCCCAGGCGAGTGGCGACGCTACGACAGTCGCGCTCAACGATGCGCGGCTGCAAATGGGTGAGCAGACCTTGGATGGGACGATCGCGCTCGCCCGTCGGGGCGAAGGATATGCGCTGTCGGGCACGCTGGCGGCCGACCGATTCGATCTGGACTCCGTACTGAAATCGCCGAGGTCTTTGATCGCGTCGAATGGATTTTGGAGCGACGAACAGCTGTTGCCCGCGCCGGACCCCGCTCTCGATCTCGATCTCAGGCTTTCGGCCGCTCATGCGACTTGGGGCGGTCACAACATCGACGACGTCGCGGCCTCGCTCTTGCAACAGAACGGACGCGCGACCTGGAGAGTGTTGCAAGCCACCGCCTCTCAGGGCGCGCTAAACTGCGAGATCACAATCGAAGGCGCCGGGGCGACGATGGACACTAAGGCCACGCTCGCGATCGAAAACGCGGATCTCGGCGCGCTGCTGGGCGAATGGGGCGTTCGCGCCTATTCGGGGCGCGGTTCGCTGACCGCGACTCTGGAGGGCCGGGGCGATTCGGCCGCGCGCATCGCCGCGACGCTCAGCGGAACGGCGCGCGCCGACTTGCAAGCCGGCGCGTTAACCGGTCTCAACTTCGAGGAGGCGCTGCGCCGGAGCCTTCGGCGCCCCCTCGACCTCGCGCGCGACATGGCGGTCGGGCAGACCAAATTCTCCGCGGCCGAAATCCGCCTCGACATCGAACACGGTCAGGCGCAATTCTCCAAGGCGCATGTCAGCGCGCCCGGCGCGGCGCTCGATGCGGACGGCGTCATCGACATCGGAGCGCGGAGTTTGCGCACGTGGATCGTCGCCGTCCAGGCCGACTCCGCCGGACGGCCTTCCGCCGAAGCGGCGCGGCAAACCTTCTCTTGGATCGGCCCCTGGTCGGCGCCGGTTCTGTCAATCGTCGCAACCACCAATTGAAGGTGCGCGCGAGGCGGGGTTCAGGTCTGACCTGAGGGCGCCCGCGACGCGCGCATGTTGCCAGCGTCGCCAAAAAGGCCGTAAGGCCATGGACGACAGATCCACCCTCGGGAATGCTACATGAGAGCACCGCGCAAATTCTTCGAACCGCTGGCGATCGGCGCACCGCGTCCGGCGCTCGAATTGCCCGCGCGATTGGAGCGCATGATCCACTTCGTGCCGCCTCACAATGAGAAGATGCGCGCCAAGGTCGCGGAAACCGCCCGACAGGTCGATGTCATCCTCGGCAATCTCGAGGATGCGATTCCGATCGAATCCAAGGAGGCCGCGCGCGAGGGCTTTATCGCCATGGTCAAGGCGAACGACTTCGGTCCGACCGGCCTATGGGTGCGCGTCAACGCGCTCAATTCACCCTGGTTCCTGGATGACCTGACACGCATCGTCGCCGAAATCGGCGACCGTCTCGACGTCGTGATGGCGCCGAAGGTCGAGGGCGAATGGGACATTCACTTCATCGACCAGTATCTGGCGCTGCTCGAGGCGCGGCACGGCGTCAAGAAGCCCATTCTCGTCCACGCGATCCTCGAGACCGCGCAGGGCGTCAACAATGTCGCCGCCATCGCCGCCGCCTCACCGCGTATGCACGGCATGAGCCTCGGTCCGGCCGACTTGGCGGCTTCGCGGGCCATGAAGACAACGCGGGTTGGCGGAGGCCATCCTGATTATCGCACGCTCGGCGACGCCACGTTCGAAGGCGCGCCGCGCGTCAGCGCGCAGCAGGATCCTTGGCACTATACTGTCGCGCGCATGGTCGACGCCTGCGCGGCCAACGGCATTAAACCCTTCTATGGGCCGTTCGGCGATTTTTCGGACGCCGAAGCCTGCGAGGCGCAATTCCGCAACGCCTTCCTGATGGGGTGCGCCGGCGCTTGGACGCTGCATCCAAGCCAGATCGGCATCGCCAAGAAGGTGTTCTCGCCGGACCCCGGCGAGGTCGCTTTCGCCCGCAGAATCCTGGAAGCGATGCCCGACGGTTCCGGCGCGGTGATGATCGACGGCAAGATGCAGGACGACGCGACTTGGAAACAAGCAAAAGTGATCGTCGACCTCGCGCGGCAGGTCGCTCTTCGCGATCGCGATTTCGCTGCGCTGTACGGTTTTCCCGAGGCGGCCGCAAATTGACAGCGATAGGCCGCCAGCGTTACCAAGACTGAATTCTCTCAGACTTGTCAGAGCGATGCAGACGCGCGTAGCGAAATTCGCCATCGGCCAAGTTGTCAAACACCGCGTTTATCCCTTTCGCGGCGTGATCTACGACGTCGACCCGACCTTTGCGAATACCGAGGAATGGTGGCGCTCGATCCCGGCAGAGGTGCGCCCGTCGAAAGATCAGCCTTTCTATCACCTCTACGCCGAGAACGCCGAAAGCCAGTATATCGCCTACGTGTCGGAGCAGAATCTATTGCCCGACGACTCGGGCGAACCGGTCCGCCATCCCCAGGTCGATGAGGCGTTTATCCGAACGGACTCCGGCGTCTACCGGCGCCGGGGACGATCGACGGCAAGCTGAGGCGTTCGCTTCCCCCAAAAATGCGAAAGGCGCAGCCGGAGCTGCGCCCTTCAGGAGTACGTTGAGGAAAAGCCTTATTTCGGAGGCGTCGCCGCCGGCGCTGGCGCGGAAGGAGCCGCCGGCGCCGTAGATTGCTTTTCCAATTGCTCGCGCTGCTTGCGCGCCTTCTCCTCCAGTTGCTTCTGCAAATCCTGGTTCTGCTGTTCCAGCAACTTGGGATCGACTGCGGGTCCGTCGAACGCGGCGGCGAATTCCTTCATCGGAATGTTGAAGGTGACTTCGATATTCGCCTGGTTCTTGACCACCACTGAAGCCACCGTGGTTTTCTTCATGGCCGAAATCGCCGCGCCGTCGAGTTGCACCTCCGCGAAGCACCCGTTGGGGAAACAGATCGCGAATTTGCCGGCGATCGGATCGCCCTTCTCGAGGTTCAGGCGAACGCCCGGCTGCAAAAGCAGGCCAACGGGCAGCAGGAATCTCGCCATCCGGCGGTCTTCGCCGGCGACCTGGTAAATCGCGACGGCGAGCGTCGGCGGCTGATCGGCGGCCTGGCCGAAATCGCGCGTGGTGTAGCAGACCTCCTTGCCGTTGCCCTGATCCTTGCCGCAAATCTTGGTCCATGGCGACTGCATGGGAATCAGGTCGAGCTTGACGGGGCCGGCGGCAGCCGGAGCGGGAGCGGCGGGTTTCGTAGCCTGGGCGAAGGCGGCGTCGGCGCACAAAATGGTTGCGGCCGCCAGGGCCAGGGCGCCAAAGCGCACGATCGGGGAAGTCATCAAACGTCCTTTCGGTCTCATCGGGCGAATTACGCCATCGGCGTTCCTATCGTCCCTTCTCGCGACAATACGGCTACACGACGGCGCGCGACCGCTCCGCGGCGGCGGCGCCGTCATTTCATATCCGCTCCCACAATCCAACAACATTTTGCGCGAAGCGGCGTCGCACCCGGTTTGGCGATTCCCCGCGACGCCCGACCGCTTTAGGATTGTCGTATGATGTTTTCCTCGATTCGGATCGGGTTCTGGCTCCTAGTTTGCCTCGGCGCGACGATTTCGCACAGACCGGCCTGGGCCGACGAAATGACGCAGGCTTCGGCGATCGCCATGCACGGCGAGCCCGCGCTGCCGCCCGGTTTCGCGCATCTGCCCTACGTCAATCCGGACGCGCCCAAAGGCGGGCGGCTGAATCTTGCCTATCTCGGCGCCTTCGACAGCCTTAACCCCTTCAACGTCAAAGCCTTGTCGACCGCGCAAGGCTTGATTGGAAACGTCTATCAATCGCTGATGATGCGCTCGGCCGACGAGCCGTTCACGCTTTATGGGCTCATCGCCCGATCCATCGAGAGCGACGACGCGCGCGACAAGGTGGTTTTCCATCTCGATCCCCGGGCTCACTTTTCCGACGGCGTCCCCATAACCTCCGCCGACGTTTTGTTCACGTTTCAACTCTTGAGGGAAAAAGGGCGCCCGCAACAGCGCGCCGCCTACGCCCTCGTGAAGGCCGCCGACGCGCCTGACGCCGAGACCGTTCGCTTCGATCTCGCCGGCGCCAACGATCGCGAACTGCCTATGACGCTGGCGCTGATGCCGGTGCTTTCGCGCGCCCATGTCGACGCCGCGCATTTCGACGACCAAACGCTCGACATTCCCCTGGCGTCGGGCCCCTACGTCGTTTCCGAGGTGAAGCCGGGCGAGCGGCTCGTGCTCAGGCGCGATCCCAACTACTGGGCGCGCGATCTGGCCATTTCTCGCGGCCTCTACAATTTCGACGAGATCCGCGTCGATTATTTCCGCGACGCTAGCGCGATGTTCGAGGCTTTCAAGGCCGGCCTTTACGACTTCCGAATCGAGGACGACGCGACGCGCTGGCTGAAGGGCTACGACTTCCCGGCCTTGCGCGACGGACGCATCATCAAGCAGGCGGAGCCCTACGGCCTGCCCAAGGGCGTCAGCGGCTTCGCATTCAATACGCGCCGGCCGATGTTCGCCGACGTTCGCGTGCGCGAAGCCCTCAACGATATGTTCGACTTCGAGTGGATCAACGCCAATCTCTATTCAGGCGCCTACAAACGCTCGCGCAGCTTTTTCGACGACAGCGACCTTTCGAGCGCCGGGCGGCCGGCGAACGCGATCGAACGCAGGTTGCTTGCCCCCTTCCCCGGCGCGGTGCGCGAGGACATCCTGGAGGGACGCTGGGCCCCGCCCGTCACCGATGGCTCGGGGCGCGATCGCAGGCTCGCGCGGCGGGCGTTGGCCGAACTCGCCGAGGTCGGCTATTCCATCCGCGACGGCGCCCTTGAGGACGCCAAGGGGCGGCGTCTGGCGTTCGAGATCTTGGTCAAGACGCGGCAGGAGGAGCGACTCGCGCTCGCCTTCTCGCAAAGCCTCGCCCGCATCGGCGTCGAGGCGGCCGTGCATCTGGTGGATGAAGTGCAATACCAGCGGCGGCGAACGAAATTCGATTTCGACGTGATGGTCGGCTCGTGGATCGCGACGCCTTCGCCGGGCGCCGAGCAGCGCGGACGCTGGGGTTCGAGTTCCGCGTCCGTCGAAGGGGCCTACAATCTTGCCGGCGCCGCATCGCCCGCCATCGACGCGATGATCGACGCGCTGCTCGCCGCTCGCGAGGAGGACGATTTCGTCGCCGCGACGCGGGCGCTCGATCGCGTGCTGCTGTCCGGCTTCTATATCGTGCCGCTGTTCTACGCGCCCGATCAATGGATCGCTTTTTCCTCAGGGCTTGGCCACCCTGAGCGCACGCCATTGTTCGGCGTCAACACCGACGCCTGGTGGCGGCGCGCGCCGTGAGCGCGACGCCGCGAACTGGGCTAGACTGCCCCCCCGCCCGCCACGCGCGAAAGGACGCTTCATGCCAGAACTCGCCATCGACGTCGTCAGCGACGCCGTATGCCCCTGGTGTTTTCTCGGCAAGCGTCGCTTGCAAGCCGCGCTTGCGCAAAGCAGCGGCGAGCCGGTCGCCGTGCGTTGGCGCCCGTATCAGCTCGATCCAACGATCCCGTCCGAAGGCCTGGATCGGCGCGCCTATATGCGCGCGAAATTCCGCGACGACGCGCGCCTTACCGAGATTCACATGAGATTGAAGGCGCTCGGCGCCGAGGTCGGCATCAAGTTCGATTTCGAGGCGATAAGGCGCGCGCCCAATACGCTCGACGCGCATCGCCTCATCCGCTGGGCGGCGCAAGCGGGCGCGCAGGACGCGATCGTCGAGCGGCTGTTCTCCCTCTATTTCGAGGAAGGCGCCGATATCGGCGACCGCGCGGTGCTGGCCAAAGCCGCCAACGATTGCGGCCTCGACGCGGCCGAGATCTCGGCGCGGCTCGAAACCGACGAGGGCGCGCAGGACGTGCGCGCGGAAATCGAGCGTGCGCAGAAGGTCGGCGTCTCCGGCGTACCGTTCTTCATCTTCGCCAACCGGCTCGCAGTGTCGGGCGCGCAAGGCGCGGACGTGCTCGCCAAAGCGATCGAGCAGGCGCGCGGCGAGACAGCGCCGGTGAAACTGGCGTGAGTGAGACCTCGTGCTAGGCCGCGCGCCCATAGAGTGATAGGCAGATGTGGAACGCGCGGCGGAATACGCGTGCGTTCAGGGAGGCGAGCCTGAGCGAAGCGGCTCTCGACGTGCTGATTGTCGGCGCGGGACTTTCCGGCATCGGCGCTGCATGTCATTTGAGCCGCAGGCTTCCCGGCAAGAGCTACACGATTCTTGAAGGCCGTTCGCGGCTCGGCGGCACCTGGGATCTCTTCCGCTATCCCGGCGTGCGCTCCGATTCCGACATGTACACGCTCGGCTATGGCTTCAAGCCGTGGACGAAGGACTCCGCGATCGGCGACGGCGCCGCGATTCGCGACTACATCGCCGACGCCGCGCGTGAAAATGGCGTCGATCGGCGCATCCGCTATGATACCCGCGTCAAGCGCGCCGAATGGTCGTCGCGCGATGCGCTCTGGACCATCGAAGCCGAGCAAGACGGCGGGATCGAGCGGCTGCGCTGTCGCTACTTGCTGATGTGCGCGGGCTACTATCGTTACGACGCCGGCTATTCGCCCGCGTTTCCGGGCGCCGAGGCGTTTCTGGGCAAGTTCGTCCATCCGCAATTCTGGCGCGAGGATCTCGACTATTCGGGCAAGCGCGTCCTCATCATCGGCAGCGGCGCGACCGCGGTGACGCTGCTGCCGGCGATGGCGCAAAGGGCCGCCCACGTGACGATGCTGCAACGCTCGCCGACCTACATCGTCGCCCGCCCCGCCGCCGATCCGCTGGCGCGGCGCCTGCGGCGCGCGCTGCCGATCAAGTGGGCCTATACACTCATGCGCTGGAACAACCTGCTCTACGGCCAGATGATCTACGCCCGCTGCAAGCGCGCGCCCGAAGTGATGAAAAGGCTGTTCGTCGGCGCCGCACGCCACAATCTCGGGCCCGACTATAATGTCGAGAAGCACTTCACGCCCCGCTACAATCCGTGGGAGCAAAGACTATGCCTCGATCCCGACGGCGAATTCTACGAGGCTATACGTTCGGGCCGCGCCTCAGTCGAGACCGACGAAATCGAGACATTCACGCCGAGCGGCGTCCGATTGAAGGGCGGCGGCGCAATCGACGCCGACATCGTCGTCACCGCGACGGGCCTGGAATTGCAGCCCCTCGGCGAAGTCGCTTTTTCGGTCGACGGCGCCGAAATCGACGTGGCGGCGCTGGTGACCTACAAGGGCATGATGTTCGCGGGCCTGCCGAACATGGCCGCGATCTTCGGCTACATCAACGCGTCGTGGACGCTGCGCAGCGATCTCATCAGCCGAACGTTCTGCCGCCTTATCGACTACATGGATCGGCGCGGCTATGTCGCCTGCACGCCGCGCCATAGCGAAAACGCGAACGCGCTGAAGCCGTGGATCGTATTTTCCTCGGGCTATTTCCAACGCGGCGTCGGACGCTTCCCGAAGCAGGGCGCGCGCGACCCGTGGCGCCTCAACCAGAGCTATCTCAGGGATCTCTGGGCGTTGCGCGCGGGCGGCTGGCGCGACGGCGCGTTGCAGTTCGAGCGCGCGGGGGCCGCAGCGCCGCGCTGAGGCGTGACGCTCAGTACCATTGATCCGCGTTCTCGGCCTTGCGCCTAGCGACGAACTCGCCGAGCGCCTCGTCGACTCCCGCGTCGAGCGCGGGCCGATCGTATTCGGCAAGCAGGCGTTTGCAACGCGCGGCGGCGCGCTGGGGCGCATCCTTGGCGCCGTCGTCGCGCCACTGCTCGAACGAGTGGTTGTCGGCGACATCGCTTTCCCAGAATGCGGTTTCGTAATTGGCGAGCGTATGCGCGCAACCGAAGAAATGCTTGCCCGGCCCGACCTCGCGGAAGGCGTCCATCGCGATCTGATTGTCGTCGAGCTGAAGGCCGCGCATCCAAACATGCAGCGCCGCGCAGAAGTCCGCGTCCATGATGAATTTCTCGTAGCCCATAACCAACCCGCCCTCCAGCCAGCCGGCCGAATGCAGGATGAAATGGGCCCCGCACTGCACAGCCGCCATCATCGACATCGTGCTTTCCTGCATCGCCTGTCCGTCCGGCAGTTTCGAGGAGGTGAAAGCGCCCGAGCAGCGCAGCGGCAGGTTGAGGCGCCGCGCGAGCTGGCCGACGACAAGCGAACCCAGCGCCGGCTCCGGCGTCCCGAAGGTCGGGGCGCCCGAACGCAGGGCGGTCGAGGAAAGAAAATTGCCGAAGATGACCGGCGCGCCTGGCCGCACGAGCTGGGTCAGCGCGCAGCCCGCCATCGTCTCCGCCAGCGATTGCGCGATTGCGCCTGCGTTGGTCACGGGCCCCATCGCCCCGCCCAGGATGAAGGGCACTATGACCGCGCATTGATTGGCGCGCGCATAGGCGCGCAGCGCCATCGTCATCGTCGCATCGTAAACGAGCGGCGAATTGGCGTTGATGTTGCCCATGATGACGCAGTTCTTGTCGACGAAATCGGCGCCGAAGACGACCCGCGCCATCTCGATCGAATCCTCGGCGCGCCGCTCGGACGTCACCGAGCCCATGAACGGCTTGTCGGAATAGCGCAGATGCGCGGCGACCATGTCGAGATGGCGCTTGTTGACGGGAATGTCGACCGGCTCGCAGACCGTGCCGCCGGAGTGATGCAGCCACGGGATCGAATAGGCCAGTTTCACGAAATTCTCGAAATCGGCCAGTGTTCCGTAGCGCCGACCGCCTTCGAGATCCTGCACGAAAGGCGAACCGTAAGCGGGCGAGAACACGACGCTGCGATCGCCGAGCCGAACCGAGCGCGCGGGATTGCGCGCATGTTGGATGAACGTGGAGGGCGCGCTTCTCAGGATCGAGCGCAGCAGCCCGCGCGGAAAACGCACCAACTCGCCCTCGACATCGGCGCCAGACTGTCGCCACAGCCGGATCGCTTCGGCGTCGCCGCGAAACTCGATGCCGATTTCCGCTAGGATCGCATCCGCCGCCGCCTCGATGCGGGCCAGCCCCTCCTCGCCGAGAATTTCAAAAGGAGGAACCTGCCGCTCGATTCCGGCTATGATACGCGCCGTCTCATGACCCCGTTCGTGGCGTCGGCCGGCCCGCCCGCCGCGAACACGAGGAGTTGAAGGCGCGGCGGCGGCGGAGTTGGACATGGGGTCGGCACTCTCGTTTCCCGGCGCGAGCGGGGCTCGCACAATTCGTCGAGCAGACGCTCGAACCGCGAGAGCGTCAAGGAATTGAGGGAGCTAGCGGGGATTTCGCCCCGCCGGAAAAAGCGCCGAGCCGATGCCTTAAGGTGGTGGCGTGGCGCGCACGACGCCGCGACGGGGAGTGGCCTAATTCCGCGTCCGGTTAAGTCAAATTTCGTTGAAAAGCGGCGTTTGACGAAAAAATGCGGCATATCGTCAGGCAATGGGCGCGGAGCTGCGCCGCTCGGCGGGCAAAGCCGAACCAAAAAGGACTTTGGGCGAAGCATGGGATTTCGGGGTTTTACGGGAACTTTCGCGTTGGCCGCCATCGCGGCGATCGGCTATGTCGTCTATGCGCCACGCATTGCCAGCGAATGGTCGCCGGCCGCGGGCGCGCTCGCGCAACGATGGCACGATCGGCTGGGCCTGGGAAAACCGGCGCCCGCGCCGGCCCAAAGCGCGGACGCCGCGCCGGTCTTGGTCTCCGTCACCCCGGCGCGCCGCGCTGATTATATCGTGCGGCTCGAAGGGCTGGGCCAGGTCCAAGCTTATAATACCGTCACCGTGCGCACCCGAGTCGACGGCCAGATCGACAAGATCGCATTCCGCGAGGGGCAGATCGTCAAATCGGGCGATCTCCTCGCCCAGATCGACCCGCGTGCGTTCCAAGCTACGCTGGAGGCGGCCGAGGCCAAGAGGACGCAGGACGAAGCCAATCTCGCCAACGCCCGACTCGATCAGCAACGCTACGCGACGCTCGCCAAGCAGAGCTTCGCCACCCAGCAGCAACTCGACACGCAGAACGCGCTCGTTAACCAGCTCATTGCTCAAATCGCCGCCGACAAGGCGGCCATCGACGCGGCCAAGGTGCAACTCGATTACACCCGCATCGTCGCGCCGATCTCCGGCCGCGTCGGCTTCCGCCTTGTCGACGAAGGCAATATGGTCGCCGCCTCGCAGCAGACCGGGATCGTCAATATCGCGCAAATAGAGCCGATCGCCGTCGTCTTCACCGCGCCCGAGGAAGAGGTCGGCCGCGTCAACAACTTGCTCGCGGCGGGCGCGCCCAAGGTCGTCGTCAGGAATTCCGCCAATGTCGAACTCGCATCCGGCGCGTTGGTGCTCTCCGACAATCAGATCGACATGGCGACCGGCATGATTAAGTTGAAAGCGGAATTCGCCAACCAGGACCAGGCGCTGTGGCCGGGCCTCGCGGTGTCAACTTCTTTGATCGTCGGCGTCGACAAAGGCGCGCTGATCGTGCCGACACCGGCGGTCCAACACAGTCAGGACGGACTTTATGTCTATGTCGTCGACGAACGTAACCAGGCGGCGATCCGCAAGGTGACGATCGCCCACCAGGACGTCGACACGACCGAGATTGCCAAAGGCCTCGCCGAAGGCGACAGGGTCGTCACTACAGGTCAATTCCTGCTGCATCCGGGGTCGCCGGTCTCCCTCGCGGTCGCGACGAACGGGAGCTGAACCGATGTCAGGCGGAGTTTCCGGACCGTTCATCCGTCGCCCGGTGGCGACCACGTTGATGATGGTCGCCATTTTGATCGTCGGCGCCGTCGCGTTTTTTCTGTTGCCGGTGGCGCCGCTGCCGCAGATCGACTTCCCGACGATCACCGTCACCGCGAACCTGCCCGGCGCCTCGCCCGAGACCATGGCGGCGTCGGTCGCGCAGCCGCTCGAGCGCCAGATCGCGCAGATCTCCGGCGTTTCGCAGATGACTTCGACGAGTTCGCTCGGGGCCACGGCGATCACCGTGCAGTTCGATCTCGACCGTAGTATCGACGCCGCCGCCAACGACATTCAAGCCGCGATCAACGCCGCCGGCGGGCAATTGCCCAAAGACCTGCCAAGCCCGCCGAGCTATCGCAAGGTCAATCCGTCGGATACGCCGATCATGATCTTGTCGGTCCAATCCGACGTCGCGCCGATCATCAAGGTCGACGACGCCGCCGAGAACATTCTCGCCCAGCGCGTCAGCCAGATCTCCGGCGTTTCGCTCGTGCGCATCGGCGGCCAACAACAGCCCGCCATACGCATCCAGCTCGACCCGGCCAGACTCGTCAACAAGAACCTCGCATTCGACGACGTGCGCGCCCAGATCGCCGCCGCGACCGTCGACAACCCCAAAGGCTCGATCATCGGCCCGAAACAAGCGTTCACAATTCTGGACAACGACCAGCTCACCGAGGCCAAGCCCTGGAACGACGTCATTGTCGCCTATCGCAACGGCGCGCCTGTGCGCGTGCGCGACATCGGCGAGGCGGTGGCGGGGCCCGCCGACACGACGCAGGCGGCCTGGAGCGACGGCAAACGCAGCGTGTTCCTGGTCATCTTCAAGCAGCCCGGCGCCAATGTTATCCATACCGTCGACAGCATCAAGCAGACGCTGACCAAACTCCAGGCGTCACTGCCGCCGGAAATTCAGGTTCGCGTGCTCTCCGACCGCACGACGACCATTCGCGCCTCGGTCAAAGACGTTCAGTTCACCCTGGCGCTTACAATTGGCCTGGTCGTGATGGTGATCTTCGTCTTCCTGCGCAGCGTATGGGCGACCCTGATCCCCAGCGTGACGGTGCCGCTGGCGCTGCTGGGCGCCTGCGCGCTGATGTGGACGGCGACCTATAGCCTAGACAATCTTTCTTTGATGGCGCTGACCATAGCGGTCGGTTTCGTTGTCGACGACGCGATCGTCATGCTCGAAAACATTACCCGCCACATCGAGGAGGGCGAACAGCCCTACGCCGCGGCGCTGAGGGGCGCCGAGGAGATTGGCTTCACGATCGTCTCGATCTCCGTGTCGCTGATCGCGGTGCTCATTCCGTTGTTGCTGATGAGCGGCATCATCGGGCGCCTGTTCCGCGAGTTCGCGGTCACGATGGCGATGACGATCGTGGTCTCGGCCGTCGTTTCGCTGACATTGACGCCAATGATGGCCTCGCGCTTCCTCAAGGTTCATTCCGAGGAGCGGCACGGGCGTCTTTATAATCTCAGCGAGCGCGCTTTCGACGCGCTCGCGCGCGGCTACGAGCGCGCGCTCGACTTCGTGCTCGCACACAAGTTCGCGACCATGATGAGCTTTCTCGCCACTGTCGCGGCGACAGCTTATCTCTTCGTCGTCATCCCCAAAGGATTCTTTCCGCAACAGGACACGGGCGTGCTGTTCGGCACCTCCGAGGCGGCGCAGGATATCTCCTTCAGCGAAATGGTGCGGTTGCAAAAGCAACTCGGCGCGATCGTGCAAGCAGATCCCGCCATCGACACCGTCGCGATGGCGCTCGGCGCCGGCGTCGGCAATCCCGCGCAAAACAACGGCCGCATGTTCATTACGCTGAAGCCGCGCGAGGATCGGGACGTCGACGCCTTCCAGGTCATCGCCAGGCTGCGCGCGAAGGTCGCCAAAGTGCAGGGCGTCAGGCTCTATCTTCAAGTCGCGCAGGACGTCACGGTCGGCGCGCGATTCGCGCGCACCCAGTTTCAATATACGATACAGGACGCCGACCTCGACGAACTCAACCTCTGGTCGCCGCGCATCCTGGCGAAGCTGCAATCGTTGCCGGAACTGCGTGACGTCGCCTCGGACCAGCAGGTCGCCGGAACGACGCTGACGATCGCCATCGACCGCGACATGGCCTCGCGTTTCGGCATTCAGCCGCAGGCGATCGACGACACGTTATACGATGCATTCGGGCAGCGACAGGTCGCGCAATATTTCACGCAGGTGAATACCTACAACGTGATCGAGGAAGCGACGCCCTCGTTGCAGGGCGACCCGGCGACGCTGGACAAGCTTTACGTCCGCTCGCCGAACTCCGGCCAACTTGTGCCGATGAGTTCTTTCGCGCATTGGACGACCAATCCGGTCGCGCCGCTCTCGATCAGTCATCAGGGCCAATTCCCCGCGGTGACGATCAGCTTCAATCTCGCGCAGGGGGTCGCGCTCGGGCCGGCGACGGCGGCGATCCAAAAGGCCGAGGCCGATCTCCAACTGCCGCGCGCGATGGTGACGACCTTCCAGGGCAACGCGCAGGCGTTCCAGGATTCGCTCGTCACTGTGCCGTTGCTGATCCTGGCGGCGCTGGTCGCCGTCTATCTCATCCTTGGGGTGCTCTACGAGAGCTTCATCCATCCGTTGACCATTCTGTCCACGCTGCCCTCGGCGGGGTTCGGCGCGCTGGCCATTCTGATGATGTTCGGATTCGAATTCAGCCTGATCGCGCTGATTGGCGTCATCTTGTTGATCGGCATCGTCAAGAAGAACGGCATCATGATGGTGGATTTTGCGATCGCCGCCGAACGCGACGAGGGCCTATCGACGGAGGCCTCGATCCGAAAAGCGGCGCTGTTGCGCTTCCGCCCGATCATGATGACGACGATGGCGGCTCTGCTCGGCGGCGTGCCGCTGATGCTGAGCCACGGCACCGGCTCCGAACTTCGGGAGCCGCTAGGTTACACCATGGTCGGCGGCCTCATCGTCAGTCAGGCGCTGACGCTGTTCACGACGCCGGTGATCTATCTCTATCTCGACCGCTTGTCGCACTGGCTTTCCGGCAAGTCCTCACCGGAACCGAGCGCGCAGACAAACGAGTCCGCGCCCGATTGGGTCGGCGAGCAAACGCAGGCCGCCGAATAGCCTCGGCGCAAGGGCGCATCGCGATTTCCATCGCCGCGCGAAACGCTCCAAGAACCGCAAACGCCTGTCCGAAACATATGATACCCTGAATTCACGCCGGAGGCCGCGCTTGGCGCCGGCCAGAGGGGTTTCATCATGAAATTTCGTTTCGCTTTCCTGGTCGCGGTAAATGGACTCGCCTTGCCGGCGGCGACCGCGCCCGCCTCGGCTGTCGCCTCCGGTCTCACTAAGGCCTGGGTCTCCAGCCACGGCGTCGACGGCGCCTCGTGCGGGCCGGTCGTATCGCCCTGCCGCACCTTCAACGGCGCGCTGGCGGTCGTGGCGGCGGGGGGTGAGATCGACGTGCTCGACCCCGGCGCCTATGGTCCGGGGCCGGTGAACATCACGCAGTCCGTCAGCATCGTCAACGATGGCGTCGGCACCGCTGGCGTGCAGAACCCGGCCAGCGGCGGCG
>JBBIIT010000028.1:0-9054 GCA_037446355.1 Beijerinckiaceae bacterium | reverse complement strand
ATCGTCAACGATGGCGTCGGCACCGCTGGCGTGCAGAACCCGGCCAGCGGCGGCGACGCAATCTTCATCAACGCCCCCGGCGCCAACGTCCTTCTCCGGGGTCTCAGCCTCACCGGTTCGAGCGGCCTCGGCAATGGCGTCAACGTGATTACCGCGAACAGCCTTATCGTGGACCATTGCTCGATCAAATACTTTCAAGGATTCAACACGACGGGCAACGGGCTGCTGGTCGCCCCCGCAGCGGGTTTTCTTGAGCTGACCGTTTCGGACACTCTCCTGGCCGGCAACCTTTATACCGGCGCTTGGGTGCTTCCTGCCACTTCCGGACTCAATGCTGGTTCGACCGGTTCCGTCAAAGGCTCATTTGTCCGTGTCAACGCCGTTGACACTCAGTACGGCGTCTCGGTTGGCGGATGGAAGACATCGGGCCAAGTCTTGATTATCGCCGATCAAGTCGACGCCAGCAACAACAGCTCCGAGGGATTCGAGGCGAATACCGCGAACCTTTATCTCACGCGAACAGTCGTCACCGGCAACGCAGTCGGCGTCGCCAACGACAGCTATGTGCATACTTACGGCGACAATGCGATCAACGGCAATGGTATCGATATTACCAACCCGCTCGACACTAGTGGTCAAAATCATACGCTTGGTACCCTCACGTAATGGCCGCCAACGGCGGATTGTGTTGAAAAACTCCGAAATTTGGGCGCCTCAAAAATCCCGCCAAAATTGATGGCGAACGACCTTCCTCGTTCAGTGCCATCCAGAATTGGTCGCGGTGGTCTTCAGCGGATTTTCTGCAAAACTTACTGGTCCCCCGCATCTTTTTTACGCTGCTGGCTCCAAGGGGCTGCAAAATTTCGACCAGGGGCCAAAAAGGAGTTTTTCAACACGATCGGCGGAGAGCGGACGGCCGCCGAATTGGCCGGTGAGAGAAAGGTTGGGCGGGGAGCGGCGATCCTCGAAAAGGCCGGAAATGGTTGCGGAGCGGCCCTTGAAGCTCGACCTTTACAAGGTATCAGGTTTTGTTTTCTAACTGTTACGGGACCAGCCGAACGGTGGCTCAACCCTGTCAAATTTGAACACGTAATCGCAAAAGGACCAGGTGCATGATGAAAACAGCGCTCATCAGCTTGATGCTCTCTGGCTTGGCGCTCTCGCCCGGGCAGGCCGAAATCCACAAGATGACGACGCCCATCGCTCCGGGCGTGGCCATGCCTGACCACCTGGAAACCTCGATTGGCGGGTTGAACCTGACCGATGGCGTGCCAACAGCCGAAGCCGTCGCAAAGCTCTATGACAATCTCGACCGCTCACGCGCGCTGCAGGCCTATCTGCTGGCCCTTCCCATCGTCAATCAGGTTGGAATGCGCGATTCTCTGCGCAAGTTCGGCCCAGATAACCAAACCGATGTGATCTGGGAAACCCTGGTCGACCCCAAGACGGTGGAGCTGACGGCGAACGACAACACCGTTTACAGCTTCATCTGGCTTGACACCCACACGGGCCCGCTCGTTGTCGAAGTTCCCCCCATGGTGCTCGGGGTGATCGATGATTTCTGGTACAAATGGGTCGCCGACATCGGCATTACCGGCGCGGACCATGGCGCAGGCGGCAAATATCTGGTCCTGCCGCCCGGCTACACGGGCGAGATTCCTGTGGGCTATTTCGTCGTTCGTCCCAGCACTTACGGCACGTGGATGCCCTTCCGTTCGTTTCTTGTCGACGGCTCTCCCAAGCCGGGCGTCGAATCCGTCAAGGCGAAACTGAAGATCTATGCGCTCGCCGACGCCGCCAACCCGCCGCCGATGAAATTCGTCGATGCCTCTGGCATTCCGTCCAATTTCGTTTTCCCTGGCGACTATTCCTTTTGGGCCCTGCTGAACGAAGCGATCCAGGAAGAACCGAGCGAAGGCTCAGATCCAACCACGCTCGGCCTCTTCGCCTCAATCGGCATCGAAAAGGGCAAGCCGTTCGCTCCTGACGAGCGTATGAAAAAGATCCTCGCGGACGCCGCCAATATCGGCGCCGCGACCGCGCGCGCCCTCGCGTTCAAGATGCATACTCGTGACGCCTATTATTATCCGGACAGCAAGAGCCAATGGCGGCTGCCCTTCTTTGGCGGTTATAAATTCCAGTCGGCTCCGGGCGTCAGCAATCTCGACGGCGCCGCCTTCTTCTATTTCTTCGCCACTGGCGTGACCCCGGCGATGGAGGAAAAGATGGTCGGTCGGGGATCGCAATATCCCTGGACCGCCAGCGATTCGGAGGGCAATCCGTTCGACGGCGCCAAGACCTACAAGTTGCATCTGCCACCGAATATTCCGGTCAAGGATTTCTGGTCGGTCATCGTCTATGACACCCAGACCCGCTCGATGCTTCAGACCGACCAGAAGGCGCCGAGCGTCAGCAGTCAGGATCCAGGATTCAAGACCAACGCCGACGGGTCGGTTGACGTCTGGTTCGGCCCGAAGCCTGTTGCGGGGATGGAAAAGAACTGGGTCCAGACGATCCCGGGCAAGAGCTGGTTCATGATCCTGCGCCTTTATGGCCCGCTCGAAGCCTGGTTCGACAAAAGCTGGCGCCCCGGCGAAATCGTATTGCAGCCCTGACCTGGCACCTTTGCAAGCTTCAAGGCGGCGTCTCCCGCCGCCTTGACCGCGGGGCAACCCGAGCCCCCATAGCACGGAAGCTCCTAACTTAACCGCGATCCGAACAATCGCTTACGAACGGACAGCAGTCGTTGCGTGGGCGATGCGGACGCCCGCTTCGGGTCGCGACGAGACCGCCGTCAATTTGATCGCGGTCGGCCGCAATGAGCCGTTTTGCGCCATTCGCTATCGGTACCAAGCGTCAGATTTTATCCACCAGCATAAAATTGCAATAGCCGGCGCCGCAGCGATCTCGTCCCCAACTGCGGTCCGAGCCAGTTGCGCCCCGGCGCCGGGCCGGGCGCGACGACCCGTTCGCGCCTGGGCATGACGGCGGCTTGAATTGCCGCTATGAAGACTGGCACGCCTCATTAACCTGTGCGAGACCCCACGTGACCGATCGCCCCAATTCGCTCGCCGCCCGCGACATCGCCTATTATTTCCATCCCGCCACCAACGCGCGCCGGCACGAAAAGGTCGGGCCGATGATGATCGAGCGCGGCGAAGGCGTTTACGTCTACGACGATCAGGGCAAACAATATATCGAAGGGCTGGCGGGTCTTTGGAGCGTCGCGGTCGGCTTCGGCGAACCCCGACTCGTCAAGGCCGCCTCCGAGGCGATGGGCAGGCTGCCCTTCTATCATTCGTTCTCGCACAAGTCGCATCCCGCCGCGACCAAGCTCGCCGAACGATTGGTGAAATTGGCGCCCGAAGGCATCGCCAAAGCGCATTTCACATCCTCCGGGTCGGAAGCCAACGACCTGACGATGAAGACCATCTGGTACTACAACAACGCGCTCGGCCGCCCGCAAAAGAAAAAGATTTTGAGCCGCCAGAAGGCCTATCACGGCGTCACGATCGCCTCGGGCAGTCTGACCGGCCTGCCGAACTTCCATCGCGATTTCGACCTGCCGCTGCCGATGGTCCGACACCTGACGTGCCCCAACCACTGGCGCTTCGCCAAGCCGGGCGAGAGCGAGGAGGATTTCGCCAGTCGCCTTGCCGAGGAGATGGAGGCGCTGATCCTCGCCGAAGGCCCCGACACGGTAGCGGCGTTCTTCGGCGAGCCTCTCATGGGCGCGGGCGGCGTCATCACGCCGCCGCGCACCTATTGGGAAAAGATTCAGGCGGTCTGCCGCAAATACGACGTGTTGATCGTCGCGGACGAAGTCATCACCGGCTTCGGGCGCACCGGAAATATGTTCGCTTGCCAAACTTACGGCATCGCGCCCGATTTCCTCGTCGTTTCGAAGCAGCTCACTTCGTCGTATTTTCCGCTCTCCGCGGTGCTGTTCACCGACAGGATCTATCAGACGCTCGCCGACAATTCGAATAAGATCGGCGTCTTCGGCCACGGCTTCACCGCCAGCGGCCATCCCGTCGGCACGGCGGTCGCGCTCGAAAATCTCGACATCTACGAGGAGCGCGATCTCGTCGGCGCCGCCTCGCGGCTGGCGCCGCATTTTCAGGCCAAGCTGCGAAGCTTCGCCTCGCACCCCAACGTCGGCGAGGCGCGCGGAATCGGCCTCATCGGCGCGCTGGAATTCGTCGCGGACAAACAAACCAAGGCGCCGGTCGAACCGGCGGGTTCGTTCGGCGCCAAGCTCGCCGAGCTTTGTCACGAGGAAGGCCTCATCATCCGCGCCATCGGCGACACCATCGCCTTCTGTCCGCCGCTGATCGTAAAGGCGGAGGAGATCGACGACCTGTTCGCTCGCTTCGCTCGCGCGTTGAAGCGGCTCGGCTGAGCTTTATTGAGGCTCGGCCGGGTCGGTCGAGGGGTCGGCCGGGTCGGCGCCTTTCGTCGCCGCGCCCGCGCCGGGGCGCACCATGCGCTCAGCGCGTGGATGTTTGGGAGCGCGCGACCAGGGCCGATCCTGCGTCGGCGAGCGGTCTGACGCGATCTGGAAGCGCTGGCCGTCCCAGTTGAGCCCGACGGCGCCGGTCTCGGCGAGGCGCCGTTCGTCGAAGACCTCGCCGGCGCGGCAATTCGCCGGCGCCGTCAGCGGGCTGACGAGAATCGCGGCGCGATCGCAATCCTCTTCGAACGCCAGGCGATCCGCGACGAGCGTCAGCGATTGGCCCTCGGGCAGATCGCCGACGCAGCCTAGCCGGTCGCACCCGTCCTCGCCCTGGCGCGCGCTCGAGGGATCGCGGTCGTCGCCGTCGGCGGCAAACCATTGCTCGGCGGAGAAGGCGTTGAACTTCCTGCCGACGATCACCAGTCGGCCATCGGCGTCGCGAAGCGCCGCCTGCTCGCCCGACGGCGGCACGATCACATCGTAACGCGGTCCCGATACGGCGCCGAGAAGGCCGACGAGCGCGAACGGAATCGCCATCGCGCGAAAGGTCCAGGTGCGCCAGATCACCGCGCTCATCACGGCCAGCGAAAGAAACGGCAGCGCGAACGGCGCGAAAGCGCGCACATGCAGCGTCGAGCCCGGCGCCGCGGCGATGAAACGCGCGACCCACAGGATGAATTTGATGCCCGCCCCGACATAGAGCCAGACGGGCGCGTCAAGGCCGAGCGGATAGAGCGCGGTTCCCAGCAGTGCGCCGGGCACGGCGAAGAATTCGATGATCGTCAGCGTCAACGGATTGCCGATCAGCACATAAGGGCTGAGATCATGGAAGTGATAGGCCATGAACGAGGCGGTCGCGCTCGTCGCGCATAGCGTCGCCAGCAACAGGCCGAGCGGCTTGTCGACGAAATGCGCGGCGAGCGCGCCGCGTTTCACCGGCTTTCGGCGTTGCGGCACGAACGGATCGTGGCCCTGATCCACGCGCGCGAGCCGCGCCTCCATCACCGCGACCAGCGCGGCGACGGCGGCGAACGAAAGCTGAAAACTTACGCCCAGTATCGCCTCCGGCTCCAGCACAATAATCGCCAAAACCGCAAAGGCGAGATTGCGCATCGTGAGCGCGCGTCGGTCAAGCAGCACGGCCCCGAGCACGATCAACGTCATTATGAGCGCCCGCTCGGTGCCGACGCGCGAGCCGGTGGCGATGTCATAGAAAAACGATCCCGCCATGGCGACCGTCGCCGCCCATTTCTTGATCGGATAGTTCAAGGCGAGCTTGGGCGACAGCGCGAGCAGGCGCCGAGTCAGCACGAAGAAAATTCCGGCGACCAGGGTCATCTGCACGCCCGAGATCGTGATGATGTGAAAAATGCCGGCTTCGCGGATAAGATCTTTGGCGTCATTGGAAAGAAAATCGCGCTTGCCCGTCACCATCGCCGCGGCGATCGCGCCCTCATCGCCGCCGATGATCGCATTGACGCGCAGCGCGAGGCGGTTGCGCGCGTGATCGATCGCGGCGCCGAAACGCTGGCGCCAGCTCGCTTCACGGGGCGGCGGGCGCCGCTCGATCGCGCCAAGCGTCGAACCGACCGCGCCGACGCCCTGGAAGTAGGCGTCGCGCGCGAAGTCATAGCCGCCCGGAAGCGCGGCGTGCGAAGGAGGAAGCAGGCGCGCCTGCAACGCGACGTAATCGCCCGCGACGACGTCGGGCGTCTTGCGCGTCGTCACGCGCACACGGCGCGGCGCGATGTCGGACGGCATATCGCCGGCGTCGATCACAGCGAGGACCAGCCGAGCGCCGACGGGCCGCAAATCGACCTCCTCGACCAAACCTTGCAACTTGACGATGCGGATATGGTCGAGCACCGGCGTCGCGACCCGCGTCGTGCGCAGCCCCATCGAAAGAAACCCCGCCGTCAGCGCCGCCAGCGCGACGAAAAGACCGCGCGGCGCGGGGTGGGCGCGCGAAACCCAGGCGAGCGAGGCGAAAGCGATCGCCAGCAGCGCGGGCAACCATAGAACCGGCTCGCGGTCGGCGGCCAGATTCAGGGAAACACCGCCCATCGCGGCGACGGGAATCCACAGGAAGAACCGACGCTCCTCGGTCTCCCTGGCGAGCGCGGCGGCAAATCTGGCCCCCCACGCCGGGGCGATTTCGCCGGTCCTGAAAAGGCCGGCCGAAACGCCCACGTGGGCGCGGGAGCGCGCGGGATTGAACATTACGTAAAGTAAAGCACGTGGAGGGCGCGGCGCCAAAGAGGCGAAGCTCGCTTTTGCCCCTCGTCCCCCCTTCTGCTACAGCGCGGCCTCCGTTCGACTCCCGCCTTTTGCTTGAGCCTCCGCCATGTCCCAGGTCGTCACCCGATTCGCTCCCTCGCCGACCGGCTTTCTCCACATCGGCGGCGCGCGCACGGCGCTGTTTAATTGGCTCTACGCCAAGCGCATGGGCGGCAAGTTCCTGCTGCGGATCGAGGACACCGACCGCGAACGCTCGACCGCGGCGGCCGTGGACGCCATACTTGACGGACTCAAATGGCTAGGCCTCGACTGGGAGGGGGAAGCGGTGCGCCAGTTCGAGCGTGCTGACCGCCATCGCGAAGTCGCGCATCAGTTGCTTGCCATGGGGGGCGCTTATCGCTGCTACGCCTCGGCCGAGGAACTGACCCAGATGCGCGAACTTCAACGCGCCGAGGGCAAACCGATGCGCTACGACGGCCGCTGGCGCGACCGCGACCCCTCCGAGGCGCCAGCGGGCGTCGCGCCGACCATCCGCCTGCGCGCGCGCCAGGAGGGCGAGACGGTCGTCGACGACAAGGTGCAGGGCAAGGTCACGTTCGCCAACAAGGATCTCGACGATCTCGTGCTGCTGCGCTCGGACGGCAATCCGACCTATATGCTCGCCGTCGTTGTCGACGATCACGATATGGGCGTCACGCACATCGTTCGCGGTGATGACCATCTGACCAACGCCGCCCGGCAAATGCAGATATATCAGGCCCTTGGCTGGGACGTGCCGGTCATGGCGCATATCCCGCTGATCCACGGGCCGGACGGCGCCAAACTCTCCAAGCGCCACGGGGCGCTCGGGGTCGACGCCTATCGCGCGCTCGGCTATCTGCCTGCCGCCTTGCGCAATTATCTCGTTCGGCTGGGTTGGAGCCAGGGCGACCAGGAGTTCTTCAACACGCGGGACATGGTCGCCGCCTTCGACCTGCCGGCGATCGGGCGCTCGCCCTCGCGTTTCGACTTCAAGAAGCTCGAGAACATGAACGGCCATTACATGCGCGCCGAGCCCGACGCCGAACTCTTCAAGACGCTGGTCGACACCCTACCCTACCTGCCGGGCGGGCCGGAAATGGCCGCCGAACTCGACGACGCGAAGCGCGCCCAGCTCGCCAGGGCGCTGCCCGGCCTTAAGGAGCGCGCCAAGACGCTGGTCGAACTGGTCGACGGCGCCCAGTATCTCTTCGCAAAGCGGCCCCTGTCGATGGACGCCAAGGCCGAGGAAATTCTCGCCAAGGCCGGACGCCTGCATTTGCGCGCGATGCTGCCGGCGCTGCGAGGCTTGAGCGAATGGAGCGCGGCTTCTACCGAGGCGGTCGTGCGCGCCTATGCCGAGGCGCAAGGCGCCAAGCTCGGCGTGATGGCGCAGCCTCTGCGCGCCGCCTTGACCGGACGCGCCACCTCGCCAGGCATATTCGATGTGCTGGAAACGCTGGGGCGCGAAGAGAGCCTCGGCCGGCTTTCGGATCAAGCCGAGGGCTGAGTCCAACCGCGAAAGCCGGCGTTAACTGACGTCGGGCGATAGTGCGGCGCCCTCGGCCCGGACCGGATCTGCCTGCAATGACGCCCGCGACCTCGAACACGACGCATCTTGGCGCCCGACGGCTGCCCGCGCTCGACGGATTGCGTGGCGTGCTCGCTCTCGTGGTGTTCGCATTCCACTTGAGTTTGCCGCTCGGCGTCACGCTTCTGGCGATGCCGGCCAACATCGCAGTCGTAGGCTTCTTTACTCTTTCAGGCTTAGTGCTGACCCGGTCCTGGGACGGTCGCTTCGGCCTATTCCTCGCCCGCAGAATTGCGCGACTTTGGCCGGTTTATGGGCTCTGCCTCGCGGCGGGCTACGCAATCGCGCATATCCCGCCGCTCTGGAGCCAATTCCTCTGGTATCCCGTGCTCACCGCCAATGCGAAGCCGGAAATCGATCCGCCGATTTGGTCGCTCTGCGTCGAAGCCTGGGCGATGTTGTTCATGCCGTTCTTCGTCTGGGCGGGCAGCGGCAAGCTGTGGCGCGCCGCGTTCGGCGTGACGGCGACGCTCCTCGCCGCCACGCTTTACACGATGTTCCTTTTTGGCGCGTTCTTCGTCGTCGGCGCGTATCTGTCGCGCTGGGATTTCCGCAACGCCTGGCTTGAATCGACGCCAGCGCAATGGCTCGGGCGCGTGTCCTATAGCCTCTATCTCTCGCACTGGCTGGTCTTCAAGATCGCGATTACCCATTTTGGCGGGCCCGGCCTCGTCGCTTCGGCGCCCGTTGCGCTTGCGCTCGGCTGGTTGATCTGGCGCTTCGTGGAGGCGCCGAGCATCTGGCTGTCGCG
>JBBIIT010000027.1:45515-47528 GCA_037446355.1 Beijerinckiaceae bacterium | reverse complement strand
ACATTCGGCGCGGAACCTAAGCGGACCCCTTGAAGGGCGACAACGACGTACCAACCACATTGGTGTCGGGGCTAGATGAAGTCTTGTCGACCCGCTTAAGAACTCTTCCCGTATTTCGCCAGTACTTCGTGTGCATTAAATGCATCTTTCGCGCCGGGCTCTCCTCGATGGAACATAATCACGGTCACGCCTACTTCGGCAGTAGGGGCCATAATTGGAGTGGAGAAGCCAGTACTTGATCCGTTGATCGTCGTAAATCCGCCATAACTATTGGCGAATCCTGTTCCGCTTGACGTCGAATATATTCCCGCTAGCTGCGAACCTTGGGAGAGCTGAGCTTGATCTAGACGGAAGTAGTCAAACCCATTCTTCAACGTTATTTCTGCTGCCCTCTGCATCGTAATATCTACAGCGTGGCCGGTGAACAGCGCGCCCTTAGCCGAGGTATCAAGTCGCACCACGTTGGGCGCGAGCGGCAGTTCCTGAGTGGTGACACAAGCCGAAGTAGTTCCGGCAAGCGAAATCAATATTAGCATTCTGGCGAAAATCGATTGCGACATGTAATCTCCGCCGACATTCTTTCCCAAACTGCGAGAGGATGTCAGAGGCAGGGCAAGTCCGCAAGATATTCGTCCGGGAAGAACCTTGAGACGCCCTGATTTTGGTCGTCTGCGGGGTTTGGCGTTTCTCCAATTGGTTTTCTCGCAAGTTGAGTTGGGCAGCCAAGCTCGACATGCGGGGTCGAATCGTCATCCCAGACCCCTACTCACGGATCGGACCCGGGACGACCCGCAAGTCCCGCTTGGCCCCGCCGCCAAGCGCGGATCACGCAGCCGCCGGAGTCAATCACGAGAAGGACGCGCGCCGGGAGCAGCGGTTTTGGGCCAATTTATGAACAAGGCAAACCGGATCGTCGCGGCGCTGCGCGGCGATCCCGCGCGGGGATTGATTTCACGACCGGGCTTCAGCGAAATTCGTGGTCTCGCCGGGGCGGTCCCGCGCTCATTCTCGGCTATCGCCCCGGCCGCGCCCGCTTGCCTGCGGGGCGCTCGTTCGAGAGCCAGTGCGCGATTTCCCGCCATTCGTTCTTCAAGGTGCGCGCGCCCATGAACAGCGACAGGTGCCGTCCGGGCGCCACGCGAACCGTGACCGTCGAGCGCACGCAATGGCGCGCCACCGCGGCGACCTGGGGCGGCGGCGCGATGACGTCGTCCTCGGCGGCGAGCGCGAAGATGGGCAGATGCAAGTCCGCGAGGCGGCAATCGCGCCCGAGCGCGGGAAATCCGCCATCGGCGAGGCGGTTTTCTCGGAATAGCCACTCGGCGGTCTGCAGGAAATAGGCGCCAGGCAGATCCATGCCGCGCGCATTCCAGGCCGCGAATCTGGATTTCAGCGCCTCGTCGCCTTCGACTTGCAAGGCGATCTCGGGACGATATTCGTCGCTCAGTCCGGGCGCCCAAAGCGCCAGCGAAACGGCGCCCGGCACAAGTCCTCCGCCCAACGCGATCGCCTGCCGAATGGCGGCCGTCGGCGTATTCGCCAAGGCGCGCGTGATCGTGGAAGGAGCGGCCTCGACGTCGACAGGCGCGCCGGCCAGAACGAGCTTCTCCACCTTGCCCGGGAAACGCGCGGCATAGAGCGCGGCGAGCCACCCGCCCTGACACAATCCGATCAGAGCGACGCGCCCGCCCAGATCATCGATCGCCACATTGAGATCGCTGAGATAAGCGTCGATGCCGAAATGGCGCGCCTCATAGGTGGCGGACTTCCAATAAGTGGCGGCGACATAGGGAACTCCGGCCTCCGCCAGCGCCTGCGCGAGGCTGTGCCCGGGCGCGAAATCGACGATCGAGGCATCGTGGACGGCGTAAGGCGCGACGATCAAGGCGGGCGTCGCCGACGCATCCGCGGGGTCACGTTGTTCTATGAGCGTCAGGGTGGAAACTTCGATCCGCGATCGGCCAAGTATGGGAAACGCCGATAAATCGACTTCGTTTCGTGTCGTCTTGGGAT
>JBBIIT010000027.1:0-45415 GCA_037446355.1 Beijerinckiaceae bacterium | reverse complement strand
GCGATCCGGCGCTCCCGACGGGTGTCGCGAGCCCGCGCCGCCCCCCGCGGCGCCGCGGCGCCGTGTTTTCGAGCGCTGGCTTCGGGCTAGCGTTCTGCACGCTGGCGGATCGCACGCTGAAAATTGGCGAGAGATTCTCTTGGCGCCAAGGCGCCGAAATGTCCGATCACCTCGCCGGCGAGGCGCTGCGCGAATTCGATGGCTTCCGTGGCGGGCATTCCGACGAAGCGCGCGGCAAGATAACCTGAATTGAAGGAGTCGCCCGCGCCGGTGGTGTCGCGAATGGTCGGCGCCGGCGGCGTGCGGGTGCGAGCCCGCGCGCCGTCAGCCAACCAAACGACTTCGCCCGCGCCGTTCTTGACTGCGATCTCCGCGACGCCCGCGCCGGTAAGGCGCGCAATGGTTGAATCGGGGTCGGCGTCGCCCCAGACCAGCGCCTCGTCGTCGAAGCTCGGCAGAGCGATGTCGGTCTCCTCCAGCATGACGCGCGTGGCGTCGCGGAGTTCGTCGAGATTGCGCCACAGCCGCAACCGCACATTCGGATCGAACGAGACGACGGCGCCCGAAGCGCGCGCTTCGCTCAATGCGCGGGCCAGATGTTTTCGTCCGGTTTCGCCGACCACCGCCAGAGTGATGCCGGAGACATGGATCAGCGCGCTTTCGGCGAGCGCCTCGCGCAGAGCGCCGAGGTCATCCGCCAGGCGGCGGGCGGCGGAGGTGTCGCGCCAATAGCTGAAGCTGCGCTCCGCCCCGGCGAGGCTGATGACATAAAGACCGATCGCGCGCTCGTCGTCGCGGCCAATGCGCGAAGCGTCCATGCCGTTGGCGGCGACGAACTCGACGAACTCGCGGGAAAAAGGGTCGGTCCCGACGCGCGTGCAATATCTAACGTTCGCATGTTCGCCGAGCAGTTGCGCCATGTGCCAGCAAGTGTTGAGCGTGTCGCCGGCGAATCCGCGCTTGTAGAGATCGTCGCCGACGGGAGCGAATTCCACCATCGCTTCGCCGATGCCGACGATATGTTGGCCGCGCCAGCTTCGCGTGCTTTGAGCGGTCGTCATGCTTTTGCCTCGTCGTAGATCGCGCCGGTGAGAAAGTCCGGCCAATTGCGTTCGAAGAATGGCTTATCGCTGCGGTCGAGCACGCGAAGCGGTCGCGTGCGGATCGCGAAGTCCTGGCCGTGACGGCGAATGAGGATCTGTTCGGTGCGGTCCTGCCGGCGCTCGGGGCGGAAGCGATAGGCTTCGAGCGATAGGTCGCGCGCGCGCGGGACGTCGACGCCGCGCACATCGCAAATGGCGCGCGCGCCGCGACTGCCGCCGCCGCGCCCGACATAGAACGACAACGCCGCGAGCACCGCCTCGGAGGCGATCGCCATCTGCCGCCATTGCAGCGCGCGTTGGGCGTCGGTCGCGTTGTTGTACGCCACTCCCTGCCGGTCGATGGCGGCGATGAGCGCGCGCGCCCCGGCGAGCGCGGCCTCGACATCCCCAGCATTGCAAATGATGCCGGCGTGGTCGCTCATTCGCGCCTGGACTTCCTCGCGAATGGCCTCGGGGGCAACGCCGCCTTCGCTCCTCAACGCGCCAAGGACCGCTTCGACGGCGCGTTCGACAAGGTTCTGCGCGGACCCCTCTTGAGGCGCTCGCGCGCCTCGCGCGGCGATGCGCTCGGCGCAGCGAGTTCCAAACACCTGACCGGCGTTGAGCGCCGCGCCCCCTGGACGCGTCACGCCATGCGTGCCCGCCGCTTCGCCTATCGCATAACAGCCGGAGAGGGTCGTTTCGCCCCAGGAATTCACGGCGAGGCCGCCGTTCATGTGCTGGTTGTTCACCGCGAATTCGAGCGGCGCGCGCGTGATGTCGCGTTTGTAACGCTTGTAAAGTTCGATCGCCAGCGGGTTCATTTTGCGAAGACGCTCGATCGGCGTCGCCAGCAGCGCGCCCGAATTTTCGAGATAGGCGCGCACATCGCCGTCGAGCGTATCGAGCGAGAACGGCGCGTCGCCGGAGACGGGCAGCGGATTACGGTTGAAATCGAGGAACACGCGCCGCCCCGCCTGTGTTTCGCGGAAGACGGCGAGGTCGAGAAGGCTCGATCCGAAGTCGAGCATCCGCGTCGCGTGAAAGGGCCATTGATAGCCCTTGCGGAAAGTGTTCGAGGCGAGTTCGCGGGTGGTGCGGTAATAGTCGGCCAGAAAGTTTCGCTCGCGACCTTTCGCGTCGAGCGAAAAGACATAGGGCAGGGCCTGAACATAAGTGCCCGAGAGATTCCAGGGGAAGCCTTCGCGCGTCGTGCCGATTCCGAATTGGCTTTCCGTGAGATTCACGGCTTCGACGCCGGCTTCGAGCGCGAGGCCGAGCGTACCAAAACAGTTCCTGGGATAGACGCTGTCGCGGTAGAGTTCGCCCGGCCCGCCCCCCGCCAGCACCAGCGCGTCACACAGAAATGCGACGAGGCCAAGCGGATTATCTTCGGCGCTACGTTTCGGGTTCATCGCTAGCACGCCGGCGACGCGCCGGTTCGCGCGCTCATCGACTAAAATGCGAATGGCTGTCGTGTGATTGAATATCGGCGTATCCAGCCGGATTGCTTCGCGCGCCAGCGCCTGGACCATCAGCCGAGAGGTGCGTGGGCCGCAACTCGTCGCGCGGCCAACTTCGTCGTGGTCGGTTTGATAGCGCAGTATGCCGCCATATCGGTCGAGCGGAATCGGCAAGCCGAGAAATTGCAGAGAAGCGAGCGCCCGCGCTGATCCCACCGCCTCGACATAGGCGGTGTCCTCGTCCATCGCGCCGCCGGCCCCGATCGCTTCGGCGAGGGCGCGGAAGTCATCGCCACGGTCGGCAGTGTTCGCGGTATGGAGGGTCTGTTTGTCCGATCCCGAACAGGCCGACGTGCCGCCCCAGGCGCTCTGCGTCGCGACCATCACGTCGACGCCGCGCCGCTTTAATTCGACCGCCGCGCGTAGGCCCGCGGCGCCGCTGCCTAGAACGAGCGCCTCGCAGCGGCGCATTGGCGCCCGGACGCCATGCGCCGACAAAAACTTGTCGGGAAGCCGCTCGTTCGGCAGCCTGGGCATCGGCACGTCGGTCAAACCATCCAGGACGTCGTGGGGAATTGGCGAACTCAAGATTGGCTTCCGTGAATACGTGTTGACGGCTAGACTGAAAATCGATATTTAAAATTAGCACGTTCCAAAACAGAGGGCAACTATCACAGGATCGCTCGTCATTCAGCGGCGGTTTCAGTGTATCCGTCGAACAATGAATTGGAACGTGCTAAATATGGGTCTGAAAAACGACATGATCGAGGATGCAACGAGGGGACGCACGGAGCGCCGCGATGGCCGGTTGACCATCGTCGACGTTGCGCGCCACGCTGGTGTTTCGAAGTCCACTGTTTCGCTCGTCCTCGCCGGCAGCGGCCTCGTCGCCGAGGCCACGCGCGAACGGGTCACCGGGGTGATGAGCGAACTTGGCTACGTCTATCACCGGGGGGCGGCGACGCTGCGCGGCGCCAAGTCCGGCGTCATTGGCATGGTCATCAACGATTTGTCGAACCCGTTCTTTGTCGAAATGGCGATCGGCATCGAAGAAGCGTGTCAGGGAGGTGCGTATATTCCGTTTCTGGCCAACGCCGCGGAGAGTCCGCTGCGCCAGCATCAAGTCATCCGATCCATGCGCGAGCACGGCGCCGGCGGGTTGGTTCTGTCGCCCGCCATTGGCACTTCGCTCGCCGAGCTGAAGCCGCTGCTCGGCGATCTGCCCGTTGTGCAGGTAATGCGCCGCGTGCCCGGCTTGAAGGCGTCGTTCGTCGCGCCGGAGAACCGCGAAGGCGCGCGCAAGGCGACCGCGCATTTGATCGCCGCGGGCCACCGACGCATCGCGTTCGTCGGCGGATTCGCCTCCTTGGGCGTGCGCGACGAACGTCTGGCTGGCTATCGCGCCGCGCTCGACGACGCTCGGCTCGAATTCGATCCGTCTCTGGTGATCGAAACGGCGCCCACATACTCGGGAGGCGGAACAGCCGCGCCGCAGTTGCTCAACCTCGTCGCGCCCGCGACTGCAGCGCTCTGTTTCAACGACGTCGTCGCGATCGGTTTGCTGCGTGGGCTCGCGGCGGCGGGCGTTCGCGTCGGCGAGGATTTCGGCGTTATTGGCTTCGACGATATAGAAGAAGCTAAACATACGTTTCCCGCGCTGAGCAGCGTCGCGGTCAACGGCCGAAATCTGGGCGCGCGCGCGGCTCAACTCCTGATGCGGCAACTCGCCAGCGGCGATCACGAACCCGAAACCGTCCTGTGTCCCGCGACGCTTGTCATTCGAGCGACCAGCGGTGCGAAAAACGCGAACGCCACGGAAACGCGCGCATGACCCGACCGAGAATTCTTACAGCCGCCGAGGCGGCGCGCCTGATCCCCGACAATGCGGTCGTCACGGTGTCGTCGTCGTCGGCGCTAGGATGCCCCGATGCGATGCTAGCGGCGATCGGCGCCCGCTTCGACACCGAGGGGCGCCCGCGTAATCTGACCGCGCTTCATCCGATCGCCGCCGGCGATATGTGGGGTGTCAAAGGCGTCGACCATATCGCCAAACCGGGCTGTCTCGCCAAGGTGCTGGCGGGCTCGTATCCGTCCGGTCCGTCCTCGGCCGAGCCGCCGATGATCTGGAAGATGGTAACGGGCGACGCCATTCCGGCCTATAATGTTCCTTCAGGCATCCTGTTCGACATGCACCGAGAGGCCGCGGCAAAGCGTCCCGGCGTGCTGACCAAGGTCGGCATGGATACGTATGTCGACCCGATCCGCGAAGGCTGTGCGATGAACGCGAAGGCCTCGGCCGAGCCGATCGTCAGTCGCGTGAATTTCGCTGGCGACGAATGGTTGTTCTTTCCCACGATCGTTCCTGAGGTCGCGATCATCCGCGCGACGACGGCGGACGAACGCGGCAATCTCTCCTACGAGCATGAAGGCGGCATTCTAGGCCCGCTCGATCAGGCGCTGTCGGTGCGCAACAATGGCGGAATCGTGATCGCTCAAGTGAAACGACTCGCCGCCGCGGGCACTCTTCGCCCGCACGACGTCGTCGTGCCCGGCGTGCTCGTCGACGTCATCGTCGTCGCCCCCGATCAGTTGCAGACGACGCATACGCCCTACGAGCCGGCGATATCGGGCGAGATCTTCCGACCGCTGTCGTCGTTCGAGACGCCGAGATTCGACGTCGCGAAGGTGATCGCGCGCCGTGTCGCGATGGAACTGCGCGATGGCGACGCCGTGAACATCGGCTTCGGCATCTCCGCCAACGTGCCGCGCATCCTCATCGAGGAGGGGCTTCACGGCGCGGTGACCTGGGTGATCGAACAAGGCGCGGTCGGCGGCGTGCCGCTCCTCGATTTCCAGTTCGGCTGCGCCTCCAACGCCGAGGCGATCGTGCAATCGCCGCAGCAGTTCACCTACTTTCAAGGCGGCGGCTTCGATATGTCGCTGCTCTCGTTCTTGCAGATCGATCGCAGCGGTTCGATCAACGTCTCCAAGCTTGGCGTGCGCCCGCATGTCACGGCTGGATGCGGCGGCTTCGTCGACATCACCGCGCGCGCAAAGCGCATCGTCTTTTCCGGCTATTTCACCGCCGGTGCGCAGCTCGAGATCGTCGATGCGGCGTTGCGGATCGCGCGAGAGGGCAAGGTGAAGAAGCTCGTTGGCGAGGTGGAGCAGATAACTTTCTCGGGTCCGCGCGCCGTCCAGCAAGGGCAGGAGGTGCTTTACGTTACCGAACGCTGCGTGATGCGGCTTGAAAGCGACGGCGTCACCGTGATCGAGATCGCGCCTGGCGTCGATCTCGAGCGCGACGTGCTGGCCCAGGCCGAATTCCCACTGCGCGTCGACAAGCATTTGAAAGTAATGCCCGCCGCGCTGTTTCGTCACGAACCGATCGGACTCAAATTGCGCGAGGTCCAGCCATGAGCGCCCATGTCGAACTGACATTCGACGGGCCGATAGCGCGTATCGCGCTGAGGCGACCGGAAAAGCTGAACGCGCTCGACAGGGCGATGATCGACGCGCTGATTGACGCCGCGCGCGCCATTGAGGCTTCCCGCGAGGCGCGTGTCGCGATCCTTAGCGCGGAGGGCAAGGCGTTTTGCGCGGGCGGCGACATCGCCGCCTGGGGCGGGTTGCCCGCCCTCGAAATGTGGCGCGACTGGACGCGAGCGGGGCATCGCGCCTTCGAGGCGCTCGCGCGGCTGCGCACTCCGCTCATCGTCGCGCTCAGCGGCCATGCCTTCGGCGGCGGGCTCGAACTCGCCGCGGTCGCCGACATCCGGGTGGCGGAAGCCGGCATTAAACTGGGCCTGCCGGAATCCGGCCTGGGCATGGCGCCCGGTTGGTCGGGCACGCAGCGGTTGGTGCGTCGCTTCGGCGCCGCCGTCGTGCGCCGCATGGCGCTGACCGGGCGCATTTTCACTGCCGAGGAAGGGCTGGCGCTCGGTCTTATCGACGAGTTGACGCCAGCCGGCGGCGCGCGCGCGCGCGCGGAGGCGCTGGCGGCGGACATTGCCACGCGCGGGCCGGTCGCCGTGCAAATCGTCAAGGCGATGATCAACGCCGCCGAGGGCGAGGACCGCGATGCGCCGATCGAAGGTCTAGCGGGCGCCTTGACCGCGATGACCGAAGATCTGGCCGAGGGCGTGGCCGCATTCCGCGCGAAGCGGTCGCCCAATTTTTCCGGCCGCTAGGAGTTCGCTGTGAACGTCGCAACCTCCATCACTCTCGACGCCGCCCGCCTTAGCGCCGCCTTGGCGCGCTTTCCGCGCGAACGAGCGATGTGGATCGATGGGCGCGACGTCATCGGCGACGGCCAGCGCATCGAGCGCCACAGTCCCGCGCATGGCGTGTTGGTGACGAGCGCGCCGCGCGGCTCGGCGATGCACGCGCGCGCCGCGATCGCCGCCGCCCGCCGCGCTTTCGAGATAGGTCGCTGGCCGCGTGAGACCGCCTCGAACCGAGCGCGAGTGTTGTTGAAGACCGCCGATCTCATCGATCGCGACCGGGAATTGCTGGCGCTGATGGACACGCTCGAATCGGGCAAGCCGATCGCGCAAGCGCGGAGCGAGATCGAGGGCGCCGCCGACATCTGGCGCTATGCCGCGGCCCTGGCGCGCGAACTTTCCGGTGAATCCTACGCCAATCTCGGCTCGGACCGGCTCGGTTTCGTGCTTCGCGAGCCCATAGGCGTCGTTTCAATCATCACTCCCTGGAACTTTCCCCTGCTGATCGCGTCGCAAAAGCTGCCGTTCGCGCTCGCGGCGGGTTGCAGCAGCGTTGTCAAGCCGAGCGAGATGACCTCAGCCTCGACACTGCACCTGGCGCATCTACTCTCCGAGGCGGGGCTGCCCGAGGGCGTTTGCAATATTGTCACCGGCTACGGAGCGGAAGTCGGCGCACCTTTGACCAGCGATCCCGACGTCGACATGGTTTCTTTCACGGGTTCGACCGCAGTGGGACGTGCGGCGATGGCCGCCGCCGCCACGACGCTAAAGAAAGTGTCGATGGAACTCGGCGGCAAGAACCCGCAGGTGGTCTTCCCGGACGCCGACATGGACGCCGCCCTCGACGCCGCCGCCTTCGGCGCCTATTTCAACGCCGGCGAATGCTGCAACGCAGGGTCGAGGCTGCTGCTGCACGAGGACATCGCCGACAGGTTTCTCGGCGAACTTACCGAGCGCGCGCGCGAAGCGAAGGTCGGCGATCCCCTTGACGAGGAAACGCGGGTCGGCGCTCTCATCAGCGCCGATCATCTGGGCAAGGTCGAAGCGCATGTGCGCGCCGCGCGCGAGGCCGGCGCCAGCGTGCTTGCGGGAGGCGAGCGTCTGCGATCAAACGGACTCTTCATGGCGCCGACGATTGTTGCGGACGTCTCGACGGCGATGGCGATTTCCAGCGCCGAAGTGTTCGGCCCGGTTGTAGTCGCCCTGACCTTCGGAAGCGTCAATGACGCGATCGCGATCGCGAACTCGACCGACTACGGGCTCTCGGCTAGTGTCTGGAGTCGTGATCTCGACACCGCGATCGCGGTCGGGCGTGGGGTGCGCGCCGGCACGGTTTGGGTGAATACGTTCATGGATGGCGCGCCGGAGCTGCCGTTTGGCGGCTATCGACAATCGGGGATCGGGCGAGAGCTTGGCCGCAACGCGGTGAAAGACTACACGGAAGAAAAGACGCTGCACATGCATTCGGGTCCGCGCACGGCCTGGTGGTTGCCGCGAAAATAGGAATCGGGGGCCCAAAGGGCTTCTGGATACGGGGCCGGACCGCATCCGGTGGGAGAGTGACGTATTGGAAGGGTATGCGATGAAAATTCGTTCGTTCCTGATGGCGGGCGCGATGGCCGTTTCGGCGATCGGCTTCGCCGGCGGCGCCTACGCCGCCGACAACAAAGAAATCCAGATGCTGCATTGGTGGACTTCGGGCGGCGAAGCGGCGGCGCTCAATGTCCTCAAGCAGGATCTTGCCAAGGAAGGTTACACTTGGAAGGACGTTCCCGTCGCCGGCGGCGGCGGCGAAGCGGCCATGACGACGCTGAAGGCGATGGTCGCCGCCGGCAATCCGCCAACCGCGTCGCAGATTCTCGGCTATTTCGCGCTCGACTACGCGGAGGCCGGCAAACTCGGCGACGTCACCGAACTTGCCAAGAAGGAAGGCTGGGACAAGGTCGTTCCGGCGGCGCTGCAGAAATTCACGACTTACGAAGGCAAGTGGGGCGCGGTTCCCGTCAACATCCACTCCGTCAACTGGGTCTGGATCAACAAAGCCGTGATGGACAAGATCGGCGGGACGGAGCCCAAGAACTTCGACGAGTTCGTCGCCCTGCTCGACAAGGCCAAGAAGGCCGGCGTCATCCCGCTCGCGCTCGGCGGTCAGCCTTGGCAGGAAGCGACGATGTTCGACTCGGTCGTCGCCTCGACCGGCGGCATCGAATTCTACAAGAAGGCGTTCGTCGATCTCGACGCGGCGTCCCTGAAGTCGGACACCATGAAGAAGGCGTTCGATAACATGGCGAAGCTGCGCGACTACGTCGATCCCAACTACGCCGGCCGCGACTGGAACCTCGCCACGGCCATGGTGGTCAAGGGCGACGCGCTCGTGCAGGTGATGGGCGATTGGGCCAAGGGCGAGTTCAAGGCGGCGAAGAAGGAAGCCGGTACGGATTTCCTCTGCTACCGCTTCCCCGGAACCGACGGCTCAGTCATCTACAATACCGACATGTTCGCGATGTTCAACGTCTCCGCGGACCGCAAGGCCGCGCAACTCGCGCTCGCCGACGCCACGATGAGCGTGAGCTTCCAGTCGGCCTTCAACGTCGTCAAGGGTTCGGTTCCCGCCCGCATGGACGTGCCGGACACCGCCTTCGACATGTGCGGCAAGAAGGGCATCGCCGACGTCAAGGCCGCCAACGCCAAGGGCTCGTTCGTCGGCTCGATGGCGCAGAACTATGCGCAGCCGCCAGCGGTCGCCGGCGCCTATCACGACGTGGTGACCAAGTTCTTCCACGGCGAGATCAAGACCTCAGATGCCGCCGTGGCGGAATTGGTCAAGGCGCTCAACAACGCGAAGTAAGCACGATGCGCGCGCGGTCGCGACTTCCCGTCGCGGCCGCTCTCGGGGCCTAAGGCCCTCGCCGCTTCGCCTCCCTCCGCCGTGCGCGGGGGCAACCCAGTCGATCTCAGGGAGAGAATTCATGACGACCGTCACCGCCGCTCCGACAAGCGCGACCGTCGCGATGCGCGCGCGTCTTCAGGACTGGCTGCCGCGTCTGGTGCTCGCTCCGTCCTTCCTGCTGGTGCTGGTGTTCGTCTACGGCTTCAATCTTTGGACCGTGTTTCTTTCCTTCACCGGTTCGAAGGCGTTCGCCAGCACGAGATTGATCGGCTGGGCGAATTACGAGAAGCTTTGGAACTGGACTTTCGAGACCGATCCGCCATCGAATTGGTACACCGCCATCGTCAACATGGGTCTGTTTGGCGGACTCTATATCTTCTTCTGCCTGTTCCTGGGCCTCGCGCTGGCGATCCTGCTCGATCAGAAGATTCGCGGCGAGGGTATACTCCGACCGATCTATCTCTATCCGCTCGCGCTTTCGTTCATCGTCACCGGCACCGCCTGGAAGCTGTTCCTCGACCCGCGCATCGGCCTCGAAAAGGCCGTGCATGACTGGGGTTGGACGAGCTTTCATTTCGACTGGGTCGTCAACCCGCGCATGATGATCTACTGCGTCGCGATCGCCGGCGTCTGGCAGACCTCGGGCTTTGTGATGGCGATGTTTCTGGCGGGTCTGCGCGGCGTCGACGGCGAGATATTGAAGGCGGCGCAGATCGACGGCGCCTCGCCTTATCAGACCTATCGCCGCATCGTGATCCCGATCATGCGCCCGGTGTTCTTCTCCGCGCTGGTCGTACTCGCACATATGGCGATCAAGTCTTACGACCTCGTATTGTCGGTCACCGGCAAGAACCCGGGCGGCGCGGCGGAACTGCCTTCGACCTTCATGTATTCCTATACGTTCACCCGCAATCAGATGGCGGTCGGTTCGACCTCGGCGGTTATCATGTTGATGACCATCGCGGCGATCATGGTGCCCTACATCTATTCCGAGATGAGGGAGAAGGCCCGATGAGCGCCGCCGATCTCATCACCACAACGCCGACGCGCGAGCCGTCCCGCCATTCGTTGACGACGCGTGTCGTCATCTACGGTCTGCTGTTCCTGTTCGCCTTCGTCTATCTGGTGCCGCTCGTCGTGATGATCATGACGTCGCTGAAACCCCTCGACGAAGTGACGGGTGGTAACATGTTCGCGCTGCCCAAGCATCTTACGTTCGATCCTTGGATTCGTGCGTGGGGCGAAGCTCGCATCGGGGTATCCGACACCGCGGGCATCGCCGTCTATTTCTGGAATTCGATCAAGATGGTTGTGCCGGCGGTGCTGATCTCGACGATTCTCGGCGCGCTCAACGGGTTCGTGCTGACGAAATGGCGCTTCCCGGGCCATAAGCTCGTTTTCGGGATGATGCTGTTCGCCTGTTTCATCCCATTCCAATCGGTCATCATCCCGATGGCTGTGATTCTCGGTTGGCTCGGGCAATTCGGGGTTCAGCTTTCTGACTCGATCGGATTTTCGTTCGGTCTCGGAAACCCGACCGTCAATCTCGTGATCGTGCACGTGATCTACGGCCTCGGTTTCACAACGCTTTTCTTCCGCAATTACTACGAGGCGTTTCCTACCGAGCTGGTGAAAGCGGCGATGATCGACGGCGCAAGCTTCTTCCAGATTTTCCGAAGAGTGCTGCTTCCCAATTCGACGCCGATCTTCATCGTCACGGTGATCTATCAGTTCACCAATATCTGGAACGACTTCCTGTTCGGCTCGACCTACGCCGCCGGCGATGCATCGCCGATGACCGTCGCGCTCAACAATCTCGTCAACACCTCGACGGGCATCGTCGAATACAACGTGAACATGGCGGCCGCGATCATCGCCGCCGCTCCCACCCTGTTCGTCTACATTGTCGGCGGGCGCTATTTCGTGCGCGGCCTGATGGCCGGCGCCGTGAAAGGATAAGATCATGGCCACGCTCGAAATCTCCTCCCTGCGCAAGCGCTTCGGCAATCTCGAAATTCTCAAGGGGATCGACATTTCGCTCGAGAAAGGAGGATTTCTCGTGCTCGTGGGGCCGTCAGGCTGCGGCAAATCGACGTTGCTGAATACGATCGCGGGGCTCGAATCGATATCCGCGGGCGAAATCAGGATTGGCGGCGAAATCGTCAACGATCTGCATCCTTCGAAGCGCGACATCGCGATGGTGTTTCAGTCGTATGCCCTCTATCCGAACATGTCGGTGGCCGAGAACATCGGCTTCGGCATGGAGATGCGAGGAATCGCAAAACCCGATCGCGAAAAGGCGATCGCCAGCGTCGCGAAGACCCTGCAGATTGAGCACCTGCTGACGCGACGTCCGAGCCAGCTATCTGGCGGTCAGCGCCAGCGCGTCGCCATGGGACGCGCGCTCGTACGTCAGCCGAGCGTATTCCTGTTCGACGAACCGCTGTCGAACCTCGACGCTAAGTTGCGCGTAGACATGCGCATCGAGATCAAACGCCTGCATCAACAGACCGGCGCCACCATCGTTTACGTGACCCACGATCAAATCGAGGCGATGACGCTGGCGACCAAGATCGCCGTGCTGAAAGATGGCGAATTGCAGCAGGTCGGAACGCCTAGGGAAATCTATAACGCGCCGTCGAATCTGTTTGTCGCCGACTTCATGGGTTCGCCCTCCATGAACCTCCTCGAAGGACGGGTGAGTCGCGCGGACGGCGCGCCGAAAATTGTCATCGAGCGCGGTGACAATTCGCCGATCGTAGCTTCGGCTCCGGCGAGCGCAGACGCCTCCAAACTTGCTGACGGCGCGAAGGTGATCTTCGGCATTCGTCCCGAAGCGGTGAGCGATAGCGAGAGCATCGATCGCAACGCGAAGTCGGCGGTGAAGTTCGAGTCGAAGGTCGACATTGTCGAGCCCGCCGGGTCGGACACATTCGTCGTGATCCATGTCGCCGGCAAGGAGCTGACCGCGCGGATGCGCGCCGAAACCGACATTCGCATCGGCGAGAGCCACACCTTCGCTTTCAATCTCGACAAGGCGCTGCTGTTCGATCCCCAGACGACGCGGCGTATCTGAGGTCTTACGAGACTTATCGACATGTCGAACCGGGAAAAGGTCGATGTTCTCGTCGTGGGTTCGGGCATGGGCGGCGCCACCTTTTCCGCTGGCCTCGCTCCGACCGGTGCGAAGATTCTGATTCTGGAACGCGGAGAGCGTCTGACCGATGGCCCGGGGTTGCGCGATGCGCGCGCGATCTTTCAGCAAGGCGTATACAGACCGAGGGAGCAATGGATCGACGGCGCCGACCAGCCGTTTAATCCCGGCAATTACTATTACGTCGGCGGCAACACCAAGCTTTACGGCGCCGTACTGCTAAGATACCGCGCCGAAGACTTTAGCCCTGTCGCCCATCGCGACGGGGCGACGCCGGGCTGGCCCTTCGCCTATGACGAGCTCGAGCCTTGGTACACGCGTGCGGAGACGCTATACAAAGTTCGCGGCGCGCTCGGTTTCGACTGCACGGAGCCGCCGCATTCGCAGCCGTATCCCTTTGCCCCTGTGCCGGATGAACCGGCGATCGCGGCGGCGCGCGAGCGCATGAAGCGGGTCGGGCTCCATCCGTTCCCGCTGCCGCTAGGGGTCGATATTGAGCGCTGGTTGAAGCGCGGAGAAAACCCGTGGGATGCATTTCCGGACGCAGGCCACGGCAAGATGGATGCTGAGAGCTGCGGACTCGCAGCGGCGCTGGCGCATCCGAATGTCAAACTGCGCACAAATGCGCTTGTCGAGCGGTTGATCGTCGCCGCTGACGGTAAGCGCGTCGTCGGCGTCGAAGTCTCGTGCGACGGTGAGCGCATCGCAATCGACGCAGAAATCGTCGCGGTCGCCGCGGGCGCCGTCAATTCGGCGGCGCTGCTTCTGCGCTCCGGAGAAGGGGGACTGGCCAACCGCTCCGGCGCGGTCGGGCGGCATTTCATGAACCACAACGCTTCCGCTGTGCTGGCGATCGATCCGCGCGTCGTCAACGACTCGGTCTATCAGAAGACGCTCGGGATCAACGACTTCTATCTTGACGACGGCAAAGGGGGCGCACCGCTCGGCAACATTCAACTGCTTGGCCGTATCTCCGCGCCGATCCTAAAAGCGAGCCTGCCGCTTGCTCCGGAATGGGCGCTCGGCGTGATGAGTGGGCGAACCGTCGACTGGTATGCGATGAGCGAGGATTTGCCGAACCCGGAAAGCCGCGTAACGATTGACGGCGCGCGCGTTCGTCTCGATTGGAAGCGCAGCAACTGGTCGACGCATTTGGCGCTCGTCGCCGCCCTCAAGGAGCGGCTGCGTGCAGCGGGCTACCCGATCGCGTTGTCGAAGCCGTTCGACAGGCGGACGCCGTCGCATCAATGCGGCACCGTGCGCATCGGCGCCGATCCCTCGACCTCGCCGCTCGATACGTACTGCCGTGCGTATGACCACCCAAACCTGTTCGTGGTCGACGCTTCCTTCCTGCCGACGTCGGCGGCGGTGAACCCTTCGTTAACGATCGCCGCGCAGGCCCTGCGCATCGCCGATCACATCGCGCGTAATGACCTTCGAATGACCGGACGCTAAGCAATGGACTATGACTACATCATCGTCGGCGGAGGCTCTGCCGGTTGCGTGCTCGCCAACCGCCTGAGCGCGGACCCGACGATTAAAGTGCTGCTTCTTGAAGCGGGTGGCGGCGATTGGAGCCCGCTGTTCAAGATGCCGGCCGGTTTCGCCAAGATGACGAAGGGCGTCGCGAGCTGGGGTTGGAGCACCGTGCCGCAAAAGCATCTGAACGACCGTGTCGTCTGGTACACGCAAGCGAAGGTGATCGGCGGCGGTTCGTCGATCAATGCGCAGCTCTATACCCGCGGCAACGCCATGGATTACGACGCTTGGGCGAACGAGGCCGGTTGCGCCGGCTGGAGCTACAAGGAGGTGCTGCCCTATTTCAAGCGCAGCGAGGACAATCAGCGGCTCGTCAACGCCTTTCACAATTACGGCGGCCCGCTCGGCGTCTCCTATCCAGTCAACCCCATCCCGATCAGCTATGCCTTCCTGCGCGCGGCGCAGGAATCGGGCATTCCTTTCAACGACGACTTCAATGGCGCCGTACAGGAGGGCATAGGCCATTATCAACTTTCTACGCGCGCCGCGGAACGCTCATCCGCGTCAAGCGCATTCCTGAAGCCAGCGCTAAAGCGGCCCAATCTGACTGTTCGTTTGAAGACGTCGACATTGAAAATTCTTGTCGAGAAGGGCCACGCGGTCGGCGTGCAAGTCGGAGCTGCGGGCGGCGTGGAGACGATACGCTGCGGTCGCGAGGTCGTGCTGTCCAGCGGCGCCATGGGCTCGCCGCGGCTTCTGCAACTCTCGGGGATCGGTCCCGCGGCCGCGCTTGAGGCCTCGGGCGTTCCGGTCGTCCACGATCTGCCCGGCGTCGGCTCCAATCTGCAAGACCATCTCGATCTCTATGTCATCTGCGAATGCACCGGGGACCACACTTACGACCGCGTCGCACAGCCGCATCGCACGATCTGGGCCGGTCTCCAATATCTGTTGTTCAAAACGGGGCCGGTGACATCGACGCTGTTCGAGACCGGCGGCTTCTGGTATGCGGACAAGGGCTCGCGATCGCCGGACATTCAGTTTCATTTGGGCCTGGGCTCGGGGATAGAGGCGGGCGTCGCGCAAATGCGCAATCCCGGCGTGACTCTCAATACCGCGTTCCTGCGACCGCGTTCGCGCGGCACGGTGCGCCTCGCCAGCGCCGATCCCGCCGCCGCTCCGCTGATCGACCCCAACTATTGGGCCGATCCTTATGATCGCGAATGCTCGCTCGGAGGCCTCAAGCTCGCGCGAGAAATTATGCGACAGCCCGCGCTGAAGCCGTTCGTGCTCGCGGAACGTTTGCCAGGCGAGAGCCTGCAAAGCGACGCGGAGTTGATGCAATACGCCTACCGCTCGTGCAAGACCGACCACCACCCTGTTGGCACCTGCGCGATGGGCGTGGGACCGGACGCCGTCGTGACGCCCGATCTCAAGCTGCGCGGGATAGAGGGCTTGCGCGTCGTCGACGCTTCCGTGATGCCATTCGTGCCCTCCTGCAACACCAATGCGCCGACGATCATGGTGGCGGAGAAGGGGGCGGATTTCATTCTCGGTAAGCCGCCATTGCCGGCAGCGACGGTTTGAAGCGATTTCGCAGCCTTCACAGACTCCAGATGCGGCGCGCGTTACGCGCGAACAGGCGTTCGCGCTCGTCTAAAGAGGCGCCGCTCAAGATGTGCTGAAGCGCCGCGAGCCAGGTGGAAAGCGAGGCGGTCAGCGTGCAGACCGGCCAGTCGCTGCCCCAGACGACGCGATCCCAACCGAAGCATTCGACCGCGTGCTCGACATAGGGGCGTATGTCGTCGAGAGTCCATCGCGCGGCGTCGGCATAGGCGACGACGCCCGAGATTTTCACGACGACGTTGGGCCGTCGCGCGATCTCCAACATGTGCTCGCGCCAGGGATGCTCCGCCTGGTTCTTAATGTCGGGTGCGCCGCAATGGTCGAGCACGAACTGCACATCGGGCGCGATATCTGCGAGCGCGGTCGCTTTGTAGATCTGGTCGGGTCGTACGCAAAGATCGAAGGGCAGGCGGGCGCCGGCCAAACGTCGCAGATTAGCCCGAAAAAGCGCGCCCTCGCTCACGCTATCGGGGACGACGTGCAGAACGCGACGAAATCCGCGAACGAAGGAATGGGCGAGTTGACGGTCCAGAAACGCGGCGAATCCGGCGTCTTCGGGACGGCACGAGCTGACGGCGCCGCGAATGAGCGCGTCGGGCGCAGCGGCGAGCCGAGCTATCTCGGCCGTCTCGGCCTCGATGTCGGTCGAGGCGACGTCCACTTCCATATGCAAAGCGTCGGTTACGCCGCAGCGGCGCGCCTCCGTCGCGTAGGCCTCGTAGGGAAAGTCGCGATTGAGCGGTTCGACGCCCGCGAGCCAGGGATAGCTCAACCGCTCGCGGTAGATGAGATGCAAATGTGTATCAACAATTTCGGCGCTCATCGCTTCTTTCCTGCGGGCTGGGCGTTTCTCCGGTTGGCTCTGCGCTCCGGCCCGAAAATCAACTGTAGCCGAAGCGAACTTTCAAATGGAATTATCACGTACTTGCGCCTTAAGCAGCAAATCGCCGTAAAATGCTCGCGCGCGCCCCCGATTTTTCGCGCGCTGCCTCGCGAACGCGGGTAAAGTGGAACGAGTGGAGATCGCCAATGAAGGCGCGGAGCCTGTTTTATCGATGTCAACGCGATTGATCGCGACTACGACGCCGCAAGAAGCTGATCGGCCGCTATTCGAGTTCCCGAAGCACCGGAACGAAAGGGCCGCGCCGTTCCTGCCGATGACCCGCGCCGAAATGGCGATGCTCGGATGGGACTCCTGCGACGTGATTCTCGTGACCGGCGACGCTTACGTGGATCATCCCAGCTTCGGCATGGCGATCGTCGGTCGCCTGCTGGAGGCGCAGGGCTTTCGTGTCGGGGTGATCGCGCAACCGGATTGGCGGGACGTCGGGGACTTTTGCGCCCTCGGACCGCCGAATCTCTTTTTCGGCGTGACGAGCGGCAATATGGATTCGATGGTGAACCGCTACACGTCGGACCGTCGCTTGCGGCACAACGATTCCTATACGCCAGGCGGCGAGGGCGGCAAGCGGCCGGATCGAGCGGTTATCGTCTATGCGCAGCGGTGCCGCGAAGCCTATTCCGAAGCGCCGATCGTGCTCGGCGGCATCGAGGCCTCGCTGCGGCGCATCGCCCATTATGATTATTGGTCGGACAAGGTGCGCCGGTCGGTGTTGTTCGACGCCAAGGCCGATCTGCTGCTCTACGGCAATGCGGAACGGGCGCTTGTCGAGGTCGCGCATCGCATCGCCGATGGCGGCGTCAAGCAGGACTTTTCCGACTTGCGCGGGGTCGCGTTCGCGCGGTCAGCGACGCCGGACGGCTGGACCGAGGCGCCGGTTGACGACCTCGACAATCCGAGCGAAGGCGCGCGCGGCTTCGCGCCCAATGTTGTCATTCGGTTGCCATCGTTCGAGCAGGCCGCGTCGGATCCCGAGTCCTATGCGCGCGCCTCGCGCGTACTTCATCGGGAGAGCAACCCGGGCAATGCGCGCCCGTTGACTCAGCGCCACGGCGATCGCGATGTCTGGTTGACCGCGCCGCCGATCCCCTTGACGACGCCGGAGATGGACGGCGTTTACGATCTGCCTTTCGCGCGCGCTCCACATCCCTTGTACGGCGGCGCGAAGATTCCCGCCTGGGACATGATCCGCCATTCCGTGACGATCATGCGCGGCTGTTTCGGCGGTTGCTCGTTCTGTTCGATCACGGAGCACGAAGGACGGATCATCCAGTCGCGCTCGGAAAAGTCGATTCTGAGGGAAATCGAAACCATCCGCGACACAAGCGAAGGTTTCACCGGCGTCATCTCGGACATCGGCGGCCCCACCGCTAACATGTATCGGATGGCGTGCAGGGACAAAGAGACCGAGGCGCTTTGCCGTCGTCCGGCCTGTGTCTATCCCGACATTTGCAAGAATTTGAACACCAGTCACGAATCGCTGATCCAGCTCTATCGGAAAGCGAGAGCGTTGCCTGGAGTGAAGAAGGTGATGGTCGCCTCGGGGGTGCGCTACGATCTGGCCGTCGAAAGTCCGGAATATGTGCGCGAACTCGTCGAACACCATGTCGGCGGCTATTTGAAGATCGCGCCCGAACACACGGAGGCGGGGCCGCTTTCGAAGATGATGAAGCCGGGCATCGGCGCTTACGACCGGTTTAAGCAACTGTTCGACGAGGCGACGCGCGCGGCGAACAAGAAGTATTTTCTCATTCCCTATTTCATCGCCGCGCATCCCGGCACGACCGATGAGGATATGTTGAACTTGGCGCTCTGGTTGAAGCGGAACAACTACCGCGCCGATCAGGTTCAGACCTATCTTCCCTCGCCGATGGCGCTGGCGACGGCGATGTATCACACGGGATTTAATCCACTGAAACCGATTCGGCGGGGCGCTTCCGAACGGGTCGATGCGGTGAAGGGCCTAAGGCAACGACGGTTGCACAAGGCGTTCCTGCGCTATCACGACGCCGAGAACTGGCCGGTTCTGCGCGAGGCCCTGAAAGCGATGGGGCACGCCGATCTCATCGGTCCGGGCGCACATCAATTGGTTCCGTTGTGGCAGCCGGCCGGGACGGGCAAACCCGCGGAAGCGAAGCGCACGCGGGCCGGCGGCTCAGGGCGGCCCGCGACGACGAAGTTCCTCACCAAAGGCGTCTATCCAAAGAGCCCGCGCTCAAAAATTTGAGTGGCGAAAGCTCTCAAGGCGTTAGGGGGCCGCGCAGCCCGACGGGGGCGCTCGCGCGCGCCTGTCTCCAGCGTTCGGTTAGCGCGGCCACGTCGGCGGGCTCGAGCGGCGAGACGCGGTCAAACACCACGGCGTTGACCCCATTTTCGAGACGAAAGACTTCTCCGGTGCGGCGATAATGCGCGCCGATGCCGTCTCCGGTCAGCATCTCGCGCGAAGGCAAGATAACGTCTTGCTGATAGGACGGGATCAGGTGCGTCTGCACGGGATCGCCGACGATGATGACCGCGCAATCCTTGATTTCGGAGGAGGGCGGACCCTCGACCGTATCGACGTCGGACATTTTCACACTCGGCCGAAGGCGCGGATCGCCATAAAGCGGCGAGCGCGTCGCCTCGATTTGCCAGAGTTCGTCGATCAATTGGCCACTGAATGTGTAACTCGAACCTAGGCCGCAAACCTTGTGATCGGGGCGCGCGCGCTCGTCTACCCATGTCTTCATGCGTGCGAGTTCAGCGAGGTCCGTGCGGGGCGCGACAGGACGTCCGGCGATGGGAAAGACGCCCCGGGGCGCGAGCCCGCCAGCCGGCGTCAGCGTCGCCATCGCGAGCGCTCCAACGGCCGCAATGGCGGCGAACCTCGCGCGCGCGAACAGCTTCAACAGCGGAACCGCGATCGCCGTCGTAACCGCCGGCGCAATCAAATAGAGATGGTGAACATAGGGGGTCTGGACCCTCAAGAACAGCCACGCCGCGACAATCGCGGCGCCAAAGGTCATGCGCGCGAGCCTGGCGTCGCGCGATCGTAAGATCGCGAAGAGCGCTCCCAGCGCCGCGAGCGCGAGGATCGACCAGCCGAACCAATCGCCGATCAGCGCGAGAAAGACTTGCGGCGGCTTGCGGTAGGCGGCGTAGATCGAGGCGTAATCGTGCGCGGCCGGGTCCGGCAGCCAATCCACGATCACCGGGCTCGCGAGCGCCAAGGCCGTCAGTGCGCCGATGCCGGCGGCCAGGGCCGTTTCACGCCATCGGAAGGCGGGGCCGTCGCGCCAGGCGCATAACGCGATCTCGATCGCGAGCATGGCGCAAAGGCCGACGACGGCGAAGGCATACCAGCGTCGGAAAAAGAACATCGCGAGCAACACCAGCGCGAGCGAAAGCGCCAGTCTCCTGACCAGCGCGCGAATGTGCGCGTCGTGACCGCTCCGCAGCGCGAGCGCGCGCGCGAGCCGCTCCGCAAGCCGCAACGCGACGACGTAAAGGGCAAGGCCGCCGATGTCAGGCATCCCGCGCGCCGCGACGACGAAGCCAGTTGGATAGGCGGCGAGGACCGTCGTCATCGCGAAAGCCAGGAATGACGTCCGGCGGACAAGGTCGGCGCCTGGAGCCACGCGACGCGCAATTTCGCGCGCCAGCCAGCCGAGCGCATAAATTGCGGGAGCGGCGTAGCAAACTATGATCGCGCCCTGATAGACTGCGCGCGACAACGGCGCGCCGAGCGCCAGCGCGAAGCCGGGCGCGAGCCCGGGAAGCAGCGAGTAATCGTCCTTCAGGGAACTGGCGAGACCGACGATCAGGTCAGGCAACCTTCCGCGGTCGAGGAGGCTGGCGACCAGCACCGACACCTTTCGGTAATACATGAAGTCCGCGATCATCAGATCGCGCGAGACGAGCACGTAATAGACGTTATAGACGCCTAGCACGGCGATGAGGCTCGCTCCGAGCGATAGCGCCGCGACCGAGGGCGCCGCGAGGCGCGGCGATGTACGAATCAAATGTGCCGCGCCCCAAGCCAAGAGGCCGAGCGAGGCCAGACCGAAGACGGGTACGAGACGATCCGGACCGAGGCCGGAGAACGCGGCGATCAATAGACTGAGCGCCGCGAGCGCCGTCACACGGGCGAGCGACGACAAAGCCGTCATTTCCGACGACGCCGACAACGCCAGCGAGCCGACTGCTGCGACGAGCGCCAGCAAGAAGGCGGTCAGGCGGCCGCCATCGGGCGAAAGGCGGTCGGCGAGCGCAAACACGCAAAGGCCGAGCGCCAACCCGCAGAGCCCGGCGACGAGACGCGGCGAACGCACGGGCGGCGCGAAGCCGCGAGCGAAATCGGTGAGTGACATCGAAGCGAGAATGCGCCCAAGGGGTTAAGGCCGGGCAAAAATCCGCCGCCCTTGGCGCCGCAGCTATTTGCGCCTCAGCGCGACGCCCTGGCCCGATAAAGGAGGCGGGGCGAGGCCGCGTTGCGCTTTGGCGAGCGCATCGAGCGCGGCAAGCGTCTCGGGCCGCCAAGGCGTCGCTTTTGCGGCCGCGCTCTTGTCAACCGAAAGCAGAAGTTGCTCGCTTGCCGCCAGCGCCGCGCCGCCCCGGCCCGCACGCATGTCAAACCAGACGCGCATCCGCTTCTCGTCGTGTTCCAGCAGATGGCAGAATACAGCGAGCGCATCGCCCTCGTTCGCCTCCTGAAAATAGTGCAACATCATTTGCAGAGTATAGAGCGTGCGCCCAGTCGCCTTGCGCGCCGCAGCGTCGAGCCCGATCCGGTCCATCAGAGCGTCGCTCGCGCGGCTGAATACGAGCGCGTAAGCCGCGTCGTTCATGTGCCTATTATAGTCGACCCATTCCGCTGCGACCGCCGTCTCGTAGACCACGAACGTCTCGCCGCTGTGCATTGCAATTCTCCGTGAGGCCGCGCCGCTCCTCAATAACCGAAGTAGCCATGATGTCCGTAAGGGCCCCAACCATAGCCGCCGAACGGCGCAATGACCGGGCCGCCGTAGACGGGGGGCGGGGGAGGCGCATAGACGAGCGGCGCGCCGCCGGCGGTCGAGACTGCGCTTGTGCGCACGAAGCCTGAGATTTCGCGCCATGAAGCGGAGCACCAGACGCGCCCGCAGCCCCCGACATCGATCTGGGCGTTGGCCGGGATGGACTGGACGATGTGAGAATGCGAATTTGGCGCCGCTCGCATGGCGGTCGGATAGGTCGTCATGGCGGGCGAGGCGGTGGCCGAACCGGCGAGGACGAAGGTGAGCGCAAGGGCGATTTTGAGGCGCTTCATGGGCATAAGTAACCTTTCAAGCCGCAATGATCTCATGAATTTCAATAAAAAACGAGAGTCTCATGGCGGAATCGCGGCGAAGAAGCGATGCGACCTTGTGGCGCGGCGACGATGAGCTTGCTCGCGGCCAAATTGGTCCTGACGCCGCTAGTCATGTTCGCCGCCAGTTGGGCCAGCCGCCGTTGGGGAGACGCTATCGGCGGCTGGCTCGTCGGGCTGCCGATCGTGTCGGGTCCAACTGCGGTGTTTCTGGCAATTGAGCGCGGCCCGGACTTCGCGGCTTCGGCGAGCGTCGGCTCGATCGCTGGCGTCGCGGCGCAGGCTTGCTTTTGCTTGGGCTATGCGGCGACGGCGGCCTGGGGGTGGGGTCTCGCGTTCATGGCGGGGGCGGCGGCCTATGTGGCCAGCGCCGCGCTGTGGCGCGCGCTGGAATGGAACATGATCGCCATGATGGCGGCCGCGACCGCGTTGTTGGCCGTAACGCGCACGTTGCTGAGGGCGCCGATTGAGTGCGCGCCGCCGCCGCGCGGGTTGAATTGGGAGGCGCCGTTGAGAATGTTCGTCGTGACTGCGATCGTCGTCGGCGTGACAAGCCTTGCCCCGCTGCTGGGGCCGCGAGTAAGCGGCATGGCGGCGAGTTTTCCCTGGATCGGCGCCGGTCTAGCGGCGTTCGCGCATCGCGAACGCGGTGCGGCGGCCGGAGTCGCGGCGCTGCGCGGCATGGCGTTGGCGTTATTCGCTTTCGTCGCATTTTTTGTGACGGTCGACGCCACGATAGGCAAGGCCCAACTTACGCTGGTCTTCCTGGGCGCAGTGATCGTCGCCCTCGCCGTACAGGCGGCGACACTGCTTTGGGTGCGTGGCGACGCTCGGCGGGTGACCTAGGACGGTCACGGCGCCGAACGTCGGAAATCCACTTATTGCGCTTCGTCGCCCTGATGACGCCATCCGCCATTCATGCCCATGTGGCCGCCGTTCATACCCATGTGGCCGCCATGCGGGCGCAACGACATCATAAGCGGTCCGAAATGATGTTTTTGGGTCTCATCGAGACTGTCGTAAAGCGGTTTGGCCGCATCGGCGACTTTCTTGAGTTCAGCGGAGGCGGCGGCCATGTGCGCGGACATCCGGTTCATACGGTCGATGGGCGTGAGTTTGTCTTCCTCGTCCTTGCCGCCGTTCATCTCACGCATGGCGTCCTGGCGCATTTTCGTCGCCTCGCGGACGGCGGTCTCGAAAGCCGGCCAGAGTTTGTCCTGATCGGGAGTGAGCTTCAGCGCAGCTTTCATACCCGCGATTCTGGCGTCGAGCATGAAGGCGCGGTCTTCGCCCATCATGCCCATATGCTGGCTTTCGGAGGAATCCGCCGGCGCCGCGGCTGCGGAGAGGGCAAAGGCGGAGCCGGAGAGAGCGGCTGCGGCCGCCGCCGCGAGCAAAATCTTGCGCATTTTTGAGTCCTTTCGGGAGGGGACGACGGACTCAAGGTCGGACCGGCGCGCATTACTTTCAAGTTACAACCTTGTAATTAGGAGTCGGACCGGTTGACGCTGGGCGCGCGGACCGCGAAGTTCGCATTGCGACAAGGGGCAGGTTCATGAGCGAAGGCGTAATCGTCGGAAAACTGGCGCAAGCGTTGCGAGACGGTGGCGTCTATTCCGCATGGGTCGGTCTCAACGAACCGGGAATCGCAGAGGCGCTCGCGCGCGAATCCTTCGACGCGGTAACGCTCGACATGCAACACGGCGGCTTCGATTTCGTAGGCGCCGCGCGCGCTATTCAATCGGTCGCCTTGGCGGGCAAACCGACGATCGCGCGCGTGCCGGTCGGAGACTTCGCCACCGCGAGCCGGCTGGCGGACGCTGGCGCCGCGGCGGTGATCGCGCCGATGATCAACAGCGCCGCCGATGCGCGCCGCTTCGCCGAATTCATGAAATTTCCGCCGCTCGGTCGCCGGTCATGGGGGCCGCGCACCGCGCTGGCGTTGACCGGCCTCGTCGGTCCCGCCTATCTGCACGGCGCGAACGCGGTCACGTTGGCGATCGCGATGGTCGAGACGCGCGAGGCGCTCGATGCGCTCGACGAAATCGTCGCGACGCCGGGCGTCGACGGCGTGTTCGTAGGCCCTGCCGACCTGTCGATCGCGCTCAGCGGAGGCGGTGTCGTCGATCCGCACGGCGAGGCGGTCGAAGCGGCGCTGACCAAAATCGCCGCGAGGGCGAAAGCGCATGGCAAATTCGCCGGGCTCTTTTGCGTAGACGGCGCGCGCGCGAAGGTCGCCAGAGCGCGCGGTTTCGCGCTTTGCTCGATTTCGACCGATCTGCTGCTGCTGCGCGCCGCCGCCCGCGCCGAACTCGCCGCGGCGCGCTGAACGCGGACGAAGAAGGAGATCGGGATGCTGTTCACAGCCGACCATGACGAGCCGCGCCGAACGCTTCAGAAGTTCATCGCCGCTGAGATCAATCCGCATATCGACGAGTGGGAAGCGGCGGGCGAGTTTCCATCCCACGAGGTATTCAAGAAGCTCGGCGACCTCGGTTTTCTCGGCTTGAACAAACCTGTCGAATATGGCGGGCTCGGGCTCGATTATTCCTATGCGGTGATGATGGCCGAGGAACTCGGCGCCATCCATAGCGGTTCCGTGCCGATGGCGATCGGCGTGCAGACGGACATGGCGACGCCGGCGTTGGCGCGCTTCGGCTCTGACGAACTCAGGCGCGAGTTTTTGGCGCCTGCGATTTCGGGCGACGCCGTCGCCTGCATCGGCGTTTCCGAACCGGGTGCCGGCTCGGACGTCGCCGGCATCAAGACGAACGCGCGCTCGGACGGCGGCGATTACGTCATTGATGGCGGCAAGATGTGGATCACCAACGGCGCCAAAGCCGACTGGATCTGTCTGCTCGCCAACACCGGCGATGGCCCCAAGCATCGCAACAAGTCGCTCATCTGCATACCGATGAAGACCAAGGGCGTGACGGTTGTCCGCAGGCTCGACAAACTCGGGATGCGCGCCTCCGACACCGCACAGATCTTTTTCGACGACGTTCGCGTGCCCAAGCGCAACTGCATCGGCGAAGAGGGCAAGGGCTTCACCTATCAGATGATCCAGTTCCAGGAGGAGCGTATTTGGGGCGCCGCCGCTTGCCTGAAGGCGCACGAGCACATCATTAACGAGACGATCGTCTATACGCGCCAGCGTCAGGCGTTCGGTAAGAGTATTCTCGACAATCAGACCGTGCATTTCAGGCTGGCGGAATTGCAGACCGAAGTCGAATTGTTGCGATCATTGATCTATCGCGCGGCGGAAGAAATGGTCGAGGGCAAGGACATGACTCACTTCGCCACCATGGCGAAGCTGAAGGCGGGTCATCTCGGGCGTACGTTGCCGAGCGACTGTCTGCAATATTGGGGCGGCATGGGCTTCATGAACGAAACCCAGGTCAGTCGAGCTTTCCGCGATAGTCGACTCGCCTCCATTGCCGGCGGCGCCGAGGAGGTGATGCTGACGATTCTGTGCAAGGGCATGGGAACGCTGCCCGGCATGGGTCAATAAGCTAGCTAGGTCATGGCGCGGCGACCTCCGTCATCGCGGCCCCTTTCAGAATATGCTGGGCGAGCAACGCGGCGGCCTTTTCGCCATCGCGCGCGAGAGCGGCCTCGAGAATTTTGCGGTGCTCTTTGGCCGACTGCACGCGCGGGAACGGCTTCGTTTTCAGCGACAACATGCGATAGCGCTGGCTATGGTCGTACATCGCCTTGTGAAACAACGTTAGCCAGCGCGACTGGCAGTTGGAGATCAACGCGGCATGGAATTCCTGGTTGAATCGCTCCCAGGCGTCTCCGTGACGCTCGGGTTCGGCCTCGACCAGAGCCTCCGCTTTCGAAAGCTTGTGATAGGCGCCGACGACGCGCGCCTCCCAGTCGAGGTCGGCGTTGGCGATCGATCGACGCAAGGCGTGGCATTCCAGCAATTGTCGCATCTCGGTGATTTGCCGAAGATCCTCAAGCGATACCGGCGGCACCGCGAAACCCTTCTGGCCCACGACGACGACCAATCCTTCCGACGCCAGCCGTGATAGCGCCTCGCGCAAGGTGTTCACGCTGACGTCGTAGGACTTGCTTAGCGCTTCAAGTTTGAGCTTGGCGCCCGGCTTAAGCGCGCCCAGAATAATGTCTTGGCGCAGGCGGTTCTGCAAAGCCTGCGTCAGGGTTGCCGGCGCGGGGGAGGGCGCGCCCGGCGCATCGAGATTCATCTTGGAATCCAATTTCTTGAGTTTGTCCGAGGGTAGCCTTCACTATTGCATGACCGGCGCGAACGTCCTATAGGGTTTTGCAAAAAATAGGAGATTTTTGGAATGCTCAGATGGTCGATCGCAACGGTCTGCATGGGCGGCGCCTTGGAGGCGAAGCTCGCGGCGGCGGCCAAGGCCGGATTCCGCGCGGTCGAAATGTTCGAAAACGATCTGACTTTCTTCAGCGGCAAGGCGCGCGACGCGCGCGCTATGGCCGAAGATCTCGGTCTCGAGATCGTCGCGTTGCAGCCGATGCGCGATTTCGAGGCGATGCCGGACGCGATCCGCGCCCGCAATTTCGAGCGCGCCGAGCGCAAGTTCGAACTTATGCACGAACTTGGCGTGCGCCTGCTTTGCCTCTGCTCAAACGTTTCGGAGGAGGCGATCGACGATCCGGCGCGCGCCGCTGGCGACCTGGGCGAACTCGCCGATCGAGCCCGCCGCCACGGCTTCGACATCGGTTACGAGGCGCTCGCCTGGGGACGGCATATTAAGGATTGGACCTCGGCTTGGGAAATCGTGCGCAACGCCGATCGACCTAATCTCGGCATCGTTCTCGATAGTTTTCACGCTTGCGCGCGCGGCAACCCGTTGGCCCCGATCGCTTCGATCCCCGCCCAGAAGATTGCGCTAGTTCAAGTCGCGGATGCGCCGGCGCTGCAAATGGACCCGCTTTCCCTCAGCCGCCACTATCGTTGTTATCCCGGCCAAGGCGATTTTCCAATCGTCGACTATTTGCAGGCCGTCGTAGAGACGGGTTATCGCGGACCGGTTTCGCTCGAAATCTTCAACGATCAATTCCGTGGCGCCTCGGCGAACACCATCGCGCTCGACGGAATGCGCTCGTTGCGATTGCTCGGCGAGCAACTTGGCGCGCTCCGGCTCGCGAGCAGCCAGTCCGCATTGACCGATCTACCGGCGCTGCCGCCCCCGCCCGAGGTCGAAGGCGTCGAATTCATTGAATTCGCAACCAGCGACGCCGACGCGAGCGCGCTCATCGCGTTGATTGAAGGGCTCGGCTTCGCGCGAGCGGGGCGGCATCGCTCGAAAGACGTCGAGTTGTTCCGACAAAACGGCGTCAACATTGTCGTCAACCAGGACCGCGAGGGCTTCGCCCACGCTTTCAACAGCCTGCACGGCCCGTCCGTTTGCGCGATAACATTGCGCGTCGACAGCGTCGCCAAGGCCCTGCAGCGCGCGCGGGCGATGGACGCGCCCAACTACGTCGGCAGGATCGGCCCCGGCGAGACATTGATCCCGGCAGTCGCGGGCGTTGAAGGCAGCCTGATCTATCTCGTTGACGCCGAATCGAGTGGGCAATGGCCCAGGGACTTCCGTCTGGAGACGATGCCAGCCGCTCCGGGCGCGCTGACCAGGATCGATCACCTTTCGAACGTCGTGCGCCGCTCCGAATTCCTTACCTGGTCGCTATTCTACAAGAGCGTGCTTGGGCTCGTTGCGGAGCCCGCCGTCGAAGTGGCCGATCCGCACGGGGCCTTCTTCTCGCGCTCGCTTCGCAGCGCCAACGGCGCGTTACGAATTCCGCTCAACATCTCCGATGGGGGCGAGACCGGAGTCTCGCGCTTTCTCGATGCGTTCGGCGGCGCCGGTTATCAGCAGATCGCGCTGGCGACCGACGACATTTTCGTCGCCGTCGAGCGCGCGCGTGCAGGCGGCGTCGCATTTTTGCCGATTCCGGACAACTACTACGACGATCTCGACGCACGCTTCGGCCTCGCGCCCGAATTGCTCGGGCGAATGCGCGGCCTCGGCGTGCTCTACGATCGGGCCAAGGGCGGCGAATTCCTGCACATTTACACGCAGGCCTTCCGCGATCGGTTCTTCTTCGAGATCTTGCAGCGCAAGAACTACGACCTATTTGGCGCGGCCAATACGCCGGTGCGGCTCGCCGCTCAAGCGCGCGTGCAGGACGAAGCGCGCGCGACGCAACTCGCGCTCGACACTTGATTTGCGTGGCCTTCAGCCGAGTTGTGCACGAACCAGCGGCATGACCTTGCGCGCGTAAAGTTCGATGCAGCGCACGATCCTCTCGTGCGTGAGCCCGCCGGCGCTGTATTTCAAGTCGAAGCGGGCGGCGCCGAGCGCTTTCACGGTGTCCGCGATTTTGCGCGCAACGGTCTCGGGCGAGCCGACATATAACGAACCTTGCTCGATCTCTTGCACGTACTCGCGTGCTTCCATCGGCGGCCAACCGCGCTCGCCGCCGATGCGGTCGCGCATACGCTTGTAGTCGGGCCAGAATTCCTCGCGCGCTTGAGCGTCGGTGGCCGCGACGTAGCCTGGCGAATGCACGCCGATCGCCTGCGCGGGCCGGCCGAGCTGCGCATAGGCGCGATGATGCAGGTCGACATAGGGCTTGAAGCGCTTGGGATCGCCGCCGATGATCGCCAGCATCAACGGCAGATCGTAACGCGCCGCGCGCACTACCGATTCCGGACTGCCGCCGACGCCGATCCAAGCCTTCAGCGATCCGCTTTCGATTTGTGGGTAGACGCGTTGGTTGCTCAGCGGCGGACGTGTGCGTCCCGACCAGGTGACGGGTTCGTCGCGCAGCAGCGCCGCGAACAGATCGAGCTTGTCCTCGAACAGCTCCTCGTATTGCGAAAGTTTGAAGCCGAACAGCGGAAACGACTCAGTGAATGATCCGCGCCCAAGGACGACTTCCGCGCGCCCATTTGAAATCGCATTGAGCGTCGAGAAGCGTTGAAACACGCGGATGGGATCGTCAGAGCTCAGCACCGTCACGGCGGAGCCTAGATGCATCCGCTTGGTGCGGGCGGCGATCGCGGCCAGCAGCACTTCGGGCGCGGAGACGGCGAAATCGGCGCGATGATGTTCGCCAACGCCGAGAAAATCGATTCCGAGCTCGTCGGCGAGCACGCCTTGTTCGACGACATTGCGCAATGTCTGGGCATGCGACAGCGGCTGCCCAGACGCGTCCGTCATAACGTCGCCGAACGTATCCAGCCCTAGTTCCAGCGTCGCAGCCATGTTTGTTTTCTCCCGTGACCGCGCTCGCTTACGGCGCGCGAATGCTCGCAGCAAGCGTCAATAGGGCGTGTCGTCCTTGTGCAGGAACCGCCATTGGCCTCCCAGAAGCTTGGCCTTGAGGTCGTCGTCGGGGTAGGCGCCTTCATCGCCCGGCGTGCGATCGCCGATCTCGAGATAGACGACGTCTTCCTGGGTCTCATTGATAAGGCAATGGCCATCGCCCGATCCCGCCTTGAATCCGGCGCAATGGCCAGGTTCGAGCACCGTCGGCCCGGCGTCGGTCAGCAGCGTCGGGCGACCCTCGAGGATGTAGATGAATTCGTCCTGGCGAGAGTGAAAGTGCCGCAGCGCCGAGGCCGCACCCGGCTTTAGCCGCGTCAGATTAACTCCGAAATTGGTCAGGCCGAAGAGATCGCCGAGCGGCCGTTTTTCGCGCCCCGCCATGCGCGCGGCGAAGGGCTCGGGATAGTTCGACGCTTTGGCGCGTAGGGGCGCGGCGCCGGCGACGAGCGAAATGGGCGGCTTGGACATGGCGGACCTCCGGCGGTTTGGTCTAGCGGATTGAGGCGCCCCCGCCTACATTGACAACGTAAAAAGGAGCGTTCGCGCCATGAGAGGCTTCATTATTCGCGCGGCTATTGTCGCGCTTGGGCTCTGGGTCGCCTCGAACATTGTGCCCGGCGTCAACATCCACGATGGCGCGAGCCTACTGTGGGCGGCGGTGCTGCTCGCCATCGTCAACGCGGTCGTGCGCCCGGTGCTGATCGTCCTGACATTGCCGATCACGTTGCTGACGCTGGGACTGTTCCTGCTCGTCATCAACGGACTGATGGTCGAACTCGTCGCACATTTTCTCAGCGGCTTCCACGTCGCCGGCCTCGGATCGGCGATGCTGTGCGCCCTCGTCGTCAGTATCACCAGTTGGGTCGTCAACAGCTTTGTCGGCCCGCAAGGACGCGTCGAGGTGATGAGCACTACGAAGGTCGTCGAGCTACGTAAGGTCGGCGACGGTCGTTACGAGTAATCCTCCTCACGCGTCCAAGTTGACGACGCTCAACGCGTTGTCCTGAATAAACTCGCGGCGCGGTTCGACGACGTCGCCCATCAGTTTGACGAAGATGTCGTCGGCCTCGTCGACTTCGCGGATTTTCACTTGCAGCAGCGAGCGGGCCTCGCGGTCCAGCGTGGTTTCCCAGAGCTGGTCCTTGTTCATTTCGCCAAGGCCTTTGTAGCGCTGGAAAGTCACGCCCTTGCGACCGGCGGCGTTAATGGCTTCCAGCAATTCCGAAGGGCCGGAAACGACCGTCTCGTCGCCGCGTCTCTGGAAGACCGCCGGACCGTTGAACGCCTCGCGCAAGGGCCGAGCATGTTCGTCGAGCCGCCGCGCCTCAGCCGAAGCGATCAGGCCGGCGTCTAGCACAACCGCCTGCTTGACGCCGCGCACCTCGCGCGTGAGTGCGATGCCGCCCGCTTCCGCGCGGCCGGTCCAGTTGCGCTCGGTCTCCTCCGCGATCGCGTTCATGCGCTCGGCGAGGCGGTGCGCGCGCGGCTCCGCGTCGGGATCGTCGGCGACCGCGAGCGGCTTCAGCGATCCGGCGAGCGCCGCTTGCTCGACGGCGGCCTTGTCGTAGCGCGAATGCAATTGCGCGAGCATTCGGCGCATCGCGCGCGCCTCGTCAATCAGCGCCTGCAAGTCGGCGCCCGCGCGCACCTCGCCGCTCGCCAGACGCAAGGCGGCGCCCTCCAAGCCTGAAGCCACCAGGAAATCCTCCATCGCGCGCTCGTCCTTGAGATACTGCTCGGACTGCCCGCGTTTGACCTTGAACAGCGGCGGTTGCGCGATGAAGAGATGGCCGTTCTCGATGATCTGCCGCATCTGGCGGAAGAAGAACGTCAGCAATAGCGTGCGTATATGCGAGCCGTCGACGTCGGCGTCGGTCATGATGATGATCTTGTGATAGCGTAGTTTTTCGATGTTGAAGTCATCTCGACCAATGCCGGCCCCGAGCGCGGTGATGAGCGTGCCGACCTGCTCGGACGACAGCATCTTGTCGAAGCGCGCACGCTCGACATTGAGGATTTTGCCGCGTAGCGGCAGCACCGCCTGGAATTCACGATTGCGGCCCTGTTTGGCGGTTCCGCCGGCCGAATCGCCTTCGACAATGAAAATTTCCGACTTCGAGGGATCACGCTCCTGACAATCGGCGAGCTTGCCGGGCAGGCTGGCGACGTCGAGCGCCCCCTTGCGCCGCGTCAGTTCACGCGCCTTGCGCGCGGCTTCGCGCGCTTGCGCCGCCTCGACGACCTTGCCGACGACCGAGCGCGCTTCTTGCGGGTGCTCCTCGAACCACTGCGACAGCAGTTCATTGACAAGCCCCTCAACGACAGGGCGCACCTCGGAGGAGACGAGCTTGTCCTTCGTCTGCGACGAGAATTTGGGATCGGGACACTTGACTGATAGCACGCAGGTTAGGCCCTCGCGACAATCGTCGCCCGAGAGATCGACCTTGTCTTTCTTTGCGAGGCCCGAGTTCTCCGCGTAGTTGGTCACTTGGCGTGTCAGCGCGCTGCGAAGGCCGATGAGATGGGTGCCGCCGTCGCGCTGGGGAATGTTGTTTGTGAACGGCAGAACGTTCTCGTGGTAGCTGTCGTTCCACCACAGCGCGACCTCGACGCCGATGCGGTCGCGCTCGCCGCGAATGAGAATCGGTTTCCCGATCAGCGGCGTCTTGGCGCGATCGAGATAGCGTACGAACGCCTCGAGCCCGCCCTCGTAAAACAGATCCTCGCGCCGGGGCTCGGGGCCGCGCGCGTCGGTCAGAACAATGCGCACTCCCGAGTTCAGGAAAGCGAGTTCGCGCAATCGGTGCTCGATCGTGCCATAATCGAACTCGGTCATCGTGAAGGTTTCGGTCGACGGTGAGAACGTGACCTCGGTGCCGCGTTTGATCTTGCCGTTCTCGACTGGCGCCGGGCCGACGACGCTGAGTTGATCGACCGCGTCGCCGTGCGCGAAATGGATGACGTGCTCAAGCCCATCGCGCCAGATGCGCAAGGTCAACGTCGTCGAAAGCGCATTGACGACGGAAACGCCGACGCCGTGCAGACCGCCCGAAACCTTGTAGGAATTCTGATCGAATTTACCGCCCGCGTGCAATTGGGTCATAATGACCTCAGCCGCCGAGACCCCCTCTTCGTCGTGGATGCCCGTCGGGATGCCGCGCCCGTCGTCGCTGACGGTGCAGGAGCCGTCGGCGTTGAGCGTCACCGTCACCAGCTTCGCGTGGCCGGCAAGCGCCTCGTCGATCGCGTTGTCGACGACCTCATAGACCATATGATGCAGGCCTGACCCGTCGTCGGTGTCGCCGATATACATGCCGGGCCGCTTGCGCACGGCGTCGAGACCGCGCAGCACTTTAATCGAATCCGCGCCGTAGGCGTCGCTGACCGCCTGTTCGTCGATGATCGGATCGACCTCTCGCGGCGAATTGGGTTCTTCCGTCAAAAGCCTGACTTTCTGTGCTTCCGGCGCGCCGCCACGCTGCATGGCGGGCGGGCGATTCGTGATTTCCCAGTATAGCGTTCAAGCGCCTAGCAATGCACGCTTTTCCGCCCGGAAAATCACCGGAGCGGGCGCCCGCTCGGCCGCGTGCTGCGGCGATGAAATTTCCGCTCGACCGAGCGCTTCGAAGCGTCGACAATATCCGCGCCCCCAGGGGGTGATTCGCGGCGTAATCAAGCTGGCTCGGGACGAGGGAATTAGCCCAAATTGCGCGACGAGGTGAACGAACCCTTGGGGATAGACGCGGCGTCGCAGTCGCCGCCGACGAGATACGCAGCTTCGGCGACGCGGCTCGCGGTCGGCTTGGCCGCGACTGCTGGTCTGGGCGCCGCGTTCGCGCTTTGGCGTTACTTTCCCGAACATGGCGGCCGACCATTCGCGGTCGCGCATATCGAAAAGGTCGAGGCCCCGGCTTGGAAGCCGCTTGAGCCGCCGCTGGCCGCGCAGCCGAGTGCGGCGCATGGCGCGGGGGCGTCAGCCGCCGATGTCGAAGCTGCGAGTGGCGTCAAGGTCGTTCGTAATGGCGGCGGCACGACCACCAATGCGCTCATCATCGACGTCACCCAATCGCTCGGCGTTCGCCTGAGCCCGGCGCCCGACGCCCGGCTGGTCGAAAAAAGCCGCTTCGGGCTTCTGCCGCGCGTTGGCGTGGACGGCGCGCGGCCGTCCGAGATTTACGCGCGTCCGGTGGTGGGAAGCCTGAAACTCGCCGATGCGCCGCGCATCGCCATCCTCGTCGGTGGGGTCGGCCTCGACGCCGAGACCACGAACGCCGCGATCTCCCAGCTTCCCGCGGCGATATCGTTGGGATTGGCGCCCTATGGCGAGGATCTCGAACGCGCCGCCGCCCGGGCGCGCGCCGCCGGGCACGAAATCCTTTTGCAATCGCCGATGGAGCCGCTCGGGGCCTCCGCAAATCCGGGCCCTCACATGCTCGTCACTGCGGCGACGGAAGACGAAAATCGAGCCTCGCTGCACTGGCAGATGGGCCGGTTCGTCGGTTACGTCGGCGTGACGAACTACCTCGGCGGAAAGTTTACCGCGGAAGCGAAGGCCTTCTCACCTGTTCTGGCGGATATCGCCTCGCGCGGTTTATTCTATCTGGACGATGGGTCGTCGCCTCGCAGTCTGGCCGGACAGCTCGCGCCGGGCGTCAATCTATCGGAGTCCGGAGCCGACGTGGCGCTCGACGCGGCGCCTTCGGCCGACGCGATCGAGGCCGCGTTGACGCGGCTGGAGGCGGCGGCCCGGCGCCGGGGCGCGGCGATCGGAACCGCGACAGCGTTGCCCATCAGTGTCGAGCACATCGCGCATTGGGCGGCCAGCCTCGAGGCGCGCGGGATCGCCTTGGCGCCGGTATCGGCGCTGATCTCGCGCGGGCCTACGCCGAGCGCGCGTTCCGCACCGTAGTTTTCGCGGATTTCTTCGTTTCGAACTGGAGGCTGCTTGTCGGATCTGCCCTATCGCCGCTGCGCCGGCGTCGCGCTGATCAATGCGGCCGGCGATGTTTTCATCGGCCGTCGCAAGAAGGGCCGTGAAGCGGCGGTTGTCGTCGATCATGAATGGCAGATGCCCCAAGGCGGCATCGACGCGGGGGAAACGCCGCTGCAAGCCGCCAAACGCGAACTCTACGAGGAGACGAACGTTTCCTCCGCCCAGGTGATCGCCGAAGCGCCGGACTGGCTGAACTACGACTTGCCGGCCGGCGCTGGCGGAAGGTGGAGCGGACGCTATCGTGGACAGACCCAGAAGTGGTTTCTGTTTCAGTTTACGGGGCCGGAGTCCGAAATTGAAATCCACAACCCTGCCGGTGGTCGCCATGGCGCGGAGTTCCGTGACTGGCGCTGGGAACGCTGGGAAGCCCTCCCGGATCTGGTGGTGCCTTTCAAGCGCGAAGTTTATCGGAAGGTGGTGGCCGCCTTCGCGCCGCTGGCGCGCGCGAAGCTTAGCTAACAGCGTCTCCGATTAGCGTCCGGCGGAAATCTCCTTGGTCGCCTGCGCCAACAGTTCGTCCATCTTGCGGCGGACGCGGTGCGCGGAAATCTCCGGGTTCGATTTCGAAACGGCCGCCACCAACGAGGCCGCGAGCGCCTCATCGCTGGCGTGATCGACCTGCTCCGCGACCAACGACCTCGCATAAGATGAAGCCGCTTCGCCGATCAGTCCCAATTGTTCCGCCGCCCAGAGCCCGAGTAGCTTGTTGCGACGCGCGAGCGCCTTGAAACGAAGTTCCTCGCTCAACGCCTGCCGTCGCTCGAAGGCCTCTTCCCGATCCGTGAACGCGCTCATGTTCCCTCTCCTTCGACCTTTCCGCGGCCGAATTGCGCCAGAAATGATTTGGAAAATAGTCCGCCTTCAAGGCGGCGAAATTGTGTAATCGCAAACGAATGGCCCCTACGCGATTTTTCTGTTTCTTGCCGAGGTTGGATTGGCTTTGGCGCGCCTCGCTCTTTCTAGAGTTGGGTTTCGGAATTTGGGGCGACGTGCTAAGGGGCCGGTCGTCATAAGGCCCCGATCCGATGAACTCAGCTGCGCTTCGCTCTCCGCAGGTCGATTTTCGCGCCGCAATGCGCGAAATCGGCGCGCGCGCCCGCGCTGCGGCGCACGTCGTCGCGGTCGCTTCGCCCGAGACGAAGACCCGCGCGCTCGTCGCCGCCGCGCGAACGCTGCGGGAGCGCGCCGAGGTCATCCTCGCGGCCAATGCGCGTGATTTGGCGGAAGGTCGGGCTAAGGGTTTGGGCGCCGCGGTCCTGGACCGCCTCGCGCTCGACGAAAACCGGATCGAAGCGATTGCCCGCGGCGTCGAGGAGGTCGCGGCGCTGCCCGACCCTGTCGGGCGCGTGCTCGCGACATTCGATCGCCCGAACGGTTTGAAGATCGAGCGCGTGGCGACGCCGCTCGGCGTCGTCGGCGTCATCTACGAAAGCCGCCCCAATGTCACGGCGGACGCCGGCGCGCTTTGTCTGAAGAGCGGGAACGCGGTGGTGCTGCGGGGCGGGTCGGACAGTTTCCAATCCTCGGCGGCGATCCATGCCTGTCTCGTCGCGGGTCTCAAGGCGGCGGGCCTGCCGGAGGCGGCGATTTCTCGCGCGCCGTTCGCGTCGCGCGAGGTCGTTGGCGAAATGCTGGAGGGACTCGGCGGTTCGCTCGACGTGATTGTCCCTCGCGGCGGCAAGGGCCTCGTGGAGCGGGTGCAGCGCGAAGCGCGGGTGCCCGTGTTCGCCCATCTCGAAGGCGTCGTTCATATCTTCGTCGACCGATCGGCGGATCTGGACACGGCGATGAAGATCGTCGTCAATTCAAAGATGCGGCGCACCGGAGTCTGCGGCGCCGCCGAGACTTTGCTCGTCGATCGCGCCGCCGCGCCGACTATGCTGAAGCCTTTGATCGAGGCCTTGCAGGCCGCCGGCTGCGCGGTGCGAGGCGACGCCGAGACGCTGGCGGCGAGCGCGAGAGCGACGCCCGCGAGCGAAGAGGATTGGCGAACGGAATATCTCGACGCGATCATCGCCGTGCGCGTGGTCGACGATCTCGCGGCTGCGATCAAGCATATCGAGACCTACGGGTCGCATCACACCGACGCCATTGTCACCGAGGATGCACTCGCCGCGGAACGCTTCTTGCGCGAAGTCGATTCGGCGATCGTCGTGCATAACGCGTCGACGCAATTCGCCGATGGCGGCGAATTTGGATTCGGCGCCGAGATTGGCATCGCCACCGGCCGGATGCACGCGCGCGGGCCGGTCGGCGTAGAACAGCTATGCACTTTCAAATATCGAGTGCATGGTTCAGGGCAGACGCGGCCCTAGCATACGCCCGCCCGCGCGCCGTCATTTTGCGGCGGTCGCGCCGGCCTTGATAAGCTTGTAGTTGATCGCGTCGACCAGCGCCTGGAACGACGCGTCGATCACGTTTCCGGAAACTCCGACCGTCGACCAGCGCGAGCCGTCGTCATCGCCGAATTCGATCAAAACGCGCGTGACCGCGTCGGTGCCGCCCTGGAACACCCGCACGCGATAATCGAGCAATTCGAGATCGAGGATGTGTTTCTGATAGATGCCGAGATCCTTGCGCAAGGCGAGGTCCAGTGCGTTCACGGGGCCGTTGCCTTCGGCCGCGGAGATCAATATCTCGTCGCCGATGCGGATTTTCACAACGGCCTGCGAGGCCGAGTAGAGCGCGCCAGCCGCATTGAACTTGCGCTCGACGCTCACGTTGAAGCTCTCGACGTCGAAAAAATCGGGAACGCCGCCGAGGAGGCGCCGCGCCAGCAGTTCGAACGAAGCGTCGGCGGCCTCGTAGGCGAATCCCTGCGCCTCACGCGATTTCACCTCATCGAGCACGCGCGAGAGCCTTGGATCGTCCGCCGCGACTGCGAGATTCATGCGCGCGAGCTGCGCGACGAGGTTCGAGCGACCGGCCTGATCGGATATCAGAACCGCCCGCGCGTTGCCGACGGTCTCGGGCGGAACGTGCTCGTAGGTGCGCGGATCCTTGGCGAGGGCGGAGGCGTGAATGCCGGCTTTGGTTGCGAAAGCGGACGCGCCGACATAGGGCGCGTGGCGATTGGGCGCCTGATTCAGCAATTCGTCGAGCGTGTGGGAAATTTTGGCGAGCGAGCGCAGCGCCTCGCTCGAGACGCCGATTTCGAACCTATCTGAGTAAGTCGGCTTCAGCGCGAGCGTCGGGATCAACGAAACGAGGTTGGCGTTGCCGCACCGCTCGCCGAGGCCGTTTAACGTCCCTTGCACCTGACGGACGCCGGCGCGGATCGCGGCGAGCGAATTGGCGACGGCGTTGTCGGTGTCGTTGTGGGCGTGAATTGCGAGGCGATCGCCGGGGATTATGGTGGCGACGTCGGCGACAATCCGCTCGACTTCGTCGGGCAGCGTGCCGCCGTTGGTGTCGCAAAGCACCACCCAGCGCGCGCCCGCCGAAAAGGCCGCGCGAGCGCAATCGATCGCGTATTCGCGATTGGCTTTGTAGCCGTCGAAGAAGTGCTCGCAATCGACCATCGCCTCGCGGCCCGCCGCGACCGCCGCGCGAACGCTGTCTTCGATGCAGCCGAGATTTTCCTCGAGGGTGCAACCAAGTGCGACATGGACGTGATAGTCCCAGGATTTGGCGACGAAAACGATGGCGTCGGCGTCGGCGGCGAGCAACCCGACCAGGCCTGGATCGTTGCCGACCGAGCGGCCCGGACGCTTGGTCATGCCGAAAGCGCAAAATCGCGCATGTTTCGTCGGCTTGCGCTCGAAAAAGCGGGTGTCTATCGGATTGGCGCCGGGATAGCCGCCTTCGACATAGTCAACGCCGAGCTCGTCGAGCAACGCCGCGATTTGGCGCTTGTCCTCGATCGAAAAGTCGACGCCGGTCGTCAGTGCGCCGTCGCGCAACGTCGTGTCGAAGAGATACAGCCGCTCTCGGTTCATTGCTTGTTCCTCAATGTCGCGACGTCGAAGCGGCCGGCGCGGTGGCCGTGGCGAAAGTCCGGGTCATGGTGGTGTTGCCGAGCCACTGGTCGGCGATAGGGACGAGATTGCGCCGCTCTGCAATAAAGCCGCGTCGCTCAAACAATGGCCGGGCGGAGTCGCTGACATCCGCGCTCAAGCGTTCCGCCCCGCGCGCTTGCGCCAGACGGCACAGCGCGTCGATCAGGGCCGAGGCGACTCCGCGCCGGGCGTTGGCGGGATCGACATACAGCATATCCAGCCGCGACGCGCCTTCAAGGCTAGCGAAACCGACGCTCTCGCCGTCCAGGCTTGCGACCAAGGTCAACATGTCCGAAAGCGCTCGCGCGAACGCCAGCGCGTCGTCGGCGCGGCTCCGCCATGCTTTTCGCTGTTCTTCGTCGTAATCCTCGCGCGCGAGTTCGTCGATGCTGTCCCGGAAGATCGCGAGACAGCGGGGCGCGTCAGTCGGTAGGAACGGTCGCAGGGCGATCGCACTCATGGCTTCGGCTCCCAAGTCACGCCTGTTTTGGTGTCCTTGACGACGACCCCCAACTCCAGCAATCGGTCGCGCAGGCGATCGGATTCCTTCCAGTCCTTGGCCGTTCTAGCCTCGGCGCGCCTTGCCACCAGCGTCTCGACTTCAGCGACGTCGACGTTGTTAGCGCGCAGCAGGTCGCTGCGGCGTTGCGTGCGTGTGCGCGGCAGGAGGCCGAGCAACGCGGCGCTAGCTTTCAGGACGCCCGGAGCGGTCCCCGATTCATTCTGGGCAAGACGGTGCAGCCGTGCGAGCGCTGCAGGAGTGTTGAGGTCGTCGGCGAGCGCCTCGATCAATTCCGCGTCTATCGCCCCTGATGGCTCTGCGTCGCCGACGGCGTCGTACCAGCGGGTGAGCGTCGCCTCAGCTTCTTCCAGTGCGCTCACGGTCCAGTCGATCGGCTGGCGATAGTGCGAGCGAAGCATCGCGAAGCGCAATATCTCGCCTGGCCAGCGGCGGCCACCGAATTTGTCCGAATTGCGCAACTCATCGATGGTGAAGAAATTGCCGGAACTCTTCGACATCTTCTCGCCTTCGACTTGCAAGAAGCCGTTGTGCATCCAGATGTTCGCCATGCGCGATCCGCCGAACGCGCAGCAGGACTGCGCGATTTCGTTTTCGTGGTGCGGGAAAACGAGGTCAATGCCGCCGCCATGAATGTCGAAAACGTTCTTCGCCGGATCATCGCACGCGAGCCCGCCGCCGAACGGGAGCAACAGCGTCGCCATAGACATGGCGGAGCATTCGATGTGCCAGCCGGGCCGGCCGAGGGTCGCGATTCCGCATGGACTCGGCCATCCCGGCTCATCGGACCTGGACGGCTTCCACAGCACGAAATCCATGGGATCGCGCTTGTAGGGCGCCACATCGACGCGTGCGCCCGCGAGCATTTCGTCGAGCGAGCGGCGCGCCAATGAGCCGTAGCGCGGCGCGCCGGGCAGGGCGTCCATCGCGGTCGGCGAAAACAGGACATGATTTTCGGCAACATAGGCGACGCCGCGTGCGAGCAATCGTTCGATCAGCGCCGCCATGTCCGCGATATAGGCAGTCGCGCGAGGCTCATGCGTCGGCGGCAGGCATTCGAGAGCCGCGACGTCATCCTCGAATTGCCTGGCGGTCGCGGCGGTGACCTTGGCGATCGCCTCGTTCAGCGGCACATTCGGAAAGTCGCGCGTTGCGCGAGCATTGATTTTGTCGTCAACGTCGGTGATGTTGCGGGCGTAAATGACATGCGCCTCACCATAAATGTTGCGCAAAAGGCGAAACAGCACGTCAAAGACGATCACCGGCCGGGCGTTGCCGATATGGGCGAAGTCGTAGACCGTCGGTCCGCAGACGTACATACGCACGGCGCTTGCGTCGAGCGGGCGAAAAACGTCCTTCGTCCGCGTCAGCGTGTTGTAGAGTTTGAGCGGCGCCGTCATTGGGTCATCCAGGTGCAAACGAGCGGGGGCGCCGACCGGTCGCTCGTATCCTGAATCTAGAAAATAGGAGACGCGAACCAGCCAGCTTAAAGGCTAGCGGCTAATAATTCGGGCCCGACAAATGGGGAGCGAGTGCGTCATCCCTCTCTCCTCTCGCAAGCGTAGGCGCAAGTCAAGTCGCTCGATTGCGTCACGACCAAATTCACTGGGGGCCCGGGTTGCCGCGTGTTAACGCGAAGTTTAGCGAGTTGCCCCACAATTCATTCACCAGAACGCCATTCTCGCACGAAGACCTTTCGAGCCGATATCATGAAATCCCTGCGCTTCGCGTTGACCGTCCTGCCCATCGCTTTGAGTGGATTGATCGGGCTAAGCTCGATTTCCGGCGCCCGAGCGGCGCAGATATACACTTTCGAGGTTGCGGCGAATGACGGCTATGGCGTCCAAGACTGCCTCGCTGACGGCGGCGAATGCGGCCAAGTCGTCGCCGACGCTTGGTGCGAAGCGCATGGGCACGGCCCCGCGACGAGTTTTGGGCCGCGGCGCTCGGTCGCGGGCGTGGCCGCGACGACGATTTCGACAGCGTCCGATTCCTACGCCATCACCTGCGGAGACTGACAGACCCTCTGGCAGTCAGCGCACGAAATCCGCGCATTTGGGCGCGTCGGCTTGCGCGCCCCAAGGCTGAATCGGAACCGTCGAGGTTGAATTTTTCGGCGATCCGTCGATCAGCTTGTCCGTATAAGTCATATAAATCAGAATATTGCGCTTTACGTCGCAGCCGCGCACGATCTGCATCTTCTTGAAGAAAACCGAACGTCGCTCCGAGAACACGACCTCGCCTTGCTCGAACTTGCCTTTAAATTTGACAGGGCCGTATTGGCGGCAAGAGAGCGAAATGTCCGATGTTTGTTCAGCCAGGCCAAAAGCGCCGGCGAGACCCCCGCGCTCGGGGGCAGTATAGTGACAAGCAACGCCCTCGATAAGCGGGTCGTCGATACCGTAGACGGCGAGTTTATCGTTTGGCGTCAGTAGTTTGAACGTCGTCGACTTGCGAAAAATCAAGTCCGGGTCGGCCGAGTCCGCGCGGACGGGCGCTGCGGCCAGCAACAGGAAAAGCCCCGCTACAATGCCAGTGGTCGTCAGAATTTTCATTTTTGGGCCCCGCGTTTGCGCATGCGTCGGTCCCGACCGAGCGATCCCTAAATAGGGCCTAGGTAGCGTCAGGCAAGAAAGTTCTTTGCCCTTCGAGCTATCCGACGCGCAGACTATAACTTTGGATTCATGTATTCGAGCTTTAATATTCGAATTCGAATATCTTGCGCAAAAATTTGCCGACGACTTATGCCGCGCGGCGGGTGACAGACCGACAGCGAAGGACGAGCGAAGATGTCATGGGAAGATTGGCTGCGGCGCGCCGCCGCGGCCCAGCGCGTTGCGACAGAGCGCACGCTGGCCGCGTTGGATGTCACGCCGGCGCAGTTCGCGACGCTACGAATCCTCGCGGCCGAGCCTGGCTTAAGCAGCGCGGATATCGCCCGGCTCGAACACCTGACGCCGCCGACGGTGAGTGTCATCGTCGCCAATCTCGAACGCAAAAAGGCCATCCATCGCATAAGGGATGCGAAATCCGCGAGAATTCGGCGTCTGGCGTTGACAGATTCCGGCAGCGATCTACTTCGCAACGCAGAGGAAAGGCTGCGGGAATTGCACGCGCGCTATTCCGAGTCCGTTTCGCCGCACGCACTCTCCGCAGTGCGCGACTGGTTGCGCGGCGTCGCCGAAATCGAAGTTTGACGCCGGCGTCGAGACTTGCTCAAAGCCGCTAAAGCGGCCCGTCGGGGAGATTGACGCGATATGAACGTATTGATCTTGGGCTCCGGCGCGCGCGAGCACGCCTTGGCGTCGGCTATCGTCAAATCGCCGCAAGCCGGCAGCATATATGTCGCGCCCGGAAATCCAGGTTGCGCAGAAATTGCGAACGTCCTGGCTTTAGATTTGCGCGATCACGACGAAATCATCGAGTTTTGCCGCGGCAGCGCCATCGGCTTGGTTGTTGTCGGCCCCGAAGCGCCATTGGTCGCCGGGATCGCCGACTCTCTCGACGCAGCGGGTATTCCGTGTTTCGGACCCAGCCGCGCCGCTTCGCAACTGGAAGGCTCCAAAGGATTTACGAAAAATCTCTGCCGCGAATTCGGAATTCCAACAGCTGACTATCGTTGCTTCGACAATCGCGACGCGGCAATTCTTTATGTGCGCGAGCGAGGCGCGCCGATCGTCGTCAAGGCCGACGGGCTAGCGGCAGGTAAAGGCGTCGTTGTCGCAACTACGATTGCTGAGGCGGAAGCCGCGATCAGATCGATGTTTGACGGCGCTTTCGGCGAGGCTGGCGCGAACGTCGTCGTCGAAGAGTTGCTCGTTGGCGAAGAGGCCTCGTATTTCGCGCTAAGCGACGGCGTCCGCGCGACGCCTTTCGCAAGCGCCCAGGATCACAAGCGCGTCGGCGACGGCGACACTGGTCCGAATACGGGAGGCATGGGCGCCTATTCGCCGCCACCACTGATAACCCCCGAGATGGGCGAACGAGTGATGGCGGAGATCATCCTGCCGACAGTGAGAGGAATGGCGGCGCGAGGGACGCCATTTCGCGGCGTGCTGTTCGCTGGACTGATGATCGGCCGAGATGGGCCGAAACTGATCGAGTTTAACGTGCGGTTCGGCGATCCCGAGGCGGAAGTCATCCTGGCTCGATTGGACGACGATCTGATTGAATTCCTGTGGGGGGCAGCGACCGGTCGGTTGCCCTTCCGCGAGCCGAAATTCAGCAGCGACGCCGCCTTGACGGTCGTCATGGCCGCGCGAGGTTATCCCGGCAAGGTCGAAAAGGGCGAGCCCATCGAAGGCTTAGAGGATGCAGCGCGCGCCGAGGGCGTCGTGATCTTGCACGCGGGCACTCGGCGCGAGGGCGATTCGATTGTTGCCGATGGCGGCCGCGTTCTGGCGGTCACGGCGATCGGGCGCGATGTCGCCGAGGCGCGCGCGCGCGCCTACGCCGCGGTTGATCGTTTGCGCTGGCCCGGTGGTTTTTGCCGACGCGACATCGGCGCCAAAGCGCTCACGATCAGCTCCACAAGATGAAATTTCTGGAATCTGACCATTATCGCGCGCGCGCCGCCGCAGCGCCCACCGTTGCGGTCGCTCTTGGCGGCGGCGGCGCACGCGGGCTTGCACATATTATCGTGCTAGAGGCGCTGGACGAACTCGGCGTTCGCCCGTCGGCGATTTCCGGCACATCGATCGGCGCCATCATCGGCGCCGCTTACGCGGCGGGCATGTCCGGCGCGGAGCTTCATGCGCACGCTCGAATCGCGTTGCGCAACCGCTCGCAAGTGATGACCAATCTCCTGCGTGCGCGCGTCGGTCGCTTTTCTGATCTGTTGTTTAGAGGCGGCGGCAACCCGGTTCTGCTCGACGCGCAGACCTGCCTCGATCTGTTTTGGCCTGATCGAGTTCCTGACGATTTCGAGAGCCTGAAAATTCCACTACTTGTCGTGGCCACAGATTTCCACGCATGTCGCGAAGTGGTTATGTCAAGCGGAGCGCTCGCGCCTGCGGTCGCGGCGTCAATGGCGATCCCGGGGCTGTTTCGCCCTGTGGATTTCAACAACGCCATTCTCGTCGACGGCGGAGCGGTCAACCCGCTGCCTTACGACTTATTGTTCGATCAAGCGGACATCGTTGTGGCGGTCGACGTGACTTTCGGCGGTCGGATGCGCGAGCGACGAACGCCGACGCCATTCGGCGCGATGTTCGGGTCCGCGCAGATCATGCAGGGAACTATCACCGAGCAAAAGATAAAGGCGCGACCTCCGGATCTGGCGGTGCACCCGCCGGTCGAAAAATTCTCGGTGCTGGATTTCATGCGCGTCAAGCACATCCTGCGCGCCGCCGAATCCTCGAAGGATTCGATCAAGCGCGAGATCAGCTTGCGGATTGAGGCGATGCAGCGCGCGTGAATCGGTGTCCGATTCGGATCGCGTCGCCGCGCATGAGGTCGCGACCCGACATCGGGGATTTTCCTGCGCGCTGCGCGAGGACTGCGCGAATGGCGCCTTTGCCGCATCCCACAGTTAGGACATCGTCGAGAACGGCGCCGGGTTCTCCGCTCGCCTCCACGACCTCGACGCGCAGGAACTTGACTCGTTCGGTTTTGTCGCCGCGGAGAATCTCGGAATGCGCTCCGGGAAACGGCGATAGCCCATGAATCCGATTGCGGACTGTTCGTGCGTCCTCCGTCCAATCGATCGGCGTCTCCGATTTCTCGATCTTGTGCGCGTAAACGACGCCCTCAACGCTTTGGGCATGAAAAACGAGCCGTCCAGAGACGAGTTCGTCCCAGCTTTCCGTCAGGAGGCGCCCTCCGACAGTGGCAAGCGCGCCCGTCAAATCGCCGGCAGTGTCTTCGGGCCGAATTTCAACGCGCGCCTCGCCGCCGACGGGGCCTGTGTCCAGCCCTTCCTCCATGCGCATCAGATCCACGCCCGTGGCGGCGTCGCCCGCCATGATCGCGCGTTGAATGGGCGCCGCCCCGCGCCATCGTGGCAACAGCGAAGCGTGCAAATTCACGCATCCCAGACGAGGCGCCTCCAGCACCGACGCAGGCAAGATCAGCCCGTAGGCGGCAACGACCGCGATATCGGCGCGAAAATTGCGGAATTCGGCTTGCGCTTCTGAGGTTCGCAGGGTGCTCGGGGTCAGCACGCGCAGCCCAAGCGATTCGGCGTAAGCGTGAACCCGCGTTTTGGTGAGTTCGAGGCCCCGTCGGCCCGCAGGACGGGGCGCCTTGCTGTAGACCGCGACGATCTCGGCCTTGAGGTCGACCAACGCTTTGAGCGCCGGAACCGCGAAATCCGGCGCGCCCATGAAGACTACACGCATCTCGTGCGCATAACATCGTCCCGGAAGTCCGTCAAAGCGAGCGGCTGCGGTCGAAACGACGTTTGGCGCGGACGGGCGTCAAGTCTAAATTGCGTCC
>JBBIIT010000026.1:46408-47557 GCA_037446355.1 Beijerinckiaceae bacterium | reverse complement strand
GAATTGTCGAGGTCGTCGCGAAAGATCGCCTCGCCCAGATGCTCCATGAAGATGCGCCCGATCGGACTTCGATTGTAAAAGATGCCTCCGTTGTGGCCCGGACAGGTCCAGAGCTGATTGCCCTCTTCCGCATAATCGACAAGCGCGCCGAAGAATGGCGTTTTCAGGTTCTCCGCGTATTGCTTGAGGCGCGAGACCAAGTTTTTGGCGATGAACTCCGGCGTCTCCTCGGCAAGAAAGATATAGCCGTCGATGTAATCGAGCACCTCGACGGGAATGTCCTCGAACCGCTTGCCGCGCACGAGAATGACGATCGGCATGTCCAGGCCGCGTTTGCGCATCACGTTGATGAGCGAAGCGGCTTTGCCTTCGAGGCCCTTCTTGCCCCAGTCCACCACCATGCAGCCGATGGCGGCGTCGGTCTGCACCGCGATCTCGGCGTCATCAGGGCGGCGCGCCTTGATGACCTGGAAGCCCATCCTTTCGATCGCCTCGATGATCTGGTGCAGGCGCAGACCCTCGAGATCGTCCGCGTCGAACATCGGCGCGGAGAACAGGAAGGTGAATCTCTGGAAATAGTTCATCTCGGAAAGACCCCAACCGAACGGAGACGCGGGTCGGCGCGGCGCGGCGCCCAAGACCGACCAAGCTCAGACATGACGCCGATGACAGAAACGTGACAAAACGAACGAACAGGCCAAGCCGCAAGACGAAACGACGCGGCGACCCCGGCGCTCAACCCTTTTCCTTCTTTTCCCGCTTCGCGCGAAACGCCTTCGCCCAGCCTGGCCTGTCCGTCTGGCGTCCGCGCGCCACCGCCAGCGCATCGGCCGCGACGTCGCGCGTTATCACCGAACCCGAACCGACATAAGCGCCCTCGCCGATCGTCACCGGCGCCACCAGCGCCGAATTGGAGCCGATGAACGCCCCCGCGCCAATTTCGGTCTTGAACTTGGAGAAGCCGTCGTAATTGCAGGTGATCGTTCCGGCGCCGATATTGGCGCCCGCTCCCACCCGCGCGTCGCCGATGTAGCTGAGGTGATTGACTTTGGCGCCAGCCTCGATCCGCGCCGCTTTGATCTCGACGAAATTGCCGACGCGCGCCTTGGCGGCGATTTCGGCGCCGGGGCGCAATCGCGCGTAGGGGCC
>JBBIIT010000026.1:34144-46308 GCA_037446355.1 Beijerinckiaceae bacterium | reverse complement strand
GCGAGCTGGACGCGGTCGTTGACGCCCATCGCCTCGGTCTCGTCGACAAGGCTGACGACGGCGCGCAGGCCGTGACGACCGGCGATTTCGACGAGGTCGGTGAAGTAAAATTCCGCCGCGGCGTTGTCGGCGCGGATTTCCTCCAACATGAGAAGCGCGTGCGCGCCCGCGATCGCAGCTGGCCCCGCGTTACAGCGACGGATAGCGCGCTCCGTCGGGCTGGCGTCCTTCTGTTCGCGGATGGCCACGAGGACGCCTTCCCGCTCGATCAGGCGTCCGTAGCCCGTCGGATCGACGGCGTCGAAGCCCAGAGCGGCCAGGCCAGCCCCGTTCGCGAGCGCGGCGCGCAAGTTCAGGAGCGTCTGCGGACGGATCAGCGGAATGTCGGCATAGCTGACCAGCACGTCGTCAAACCCGCGCGCCAAGGCCGCGCGCGCGGCTAGCACAGCGTGGGCGGTGCCCTTGCGTTCTCGCTGGACAAAAATTTCGGCGTCGGGCGCGAGCCGCCGCGCCTCCGCGGCGAGTTCGTCGCCATTGGGGCCGACGACGACCGCGATCGCGTCCGCGCCCGCCTGCAACATCGCCTCCAACGCGAGCGCGAGCATCGAGCGCCCGGCGATCGGATGCAGCGGCTTGGCGCGCGCCGATTTCATCCGCGTCCCCTCGCCGGCCGCCAGGACAATCCCGAGACAGGTGCGGCGGGAGGCGGGGCTGGTCATGGCTGGCTCCTTCGGCGCTCCCTCGTCGAACGCCTCCGCCATCGCCTATTGCGTTCGTCCGCTCGCGTAAAGCGCCCCGCGACACAATTGCCCGATGCGCCGACTAGGCTGGCCGCGAGAATAGGTTATAGAAAGGCGCGATGAGTCCGCGCTTTCGTCGCCTGCGCGTTGAAAATCGGACTAAGCAATTGATATATATCGATCTACCCATGCGGCGCGCCGCCGCGTAATTGACGGACCTCATGTCGGACCTGCCGCGCCGCGATTTCCTGAAACTGGCTTTCGCCGGAGCGTTCGCAGCCGCCGGCGAGTCGCTGGCTCCGGTCGGCGCTGAAGCCGAATCGCTCGGCCCGCCCTCCCCTTTTGCGCCGGGAAACGTGCAAGCCATGGCGCGGGATCTTGCCAAGAGCGCGTTCAAGGCGCCCAAGTCCTCGCTGCCCGATTCTCTGGGATCGCTGACCTTCGAACAATATTCGTCGATCAAGCGCAATGTGGGCGCCGCCATATGGGGCGACGAGCGTTCGAGCTTCGCGATCGAACCGTTGCACCGCGGCTTTCTCTTCGCCTCCCCCGTCGACATAAACCTGGTCGACGCCGGGCAGTCGCAGCGGGTCATATACGATCGCCATCAATTCGACTTTGGTAAGCTCGCGGTTCCCGAGGAGCTTCCCGACATCGGCTATTCCGGCGTGCGCATCCTGCGCCGCGGCGACGACGAAAGCTGGAAGGAGGCGGCGATCTTCCAGGGCGCGACGTTCTTCCGCTCGATGGCGCGCGGTCAGGCTTTCGGTGTCGCCGCGCGGGGACTTTCGGTTCGCACCGGAGATTCCCAGGGCGAGGAATTTCCACTGTTTCGCGCGTTGTGGATAGAAAAGCCTGGTCCCGCCTCGGATGCGCTTATCATCCACGCGCTGCTGGACTCCGTCAGCCTCACCGGCGCCTTCCGCTTCACACTGCGCGTCGGCGACGCTACGATCATCGACACCGAATTGACCTTGTTCGCACGCGACGCCATCGATCACCTGGGGCTGGGCACGATGAGCGCGACCTACCTTTTCGGCGCGCTCGACCATCGGCGCCCGGACGATGTGCGTCCGGCGGTCTATGACACGACCGGATTGCAGATTCTGACCGGCGCGGGCGAGTGGCTCTGGCGGCCGGTCGCCAATCGCGCGACGCTGCAAATCTCGGCTTTCGCCGACCATAACCCCCGCGGATTCGGCTTGCTCCAGCGTTCCCGCTCGTTCGACAATTTCGACGACGACGAGGCCCATTGGGAGCATCGCCCCTCGCTTTGGATCGAACCGATCGGCGACTGGGGGGACGGCGAGCTTCTGTTGCTGGAAATTCCCTCCACTTCCGAAAACAACGATAACATTATAGCGCAGTGGCGTCCGAAGGCGGGCTTGGCGGCAAACGATTCAGTTTCGTTCGCCTACCGCCAGTTCTGGTGTTGGACGCCACCAGCCAAGCCGGACAAGGCTGTGGCGACGGGTTCGCGCGCCGGCAAGGTCGGCAAGCGCTGGCGCTTCATGGTCGAGTTCGTCTCCGACGATTTCGCCGATCCGCAGAAGGCGAGCGAGGCGAGCGCCCAGATCGACACGTCCACAGGGCAGATTGTCCTGGTCCGCCTCTATCCTTACAAGGAGCGGCGCTCGGTCCGCGTCGTATTCGACCTCGATCCGGGATCGGAGACTTATTCCGAACTGCGCGTGCAACTCAAAGCCGCCAATCAGCCGGTGAGCGAAACGTGGCTCTATCGATGGACAGCCTAGTTTCGCCGGTCGCCCGCTTGAGCGTCGATAACGACGCGCCGGCGATGCCGCGCGAGGCGCCGCTGGCGATGCCGATTCAGTCGCTGCGCCGTTTCTCTGCTTCGGCGCGACGCCCATGGATCGACAAGGCGCGCGCGCGAACGCCGTGGTTCTCGCGCCTGCTCGTGTTCGGAGGCGCGCTCGCCCTCACCGCCTACGGCGCCCGCGAGATGTACGGCGTCGTCGGCGTTGGCGAGATCACCCCGCTCGAATGGGCGCTCGTGGTGCTCTTCGTCATCAATTTTTCCTGGATCTGCCTCGCGTTCACCTCGAGCGTGCTCGGATTCGGCTGGCTGATCGCGCGCGCGCCGCGCAAGTCGGACTTGCCGACCTCGCTGCGCGGCAAAACCGCCGTGGTGATGCCGATCTATAACGAGGCGCCGGCCCGAGTGTTCTCCGCGTTGCAGGCGATGCAGGAAGACATCGCGGCCACCGGCCTCGACGAGTACTTCGACTATTTTTTTCTCTCCGACACGACCGACCCCGACATATGGATTGCGGAGGAGCGCGCGTTTCTGGCGATGCGGGAACGCCTGCCCGATACGCGGATCTATTACCGCCGCCGCCGCCGCAACGTCAGCCGGAAGGCGGGCAACATCGCCGATTTCGTCACGCGCTGGGGCGCCGCCTATCCGCAAATGGTCGTGCTCGACGCCGACAGCCTGATGACCGCGGACGCGATCGTGCGGCTCGCCGCCACGATGGAGAGCGATCCCGACGCTGGAATCATCCAGAGCCTGCCACTGATCGTCAATCGCAATACGCTGTTCGCGCGCGTGCAGCAGTTCGCGGCGCGGGTCGCCGGGCCGATCATCGCCGCGGGCCTCAGCGCCTGGATGGGCCGCGACGGGAATTACTGGGGCCACAACGCGATCATCCGCACCCGCGCATTCGCCGACCATTGCGGGATGCCCGATCTGGCGGGCCGCCCACCTTTCGGCGGCCATATAATGAGTCACGATTTCGTCGAGGCGGCCCTCATCCGGCGAGCCGGATACGCCGTGTATATGCTGCCGACGCTCGGCGGCAGCTTCGAGGAAAGCCCGCCTTCGCTGATCGACCTTGCCGCGCGCGACCGGCGTTGGTGTCAGGGCAACCTGCAACATCTGCGCGTGCTGCCGAGCGCGGGTTTCGTGCTGGCGACGCGCCAGCACTTCCTGACCGGCATTATGGGCTATCTGGCCTCGCCGCTGTGGATGGCGCAACTCGTCATCGGCATCGTGCTGGTATTGCAATCGAAATACATCCGCCCGGAATATTTCACCGCGGATTTCTCGCTTTTTCCGGCCTGGCCGCGATTCGACTACGAGCGCGCCTTGCGCCTGTTCGAGCTGACGATCGCGATCCTGCTCGCCCCGAAAATCTTTGGCATGTTCGCGGCGATGTTTGACGGTCCGACGAGGCGCGGCTGCGGCGGCGGCATACGCCTGGTGCTTTCGACCCTGCTCGAAATCCTCATTTCCGCGGCGCTGGCGCCAATAATGATGTTGATTCAGTCGGGCTCGGTAATACAGATTCTGTCTGGACGCGACACCGGCTGGAATCCGCAACGGCGAGACGACGGGTCGATTCCGTTCAAGAGCATCGCGCGACGCCATCGCGGCCACACGATGCTCGGCGTGATCACACTGGCCGCGGCCGGAGTGCTCTCGCCGTCGTTGGTGATCTGGATGTCGCCGACCATTGCCGGCCTAATTTTATCGATTCCGCTCTCCTGGGCCAGCGGACAATTGTGGATTGGCGTCGTATTGCGAAAACTCGGACTGTTGACGACGCCTGAGGAGACTCATACCCCCGACATCATCGTCCGCGCCAATCTTCTGGCGAGCGAACTGGCCCGAACGGGCCATGACGGCGAGGACGGGTTGCTCGCCATTGCGAGCGATCCCGGCCTTCGCAGCGCCCATGAGGCCTTCCTTCCCGAAGCCGCGCGCCACCGGCGCGGCGAAATCGACATCGAGGAGGCGGTGGCTACCGCCAAGCTCAACGACGCGCGTACCCTCGACGAGGCCTGCGCCTGGCTGAAGCCCAAGGAGCGGCTGGCGGTTCTCAACGATCGGGCGTTGATATCGATGCTCGCGCGTATGCCCACCAGCGGCGAGTCGCCGGGCGAGCAAGAGGCGCCGAGTTTGTAGGCGCAGCCGAGGATACCGCCCTTCATGCGGAGCGCGCGGGCCGGTCGAACAGGGGAAACGTGAAGAGCCCGGCAATGAAACCGCCGACATGGGCGATCCATGCGACCGGCGCCTCCGAGGCGCCAAGAGACTGGGCGCCGGCCCCGAAAATGAAATTTGTCCCCATCCAAATGACGATGAAAATGAGCGCGCGCCGCTCCGTCAGCAATTCAAAGATCGAAGCCGCCGGAGCGTCGGTGCTCCTTCGACCCGGCATCGGGTTGAAGCGCCGCGGCCCGCCGAGCGGAGCGCCCGGCTGAAAGATGAACCGCGCCGCCGCCGCCATCAATCCGGAATCGGCGGCCGACGCCCCGATCAGGGGCGCGAAATCCATCGGCGAATAGAGCCAATGCGCGAGCGCGCCGGCGATCGCCGTAGTTCCGAAGAACAAAAGAAACCGCAGAGCGCCGAAACGACGCGCGATCGGCGGTCCGAAGGCGACAAGCCAGATGCAATTTACGCCCACATGCGCCCAGGAGCCGTGTAGGAATGCATAACTCGCGAGAGTCCATATTTTGGCGCCGCCGTTGAGCACGCCAAAATGGCGCAACATCATCGCCTGCTGCAACGCGGCGGGATCCCTGTTGGCTCGCGCGAGCAGTTCGTCGAGACTTTGCGGCCAGATCGCCAGCGTGAGACGTCCGGGGATGAAGGCGAAGTCGCGAAAGACCACGTCCTGCGCGGCGGCGCTCGCAAGCGAAAGGGCGCCGTGGATAGCGAGCAACGCCACGACAAGCGCCAGGACCACGCCCGGCAGGAAAAACATGGGCTCGTGCGCCTGAGCAGCGTCCGTAGGCACAGACTCATTCATTTCGGCACATCCTCGCCATGGCGCGCCGCCCTAGCACGAACGTGACCGACAGGTGAAATCATTCCGCAGGTGGCGGCGTCGCCCGCGCCGTTTAACCATTGGGAAAAGGAAAGGGAGAGCCCGAAGCCTGGCTCTCCCTGACCGTACGACCCCGCAATCGGTTCGAAAAAAGAGCAGCGTCCCGGGGGAGCAACCCGTCCGCTGTCGTCGCCGCGGGGAAACTCGGCCGCGCGGCAGGAGCTGAACCGCCGCCGTCGTTTCCACTTTGGTAAGCACATTGATACCGCACCGGGGAAATCGCGCAACGTTGTCGTTTCAACATTGTTAATTCTCGCGCGCGTCGCTCCCACGGATGGCATGGTTACTGCACAATTTCCCGCATCGACGCCGAGCGAACGCGCGACGTCCCAAAACCGTACAGCCGTCGGGAACGGCCGGAGTCGACGACTTGAAACTCGCGGCCAGCCAGCAATTGTATGCATATTGGCGAGAGCTGAAAGGCGCGCGCGCCGCGCCTGAGCGCAGCGACGTCGATCCCGGCGCTATTCGCGGCGTCTTGGCGGACACCTTCATTCTGGAATTCGACCGCAGGGCCGGCCACCCGTTCCGAATCTCCGGCAGTCGCACAAATGCGCTGTTCGCCCGCGAATTGCGTGGCCAACCGTTCCTCGACCTTTGGCGCGAGGCGGACCGGGCCGAAATCGTCGATATCGTCGCCAGCATCGCCGACGAGGCGCGGCCATTTCTGCTCGGCGCGAGCGGCGGTCCGCCGGGCGCCGCGCCGGTCGACATCGAAACGCTTCTGTTGCCGCTGCGTCATCGTGGAGCAACCCATGCGCGGCTGTTGGGCGCCTGCGCGCCTCGCGCCGCGCCGGCCTGGCTCGGCCTGTTGGAGGTAGGCAAGCTCGCCTTGATTTCACTGCGTTCGCTCGGCCACGCCGATCTCGGCGGTTTTGACGGCGGAAACGCCGCGCGCGCGCTTAGCCCGGACTTTCTGCGGCGCGGTCATCTGTTTGTTTACTCCGCGCGAAGGTGAGCGCGCCAGAATCCAATAACAAGGGAACAAAATAAGCAATTTTTAACGATGACGACTGTACTCTGACGCCAATCGGGAAGCGGGCCAAACCCGCGAATCTCCCGAATTTCTGGGCGCACAGGAAGTAGTTGAAGTGACCGCGCTTGCGATGACGTATGAACCTGAGGCCCGCGCGGTTGAGCGCAGGCGGTTCGCTCGCGTTCGCGTTCGCTTGCCCGGTCAGTTCATGCGTGAGGACCGCCGCGAATTCGCCTGCATGACCGTCGACATTTCTCCCGGCGGGATCGCCTTCGCCACGGACGCCGATTGCGCTATCGGCGAGAAGGTCGTCGCCTATCTCTCGCAAATCGGACGCGTGCAGGGCGTCGTCGTTCGAAACTTCGAAGGCGGCTTCGCGATCTCCATGAAACTTCCGCCGCTCAAGCGCGAAAAGCTCGCGGATCAATTAACTTGGCTGGCGAACCGGCATCAACTCGGAATGCCCGAGGATCGGCGGCACGAGCGCATCGTCGCGGCGAATCCGCACACGACGCTGCTGATGCCCGACGGCCGCGAAGTGGTGGCCAAGATCGTCGATTTCTCGCGTTCGGGCGTAGCCTTGCAGGTCAGCGTCGTCGCGCCGACCGGCACACCTGTCACGGTCGGCTCGACTCGCGGTCAAATCGTGCGCGCATTCGCGGGCGGCTTGGCGATCGAGTTCTCGCGCGTGGTTCCCGAAGAGGACTTCGACGCAACGTTCCGACTTTGACAGCGTCGCCGGAATTTCGCCATTCCCTTCAAATTGAATCGAATTTGTTGCCAAGGCCGCAAGCCGTAGGCGCTAGTCTGCGATCCGAACCTTCTCGGATGCGGATATGCGTTTCGATTTCCCGTCAATTCTGCCGACGACGGCCGTCTTCTTCAGCGCCGTCGTTCTGATCGCGTCCACCGCCCCGAGCGGGGCGGCGGGGCTGGCCGTGTCAATACCGTCGGCCGCTCGTCTTGCCCAATCCGCGCGGGCCCATTGCCGAACGGCGATCGTGCTGCGACCTGTTCTTACGCTGCGCCTGGGCCTGGACGCACGCGACTTCGCCGCGCCTGCGGCGTCGAGCGCGGCGTCGCAAAGCCTCGAGGTCTGCAGCGCCACGCCCGCTGCGCTCGCGCGACCGGACCCCGGCGCGGAACTTTGATCGAATACGTAGGCGAACCCGTCCCCCCCTATGTTCGCCTCGTGCTGGGCCGCCCTTCCGCCAAGGGCGGCCCTTTTTTCTTCTCGCTACTTTATTTCTGCGAGGCCATCGGCGTAGCGGCGCCAATTGGCGACATAGCCGGCGGCCGATATTTTCAAGGCGGCGATGGCGGCGGCGTCGAGCGTCCGCAGCGCCCTGGCGGGAGAACCGACAATCAACGAACCATCGGCGAATTCCTTGCCTTCGGTCACGAGTGCGCCGGCGCCGACCAGACAGCCTCGCCCAATTTTCACGCCATTGAGCACGATCGCGCCCATGCCGACGAGCGAGCCGGCGCCGACGGTGCAGCCGTGCAGAATTGCATTGTGTCCGATCGTGCAATCCTCGCCGATAACGAGCGGAAAGCCGCGATCCGTGTGAAGCGTGGTGCCTTCCTGGATATTCGAGCGCGCGCCGACGGCGATGCGTTCGTTGTCGCCGCGCAGGGTCACGCCGAACCAAATCCCGCAGTCTTCGCCGAGTTCGACGTCGCCGATGACAGTTGCGTTGGGCGCGATCCAGTAACGTCCCGGCGCGGGTAGATTTGGCTTGCGGTCATTCAGCGCGTAGATCGGCATGGCGGGCTCCTCGTTCGTCGGCCAAACTAAACAATGCGCGCCTTCATGAACACCCCGAGCGGCGCCGGAGGCCATGCCGCGATATGATGGCGCTTCGCATCGTCGCGAATCGGCTGCGCGAGGTTAGCCAGATGAAGATAATCGCGAGCGCAGTCGCGGCGCTGTTGGGTCTGACCGCCGTCATCGCCGGGCTTTATGTCTGGCGCGAACGCGCGACGCCGAGGCTGCCGGGGGCGGTTTCCTTCCGCGTCGGCGAGCGGACGCTGACTCTGGACGCCAGATACTTGCGCGCGCGGTCCGCAGTCGCCGATGGGCAGGGGGCGATCGAAATCGTCGCGTTCTTGCCGAACTTCGCTCCGGCCGGCGACGGCGGCGACGTCACGCCGGCCACGGATTTGCAGGAGCGGTTCCGCCGCCTCGTGTTCCTGAAGCTGCGGCCGGCCGACGCGACCCTAGACCCGGCGGAGCGCACGTCGCGGCTCTACGCCCGCTTTCTTTCCGAGGTCTCGTGGTCGCATCCTGGGGGCCTGATCGCTCGAGCCTTCGTCGATGGCAGTCCGTTCGAGGGCGACGAGCTTTTCTATCTGGCGCCGGAAGGACGCCAGTTCGCGGCGCGATGCCGAAAGCCCGCGCCCGACCCCAAGACGCCCAACACCTGCATGAGCGCATTTCGCACCCACGGCCTCGACGTCGAGGTGCGCTTTTCAGCCAGCCAGCTCAGCGATTGGGAGCTGCTGACAAACGGCGCGAAGGGACTCGTTGAAGCGGCGCTGCGATGACGCGCCTCAGAGATCCTCGAGGTCGTAATCGAGGATCGCCATCTCCAGCGTGAAACTGGCGCCTTTAGGATCATCGACAGTGATGACGCCGAGAAAATCCGGACCGTTGTTGAGTTCGACCGAGTCGGACTTTTTCGTGCGAGCGGCGATCGTCAGTTTGTCGTTCTCGAACAGGCGGCGCAGATAGTCTTGCAACGCGGGGCGCTCGACCGGCACCTTCATCTCGAAAAAGAACGAGCGATCGCCGTCTTCCTCGTCCGCCAGCAGCGCGCCGATCTTGCGTTCGCCCAGGGAAACGTCGGCGCGGTCCTTGTCGCGCGAATTCGGCGTCACGTTGATGCCCTCGGCGCCGAAGGATCGGCGAAGATGCGCGCGCAGCTTGACGATTTCTTCCTTATCCATCCGGCCCGTCCCCTCGATCGGCTTATTGCGAGGCTTTGCCACGATTGCCCGCGTGCGGCAAGCGCTGGCCGAGACGCCTCAATAGTCTAACGCCTTGTCGGCCAAAATCTGGTTCATGTCGCGAGCCGGCTCGGCGCAACCGGCCTCGCCGACGATGCGCGCGGGCACTCCGGCGACGGTCTTGTTATGCGGCACGGCTTGCAGGACAACGGACCCCGCCGCGACGCGCGCGCAATGGCCGATCTCGATATTGCCGAGAATTTTCGCACCGGCGCCGATCAGCACGCCATGACGAATCTTCGGGTGCCGATCGCCCGTCTCCTTGCCGGTGCCGCCGAGCGTGACGCCTTGCAAAATGGAGACGTCGTCCTCGATAACGCTCGTCTCACCGACGACGAGCGCGGTCGCGTGATCGAGAAAAATTCCCTTGCCGATGCGAGCGGCCGGGTTGATGTCGACGCCGAACACCGACGAGGCGCGGCTTTGCAGATAGAGCGCGAAATCGCGCCGGCCCGCCTTGAGCAGGGCGTGCGCGAGACGGTGCGTCTGGAGCGCGTGGAAGCCCTTGAAATAGAGCAGCGCCTCCATCATCCGCAGGCATGCGGGGTCGCGATCGGCGACGGCGATCAGATCCGCGCGGAACGCGACGCCGATCGAAACGTCGCGCGGAATCAGATCTTCATAGGCCTGACGGATCAACGCGCCGGGCATGTCGCCGTGATCGAGCCGTTCGGCGACGCGGTTGATGATCGCGTGTTCGAGCGTGTCGTGGTTGAGGATGGCCGTCATCAGGAACGAGGCGAGCGCGGGATCGCGCGCGGCGGCATCCTCCGCCTCGACACGAATGCGCGCGAAAATCGGATCGGCCCCGCCGAGCCCGAACAGGCGGGCTGTTGATCCGTGGGCCATGGCAACCTCCGTCAGCCGTTAAACGTTAAACAATATCACGAAACGGCCTAGGTGCGAAGCACAAGCCTTCGGCGTCAATCTTCGAAGATTGCGACCGCTCGCGTCCATCCCGCCGAGGCGCGGTGAATCTTGACGGGAAAGCACGAGACCGTGAACCCATCGGCCGGCAGGCTCTCGAGATTATGCAACTTTTCGAGATGGCAATAGCCGACATGCCGGCCCGCCTTGTGGCCTTCCCAAATCAGGCGCGCGTCGTGCGTCTCGGCGTATCTCCTAGCCGTATGCACGAACGGCGCGTCCCAGCTCCAGGCGTCGGTGCCCGTCAGCCGGACGCCCCGCTCCAGCAGATACAGCGTGGCCTCCGCCCCCATGCCGCAGCCCGAAGGCACGTAATCGGGCCGGCCGTATCTCGCGCCCGCACAGGTGTTGACGACAACGATTTCGAGCGGCTTCAGCACGTGGCCGATGCGCCGCAATTCCGCTTCCACATCGGCCGCGGTCGCGACGTAACCATCCGCGAAATGTCGGAAGTCGAGTTTGACGCCGGGCTGGAAGCACCATTCGAGCGGCACTTCGTCAATCGTCCATGCAGGCTGCCCTTCGTTCATCGTCGAATGAAAATGCCAGGGTGCGTCGAGGTGAGTGCCGTTGTGCGTCGACAGCGCGACCATCTCGACCGCCCAGCCCTGCCCGTCAGGCAAATCTTCCCTTTTCAGACCGGGAAAAAACGGCAGAATTGTCGGCACACTCTGTTGATGATCGACGTACGCGATCTTCGGCCCTGGCCCGAGATCGGCGGGAACGTCGTTTTGCAAAGCCACGGATATGTCGACGAGACGGCGAGCCATGCTTCCCTCTTCAAATCTGGCGGCGCCGAGCGCGCTTGCGACCAAAAACGCCGCGCGATCAAGCCCTCCCGCCGCTTCAAACCTAGGAGGTTTGCGCGAGGCCCTCGCGCCGAACATCGAAAGAGTCAGGGCGTTCCGCACCGCGATAAATCTTCTGTTAAAGCCAAGTTTACCTTGACGTCAATTCACACGCTTGTCTTCGCGGCTTTAACAGCGCCTCAAGTACTTTTGATTAGACATGGAGGCGCACCAGGCGGCGACGGAGCAAGTAGCCGAATGGAAAGCCGATCAGCTTACAGGAGCCTCCAAATGTTCAAGTCTTTCGTCGCCAATGAGTCCGGCGCCACCGCCATCGAATACGCCCTTATCGCCTCGTTGATCGCCGTCGCGCTGGTCACGATCCTCGGCAACCTCGGCACCAAGCTGAGCACGGTGTTCTCCGAAGTCTCGGGCTCGCTGAAATAATTTTCAGTCCGATCCGACGGGGCGAGACTCGCCCGCCCTGTCGGCGATATTTCGAGTTCAAGTTATCTAGCCGTCGTCCTCAAAGCGCCGCATATTTCAGCGTGGCGCTCCGTGGACGGCGGCTTTTCCTTTTTTGGCGCGCCTTCGACTTTCTCCGGGCGTGATCGGCGAGTCGTCTCGCCGAGACATTAGCCAACCAGCCCCGCCCGCGAAATCCCGTCGTTCATCGAACGGAAACCTTACGCGAAGTTCACAATTCCGCGCTTGCCATTTTAAGCCCGGCTAAACAGATGGTCGGTAGAACGGAGTCATTCTCGGCCGTCCAACAACCAACGCCGACGAACACAAGGTTTCAACGGAGCACAAACATGATCAAGTCTTTCGTCGCTAACGAGTCCGGCGCCACCGCCATCGAATACGC
>JBBIIT010000026.1:19268-34044 GCA_037446355.1 Beijerinckiaceae bacterium | reverse complement strand
AACGAGTCCGGCGCCACCGCCATCGAATACGCTCTCATCGCCTCGCTGATCGCCGTCGCCCTCGTCGCCATCCTCGGCAACCTCGGCACGCAGCTCAGCACGGTGTTCTCGGAAGTCTCCGGCTCGCTGAAATAACCGCCGCGAAAAACCGAGCCGGCGATCCCGGCTCGCTGTCGCCGCGACCTCGCGCACTCCGCCATTTGAAATCCATAGCGGGTCATTCCGCTTCGGGTTTTACGTGGCGGAGTTTTCTTTTGCGCGGCGCCGTCAACTCGTCCAGAACAGTCCGATTGTCAGCGCGACGCCGATCGCCACCACCGCCAGCCGCAGCGCCTTTTCGTTGACCTTGCGCAGCATCATCGCCCCGCCCCAACCGCCGATGGAAGCCGCGAGTGAGGTGATGAATACTTGCGGCCAATGCACATCGCGCGAAAAAACGAACATTGCCACCGCCGAGGCGTTCATCACGCCCGCCAGCACGTTCTTGGTCGCGCCGGCCTTGCGCACCGCCAATCCGGCCGTCGTCAAGGCCGCCATCATCAGAAATCCGATGCCGCCGCCGAAATAGCCGCCGTAAATCGCGATCAGCAATTGCGAGATCGCCGCGCCCCAGGGCGGCAGGCTCGCCTCGCCGGGAGCCGGAGCTTTGCGAAAGAAGCTGCCCCACGCGAACACCGTCGTCGCGAACAGCACCAGCCACGGCACGAGCCGTGCGAAAGCCGAAGGCGGCGTCGCCAGCAGGATGAGGCCGCCGAGCGCGCCGCCGATCAGGCTGATGACGAACAGCCACTTGAACGTCAGGCCCGGCGGACTGTCGGCGTCCGCGCGCCCTGTGAGCCCGGTGACGATTTGCGCGGGAAACAGCGCCACCGTGGAAGTCATGTTGGCCGCGCGCGCGTCCATGCCGGTCAGCATCAGCGCCGGCAGGGTAATGAACGAGCCGCCGCCCGCGAGCGCATTCTGCGCGCCCGCCCACAGGGCGCCAATAAACAGCACGATCCAGAACGTCATCGGCCCCTCCGTCCGCGCGGCCCACCCTCGCCGGCGCTTTCTTGGCGTAGAGCGCGGACCAGCGCAGCGATCAAGCGAAATCCCTCGCCGCCCGTCGATGCGCGGCCATCAACTGCGCGAGATCGAAATCGACCGGCGCGCCGTCGATCACCCGCCAGCGCCCCGCCACCATCACACGGTCCGCGCGATGCGCGCCGCACAGCACGAGCGCGGCGAGCGGATCGTGCGCGCCGGAAAAGCGCGGCTCATCGAGCGTGAAAAGCGCGAGATCGGCTTCCCGTCCCGGCGCCAGCTTGCCGATGTCGTCGCGGCCGAGGCAGCGCGCCGAGCCTTCGCTCGCCCAGCGCAGCACGTCGAGATGCGTAATCGCCGAGGCGCCGTAGCGCAGCCGCCCGATCATCAGCGCGTGCCTAACCGCCTCCATCATATTGGAGGAATCGTTCGAGGCCGACCCGTCGACGCCGAGCCCGACGGGCGAGCCCGCCGCTTCGAGTTCGCAGGTGGGGCAGATTCCCGAAGCGAGCACCATGTTGGAGGCCGCGCAATGGCCGACGCCGACGCCCGCACGCCCGAGCCGCGCTATCTCCTCGGCGTTGAAATGAATGCCGTGCGCGAGCCAGGTCCGCTTCGACATCCAGCCCGTATCCTCGAGTAGATCGACCGGACGCAATCCGTACATATCCAGACAGAACTTCTCCTCGTCTTTAGTCTCGCAAAGATGCGTGTGAAGCTGGCAGTTATGCCGCTCGGCGAGCCGCGCGCTTTCGCGCATCAACCGCTTGTTGACCGAGAACGGCGAGCATGGCGCCAGCGCGACGCGAATTTGCGCGCCGGGCTTGGGATCGTGGAACAGTTTGAGCACCCGCTCGCTGTCGGCGAGAATTTCGTCCTCGTCCTGCACGACGCTGTCGGGCGGCAGGCCGCCGTCCTTTTGGCTCAAATTCATCGAACCGCGCGTCACTGTCATGCGCAGGCCGAGCGCGCGCGCCTCCTCCACTTCGATGTCGACCGCGTTCTCAAGCCCCGGCGGAAACAGATAGTGATGATCGGCCGCCGTCGTGCAGCCCGAAAGCATCAGTTCCGTCAGCGCCAGTCGCACGGCGATCCGCAGATGCTCGGGCGTTAGGCGCGCCCAGATCGGATAGAGCGCGACCAGCCAGGGGAACAGGTCCTTGTTGATCGCTTGAGGGTGGGCGCGCGTCAGCGTCTGGTAAAAATGATGATGCGTGTTGACGAGGCCGGGCAACACGACATGGCGGGAGGCGTCGAAGGTCGCATCGACCGGCGCCGAAGGCTCGCGCCCGGCCGCCACGAGTTCGATGATTTTCGCTCCTTCGATCACGAGCCCGCGCGCCGCGTCGACCGCGAGAATGGCGAGCGGGTCTTTGATCCAAAGGCGCATGTTCAATTCCTGAAAAGGGCGAGGCGGCAGGATAGCGGCCGCGGAACGCCGCGCTAGTCGATTTCGCCGCAAGGATCATCGCGAAGAAGCGGGGATGGCGCCGGGGAGAGACGACTGGCGCAGTACCCTGAGGACTGAGAGAAATCGAAGCGCCGCCGGTCCTGCGCCGAGTTGCGCGCCGGTTCGCCGCCGCGCTACCCTACCCCCATGTTCTTCACCTTCTTTGCCGAATTGCGCCAGGCGCACGTTCCGGTCACGCCGCGCGAATATCTCGACCTCGTGCGCGCGCTCGATCTCGACCTCGCGGACCGGTCGGTCGAGGATTTCTACCGTCTCTCCCGCGCCCTGCTGGTCAAGGACGAGCGCCATCTCGACGCTTTCGATGTCGTCTTCGCCCATGTGTTCCGGGGCGTGCTGTCGATGGGCGAGGCGGTCGCGGCGACCGAAATCCCGGAGGAATGGCTGCGCAAGCTCGTCGAGAAATATCTCTCGCCCGAGGAGCGCGCCGAGATCGAGAAACTCGGCTTCGATAAATTGATGGAGACTTTGCGTCAGCGCCTCGCCGAGCAGAAAGGCCGACATCAGGGCGGCTCGAAATGGATCGGCACCGGCGGCTCTTCGCCCTTCGGCGCTTACGGCGACCATCCCGAGGGCGTGCGCATCGGCCAGGACAAAGGCCGCCGCGGCAGCGCGGTGAAAGTCTGGGACAAGCGCGAATTCAAGGATTTCGCGGGCGACGAGGCGCTGGGGCCGCGTAACATCCGCGTGGCGCTGCGACGACTAAGGCGCTTCGCGCGCGAGGGCGCTGAGGAGGAACTCGATCTCGACGGCACCGTCCGCTCGACCGCGGACAAAGGCTATATCGACGTGAAACTGCGGCCCGAGCGGCGCAACGCGGTCAAGGTGTTGCTATTCCTTGACGTCGGCGGGTCGATGGATTGGCACGTCGAGGCGGCCGAGGCTTTGTTTTCGGCGGCGCGGCTGCAATTCAAGCGCCTCGAACACTTCTATTTCCACAACTGTCTCTATGAGAGCGTGTGGAAGAACAATCGCCGCCGCTTCGAGGAGCGCACGCCGACGGCCGATATTCTCAACGCCTACGGGCGCGACCACCGGGCCATTTTCGTCGGCGACGCCTCGATGAGTCCCTACGAGATCACGACGCCGGGCGGGTCGGTCGAGCACCTCAATCCGGAACCGGGCGAGGCCTGGCTGAGGCGCGTCGTCAACGCCTGGCCGCGATCGGTCTGGATCAATCCGACCCCGCCGACGCAATGGGCCTACTCGCAATCGACGCGGATGATTACGACGATCTTCGGCGAGCGTATGTTCGCGCTGACGCCTGACGGACTGGAAGCGGCGATGCGGGCGCTCTCGCACTGAGGCGCCCGCGCCTCCTCATTCGCGCACCACCAGAACCGAGCATTGCGCGTGGCGCACGATCGTCTTGGCGTTCGAGCCGAGCAGATAATCCGACATGACCGGACGATGCGATCCGACGACGATGAGGTCGGCGTTCCAATCGGTCGCCTCGCGCAACAGCTCATGATAGACGCCGCCGCTGACGACCGAGCGCGATAGCCGGTCCTTGGGCAGATCGATCTTGGCGACGATGGCGTCGAGCGCCTCCTGCGCGTGAGCCTGCTGCTCTTCGTCGAAATCGGCTGGCACGTATTCCATGAAAGTCGCCGGCAACTGCGGTTGGACGTTCACGAGGCGCAGAGCGCCGCCGCCCGCCATGGCGAGTTCGAGCGCCTGAGTCAGGCCTTTGGGCGGCGACGCGGAATCGGCCAGATCGACCGCGAGAACGATTCTTCGGAACATGCGAACCTCCCCCTTGCGAATTTACCGCTTGGAACCCTTTTCGTTTCATCCTCGCCGCGGCGCAATGCGCCGGGCCAATTTGCCCCGTTGGGGACAGGCCGTCGAGGGGCTTACCTAGTCATTGTTCGGACACGACGACATCGCTATAAGGGCGCCAACTTATCGCTTGGGGAAGTGACTGTCATGGGCATGATCGGGGTGATCGCGGACGGCTACAAACCCTCGGACGACGAGCCGTTCATGAACGATCGGCAGAAGGAATATTTCCGCCGCAAGCTCACCGACTGGCGCGATTCGATTCTCGCCGAAAGCCGCGAAACCCTGGCCGCGCTGCAAAACGAAAGCGAAAACCATCCCGACTTCGCCGATCGCGCCTCCTCCGAAACCGACCGCGCGATCGAGTTGCGCGCCCGCGACCGGCAAAGGAAGCTGATCTCGAAGATCGAGGCCGCGCTCGCGCGAATCGACGACGGCACATACGGCTATTGCGTCGAGACGGGCGAGCCGATTTCGCTGCGCCGGCTCGACGCGCGCCCGATCGCGACGCTGTCGGTCGAGGCGCAAGAACGCCACGAGCGGCGCGAGAAGGTCTACCGCGAGGAATAGTTCGGGCGGACTAGGGTTCGCGCCCGAGCAGACGCGCCATCTCAGCCTCCAACGATTCGAGGTCCGCGAACGCGTCCTCGGGCTTCGCGGCTTCGGATTTGACCGCTTCCGCATTCGCCGCTTCAGGCTTGATCGTTTCCGGCGGGGCGACGCCCACCGGCCCTTCCCGCTTGAGGGTTTCAGGATGGGATGGCGGCGCGGAAGCCTCCAGCGAAGGCGGCAGCGGAGTCGTACGCGGCCGCGGCGTCGCGTTCACGATCGGCGGCGGCAGCGGCGGCCTCGGCGCGACAGGTCGCGGCGCGGGCGGGGCGGCGAATGGAGTCGCGGCGACCGACGGCGGCGCGATTGACACCGGCGCGGAGGGCTTCGCCGCGGGGGGCGGCGGCGCGAACGGGGAAGGCGGCGCGACGGGAGGCGGCGCTGGCTTCGGCTTCGGCTCGTATATGGATTCGCTCGTCGGCGAAGGAGCGGCGCGTTGCGGCCCGGGCCTCGGCTCTCCGGGGGTGACGATAGCGGGCTCCGTTCTTGCGGTTGGCGCCGTCGCCTTGGCGACGGGCGTCGCGGGCGGGGTGGGCAGGACGGGAGCGGCGGCCATCGCGGGCGCGGCGGCCTCGCGCTCGCGCGGCGGCGCCGGAACCGGCGCCGAAACCCGGACGATCTGCGATTCGACCACGACGTCGGTAGGTCCGCCGATCATGACGAGATGCTCGACATTGTCGCGCCGCACCAGCACGAGCTGTCGCTGGCCGTCGAGCGAAAACGCGTCGACGACGCCGAGCCGCGGTTGCCGCGCCCGCCCGCCTCCAGGCAGCCGCAAACGATTTCCGACCAGAAATTTATAGAGAGCGAAGACGATCAAGACCGCCACGATAAGCCCAACCACGGCGAGCGCCGGCCCGCGGTTGTCGCCCGCCAACAGATTCGATAACCACTGCGGCATATACATTCCCCGACAGAGCGCGCCTTTCAGCCCCTTTCCCCAGGGTTCGCGTTACGCGCCAGCGCGTTGGTATCAGAGGAGACGCGCTAAAGCGACTCCCGCAAGGGCCCCCGGCTGCGACGCCCGTCGGATATCGCGGCCTGCGCGAAATCCGCATGTCGCGGCTGGTGTAGACTGCCCGGCTCGCTCGACCGCGCTAACCGAACAAGCGCCAGCGTCATTGCCATTCCTCGCGCGGCGACGCATGATTCTTGCGGGGAGAATCGGCGCGCGCGCCACGGTTGGGGGCCCTGGTGACGAACTTGACCCAACCGTCTCGGAAGGAACGGCTGAGCATGAACCCTGCGCCGACGTCCTCCGCGGTCGACCGGATCGAACGCGCGGCCAATCCGGGGCTGCTTATCCTGTTGATGGCGTGCTTCGTCGCCGCGGTCGCGGCGCTGGTGTTTCTGCCTGGCGATTTCACGCGCAAAGCCGTATCGTCGATCATCGCCGGACTCGCGATCGTCGGTGTTTTCGGCCTATTGATGCACGCATTCGGACTGCTGCAATTTATCGGCGGCGCCGCGCGACTCGACACAACCAAGGCGATTGCCGACGGCAATCCGGACGGGCTGATCGCCACCGACGCCCATGCGCGCGTCATTTACGCCAACGAGGCTTATCGCGTTTTGTGCGGCGCCAAGACGTCGGCCGAAATCCGGCCGGTCGAGCGATTGTTCTCGGGGGCGCCGGAAATTTCCGAGGCGATTTACCGCCTTTCGCAGGCCGCGCGCGCCGGCAATCGGGCAGCGGAGGAGTTGCGCATCTCACCCCCGCTCGCCGGCGACGGCGACGCCGCCTGGTATCGCGTGCGGGTCCGGCCGCTGCTCGATAAGGGCGCGCACGGCGCCGTGCTCTGGACCGTCTCGGACATCACCCGGGATCGCGAGCGACACGAAAGCTTTTTTCAGGATTTACAGCACGCGATCGACTATCTCGATCACGCGCCGGTCGGCTTCTTTTCGCTCGAACCCGATGGCTCGATCGCGCATATGAACGCCACTCTCGCTGGCTGGCTCGATTACGATCTCGCGCAGTTTTCCGTCGGCCAGCTCAAAATCTCCGACATTGTCGCCGCCGACGGCGCCGCGCTGCTATCGGTGGTTTCGGGCCAACCGGGCGAAGTGACGACAGAACAATTCGACGTGGACCTCAAGCGTCGCCAGGGTCGGCTATTGCCCGTGAGGCTGCTGCATCGCGTCGCGTTTTCGAACCATGGCGCGCCCGGGCCTTCGCGAACAATCGTGCTTGAGGCGGCGCGCGGCGAAGCGAGCGGCGAGAGCGCCGAAGCCGCCGAGGTTCGTTTCGCCCGCATTTTCAGTTCGACGCCGATGGCGATCGCCTCCGTCGACACGACGGGCGCGATCCGGCGCTCCAACGGCTCGTTTGCACGACTGGCGCCGCTTGCGCTGAAGTCTGCCGACGGCGAGCCGCCCTCGATCTATCGCGGCGTCGTCGAACGCGACCGGCCCGCGCTGCGTGCCGCCATCGCCGCCGCGTGCGAGGGCAAGGGCGACATCGAGCCCATCGACGCGGCGATCGATGGCGAGGGCGCGCGTTCGGCGCGATTTTTCTTCTCCGCCGCAGACACGCGCACCGGCGAAGAGGCGAGCGCGACCGTGTTCGCGCTCGACACGACCGAGCAGCGCACGCTGCAAGAAAACTTCGCGCAGAGCCAGAAGATGCAGGCGATCGGACAACTCGCCGGCGGCATCGCGCACGACTTCAACAATGTCTTGACCGCCATCATCGGCTATTCGGATCTGCTGCTCGCCAATCATCGGCCGACCGACCCGTCGTTCCAAGACATCATGCAGATCAAACAGAACGCCAATCGCGCGGCGGGCTTGGTCAGGCAGTTGCTGGCGTTTTCGCGGCGCCAGACCCTCAGGCCGCAGACGCTGCAACTGAGCGACGTGTTGTCTGAATTGCAGATGCTGCTGCGTCGTCTGGTCGGCGAGATCATCGAGCTCGAAGTCGTGCACGGGCGCGACCTCTGGCTGGTCAAGGCCGATCTTAACCAGTTCGAGCAAGTGATCGTCAATCTCGTCGTCAATGCGCGCGACGCGATGGCGGAAGGCGGGCGCATAACCCTGCGAACCCGCAACGTCCAGGCCGCCGAATGCGCCGCCTTTGGCGAGAAATCGCTGCTGCCGGCCGACTACGTGCTCGTCGAAGTGCAGGACACCGGCCACGGCATCCCGGCCGAGGTGCGCGCGAAGATTTTCGAGCCTTTCTTCACGACGAAGGAAGTGGGCAAAGGCACCGGCCTCGGCCTGTCGATGGTCTATGGCATCGTCAAGCAGACTGGCGGCTATGTCTTCTGCGAGAGCGCGCCAGGCGCGGGGGCGACGTTTCGCATCTTCCTGCCGCGCTATATTCAGGAGGCCGGCAGCGAACCCGTCAAGAAAGAGGAAGCGCCCAAGCCCGCCGCCGATCTCACCGGGCGCGGCGCGATCCTCCTGGTCGAGGACGAGGAAGCGGTGCGCGCCTTCGCCTCGCGCGCGCTCGCCTCGCGCGGCTACACCGTGCTGGAGGCCGACTCCGGCCTTGACGCGCTGCGCGTGGTCGAGGAAGCGGGCGGCAAGATCGATCTCATCGTTTCCGATGTCATCATGCCGGAAATGGACGGTCCGACCATGCTGACCGAATTGCGCAATCGCGGCCTGATGGCCAAGATCATCTTTGTTTCCGGCTACGCCGACGACGCCTTCGCCAAAAACCTGCCTGAGGGACAGGAGTTCGTATTCCTGCCCAAGCCATTCACGCTCAAGCAGTTGATAGAGACCGTGAAGGGCGCGATGAGTTGAACTCATGCGGATCGACGAAACCCTCGCTCTGATGTAAAGCCTCATCACATGAGTTGGGGAGAAAACGAGCCGCGCGGCTATCATCACGGCAATCTGCGCGAGGCGCTCATTCGCGCCGCGCTGGAGTTGATCGCCAGAAAAGGTCCGTCGGGGCTGACCTTCGCGGAAGCCGCGCGGCTCGCCGGCGTCAGCCCCGCCGCTCCCTACCGCCATTTCCGCGACCGCGACGAGTTGCTGGCGCAGGTGGCGCTGCGCGGCTTCGAGCGGTTCGAGGCCGCGCTTTCGCGCGGCTGGGAGGGCGGCCGCGGCGGCGCTCTGGCGGCGCTTGATCGGCTCGGCAAAGCCTATCTCGAATTCGCGCGCACCGAGCCGGCGTATTACGCGGCGATGTTCGAGGCGGGGGTTCCGGTCGGCGTCAGCGCGCCGTTACGCGATGCGAGCGAGCGCGCCTTCGCGGTGTTGCGCCGCGCGGCGGACGCGCTTTGCGTCGCCCTGCCCGCCGCCGGGCGGCCGCCGGCCTTGATGGTGGCGCTTCATATTTGGTCAATGGCGCACGGCGTCGCCTCACTGTTCGGGCGCAGCGACGGCGCGCATCGAGCGCTGCCGATGTCCCCGGCCGAGCTGCTGGAAGCGCATATGCTGGTCTATTTGCGCGGCCTTGGTCTCGAATCCGCCTGAACAGGCGACCTCGCGCTCTTGACATTTTTGGATCGATATGTGAATGTTGTTTACATTCACAAAAGAGGTCTCGTCATGGCTATAATCCTGATGATCTTGAGCTTCATTTGGTGGTGGCCTCTGGGCCTGGTCGTTCTTGGCTTTCTCATCGCGCGCCGACGTCGGTGGCACGCTTATTCGGGGGATGCTCACATGATGGACTGGAATTGCGCGTCGCCACGCTTCGAACGCCGAATCGCCCGTGCGCAGGAGCGGGTGCAGCGCGCCGTTTCACGCGCCGAACGCTATTATGGCGGCGGCTGGTTCGGCCCCTCCACGAGCGGCAACGCCGCCTTCGACGATTATCGCGCCGAGACGTTGCGACGGCTTGAAGAAGAGCAGCACGAGTTCAAGGATTTCCTGGGCCGCCTGCGCATGGCCAAGGATCGCGCCGAGTTCGATCAGTTCATGACGGAGCGCCGTCAGCGCCCTGTTGAGCCGAACGAACCGCCCGCCAGCGGCCAAGGTTGATCGCGGCGCGGAAAGGCGCATAAGTCCGTCAAGGCTTGACTTGAGGGATTTATGCGCTTTTCCGGCACCGCCACTTACATCGCCAGCGACGAACTGAAGACCGCAGTCAACGCCGCGGTGACGCTGGAACGACCGCTGCTCATCAAGGGCGAACCCGGCACCGGCAAGACGTTGCTGGCGCAAGAAATCGCCGCCGCGCTGGGCGCCCCGCTGATCGCCTGGCACATCAAATCCACGACCAGGGCCCAACAAGGCCTTTACGAATACGACGCGGTCTCGCGTCTGCGCGACAGCCAGCTCGGCGATGCGCGCGTTTCCGATATTCGCAACTACATCAAACACGGCAAGCTCTGGGATGCCTTCACGTCCCCAGAACGCCCCGTGCTGCTGATCGACGAGATCGACAAGGCTGACATCGAATTCCCCAACGATCTGTTGCTCGAACTTGATCGCATGGAGTTCTTCGTTTACGAGACCGGCGAGACGATCCGGGCCGAGCGGCGCCCGATCGTCGTCATCACCTCCAACAACGAGAAGGAACTGCCGGACGCCTTCCTGCGCCGTTGCTTCTTCCACTACATCCGCTTCCCCGACACCGAAACGATGAGCCGAATCGTCGAGGCGCACTATCCCGGTATCAAGCCGCGCCTGATCGAGGAGGCATTGCGGCAATTCTTCGCCGTGCGCGAGACGCCGGGCCTGAAGAAGAAGCCGACGACCTCGGAGCTGCTCGACTGGCTCAAGTTGTTGCTCAGCGACGACGTCTCGCCTGAAACCCTGCGCGAGCGCGACCCGCGTAAGCTGATCCCGCCGCTGCACGGCGCGTTGCTCAAAAACGAACAGGACGTGCATCTGTTCGAGCGGCTGGCGTTCTTGAATAGGCGCGAACGGGCGACGTAGCACAATTCGCGTTGCCGGACCCTTGCTCAATCATGCGCCCTGCTCTTAGACTTCCCACCATGCGCCGACTGCTTCTCCTGCGACACGCCAAGGCCGAACCCGCGACGGGACATGACGATTACGATCGCGAGCTGACCGAAGGCGGCGCCGCGGACGCCAAGCGGATCGGTGAGCGGATCGCCGCCGAGGGGCTGATTCCCGACCTCGTGATCTACTCAGGCGCCGAGCGCACCCGTCAAACCGCCGCAGCGATCGCCGAGGGCTGGCCGCGCGCGGTCGCGATGCGGGCGCAGAATGGCCTCTACGACGCAACCCGGCCATTGATTTTCGAAGCCGTCCGCGCCCTGCCCGACGAGGCGCGGACCGCGATGCTGGTCGGCCACAACCCTGGCATCGGCGATCTCGCGAACTGGTTGACCGGCAAGGGGGGCGAGGCGCTTCGGCTGCGCATGGCGGGCAAGTATCCGACCTGCGCGCTCGCCACGCTCGAGTTTCCGGTCAAAGCGTGGGCGCAAATCGCGCCCCATTCCGCGCGCCTAATGGACTACGTGACCCCGGCGGACCTGCCGGCGCCGGGTGGGAAGTCGGCCTCCGCTCTGTAAAATCCGGCCCCGGCGCCCTAGATAGGGCGTTTCCGCCGTTCCCGGAATTTTCCGTGCCGTTCATTTCCGATTTGGTGTTCGAAGCCGGCGTCGTCGCGCGCTCGCTCGCCGACTATGTCAAAGGCGGCGGATTGCGGCTCGGCGTCACCGGCCTCTCTCGTTCCGGCAAGACGGTGTTCGTTACCGCGCTCATCAACAATCTCCTCGCTGGAGCGCGCCTGCCCGTGCTCGCGGCCTCGGCCGAAGGGCGGATCGCGCGCGCGCATCTGCAACCCCAGCCCGACGACGCGGTGCCGCGCTTCCCCTACGAGGAGCACTTGGCCGCGCTCGGCGGCGCCGACCGGCATTGGCCGCAATCAACGCGCCGCATTTCACAGCTTCGCTTGACGATCGAATTCGAGCGCGCGGCAGGATGGGGCAAAGGCCCGGCGACGCTCAATCTCGACATCATCGATTATCCCGGCGAATGGTTGCTCGACCTGCCTTTGCTAGAAAAGTCCTATGCGCAATGGTCGCAAGAGACGATCTTGGCGAGCCGTACGCCCGCGCGCGCGCCGCTCTCGGGCGAATGGCAGGCGCATCTGGCCACGCTCGATCCGGCGGCGCACGCTGACGAGCAAGCCGCGCGCGTCGCCGCCCGCCTCTTCACCGCCTATCTCAGGAAATCGCGCGACGATGTTTACGCGCTTTCGACATTGCCGCCCGGCCGCTTCCTGATGCCGGGCGATCTCGAGGGCTCGCCGGCGCTGACTTTCGCGCCGCTGCCGCTGGAGGCCGAGCGCGACTATCACGGCGCATCGCTGGCGGCGATGATGGAGCGCCGCTACGAGGCCTATAAAACCCATATCGTGCGCCCGTTTTTCCGCGATCATTTCAGCCGCCTCGACCGGCAGATCGTTCTGGTCGACGCGCTGACCGCGCTAAACTCCGGCCCGGCCGCGCTGCGCGATCTCGAGAACGCGCTGACCGAAGTGCTCAACGCGTTTCGCACCGGGCGCGCTTCGAGGCTCGCCTCGATCTTTCGCCCGCGCGTCGATCGCATCCTGTTCGCGGCGACCAAGGCCGACCAACTCCATCACTCGAGCCACGACCGTCTCGAAGCGATCCTGCGGTTGCTCACGAGCAAGGCGATCGCGCGCGCCGAAGGCGTCGGCGCCGACATCGACGTCATCGCGCTCGCCGCCGTGCGCGCGACGCGGGAGGCCCAAATCCGCCACGCCGGGCAGACGCTCGACGCCATTATCGGCGTACCAGAAAAAGGTGAAGTGCTCGATGGCCAGATCTTCGACGGCGCCGTCGAGGCGGCGGTTTTTCCCGGCCAGTTGCCCGAAGACCCGCAAAGCGTTTTCACCGGCGACGCCGTCGCGCTGCCCGAAGCCGAAAACGACTGGCGCTTCCTGAAATTTCGCCCGCCGATCGTCGCGCGTGGCGCTCCCGCGCCTCACATCAGGCTCGACCGGGCGCTGCAATTTCTGATTGGAGACAAACTGGCATGAGCGAGCATCGCCCGCGCCCGCGCGCCTTCCGCCTCGACGATTCCCGCGTCGCGGTCGACGACGCCCCGTCGCCGCTGGCGCCGACCGCCGTCATCACCTCGGATGCAACGCCGATTCCGGCGACGACCGCGCATGAAAAGCTCGACGAGAGCGAGCGGCAGATCGAGGCCGCGCAGCGGTTCGGCATGGCGCGCCATTTGCGTTTCAGTCTGGCGACGCTGGTGTGGACCGGACTCGGCGGGCTCGTCTCGCTGATGCTCGGGCTGTGGGCGACCGATCTGATCGAGGGCCTGTTCGCCAAAGCGCAGTCGCTCGGCTGGCTCGGCGCGGGCTTCGCGTTGCTGCTGGCGTCGGGGCTTATTGGCGTCGCCGCGCGCGAGATCGCCGCACTGATGCGCCAAAGCCGCATCGCCGAGTTGCACGCCGCGCTCGCCAGCGCGAGGGCCGACGACGATCGCATCGCCGCGCGGGTCGGCGTGCGCAAGTTGGTCGCGCTTTACGCGAAGCGGCCGGAGACCGCGCGCGGGCGCGCCGAGACGTTGGAGGCAGTCGCATCGATCGTCGACGGACGCGATCTCATCGACATCGCCGAGCGCGCCTTGCTGCGCCCGCTCGACCTCAAGGCGCAGGCGGAAATCGCGGCGGCGTCCAAGCGCGTCTCGGTTGTCACTGCGATCAGTCCGCGCGCGATCCTCGATCTCGTATTTGTAATCGCGCAAGCGATCAGGCTCGCGCGGCGCATAGCCGAGATCTACGGCGGGCGACCGGGCTTGCTGGGATTTTTCAAGCTGGCGCGCTCGATTGGCGCGCATCTGGCGATCACCGGCGGCATGGCGGTCGGCGACTCGCTGCTGCAACAGCTCGTCGGACACGGCATCGCCTCGAAGATCTCGGCGCGCCTGGGTGAAGGCGTGCTCAACGGCCTGCTGACCGCGCGGGTCGGACTGTCCGCGCTCGCGGTTTGCCGCCCCGCTCCGTTTGGCGTTCAGAAGCCGCCGGGCGTTGCGGAAGTCGCGCCGTTTCTATTCAGCGGCGGCAAGGACTCGTGAAGCGCGGCGCGAGGCCAGCTCGCGCGCGAAATAGGCCGCGAAAACCGCGAGGCCGACGGCGATGACCCAGAAGGCCGGACGCGGGAACATCTCCGGGTCGATATTAGCCGACAGCACTTCCCAGAAGTCGAGGTTGCGGCGGATCGCATACCAGGTCGCCTCGATCAGCGCCGTCATGCCGAAGCCGCATACGCCCGCCGCCGCGACCGCCGCCCATAGCGGCGCGGCGCGCTTGACCATCGCGCGATAAATCATCAGTTCGAGGTAGAACCCCGTCATCATAACGGCTTGCGATACGTCGAACTTCGATTGCAGATAGAAATGGAAGATCGCCAACACGCTCAGCGCGTAAATGATTTTGTGCAGGCGATTCCAACGCGCCGCGCCTAGGCGCCGGATCATCGCATCGGTTGAGGTCGCCGCCAGCGCGCCAAGACCGAGCAAAACGACGAAACCGATGGTCAGATAGAACCTCAGCACGATTTCCGCCGCGACGTGCGGCAGGTCATAATGCTGATCGACGACGTAGAGGCTAAGATGAGCCAGTGCATAGGCGAAGGCGGCTACGCCGACCATGCGCCGCACGGCGATCAACTTCGGCCATTGCAGCAGCTTGCGCAGCGGCGTCACCAGCAACGACAGCAGGATCAGCCGCAACGCCCAGTCGCCGGAGCGATGGATCATCTCGGTGACGGGCTTGGGCGCGAGCGCCCCTGTCGCCGCCTGAAACGCGATCCACGCGGCGGGCGCGAACAGCGCCGCGAAAACGGCCGCCTTAAGCGCGGAAGTCTTTCCGTTGCGCTCCTTCCACGGAGCTTTCAGCGCAAACATTCGCTCGAACCCTTTGGGCGACCAACCTAGCCCCTTGCGACCCTCTTCGCCAGGCGAGGCGGCTTCGTTACAATT
>JBBIIT010000026.1:0-19168 GCA_037446355.1 Beijerinckiaceae bacterium | reverse complement strand
TCCCCTTCTTCTTCGGCGGCAACAATTATTGCTGGTACTATGATGGTTGGAATGGTCCCGGCTGGTACTGGTGCGGCTACCCTTGGCGCACCGGTTACGGTTGGGGCGGGCCCCGCGGCTGGCGCCATGAAGGCGGATACGACCGCGGGCGCGGCTACCCGGGCGGCGGCCATTTTCGATATAACGGCCATGGCCGGAGCGGTGGGCACGGCCGGAGCGGCGGCCATATTCACCATTGACGGAACGGGCGGGCGAGGCGACGAATCGATCGTCGCGATGTGAGATTCGCCACATCGTCCGTCAGCGCGAGATACTACGCTCGAATCTCGCGCGGGCGTCCGTCCCCCCACCAGCTCGCGCTCTCTGGCCCCGCGCGGACTCCCAGCGCGGGGCCTTTTTGTTACGGGCATGGGCCGTTCGCGCGCCGCGTGGTGCCGGATGAGGGGATTGAACCCCCGACCTTCGGTTTACAAAACCGCTGCTCTACCGCTGAGCTAATCCGGCCTCGCCTCCGCGGGCGGCAATTGGCTAGCAGCGAGACTTCTCCTAGGCAAGGCTTTCGTCACACCGTCGGGCGCCACGGCCCCTCGACCGCGAGCGCCTCGTCATCGCCGGGCCACGGCGGCATCGTCGCCGCGACGAAGGCGAGCGGCGAATCCACGCCGGCGCGGAATTGGAAGCTAACGCCAAGCGGGATCGTTAAACAGACGCCGGGTTGAACCGCGACGACGCTTTCGACGCCTTCGCCGCCCCGCCAAACCTCGCCCCGACCCGATACGAAATACCAAATCTCCTCGACGGTGCGATGAGCGACCGCGCGCGAAACCGCGCCCGCAGACAGTTCAAAATGCGCAAAGCTTCCGCCCGGCAACTGGCACAGAAGGCGCACAGCCGTTCCGTCTGGCGCGATGGCGTCGGGCTTCTCGCCGATCGTCTTGGTTTCAAAAATGGGCATTGCAGGGGCTCGCGACGGGCGGGAACTGCTTCAGCGCATTTGCCCCGAAGCGGCCGCGCCCGGCAAGCCTTTGGCGCCTTGCGCCGCGCCTGCTAAGAAGCCGGCATGACCGATCCGCACGCGCTCACGCAAGAACAAACCCTCGAAGAATTCCGCGCGGCCGGCGCGCTCTTGCAGGGACATTTCATCCTCAGTTCGGGCCTCCGTTCGCCGGTGTTCCTGCAAAAGATGTTCGTGTTTCAGGATCCGGCGCGCACCGAGCGCGTCTGTCGCGCGCTGGCGATCAAGGCGCGCGAGGCGTTCGGCCCGATCGACATCGTCGCCTCGCCCGCCATCGGCGGCATCGTGCCGGGTTACGAGACCGCGCGCTGGCTGGGCGCCAAGGCGATCTTCGTCGAGCGCGAGGACGGCGCCTTCAAGCTTCGGCGCGGCTTCGTCATCGAACCCGGCGCGCGCGTGCTGATGGTCGAGGACATCATCACGACAGGCCTCTCCTCGCGCGAGTGCCTGGCCGCGCTCGCCGAGCATCCCGGCAAGATCGTCGGCGCGGCCTGCTTGATCGACCGTTCAGGCGGCAAGGCGGACATCGGCGTGCCGCGCGTCTCGTTGGCGACGCTCGACATTCCCGCGTACCCCGCCGAGGCGCTGCCGCCCGAGCTTGCGGCCTTGCCGGCGGTGAAACCCGGCAGCCGCGCGGCGGCGAAATAGGAAAGGCGGCCCGAAATGGAGAAACTGAGACTGGGAGTCAACGTCGATCACGTCGCGACCGTGCGCAACGCGCGAGGCGGCGCCGTCCCTGACCCCGTGCGCGCCGCGCTCATCGCCATCAAAGCCGGAGCGGATGGCATAACCGCCCATCTGCGCGAGGATCGCCGCCATATTCAGGACGAGGACATGCGGCGGCTGAAGGCCTCGATCTCGAAGCCGCTCAATTTCGAGATGGCGGCGACCGAACAGATGCTCGACATCGCCCTGCGCACCCGCCCGCACGCGTGCTGCCTGGTGCCGGAAAAGCGTACGGAGCGCACGACCGAGGGCGGGCTCGACGTCGTCGGCGGCCACGACGCGCTGAAGCCCTTCGTCGCCGAACTCAAGCGATCCGGAATTCGCGTTTCGATGTTTATCGAGCCTTCGAGCGAGGCGCTGCAAGCCTGCGCCTCGCTTGGCTCACCCGTCGTCGAATTGCATACCGGCGCCTGGTGCGACGCTCTGGCGCGCGAGGAGCGCGAGCGCGCGAATTACGAGTTCGGGCGCCTGAGGGTCGCCGCTGCGCAGGCCGAAACGCTCGGGCTCGAATGCCACGCGGGGCATGGGCTCGATTACGAAAGCGCGCGCGCGATCTCGGCCCTGCCGCAGATCGTCGAACTCAACATCGGCCATTTTCTCATCGGCGAGGCGATCTTCGTCGGGCTGACCGAGAGCGTGAAATGTATGCGCGCGGCGATGGAGGACGGTCGCGCGCAGGCGCCCGGCACCGCGCCGTGATCATCGGCATCGGAAGCGACTTGTGCGATATCAATCGTATAGAGCAGACACTTAATAAATTTGGCGAGCGTTTCGTCGCCCGTTGCTTCACCGAGATCGAGCGACGTAAGTCGGATCGGCGCGCCCAACGCGCGGCCTCCTACGCCAAACGTTTCGCCGCCAAGGAAGCCTGCGCCAAGGCGCTCGGCACTGGCCTCAACCGCGGCGTGTTCTGGCGTGACATGGGCGTCGTCAACCTGCCCTCGGGTCAGCCGACGATGCGCCTGACCGGCGGCGCCGCCGCGCGCTTGCAGGCGATCCTGCCGCCGGGGACCGAGCCGTTCATCCATCTGACCATCACCGACGAGCACCCGCTCGCCCAGGCTTTCGTCATCATCGAGGCGCGGCCTCGTTCTGGCTGAGGGTGCGATGTCGCTTGCCCTGGCGCGCCGGCTTCGTCAGTCTGCCTCGCGACAAAACGGGCCGAATCGCCCCTTACGGCTAGGGTTCATGAAAATTGCGGTTCTGATCCCCTGTTACAACGAGGCGCTGACGGTCGGCGCGGTCATTCGGGATTTTCGCGCCGCGCTGCCTGAAGTGGAGATTTTCGTTTACGACAACAACTCGAAGGATGGCACCGTCGAGGCCGCGCGCGCGGCCGGAGTCGCGGCGCGAACCGAGCCCTTGCAAGGCAAGGGCAACGTCGTGCGCCGCATGTTCGCGGACGTCGAGGCCGACGTTTATGTTCTGGTCGACGGCGACGCGACCTACCACGCCGCCAGCGCGCCCGCGCTCGTTGAAAAGCTCGTTTCGGAGCGCCTCGACATGGTCGTCGGCCGTCGCCGGCACGAGGGCGCGGCGGGCGCCTACCGCGCCGGCCATGAGTTGGGCAACAGGCTGCTGACCGGCATCGTCGCTTCGACCTTCGGCGATCGTTTCCAGGATATGCTGTCGGGCTATCGGGTGCTGTCGCGCCGTTTCGTCAAAAGCTTCCCCGCGATCTCGTCGGGCTTCGAGACCGAGACCGAGCTGACCGTCCATGCGCTGTCGTTGAGCCTGCCGGCGGCGGAGGTCGACACACCGTATTTCGCGCGCCCCGAGGGGTCCGTTTCGAAACTGTCGACCTACAAGGACGGCTGGCGCATCTCGGTGATGATCGTCAAGTTCATGAAGGAGGAGCGGCCGTTCGCGTTCTTCGCCTCGATCGGCACCCTGCTGATCGCGATCGCGCTTTCCTTGGCGTTCCCGCTGTTCGTCACTTACGCGCGCACGGGTCTGGTCCCACGCTTTCCCACCGCGATCGCCGCGACCGGCGTGACGCTCCTCGGCTTTCTGAGCTTCGCGGTCGCGCTGATCCTCGACAGCGTCAGATTCGGCAGGCTGGAAACGCGTCGCCTCCTCTATCTCCAGCAACCGGCGATCGAGGATCCGCGCGCCGAACCGCGCTAGCGCCCTACCGCCCTTCCCTTCGCGCCCAGTTTCGTGTATTGCGCCGCACAAATCGGACGAACGGGCGAGGTCTAAGCGCGTGTCGTCGCGTCCCTGTCACATCCGTCCCCGAGGGAAGGCGCGCCAAGCGCCGCCTCTGGTCGCGCCCGTTGAAAGCCCGGTATGAAGCTGCGCAACATCGCCATAATCGCCCACGTTGACCACGGCAAAACGACGCTCGTCGACCGCCTGCTGCAACAATCCGGCGCGTTCCGTGACAATCAACGCGTCGCCGAACGTGTGATGGACTCCAACGATCTGGAAAAAGAGCGCGGCATCACCATTCTCGCCAAGGCGACCTCGGTGATGTGGAAAGACTACCGCATCAATATCGTCGACACCCCTGGCCACGCCGATTTCGGCGGCGAGGTAGAGCGCATCCTGTCGATGGTCGACGGCGCCATCGTGCTCGTCGACGCGGCCGAAGGACCGATGCCGCAAACCAAATTCGTCGTCGGCAAGGCGCTGAAGATCGGCTTGAAGCCGATCGTCTGCGTCAACAAGGTCGACAAGCCCGACGCGCGCCCGTCCGAGGTCGTGAACGAGTGTTTCGACCTATTCGCCGCGCTCGACGCCACCGACGACCAGCTCGATTTTCCGATCATCTACGGCTCAGCCAAGCAGGGCTGGATGGCGGATTCGCCCGATGGACCCAAGGACAACATGGCGCCTTTGTTCGACGTCGTGCTGCGCCATGTCGAGGCGCCCAAGGTCGGGGCCGGCAATTTCCGGATGCTCGGCACCCTGCTCGAAGCCAATCCCTATCTTGGCCGCATCGTCACCGGTCGGGTCTTTTCCGGCTCGATCAAGTCGAACGCGCCCGTCAAGGTGCTCGACCGGGCCGGCGATCTCGTCGAAACCGGCCGCGTCTCGAAGATCCTCGCCTTCCGCGGCATCGAGCGCACGCCGATCGACATCGCTGAGGCCGGCGACATCGTCGCCATCGCCGGGCTTTCCAAGTTCAACGTCGCCGACACGCTTTGCAGCCCCGAGGAAGTCGAGCCGTTGCAGGCGCAGCCGATCGACCCGCCGACCCTCTCGATGACCTTCTCGGTCAACGACAGCCCGCTCGCAGGCACCGAAGGCGACAAAGTGACAAGCCGCGTCATCCGCGATCGTCTCTTCAAGGAAGCCGAGGGCAATGTCGCGCTGAAGGTCGAGGCGGCGCCCAATTCGGACGCCTATATCGTCTCGGGCCGCGGCGAATTGCAGCTCGCGATCCTGATCGAGGTGATGCGACGCGAAGGTTTCGAACTCGGCGTCTCGCGCCCCAAAGTGTTGTTCCGCAAGGGCGAGAGCGGCGAAATCCTGGAGCCGATCGAGGAAGTCGTGATCGACGTCGACGAGGAACATTCGGGCGTCGTCGTTCAGAAGATGAGCGAGCGCAAGGGCGAGATGATTGAAATGAAGCCCTCAGGCGGCGACCGCCTGCGGCTTGTGTTTCTGGCCCCGACGCGTGGCCTGATCGGCTATCTCGGCGAACTCCTGACCGACACGCGCGGCACCGCGATCATGAACCGCGTGTTCCACAACTGGGGCGTTTGGAAAGGCGAGATCGCCGGCCGCCGCAACGGCGTCTTGATCTCGAACGAGGCGGGTGAATCGGTCGCCTACGCCATGTGGAACCTCGAGGATCGCGGTCCGATGATGATCGAGCCAGGCTGGAAGGTCTATCAGGGCATGATCGTTGGCCAGCACACGCGTGACAACGACCTCGAAGTGAACGTCTTGAAGGGCAAGAAGCTCACCAACATCCGCACCCATTCCAAAGACGAGGCGGTGCGTCTGACGCCGCCTATCCAGATGACGCTGGAAAAGGCGCTCGCCTATATCCAGGACGACGAACTCGTCGAGGTCACGCCGAAGTCGATCCGGCTGCGCAAGTCGCATCTCGACCCGAACGAGCGCAAGCGCGCCGAACGCGCCAAGGCGGCGGAGGCTTCCGCGTAGAGATCCCGCACAACTTCGCGCGAGCGGGGGCGAGAGGCGGCGCCGCGGCCCACTCTCGCCGTAAAGGCGGACTAGTCTGAACCCAACCTGGGGGGCCTCGATGGAAGGAGGCCGCCATGTGCGACTATTCCCTTGAAATGTACGGATCGCGCCCCGCCCGTGAGGGCGAATATTACGTAACCACCCGGTTCCCGAGCGGCTCGATCGGCTTCGCCTCCGAGGGCGACCCGAAGACGGCGGTATGCGTGCAATGCGACACCCGGGTCACGCTGACCGACATTCCCGACGGTTTGCAGGCCCGTTTCGGCGTCGGATCGACCGAGGTGACGACATTCGCGCAGGCGGACTTTGGCGCCTATCGCGATGGCTTGCGGTTCGCGGACGGGCGCTTTGTCTCGTTGCAGCAACTGCAACCCGGCATCCACGCTTTCGTCGCCGCATTGCTGGAGAACCATGCTCCTCACGGCGTCGAGCGGGCGTATGAGACGGCCGACTGAGCGAGGCCTAGCGCAATGGATGGAGAGGCCGGCGGGCGCCGACCGCCGGCCCGAATGGGCGCTCGACTTTGAAAATTCGCCGTAGCGGTCATGCGCGATCGCATTGACGCGAAAACTGGCGCCATCGCGCTTTCCGGCTAAAATAGCGCGTTCTCTACGATCGAGGCGACGCGTGACCCAGAAGCTCCCGACCTATTTCATCTCGCACGGCGGCGGGCCCTGGCCCTGGCTACCCGATATGCGGGCGATGCTGCGCAGCCTGGAGGTTTCGCTGGCGGCGATGCCGAGCCAAATCGGCGGCGCGCCCAAGGCGGTGCTGATGATCTCAGGCCATTGGGAAGGCCCAGATTTCGCCGTCATGGCGAGCCCGCGACCGCCGATGGTCTATGACTATTACGGATTTCCGCCCGAGACCTACAAAATCGTCTATCCCGCGCCGGGCGCGCCGGAACTCGCCGAGCGCACGGCGGGCCTGCTGCGCGGCGCGGGCCTCGCAACCCATCTCGATTCCCGTCAGGGCTACGACCACGGCACGTTCGCGCCGATGGCGGTGATGTTTCCGAAGGCGGATGTGCCGACGTTCCAAGTTTCGTTGAACGCGAATTACGATCCGCAAGCCCATTGGGCGCTCGGGCGGGCGCTCGCGCCGCTGCGCGAGGAAGGCGTGTTGATCGTCGGCTCGGGCCTCAGTTATCACAATCTGCGGCTGTTCGGCCCCGGCGCCCGTGTCCCCTCGACCGCCTTCGACGGATGGCTCGGCGAGACGCTCGCCGCCGCCCCCGAAGCGCGGCGCGAAAAGCTGATGGCCTGGGAGGAAGCGCCCTACGCGCGCACCTGCCACCCGCAGGAAGACCATTTCGTGCCGATTTTCGCCGCCCTCGGCGCCGCCGAAGGCGAAAAGGCGACGCGCGTCTACCACGATGAGAATGTTTTTGGCGGCGTGACGGCGTCCAGCTATCGGTTCGGGTGACGGGGACGCAGAAGGGCGTCCGCGGCCACGCCAACCGAGGCTCAGGATGGCGCGCCGCGTTTGCGAAGGGCGATGGCCGCCGCGCCCGACGGCGACGCTTGGCCGTGAAGTCCGGTGTCCGATCTAAGAAGTTCGCGCGCCGAGCGCGGCGCAAGCTTCGCTTATCGCCTGGATTACCTGATCGGTTTGAGCGTCGTCGATGCACAGCGGCGGCTCGATCAATATCCGCTTTCGATCCAGAAAGGCCGGCATCAGCAGCACACCGCCGCGCACGCAGAGAGTTACGAGCTCATGCGCCAATTTCTGGCTTTCCATGTGCAGGCCCAGCAACAGACCGCGCCCCGTCACGCCACGGATGAGTGCGGGATATTTCGAAGACAATTCAACCATCGCCGGGTGAAGACGACTCCCTTGCCGTTCGGCGTTCGCGCACAAATTCTCGGACTCGATTACGTCGAGCGTCGCCAGTCCGGCGGCGCAGGCGAAAATGTTTCCCGCGGCGGACGAGGAGGTCATCGGGAAGCTCAGTCCGAATTTGGTCCACCATTTTCGCCGCGCCACCATCGCGCCGATCGGCATGACGCCGCCCCCGAGCGATTTGCCCACCAGCAATACGTCCGGTTCCGCCTGTTCAAACTCGCAGGCGAACATTTTGCCGGTTTTGCCCATGCCGCTTTTGACTTCGTCGAAGATCAGCATTGCGCCCGACGCCGCGCATAGGGCGGCCAATTCTCTGAGGTAATTCTGCGGCGGCACGATCCCGCCGCTCTCGGCTTGAACGGGTTCAACGATGATCGCGCCAATCTCGGGTGAGATCGCCGCCGCAGCCGCCGCGGCGTCGCCGTAGGGGACGCGCCGCACGCCGGACAGGAGCGGACCGAAATTTCGGCACATGTCCGGCTCCGAAACGCTCATCGCGCCCAGCGTGAATCCGTGCCAGGCGCCGCTGCATGAGATGACCCCTGCGCGTCCGGTCGCGAGGCGTGCGAGCTTGAGCGCGCTATCGACCGCCTCGGCGCCGCTGTTGACGACAAGACAGCACTCGAGATCGCCCGGCGAGATTTCCGCGAGCCGCTCGGCCAACCGGGCGTGCTCTTGCGAAATGAACGGCCAGCCGAATGGTCGTCCCGACTGCAATACGCCGACGACCGCTTCGATCACTCGAGGGTGGTTGTGCCCGACGTTGAGGTTGCCGTAACCGCCAATGGCGTCGATATACTTGCGACCCCGACGATCCTCCACCTCGGCGCCGCTGGCGCGAGCGATCTCGAAGTCCAGTCCAAGCCGGCGCAGAAAGTCAACGTAGGGACGGCTGACCCGCGATTTGTAGCTGTCCAAGTAATCCATTTCAGGTCTTTCCGACGCTCTTCATGCGGCGTCATTCTCGCGCTTGTTTCACCCGGGAAACCGATCCTCGCAGGACTATGCTTTTCCACCGTCGCTTCTGAAACTATTATTGCCTACAGGTTCGTATGCGTGAAGCGTCCGCGACCCGCGCCACGACAGGCTATCGTTCGTTCAACCGGTAACGCTGCTCTACCCAAGTACGCAGCTGTGGATCGGCCGGTGTGACGGCCCGCCAGACTTCCTCCTCTTGCGTGTACAAATCGATATTGGGTCGGTAACGGCGCGAGATCGGAGCTGCGTCCCCATTCCAAGAAATGGCTGCGAGCGCGGAATGCTCGCGGCGCAGGACATCCAGGTCAACCGCCGGGTCAAGGACGCGCAAAGTTTTCGCGAGATCGACGAAACGGTGATATTCGTCCAGTTCCGTCGCGGTCACGTCACAGACGGTTCCCCCCGCGCTCAGAACGAGTTGAGAATAATCGCGCTGCCGGCGTTCAATCTCGATCGCGTACCAATATAGAAGTTGATAGTCCGACATGCGGCGCCATCCGCGAAGCGGGAGCGTTCCCGGAAACCGCGGGCTCAACAGGTATTCTATGCCGTGGAACGTGCGCTCCGGCACTGCGTCGCGAGCAAAATAGCTTAGAGCGATAAGCCGCGGATCGCGCCTCAACAATATGAGGTTCGGTACGATGCCCAACTCAAGCAAAGGACCCAAAAAGCCTTTGCAGAATACGTGACTGAACTCGATGTAATTGCGGGTGGAGAGACTGGCTATCCATGGCAATTTATAGTTCTGAAGAAATTCTTTCGCGAACCGGGGATCGTTTTCGACGCGGCGAAGATAGGTGTGAAACGCAGGCTCCGGCTCATGCAGACTTGTGGTATCTGGCAGCAATGAGAACAACTTGTAGAGAAAAAAAGTGCCGGTCCTCCCGGCAGTTACGGTAAATGATAAATTCATCTCTCTGATTTTGGCGAGAGAAATTGTCGCATTCGTGTCATTACGGTATTGCTCGGTAATATTAGCGTAGTATCGATGCCGGCGACGATACAATAACTGCTCGACCCCGATCGGCCGAAGCAGTCGTCGGATTCTACGCGACGCGGTTAAGCGTCGCACGATCTCTGCGCCCGCCCGCCCGCGCATTTTGGTGACCCGGCGGAGAATGCTGTTGGCGCTCATGACACCGTATATTTCCGCGTAAGCAACGATGTCCGCGAGGCCCGATCCGACATACTAAGCCTGCGGGCCGGCGGGCGCGGCCCCGCCCATCACCCACGCTTGCTTTGAAGGATCAAAATGCTTCGCGGTCCTCGCCGGGTTTCCGGTGACAATCGAATTGGCGGGCACGCTACGTGTAACAACCGAATTCGCGGCGACCACGGTATTTCGCCCGATGACCATCGGCCCTTCGCCGGCGACGACGGCGGCGCCATAGCCGATCCAACTTCCGTCCTCGATGCGGAGCGTTCCGCCCGCGGTCGGCCCTTGAAAGACTATGGGCCGGGTCACGTCGTCAAACGCGTGATTGTGATCGGTCAGGAACACGGAGGGACCGAAGATCACGTTCCGCCCGACGTGGATGCGATTTTTGGCCAGGATTACGACGCCCGGCATGAGCTTGCAGCCCTCTTCCAGAATGATGACCGGCTCGTCGTTATCGGGTAACGCTATGACGTCGATCAAGACATTGCGCCCGATAATAACGCTGTCGCCTATACTGACATATTTCGAGATCGGGCGCGGCAAATGGCAGGAGCGATGGATCGACACTTTGCGGCCGAACGCGGCGAACGGATACGTCCAGGCCAGTCGAAGACTATGAAACTTGTTGGCCGCCCGGGAAAATTGAGCCACCGGATCCGCCCAGGGCTCTCTACGTCGATCGCTCATGCCCGGTGCGCTCGCCTGTTGGGGGGATCAAAATGCCGCGCCGCCGCGACTTCAGCTGTCGACGCCGACATTTAGCATGATAGCGCCCTCGAATTAAAGAACCGATGACGCTGCGGCGCCTCCCCGCGAAGCGCGATGCGGCCGATGAAAGCGCTGATTTCGAAGTCCCGAAGGGCTTGGCGCCCCTGCGATCAGGAGAGCGGCCTGCCCCGATTTTCGGCGCCCATCTTGGCTGGCGAGGTTTTCTCTGTGGACCCGGACATCGGCTCGGGAGCGCGGCGCGAATCGCTTCCTCGAAGGAGCTTTCTCGAATCTCGTCAGCAATCGCGCCGCTTCTCGAAGTCAAAGTATAGTTGAGCGAACGAGATCGGCGCATTTTTTCACTCGCCAAAGTTGTGCGACGCGGGAATCACTGTTACGCGGGCGCAACATCGGATGATAATTTGCATCGGCCGCGACGACGGGCGTCATTTTGGAGCGCGGGGCCCGATCCCCCCGTGATAGAGGGATTCACGCCCGTTTGTGGCTGGGGGCATAATGGTGCTGGGATACTCGACGTTGGTCCGGATATGGGCGGTGGGCTGCGCGCTGCTGCTGGCCGGCTGCTCGATGCCCGCGGACGGCCCGGCGAGCGCCGACATCAAGGCCGGACAGGTTGCGGGTTCCGATCGCATCGATTACGCGCTGGTGCCCCTGACGCCCAAGGTTCTCGACGTTTTGGCCGAGAATGCGCCGCGGCTTTCCAGCGTTTTTTCGGATCGGCGGCGTCCCGGAGATATCCGGTTGGGCATTGGCGACGTGGTCAGCGTGACGATCTTCGAGGCCGCGGCCGGGGGTCTTTTCATTCCCGCGGAAGCCAGCGCGCGGCCCGGCAATTTCATCACGATACCGAACCAATCGGTCGACGCCGCCGGAAATATCTCAATTCCCTATGCCGGGGCCATCCGCGCGAACGGGCGAACCGTCGTCGAGGTTCAGCACTCGATTGCCGAAGCGTTGAAGAATCGCGCCGTCGAACCGCAGGCCGTCATTTCCCTGGTCGATCAGCGGACCTCGTTGATCAGCGTGCTGGGCGAAGTCAATCATCCCGCGCGATTCCCCGCGAGCGCCGCGCCGGAACACTTGCTGGACGCCATTACGCGCGCCGGCGGGCCCAAGGATCAGGGATACGATACCTGGGTCATGCTCGAACGCGGCGAACACAGGGCGTCGGCGCCCTTTGGCGCGCTCGTTTTCGAGCCCTCGAACAATGTTTTCGTCCACCCGGACGACACTATTTACGTCTATCAGGAACCGCAGACGTTTATCGTGTTCGGCGCGACCGCGGGCGCGATGGCTCCCGTGGTCAATATCAATCCGACCGGGGCCGCGACTTCGGCGGCCCAAGGACAGTTCAGTTTCGGCGCCTGGCGGATATCCCTTGCCGAGGCGGTGGCCAAGGCCGGCGGACTCAATGATGCGCTCGCGGATCCCGGCTCGGTATTCCTGTACCGCGGAGAGCCTCGTAAAGTCGTGGAGCAATTCGGGGTAGATTGCAGCCGATTCACCGGGCAGGTCATACCGGTGATCTACCAAGTCAATTTCCGCGATCCAGCCGGGTACTTCGTCGCGAAACGATTTGATATGCGCAACAAGGACATTTTGTACGTCTCGAACGCCGCGTCCGTGGAAACCGCGAAAGTATTGAACTACATGCAGCTCATCATGGCGACGGCGAACGACCCGATCGTTTATGCGACCAACTACTACGGATTGCAGTCGGCCATCCGCTCCAGCAAATCCACCACCAGCGGCTTCATCCTCGGACAATAAAGGAGAATTGGAAGCGGCGGGGTCAGACACTTGGCGGAATCGGCGGCTCGCCGATAACGCGGCCCCGCGCAGGAAATAGATTTCGAAGGGGAACGATGCATCTCCGGGAATAGCCACATTCCCAAATAGCCGCGAACGTCGTCGCCCACGCGGGCGGGCGGGCCCCTCTCCCAAGATCGGCCGCGAATCTTCTGCCGGCCAGCGCAATTCCACCGCCGCTTGCGCGCCCGCGAGACGCTTTTAGGCGGGGTCGAACATTTTGCTAACCAAGCAACGCTTTGCGAATGGCGCGCCGTCGACCGAATTCGCGTACACTATAATGAGCGCGCGTCCTAGATTGCGTCTTCCGGCTCGTGTATTCGTGATCCGCTCGCGAATAAAACCGCGCGAGAGCCGCCTGGCGAAATGGCATGAGGGAAAAAGCGAGATGGCCTTTCTTAAATCGCCAAGACCCCTCAAGCCCTATGCGCGCGCGCTGAGATTTGGTCTTAAGTCGCTGGTCCGGTTATACGGCTCCCACTATCCGAGATATTGCACAGTATGCGGCCACGAGGGTCGTTTTTTTTCCTACGGTTATCCGCTCGTGGCCGACGTGTTGTGTCCGGGCTGCCTAACTCTGGAGCGACATCGCGCGCTCGCTATTTATGATGAAGAGACGAATCTATTTGCCGGGAAGGACATCCTTCATTTTGCGCCGGAACCGGGACTTGCGAAGTTAATCCTTCGACGCTCGCCAAAGAGTTATCGGACCTGCGATCTTTTCGCCGAGAACGTCGACTTGAAAATCAACATAGAAGGGATCGATCTCCCCGACGCATCGGTTGAACTCGTCTTGTGCCTGCATGTCCTCGAACATGTCGATGACAAGAAGGCCATGCCCGAACTCTATCGCATCCTGCGGTCATCGGGCGTCGCGATCGTGATGGTTCCGGTTGAGGAGGGCCTCGACGAAACCTACGAAAATCCGAATATCAAGTCGCGCGGGGATCGGTTGCTGCATTTTGGCCAGGAGGACCACGTTCGCTATTACGGGCGAGATGTTCGAGACCGTTTGCGCGCCGTGGGCTTCTCGGTCTCCGAATGGACGTCGCGAGAACCGCAAGTTTCGCGACACGGACTGAAGCGCGGCGAGAAAATCTTCATATGCGCGAAAAATTGACGCCAATTTCCGGCGATCTCGTTCTGGCGAGAGGGTAACCGCCGGCCCGCGCCTCAGCCGAAAGCTCTCGCTCGGGCGCCTGGCGCGGCATCCGTCTTGTCCGCCCGGGTCATTCTGAAATTCGACGCCGAGTCCGTCGCTCGCCTCGAAAACCAAGCGCGTGACGCGAAATGCGCAGCGGCCTCACGGCCGTCTTTCAGTCTAACGCTCGTTGCAATACGGCGATGTCGGCGCGCCTGTAGCCGAGCTTCTCGTAGAACGCGATCACAGCCTCGTTTTCGGCGCGCACCATCAGATTAAGTTTCGGCGCGCCCTGCGCCTTCAACCAGTCCTCGGCGGCGCCCATCATGCGAGCGCCATGGCCGCGCCGCGCGAATTCCCGCCGCACCGCGAGATAATAGACCCAGCCGCGATGACCGTCGAAACCGACCATCGCGGTCGCGGCCAGGCGATCTTCGACGTAGCCGGCAAGCACCGTCGAACTTGGATTTTTCAGAGCGAGCCGGAGATCGGCGCGCGCGTCGTTCCAGGGCCGCAGCAACCCGGTCTCGCGCCAGAGATCGACGGCGTCCTCGATATCGTCGGCCCGAATCTCGCCGATCCGCAAACTCACCACCGGATCAGCGCGGCGCCCCAGGTGAAGCCGCCGCCCATCGCTTCGATCATCACCAGATCGCCCTTTTTGATGCGCCCGTCGGCGACCGCGGCGTCGAGGGCCAGCGGGATCGAGGCCGCCGAGGTGTTGCCGTGCTTGTCGACGGTGACGACGACTTTCTCGCGTGGGATGCCGAGCTTATCGGCCGAAGCGTCGATAATTCGGCGATTAGCCTGATGCGGCACGAACCAGTCGATATCCGCGGCGCCAATCCCGGCGTCCTTGAAGCACGCCTTGATGACGTCCGTGACCATGCCGACCGCGTGTTTGAAGACCTCCTTGCCTTCCATGCGCAGATGGCCGACCGTTTGGGTCGAAGACGGGCCGCCGTCGACATAGAGCTTGGCACGATGGCGCCCGTCCGAGCGCAACTGCGTCGAGATGATCCCCGGTGAAGTCAGCGCGCCGTCGCTCTCGACCGCCTCCAGCACCATCGCCCCGGCGCCGTCGCCGAACAGCACGCAGGTGGTGCGATCCTTCCAGTCGAGGATGCGCGAGAAAGTTTCGGCGCCGATAACCAGCGCGCGCTTGTGCGAGCCGGAGATCAGGAACTTGTCCGCCGTCGTCGCTGCGAATACGAATCCCGAGCACACCGCTTGCAAGTCGAACGCGACGCCGTGATGCATCCCGAGCGTTGCTTGAATCTGCGTCGCGACAGCCGGGAATGTGTAATCGGGCGTGGATGTGCCGACGATAAGCAGATCGATGTCGGCGGCGGTGAGGCCCGCTCTGGCGAGCGCCGCCTCAGCGGCCCGGGCGCCGATCGTCGAGGTCGTCTCGCCCTCGGCGGCGACATGGCGCTGCTTGATGCCGGTGCGCTGTTGGATCCACTCGTCGGTCGTATCGACGAGTTTCTCCATTTCCGCGTTGGTGACGATGCGCTTGGGCAGATACGCGCCGACGCCACGCACGACGGAACGGAGTTTTCCTGATGTCATTTTAGGGAGCGCTTCCTTGGGCGGCGGACAATCAATTGGCGGCGTTGATCGAAATGGGCGCGCGCGCCTCATTGCTCTGCGCAATCATTTCCCGAATTTTCACGAGCAATTCCTGGCGAACCATGTCGTATCCGACCTCGACGGCGCCGGCGAAGCTCGCTGCGTCCGCCCCGCCATGACTCTTGATGACAACCCCGTCAAGGCCGAGAAACACCGCGCCGTTAACGCGGCCGGGGTCCATCTTGTCGCTCAGCGCCCGGAAAGCGCCGCGCGCGAGCAGGTAGCCGAGGCGCGAAAGCCAACTTCGGCTCATCGCGTCGCGCATGTATTGGCCGATCTGCTTGGCGGTCCCTTCAGCGGTCTTGAGCGCAATATTGCCGGTGAAGCCCTCGGTGACGATGACGTCGACGGTTCCTTTTCCGAGATCGTCGCCCTCGACGAACCCGTGATAGGTCAGGTTCGGAAGAATGACGTCCTTCAGCGTGCGCCCGGCCGCCTTCACTTCCTCGATGCCCTTGATCTCCTCGACGCCGACATTGAGCAGCCCGACGGTCGGACTGTCGATGTCGAACAGGATTCGCGCCATCGCCGCCCCCATGATGGCAAGGTCGGTCAGGTGCTGCGCGTCGGCGCCGATGGTCGCGCCAACGTCGAGCACGATCGACTCGCCGCGCAATGTCGGCCACACCGCCGCCAGCGCCGGGCGCTCGATCAGCGGCATCATGCGCAGGCAAACCTTCGCCATCGCCATCAGCGCGCCAGTGTTGCCGGCGGAAATCGCGCAGTCGGCTTCGTCGCGCTTGACCGCGTCGATCGCTTGCCACATCGACGAGGCGCGGCGCCCCGAACGCAGAGCCTGGCTCGGCTTGTCGGTCATCTTCACCGCAACGTCGCTATGGAAAACCCGGGATTTGGCGGCAAGCCTCGGTTCGGCGGCGAGCAGCGGCCGGATCCGCCTTTCGTCGCCGAACAGCAGAAAACTGACATCCGGCCTGCGCTCCAGCGCGACCGCGGCGGCCGGAATCGTGACCGCGGGTCCGTGGTCGCCGCCCATGACGTCAACCGCTATGCGAATATCTTTGGCCATGAACTCCCGAATCCCGACGCCGGCCGGCGTATTTCGCGCGCGATTGCGGCGAGACAATAGCGTCTCGCCCGGTCATGGCAATGCAATCGGCTATGCAGGCGCCAGAAAAGCCTCAGCTTCCGTTCTTGTCGCGGTGGTCGGCGCGCCCGCCAGCGGATGAGCCGGCGGCCTCGTCCGCGGCGGGCGCCTCGAACTCGACGCCGGGCTTGCGCGGATAGGGATCGAGCGAAAGCGCAAGGAACTCCGCTGCAAGCGCTCCCACATCGATCTTGCCTTCGATGATCGGATCGGGCGCATCCTCGGCTTCGAGATCGCCGATCTCCGCCTGCCCTTTGGCCGCCGCTTGCGGCGCCCGAGCCGCCTCGAAGCGCACGTCGACGGGTTCGTCGATCGTCACGTCGAACGGCTCGAGCGAGACGACGCAGATTTGCGTCGCTTCAGCGTGCAAGGCACCGACCGCGCGCACGCCCTTGCCCGACTTCTTGATCGAGAAGGTCGCCGTGAATTTGGCGAGGTCAGCCAGATCGTCGAGCTTGGCGAGCGCCGCGCGTTCTTTCGCATTGGCCTCGATCGTAACCGTCAGACCCTCGCGCGGCAGCGGTTCGACCTTGACCGGACGGCTGAAAATCTCTTCGCTCATGTTCGCTCTCCCGCGCCGATCGGATAACGGAACCGGCCCTCGACGAAGTCCGCCAAAGCCATCCCGGCGAATGCGACGTTCTGCGCCTTGACGCGCGCCGCCAGCATCGCGCCGCGCCTGGCTGCATCTTCAGGAGCGCGTGCGAAGACGTTGCGCGCCAGCGCCGCCGCCAGCGCCGCGTCATCGCCAGCCTTCAACGCCTCGCCATAGGCCTTGTTGCGTCCATAAAACGCTTCGAACATTGATTTCATGCGCTTCACGACGCCCGCGTCGCCGATCGCCATTTCGCGCAGCGCGTCGTCGAATCGTTCGAACACACAATCCACCAGATCCTGCGCGAGGCTTTCGCCGGTCGGGCCGAGTTCGCCGAGCCGGCCGAGAACAAGCCCCGCATGAAGCGTGAGCATTTCGAAACGGCCGTCGAGATCGTCGGCGACGCCGAAATTCTGGAAAAGAGCGGGCGCGCGCGCGGCCGCCACGATCTCGCCGTGAACTTGATCGATCAGGATGCGATTGGCGCGCCGGGCGCGCCAGCGAGCGAAGAACATGCGGCGCCTTGCCTTTCGTTGGCGGCCTGGGTTAGGCATCCCCGGCCGTTCTGGCAAGTTTAATTCGCCCGGACTTTCGGAGTGATGGCATGAGCAACAAGACGATCGTCCGCGCCAGGGCGCCGTTCCGGCTGGCCGCGCTGCTGGCGGCGACGACGCTTTCCGCCTCGCTCGTCGGCTGCATCGGCTACAACGGCGATTTCGACCGCGGTTATCAGATCGACGAACAGAGTCTCGCCAAGGTCAAGATCGGCTCGACCAGCAAGCCCGAGGCGCTGGCGCTGCTGGGCACGCCCTCCACGACCTCGACCGTCGGCGGCGACGCCTGGTACTACATCGGCCAGAAAATGCACCGCGACCTCGCTTTCATGCCGGCCAAGGTGACCGACCAGAACGTGATGGCGGTTTATTTCGACAAGACCGGCAAAGTCGCTCGAATCGCCAATTACGGCATGAAGGACGGGCAGGTGTTCGACTTCGTCTCGCGCACCACGCCGACGGGCGGTCAGGAGCCGAACTTCCTGCGCAACATGATGTCGGGACTGTTCCGGTTTAGTTGAAGCAGCGCGCCGACCCGCGCGTTTTTCACACGCCGAGATTGCGGCTTTCGTCAAAATCGTCTTAGATGCCGGCGCCATTTTCGAGGCGACCGGCGCGGCTCGCGCGGTCGGAGGCGCGAGCGCACATGTCAAAGACCAGCGAAGCGAATGGCGCCGCCGCGCCGCGCAAAATTCCCGCCGGGACGAACGGCGTGGCGCTCGGCGCGCTGATCGTCGCCCTCGGCGCCAGCGCCGCGGCGGCGCAAAGTTGCGTCGGCTCGGTCTGCGCCGTCACGATCGCCGCCGATCCCGGCACGTCCTCGGCGGGCGTCACGGGCGGCGCGGGCACGCTGAGCTACGCCCTCGCCTACGCCAACGCGCAGTTGGGGCCGGTGACGATCAACATACAACAGGGCCTCGACATCAAGCTCGCCGGCCCGCTTTCGCCGATCTTCAATTCGGTGACGATCAACGGCAACGGCGCGACGATCGATGGAACCAACTCGACCCGCATCTTCATGGTCGGCGTCGATACGGCGACCCAGACCAGCGCCGCCGTCGCCGGGTCGATCATAGCTAAAGCGCAGTCGGTGGCGATCAACAATCTGACGCTCGCGAACGGGCTGGCGCAGGGCGGTAACGGCGCTCTTACAGGGGGAGGCGGCATGGGCGCAGGCGGCGCTCTGTTCGTCAACCAGTCGGCGACGGTGACGCTAACGGGGGTGTCGTTCAGCAACAACGCCGCGCGCGGAGGTAATTCGGGCGCCCCGGGCCTCTTGTTAGAGTTTGGCGGCGGCGGCGGCGGCGGGCTAGGCGGGAATGCGACAAGTTCCGGAGGCGCAGGAATTTTCGGAAACACAAAAGGACTTGCTGGCGCTGGTTTTTTTGGCAATTCAATCGAGTCGGGCGGAGGCGGATATTCAGGAGACGGAGGCGCTGGCTCGATTTATTCGCCTGGCGCGAACGGCAAACTCGCAATCGCGAATTTGTTAGGCGGCGGCGGCTCGTCACCATCAGGATTCGCTTGGTCTGGGACTCCGGGTGGCGCCAACGGCGGCGGCGGCGCCAGTACAATGAATAACGGCGGCGGCGGCGGCGGATTTGGGGGCGCGTCGGTCGCCTCCCCGGGAACTGGAGGAAACGGCGGCTTTGGAGGGGGCGGAGGTGCTAGCCCAATTGGATCCTATGGCGGAAATGGTGGCTTCGGCGGCGGCGGCGGGGG
>JBBIIT010000025.1:0-48718 GCA_037446355.1 Beijerinckiaceae bacterium | reverse complement strand
ACCGTTATAGGGTTGTAAAGCCCTATCGAGGGTTCGAATCCCTCCGTCTCCGCCAGTTTCACGATTGTCCCATCGTCAATGTTACGCGGGCGCGTCGAATTTCGCGCGGCAGCCGCCGAGCGGCGCGGCTTCGATCGTCAGCGAGCCGCCGTAGCGCGCGAGCACGTCGACGACGATCGCCAGACCGAGCCCTTCGCCTTCGCCCTCCGCGTTCGCGCGTTCGCCACGCCTTGGCATTTGCGCGCGTACCGATTCGGCGGCGCCCGGACCATCGTCGTCAACCGCGAACAAGATAGCGCCGTCCCGGGTCTCGGCCGACACCCGCACCCGCGCGCGCGCCCACTTGCGGGCGTTGTCGAGCAGGTTTCCCATCACCTCGGCGAAATCGTCCGGGTCCATGCGCGCCCGCGCTGAGGGGTCGACTTCGTTGTCCCATTCGATTGCATCCCCGCGCGGCATCCGCTGCACGAGGTTGATCAACCTCGCGATGAGCGCGCGGGCCTCGGTCGCGACGCCGCCGACCGGCGTCGCTCCGGCCACGCGCGCGCGCGCCAGTTCGCGGTCGACGTGGCGACGCATCAAACCGACCTGTTCGGCGATCAGAGCGGCGATTTCGCGATCGCCGCGCTCGCGTGCGCGCCGCGCCTCGCCTTGAAGGATCGTTAGCGGCGTCTTCAGGCCATGCGCGAGATCGCCCGCGCGTTCTCGCGCCTTGCGGATAGCCTCCTCCTGCCGTTCGAACAGCACGTTGAGATCATCGACGAGCGGCTCGACTTCGCTTGGCAGATCCCCAGCCAGGCGCCTTTCCTTGCCGCCATGCACCAGCGCCAATTGTTCGCGCAGGCGCTTTAGCGGCAGCAGACCGATGCCAAGTTGCAGCCACGAGCCCGCCAGCAGCACGAGCCCGATTACAAGCAACGCCAGTCCCACCTGGGAGGCGAAAGATTGACGCAAGGCGTCGAGCGGCGCGACGTCGAGCGCCACGGCGAGGCGGAAGGCGCGAGGGCCCGTCTCACGTTGGAACCTCACGTCGCGTTCGAGCATGTACACAGTCGAACCGTTTGGACCCTGTTGTTCGATCGCCGCCCCGGTCGGCGAGCGGTGTACAGCCGCTTCCGGCTCGAGATCCTGGTCCCAAAGCGAACGCGAACGCAGTTTGACCTCGGCGCCCTCGGATACGCGCCAGTAAGCGCCGCCGCCGGGCAATTGATAGCGCGGGTCGGTGAGCGCCTGGACGATTTCCGGATTGCCGTCGCTGTCGAGATCGAACGCGCCGGCGAGTTCACGCCAACGCACTTCGAGATCCTTCTCCATCAGAAGCTCGATGTGGTTCTCGAAAATGTAGGCGAAGGAATATCCGGCGACCGTCAGCGTGGCGGCGATGGACATCGCGGCCAGGACGATGAGGCGAAGCCGAAGCGAAGTCGAACGCCGGCGCGCGGGCGATGCGCTGGCCTCAGTCGCGGACGATATAGCCATAGCCACGTTGGGTCTCGATAGCCTCTACGCCGATTTTCTTGCGCAGCCGCGCGATCAGAACCTCGAGTGCGTTCGAGCCCGGCTCCTGGTCGCCGCCGTAAACGTGCTCGCCAAGCTCGCTCTGCGAGACCGGCCGGCCCTTGTTGTGCACCAGGTAGCGCAGCGCGCGGAATTCGAGCGTCGACAACGCGATTGGCACGCCTCGGACCGTCGTCGTCATCCGTCGCGTGTCGATTCGCAGATCGCCGGTTTCCAGGGCAGGAGTCGTGTGGCCGCCGCTGCGGCGGATGATGGCGCCCAGACGCGCGACCAGTTCCTCGGGCTGGAACGGCTTGGGCAGGTAATCGTCGGCGCCGGCGTCGATGCCGGCGACGCGCTCGGTCCAGGAGCCGCGCGCGGTCAGGATCAGGATCGGGGTCGACACCGCCGCGGCGCGCAAATTGCGGACGACGGAAAGGCCGTCGAGACGCGGAAGTCCGAGGTCCAGCACGATGCCGTCGAACGACTCCGTTTCACCGCGGATCCAGGCCTCTTCGCCGTCGCCCACAGTTTCGACGACGTAGCCGGCTTGAGTGAGCGTAGCGGCGATTTCTCGCGCGATCTGGACTTCGTCCTCCACGACAAGCGCGCGCATCAGTGTTCCCGAACTCGCGTGATGTGGTTGCTGGCGGCGTCGACGATGACGTCGCGATAATAGCCCTGCGTCGTAAGGACGGTGATCGAGTAGCTCCATTTGCCGGCGTCGTCCTGATTCAGGGAGACTTTCAGCACGTCGCCGGGCGTCGACTTGCGCACGTTGGTGAGCACAGAATTGAGCGGCACGATTTGCCCCTTCCGCACCGCCTCGTGCGCGCGATCCTGATCGGGGGATTGTAGCGGCAATTGCTCGAATAGCCACTGCATGGGCTCGATGATGACCGCCGCGCCGCGCGTCACGATGTGCACCGGCTCTTTCATCGGATCGCGCGAGGTATGGGACTTGAGCCAACGCAGGGGCCCCGCGAGGAGCGATCGCGCTCCACTGTGCGTCGGCCCGCCGGTATTAGGAAAGCCGTCGGTTCCCGGGTCCGCGGACCCTCCGCCCGACCCGCCTGTCATGGTCGCGCCTACGGCGTGGCCGGCTGTCGCCGCCGCGCCTGTCGCAGCCACGCCCGACGACGCGCTCGGGGCGCCGCCGTCGCCGTCGCGCGCGCTCGCCGGTTGCGGGCACGCCGTCATCGCGAGAACGAGTATCGACACGAGCAACGATGCGGCGTGCGCCAAGGTGGCGGTGGGACGGTTCAATGCGACGCTCGGAGACCAAGAGTAAAAAAAGAAAAAATCATCGAATGAACAGATGCATTTTCCGCGCCGCGGATTGCCCCCCATTGATTGCGGCGCGAATTCGATTTTGCCATCCGCGCGCCTATCGCCCTAACCGTCCATGACCATTTTCTAGCTTAACATGCGTCAAAATGAAACACGCTGCCCCCTTCTCCGAGTGCGGGTCGGAGAAGGGGGCCGCCAAGGGACGTTCTTAAGGGCGCCCCGTCGGCGCAGGATGCAAGAGCCTACCGTTGGGCATCGTGCGGCGTCGCACCGCGGTAGGCACTACACCCCCCAGCCCCCCATGGAAATCGCGTGGAGGGGGTTTTCCCACGTCCTCGAACGAAACGCTCGTCATCGTTCGATCGCGCAAAACACTCTGCTGGCGTGGGTTTCTCCTCGAGATGTCAAGTCTTTGAGGAGTCACTACGGTCAGAAACCACGGCGACGACAGTCCCGGTCGGGGATAGGGACGATGTCGACGAAATCCGCGCTTCACTCACCGCGTCTTACGCAACCAACAAACGCCTGGTAGCCTCCCTGATATTCGTCGCCGAACCGGTGACAAAGTCTTGGTAAATCAGTGGACCCTTCGCCATCCTGACGAGAGAAGTAAGCTGATTGTAAGATTGGCTTTTCATGGCCATTGCGGCTTAGGGACACGGGCCGCTATGCTTCACGAGCCAACCCAAGCCCACGGAAGCGCCCCGCATGAGCCGCAGCATCGCTACGACGCCCTTCGCCGATCAGAGGCCCGGCACTTCCGGATTGCGCAAGAAAGTGAGCGTTTTCCAGCAAGCGCATTACGTCGAGAATTTCGTGCAGGCGATCTTCGATTCGCTCGAGGGCTTCGCCGGCAAGACGCTGGTCGTCGGCGGCGACGGCCGCTATTACAACCGCGAGGCGATCCAGAAAGTGATCCGCATCGCCGCCGCCAACGGGTTCGGCCGGATCGTGATCGGGCGCGGCGGCCTGCTCTCGACGCCCGCGGTCTCCGCGCTGATTCGTTCAATCGGCGCCTACGGCGGGATCATATTGTCCGCGAGTCACAATCCTGGCGGACCCGATGGGGACTTCGGAATCAAATATAACATCGGCAACGGCGGCCCGGCGCCGGAGAAGATCACCGACGCGATTTTCGCGCGCACCAAGTCGTTGACCGCCTACCAAACCGAGGAGACGCCCGACGTCGATCTCGACACGCTCGGCGAGACCAAGGTCGGCGGCGCGACGATCGCCATCGTCGATCCGGTTGAAAACTACGCCGCGTTGATGCGGACGCTGTTCGACTTCGACGCGATTCGCGCGTTGTTCGCCCAGGGCTTTCGGATGCGCTTCGACGCGATGCACGCGATCACCGGGCCCTACGCGCACGCGATCCTCGAAGGGGAACTGAAGTCGGGCGCCGGCACGGTCGTCAACGGGACGCCGCTGCCCGATTTCGGCGGCCATCACCCGGATCCGAATCTCACTTACGCCAAGGAACTCTACGATCTCATGATGTCGCCGCTCGCGCCCGATTTCGGAGCGGCCTCGGACGGCGACGGCGACCGCAATCTCATCATCGGCCGGGGAATGTTCGTCACGCCGTCGGACTCGCTGGCGATGCTCGCCGCCAACGCGCATCTCGCGCCGGGCTATTCGAAGGGTCTGGCGGGCGTCGCGCGCTCGATGCCCACGAGCGGCGCCTCCGACCGGGTCGCCGCCAAGCTCGGCGTCGGCTCCTACGAGACTCCGACGGGTTGGAAGTTCTTTGGCAATCTGCTCGACGCGGGATTGGCGACCTTGTGCGGCGAGGAAAGCTCGGGCACGGGCTCCAACCACATCCGCGAGAAAGATGGGCTGTGGGCGGTGCTGTTATGGCTCAACATTCTCGCCAAGCGTCGCGTCTCGGTCGCCGATCTCGCGCGCGAGCATTGGCGCACTTACGGGCGAAACTATTATACTCGTCACGACTTCGACGAAGTCGATCTGGCCGCCGCGAACGGCCTGATGGACGCGCTGCGCGCGCGCTTCGCGAGCCTGCCCGGTCAACGATTCGGCGCGCTTGAGGTCGAAGCCGCCGACGACTTCGCCTATCACGATCCCGTCGACGGCTCGGATTCCAAGGCGCAAGGGATCCGCGTGATGTTCAAGGGCGGATCGCGCATCGTATATCGCCTCTCCGGCACCGGCACCGTCGGGGCGACGCTGCGAGTCTATTTCGAGCGCTACGAGCCGCCGACGGGCGACCTCGGCCTCGATGCGCAGAAAGCGCTCGCCGACCTCATCGCGCTGTCGCGTTCGTTGGCCGAGATCGAGAAGCGCACCGGGCGCAAAACGCCAGACGTCGTGACCTGAATCATGGCGGAATTGGGCGCGCTCCTGTTCGATGTTGACGGCACGCTCGCGGAAACGGAGGAGGGCCACCGCGCCGCCTTCAATGCGGTTTTCGCGGCCGGGGGCCTGCCATGGAACTGGACGCAGGCGCATTATCGCGACCTGTTGCGCGTCACCGGCGGCAAGGAACGAATGCTGAGCCACGCGCGCCTTCACGATCCCGAGAGATTCGCCGAGGTAGAGGCGCGGGTCGGCGAACTGCATCAAGCCAAGAACGCGCGCTACGCGCAATGGGTGGCCGCGAACGGCGGCGCGCTGCGTCCGGGCGTGCGGCGGCTGATCGGCGAGGCCAAGGCCGCGTGGCTTCGGCTCGCCATCGTCACCACGACGAGCCGCGCCAACATCGACGCGCTGCTCGCCGCGGCGTTTGGCGGTGCGAATCCGTTTGACGTCATGATCTGCGGCGAGGACGTCAGCCGCAAGAAACCCGATCCGGAAGCCTATGTTGTCGCGCTGGAGCGGCTCGGGCTGGCGCCGGAGGCGGGCGTCGCGCTGGAGGACACGCGCAACGGCGTGCTCGCGGCTCGGGCGGCGGGGCTCGATGTCATCGTTACGCCGAGCCTCTATTCCGAGGGCGAGGATTTTTCCGGCGCTTCGCTCGTCGCGCCCGACCTGGACCGCGGCCCGGACGGAACGCTCGTGACCGTCGCGACGCTGCGCGCAATCCTCGCCGCGCCTGGATAATCGCCGCGCGAAATTTGGCCGAATCGGCATTTCGGCCTATGTCGTGCCCTTTGAAGCTCGGCCCGCGGCCGAGCGCGGAGACCGGTTGCTGATGAAATTGCCGAGCGAGCTAGGCCCCATTCACTTCGTCGGCATCGGCGGCATCGGCATGTCCGGGATCGCTGAAGTTCTGCTGACGCTCGGCTACAAGGTGCAGGGCTCGGACGCCAACGACAACGCCAACGTCAAGCGCCTGCGCGAGGCCGGAGCGAGCGTGTTCATCGGCCACGATGGGGCGAATATCGGCGACGCCGCCGTCGTCGTCGTATCGACCGCGATCAAGCGCGACAATCCTGAACTGACCGCCGCGCGTCTGCGCCGCATTCCGGTTGTGCGCCGCGCCGAGATGCTTGCGGAGTTGATGCGCCTAAAACAATGCGTCGCCATCGCCGGCACGCACGGCAAGACGACGACGACTTCGCTGGTGGCGACGCTGCTCGATGCGGCGGGGCTCGACCCCACGGTCATCAACGGCGGCATCATCAACGCTTATGGCACCAATGCGCGGCGTGGCGGCGGCGACTGGATGGTGGTGGAGGCGGACGAGAGCGACGGCACGTTCCTGAAACTGCCTGCCGATGTCGCGATCGTCACCAACATCGACCCCGAGCATCTCGATCATTTCAAGACGTTCGACGCGATCAAGGACGCCTTTCTCGCCTTCGTCGAGAATCTGCCGTTCTATGGCTTCGCGGTCATGTGCCTTGATCATCCGACGGTGCAGGAACTGGTCGGGCGCATCGAGGACCGGCGCGTCGTCACCTATGGCGAGAACCCGCAGGCGGACGTGCGTCTGCTCGACGTCGATCTCGCTGGCGGGGTCACGCGCTTCAACGTACTGATTCGTGACCGCCAGACCGGACAGGCGACCTACATCGACAATCTCGCTTTGCCGATGCCAGGCCGCCACAACGCCCTCAACGCCACCGCGGCGATTGCGGTCGCCCACGAACTGAAAGCCTCGGTCCCCGTCATTCGCAAAGCGATCGCCTCGTTCGGCGGCGTCAAGCGTCGGTTCACGCGCACCGGCGAATGGAACGGCGCCGAGATCTTCGACGATTACGGCCACCATCCCGTCGAGATCGCGGCGGTGCTGAGCGCCGCCCGCGCCGCCGCCAAAGGCAAAGTGATCGCGGTCGTGCAGCCGCATCGCTACACCCGCCTGCAATCCTTGTTCGATCAATTCGCGCTCTGCTTCAACGACGCCGACACCGTGGTTGTCGCCGATGTATATCCGGCGGGTGAAGCGCCAATTCCCGGCGTCGACAAAGATGCGCTCGCCGCCGCGATCAACGCGCACGGCCATCGTCACGCGATCGGGCTGGTTTCGCCAGACAAACTCGCCGGCATCATGCATGAGATCGCCAAACCCGGCGATTACATTGTTTTCCTCGGCGCCGGCAACATCACGCAATGGGCCTATGCGCTGCCCGGCGAACTCGCGGCGATGGGCGCGTCCAAGGCATGAACAGCGCCGAATTCGCCGCGCTCGCGCCGTCGCTGCGCGGACGCCTCAGCGATGACGCGCCGCTCGCGCCGTTCACCTGGTTTCGCGTCGGCGGCGCCGCCCAAATGCTGTACTCGCCCGCCGACGAGGAGGATCTTGCCTACGCCCTCTCGCGCCTGCCGAGCGAAATCCCCGTCACCGTGATCGGCGTCGGCTCGAACCTCATCGTGCGCGACGCCGGCGTGCCGGGCTTGGTCGTTCGACTTGCCGGCAAGGCGTTCAATTCGGTTGAGACTGACGCCAATCATCGTGTGATCGCCGGCGCGGCGGCACTCGATGCGCAGGTCGCGCGAGTCGCCGCCGAGGCGGGCGTCGACGGGCTCGCGTTCTTGCGCGGAGTGCCCGGTTCGATCGGCGGCGCCCTGCGCATGAACGCCGGCGCGCATGGCGGCGAGACTCGCGACACGCTCGTCGAAGCGCGCGGCGTCGATCGCTCCGGCGCGCTCCACGTCTTCACGAACGCGCAGATGGGCTTCTCTTATCGCCACAGCGACGCGCCCGATGACATCGTCTTCACGCGCGCGGTGTTTCAGGGCCGGCCCGGCGATCCCGCCGCGATCAGGAGCGAGATGGAGCGCATCACCGCCGCGCGCGAGGCTTCGCAACCGATCCGCGAAAAGACCGGGGGCTCGACCTTTAAGAATCCGCCGGGCCACAAAGCCTGGAAGTTGATCGACGCGGCCGGCTGCCGCGGACTTGTCGTCGGCAACGCGCAGGTTTCCCATATGCACTGCAATTTTCTCATCAATCGCGGCGGCGCCAGCGCGCGCGATATCGAGGCGCTCGGCGAGGAAGTGCGCCGCCGTGTGCGCGAGACTTGCGGCGTCGAACTCGAATGGGAGATCAAGCGTATCGGGCGCGCCGCGTAGAACGCAGCGCGGCGGCCGCTCCGCGCGCGTCATGTTTTCGTTAACCGTGTCGGCGCTAGCTGCTATGAGTGAGGCGACGGGAGTTGGAATGCGGAGCAGGGTCGATCGCAGACGGGCAATGCGGGTCGCGGGCCTGGTGCCCGGGATCTTACTGGCTTGCGCAGCGCCGGCAGCGAAAGCCGAGGACGCCGCGCCGCCGATTGCGGTCAGCGCCCATTTGACCGACGAAGGCGATTCCGCGCGCTTGAGCTTCGATCTGTCCGGGCCGGTGGAGGCGCGGGCGCGCCCGATCGGCGACCCGGACCGCATCTTGGTCGACATTCCCGAAGTCAATTTCCAGATCGATCCCGCGGTCGGGCGCATCGCCAGCCCGCGCGCAAGCGCGATCGTGAGGGCGTTCCGCTACGGCCTGTTCAGCCCCGGCAAGTCGCGCATCGTCATCGAGTTGGGGCGCGCGGCCTGCATTGGCGCGATCGAGGACAAACCGATCGCCAAGAACGCCACGCCAACGAGGCTGACGATCGAATTGAAAGCCTGCGAGCCCGACGCGTTCGCGCGCGCCGCCAAAGCGGCGACGCCTCCCGCCGCGCCCGTGGCGACGCAGACCGCGAGCGCCGCCGCGCCGTCGGGCCCGCCGGTGATCGTGCTCGACCCCGGTCACGGCGGCGTCGACGGCGGCGCGTTCGGCGTCAAAGGGGCGGTCGAAAAGGCGCTCGTGTACGATTACGCGCTCGAATTGAAGCAAAAACTCGAGGCGAACGGCCGCTTCAAAGTCGTGATGACGCGCGACGGGGACCAGTTCGTTTCGCTGGAGGACCGCGTCCGGGTCGCGCAAGACGCCAATGCGGCGTTACTGATTTCGATTCACGCGGATACGCTGAGCGCGGCGGCCGATGTCTCGGGAACGACGGTTTACACGTGCTCGGATCGCGCGTCCGACGCCGAGGCGGCGCGCATCGCGGAGCATGAGAACGCCGCCGACAAGGCCGCCGGCGCCGACCAGAGCCCCGAGTCGGCGGGCGTCGCCGACATCCTGTTTGATCTCAAACGGCGCGAGACCCGAACTTATGCCCACATCTTTTCGCGCGAACTCGTCGACAAATGGCGCGGGGCCGGGCGCCTGAACCGTAATCCCGAGCGGTCGGCCGGCTTCGTCGTGCTGAAGGCGCCCGACTTTCCCTCGGTTCTCGTCGAACTTGGCTATCTTTCCAATCCGCAGGACGTAGCCAACATGTCTTCGCCCGATTGGCGCGCCAAGACCGCCAGTTCGATGGCGGAGGCGGTCGAGCAGTTTTTCGCGCCCAAAGGCGGCGCCCTCGCGGTTCCGGCCCCTCCCGCGCTCGCGGCATCCGGCAGGGCGGCGGAAAATGGACCGCCGAGCCATTGACCCCATATCCTTAGTTTCGCCGCAGTCGGGAACCAGAGGATCGGGTCGCGCGCGGGTATTGCCGCCTCGGCCTGACACGAACGCGTCATTGCGATAAACAGCGCGAGAATCGCAGTTTCGGCGGGCCGACGTCCGGCCATGTGCGGTCCGAAGGGTTTGGATTTCAGAATGCGCGCGATTGGCCGATTCCTCGGTTTTGTGTTCGCCACCGGCGCGATCGTGTTCGTGATCGCGGCGGCGATCGGCGCGGCGGTGATCTACAAATTCGAGCAGGATCTTCCAGATTACAGCCAGCTCAAGAATTACGAGCCGCCCGTGATGACGCGCGTCCACGCGGCCGACGGCAGCCTGCTCGCCGAATACGCTCGCGAGCGGCGGTTGTATCTGCCGTCCTCGGCGATGCCGCAACGGGTCAAGAACGCGTTCATCGCCGCCGAAGACAAGAACTTCTATACCCACCGGGGCTTTGATCCCGAGGGCATCCTGCGCGCGGGTTACGTATTCCTGCAAGGCTCGAAGCGTGTTCAGGGCGCGTCGACCATCACGCAGCAAGTCGCCAAGAACTTCCTGCTTTCCGCCGATCGCACGTTCGAGCGCAAAATCCGCGAGCTGCTGTTGAGCCTGCGCATCGAGTCGGCCTATTCGAAGGACAAGATCCTCGAGCTCTATCTCAACGAGATTTATCTCGGTCTTGGCAATTATGGCGTGGCCGCCGCCGCGCTGAATTATTTCGACAAATCCGTGCATGAACTGTCGATCGCCGAGGTCGCCTATCTCGCTGCGCTGCCCAAAGAGCCGAGCGCGCTCAACCCGTTCCGCAATCATGATCGCGCCGTCGAACGCCGCAATTATGTGATCGGCCGCATGGCTGAAGACGGATACATCACGCAGGACGAAGCAAGGACCGCCCGCGCCGAACCCCTGAGCGTCAATCCGCGCGTGTTGACGCCTAATTCCATCGCCGCCGGCTTCTTCGCCGAAGAAGTGCGGCGCGAACTTTCCGAACGCTATGGCGAAAGCAAGTTGTACGAGGGCGGGCTTTCGGTTCGCACCACGCTCGACCCAAAAATGCAGTTGATGGCGCGCAAGGCGCTCGTCGACGGCTTGGTGCGATACGACGAAGCGCACGGCTGGCATGGCACGGTCAAATCCATCGACTTGGGCCAGGATTGGGGCGTACCGCTCGGCGAGATTCCCGAATTCGGCGATATCAAGCCTTGGCGTCTGGCCGTCGTTCTCGACGTCACCGACGCCGCGATGCGCATCGGCCTGCAACCCGATCACGACAAATCGGGCGCGCTCGTCGCCGACCGAGTGACGGGAACCGTGACCGCCGACGGCGCTCGTTGGACGGGACGGCGCCCGAAGGCGCTCGCCAAGCCGGGCGACGTCGTCTATGTCGAGCCGATCGCCGGCCGCGTCGGCGAATTCCGCCTGCGCCAGATCCCCGAAGTCTCGGGCGCCTGTGTGGCGATGGATCCGTTCACCGGCCGCGTGCTGGCGATGGTCGGCGGGTTTTCTTACGATCAGAGCGAGTTCAATCGCGCGACGCAGGCGCAGCGTCAGCCCGGCTCATCGTTCAAGCCGTTCGTTTACGCCGCCGCGCTCGACAACGGCTACACGCCTTCGTCGATCGTGCTTGATGAGCCGATACAGATCGATCAAGGCAACGGCGAGATCTGGGAGCCGCAGAATTTTGAAGGCAAGTCGGGCGGCCCGCACACGTTGCGCTTCGGAATCGAGCACTCGATCAACCAGATGACCGTGCGGCTTGCGCGCGACATCGGAATGCCGCTCGTCGTCGAATACGCCAAGCGTTTCGGCGTGTACGACAACCTGCCGCCTTTCCTGTCGATGGCGCTCGGCGCCGGCGAGACAACGGTGCTGCGCATGGTGACCGGCTACTCGATGTTCGATAACGGCGGCAAGCGCATCAAAGCGACGCTGATCGACCGCATCCAGGATCGCTGGGGCAACACGATCTATCGCCACGACGAGCGCATCTGCTCGGATTGCGACGTCGCCAAATGGGATAATCAACCCGAACCCAGACTGATCGACAAGCGCGAGCAGGTCATCGATCCGCTGACCGCCTATCAGATCACCTCGATCATGGAAGGCGTGATTCAGCGCGGCACCGGCATCGCGATCAAGGAAGTAGGCAAGCATCTGGCCGGCAAGACCGGCACCACGAATGACGCCAAGGATCTCTGGTTCGTCGGCTTCGCGCCGGACCTCGCGTTTGGCGTCTTCATGGGCTACGACAAGCCGCGTTCGCTCGGCGACAGCGCCCAGGCCGCGCTCTACACCGCGCCTATCTTCCGCGACTTCATGAAGATGGCGCTGAAGGACGTCCCGGACACGCCGTTCCGCGTGCCGCCGGGCATCAAACTCATCTCGGTCGACGTCCATTCGGGAATGCGCTCGTCAGGCCCCGGATCGATCTTGGAGGCTTTCAAGCCCGGCACGGCGCCGCCCGACGCCTATTACGGCGGCGGTGGCGAAGGCGTATCGGACAACGGCGCTGGCGCCGTCGACAAGCAGGTTGGTTCGGGGACCGGAGGGTTATATTGACGGGCGCTCGCCGTCCGGGGCTCGGCGGTTCGTCCGCCGTCGGCCAGAATTGCCCCAACCATTCACTGACAAAGATGACCTTATTATTGTGCTTCTCATGCATGGTCGCGTTGCGAGCCGAATAATTGCCGGGCCAGCGTCAGCCCAGCACTTCGTCCATCAATTCCTTGCGGCGAACCTTGCCCATGGCTGTTCGCGGGATTGCGGCGACCTGATGAATCCGCGCGACTTCGATCCCCTTTCCGGCGAACCAGGAAACCAGCTGTTCGGAACTCACCGGCGCGCGCGCGACGATCGCGACGTGGATTTCCTCGATGCCGTCGGCGCCCGGCGCCCCGAAGGCGGCGGCCTCCACGATATTGGCGTGGCGTTGGGCGACTTCCTCGATCAACTCGGGCGCGATCTTGACGCCGCCGGAATTGATGACGTCGGATGAACGGCCCTCAAGGATCAGCAGTCCGTCGCTCCGCAGCCGTCCGCGATCGCCGGTGTAATGCCAGCCGCCGCGGGTCAACCAGGAGCCGCTCTCGGACTCGGGCGGGTAAGGACGCGCCATCGCGTGGGTGCGAACGCGCACGGCGCCGGTCGCCTCGGGCGGCGCAATATGGTCGCTTTCGTCGACGATCTGCACCTCGGCGCCAGGATAGCAGTAGCAAGTCGCGCCCTCGATCTCCAGCAGGCGGTCAACGGGCGCCCCGCCGATCGGTCCGACTTCCGTCGCGCCGTAATGCACGAGCGCGTTCGAGCAGATACGTGCGCGGACCTCCTGCAACATCGCGCGCGTCGCCAGCCCGCCCGTGAACTGGACGACCCGCAAAGACGGGAGCCCAATCGCGGAGCGACGCTGTTCGGTCAGCAAGTCGCGCATCTGCTGCGTCGAGGCGAATATCGACTCCGCCGAATAGGCCGAAGCCATTTGCAGCGCCTCGCGCGCCGATTCGGCGACGACAAGCGTTCCGCCAACGTGCAGCGAGTTGACGGCGGTGCGAAAGCCGACGCCGCTGCGCAGGCTGATGAGCGACAACAGGCGACCGCCGACGCCCGCGCCTGCCGTATAGGCCTGCGCCGCGAGGCGAACGTCCACCTCGCCAACCGTCGACGAATAGGCCTTGGGAACGCCGGTGGAGCCCGACGAAATCTCGATTCGGCAAAGATCGTCGGGGCTGGCGAAGCCTGACGCTCCCTCCGTGATCGGCGCGCCGCCCGCGAACCAATCGGCGTCGACGAGCACTTGGCGCAGCCCCGGAATGAGGTTCGCGCCGGCGTCCTGCAGATAGACGCGCACCGGTAAGCGCAGGGGAACGATTTCTTCGGCCTGGTCTGCCGAAACGCTGGCGACGCCAAGCCGGAAAAGCGCGGCGACGACGAGAAGATGGCGGATTCTATCCTGGATCGCGACGCACACAACGTCGCCACGATCGAGGCCGAGCGCGCGCAGGCGCGCTTCGGCGTTGGCCATGCCTTGGCCCATCATGCCGAAGGTGACGATTCGGTCCGAGGCGATAATCGCCTCTCGCGCCGGGCGGGTCCGGGCATGAAACAGCAGCGAATCGGCGAACGTCGTCGGCCGCGCCGAATCCAGAGCCACGGATCAGAACTTGTAGTTCAGGCCCACGCGCGCGATCTGCGCGTTATCCTTGAACTTGAACGCGTAACCGCCGGCCCGGTTGATCGAGGCGGTAACGTCGGGGAATTGCATATAAAGATATTCCGCCTTGGCCGACCAATGATCCGTGACGGCGTATTCGAGGCCGCCGCCGATGACCCAGCCGGTCGCAGAACCGCGGCCGGCGCTTCCCAGACCGGGGTCGGAAATATTGTTATTCACGTTGGCGAAAGCGACGCCGCCGGTGATGTAGGGCAGGAACCGATCGAACGCGATGCCGGCGCGCGCGCGCAAGTCGGCGAAGAACGGCCAACTCGTCGAATGCGTCGCGGTTCCGCTAAAGCCAGGGTAATTGAACGAAGCTTTCGCGGTGCTGAAATCGAGGTCGCCTTCGACGCCGAGCACGAAATTCGAAATCTGGTAATTGTATCCAGCCTGCACGCCGCCGACGAAGCCGGTTGGCGAAAGCGAATTGGACGTGGCCCCGTTGAACGTATAGCCGCGGGTCAGCGAATCGACCTCGTCTGGGTCGAACAGCGCTCCCGCGTTGGCGCCGATGTAGAATCCGGTCCAATTATACGGCGCATAAACCGCGACCGGCGGCGGCGGGGGCGCCTTCTTGGTCGGCAGATCAGACCCGAAGGCGCTATAGGTGAAAACGACGCACAACGCCGAAGAGGCTAACAAAACGTGTTTCATTCGCGTCCCTAAAATACGTTGGCGAGCGGAAAATTAAAAATATTTTAGCATATTTGCGCGCGCACGTCGAATCGGCGGAAAGCCGCCATTCGGGTCGACCGATCCTCGACGTTTCGAGCTTGGGATTCCAGGGCGGGCGCGCCGCGGCGCCTCGCACGAAATGGCGCTTGTTGCGCGAGGCGGGCTCGTCTAAACGACCAGCGGGCGCGCGTTCGGCGCGCTGCCGAGAGCGCCGAATCCAAGATGCGAGCCGAAGCCGAGTCTCTGGTCGAAACCATCAAGCAGTCCGTGGGACTGCTGAGGAGGCATCTTTGACGTCGAGACCGCGACGCGAAGACTAGCCGAACTCAACGCCAAATCCGAACATCCCGAATTCTGGAACGATCCCGACGCCGCGCAGAAGCTGATGCGCGAGCGCACCAGTCTTGAGGATCGTCTCGGCGCGCTAATCAAAATCGAGCGCGATCTCGACGATGCGACGACCTTGGTGGAACTTGGCGAGGCCGAGAACGACGCCGACACCGAGAGCGAAGGCCTCGCGCAGCTGCGCGCGCTGAAGCTCGAAGGCGAGAAGCGACAGCTCGAAGCGCTGCTTTCGGGCGAGGCGGACGGCAACGATTCCTATCTCGAAGTGCATTCGGGCGCCGGGGGCACCGAAAGCTGCGACTGGGCGCGCATGTTGCTTCGCATGTATGTGCGCTGGGGCGAGCGCCGCAAGTTCGACGTCGAGGTGATCGAAGAGACGTCTGGCGACGAAGCGGGCATCAAGTCGGCGACGATTCTCGTCAAGGGCCACAACGCGCATGGCTGGTTGAAGACCGAGTCGGGCGTGCATCGCCTCGTGCGCATTTCGCCCTTCGACTCCAACGCGCGCCGCCACACCAGCTTCGCTTCGGTCTGGGTCTATCCCGTCGTCGACGACCGTATCCAGATCGACATCAACGAGAGCGATTGCAAGATCGACACCTATCGCGCCTCGGGGGCGGGCGGCCAGCACGTCAACAAGACCGAATCGGCGGTGCGCATCACCCATATGCCGACCGGCATCGTCGTCGCCTGTCAGATGGAGCGTTCCCAGCACAAGAACCGCGCGACCGCCTGGAACATGCTGCGCGCGCGCCTCTATGAGCGCGAACTCGAGATCAAGGAAGCGAAGATGAACGCGGACGCCGCCTCCAAGACCGACATCGGATGGGGCCATCAGATCCGGTCCTATGTCTTGCAGCCCTATCAGATGGTCAAGGATCTGCGCACTGGCCACACATCGGGTACCCCCTCCGAGGTGCTGGACGGCGATCTCGACCCGTTCATGGAAGCCTCGCTCGCACAGAAGCTCTCGGGCCGCACGGTGCAGGTCGAGGATGTCGACTGAGAGTGGCCGCGGCCGTTGGCCGCGCATTTGACTGCGCCGGGGTCGGCGCGGACCTTCCGCTAAGTTCCGCCCCTTCTCGCCGCGTCCTTGCGAGCTGCCTCTTTGCGCGCCATGCGTGTGCGCTTGTCCGGCTTGCCGCCCGCGCGAGAGCCGGCGTCGGCGACGGCGCCGAGCGGTTCGATGGCGATGTTCTCGCGCGAATGGCGCTTCTTGATCGCTTCGGCGAAGGCGGGGGCGGCGGCGGGCGTAACTTCGAACTTGGTTTCGTTATCGAAGATGCGGATCGAGCCGATATCCGCCTTGGTCAACTCGCCGGCTCGGCAAATCATCGGCAAGAGCCATTTGGGGTCGGCGTTCTGCGCGCGACCGATGTTGAGGCGAAACCAGACGCCGGGCGCGCCGCCGGCGACCGCGTGCTTGGCGGCGCGAGCGGGTTTGGCGTAGTCGCGGGAAGGCGTCTCGAAGTCGCGCGCCGGCTTGGCGCGATCGTGCGAGCGCGGCGCGGGTCGCTCGGAATAGGCGGGCCGCGCGCGCGTTTCCCGCGGCCGTTCGCCGGGGTCGCCGACCTCCTCGAGCGCAGGCAGCCGCGCGCGATAAAGACGCACCAACGCGGCGGCGACGTTCTCCGCCCCGCGCTGTTCCAGCAGCTGACGCGCCATCGCCAATTCATCCTCGCCCGCCGCGTCGTTCAGCGCGGGATCGGCGAGGAAACGTTCGTTATCGAGCGCGCGCACCTCGTCCACGCTCGGCGGCCCGCTCCAGGCAGGTTGCACGCCGACTTCCGCGAACAGGCGCTCGGCGCTTCGCCGTCGCCCGAACGGAACCAGCAGGGCGCTGACGCCTTTGCGCCCGGCGCGGCCCGTGCGACCGCTGCGGTGTTGCAGGGTTTCGACGTCGTGCGGTAGATCGGCGTGAATGACGAGGCCGACCTTGGGCAGATCGAGGCCGCGCGCGGCGACGTCGGTGGCGACGAGCACCTTCGAGCGCCCGTCCCGCAGCGCCTGCATCGTCTGATTGCGCTCGTGCTGGCTGAGTTCGCCCGACAGCGTCACCGCGGAAAAGCCGCGCTCGACCAGCGTCGCGCTGAGACGACGCACCGCCTCGCGCGTGTTGCAGAAGACGATGGCGGTAGGGGCGTCGACGAGGCGCAGCAGGTTGACGACCGCCGCTTCGCTCTCCTGCGGAAAGATACGGATCGCGCGATATTCGATGTCGACGTGGCCCTGCTTGCCACGCTCCACCTCAATGCGTCGGGCGTCGCGCTGATAGCTGTGCGCGAGCGCGGCGATGCCCTTGGGCACGGTCGCCGAGAACATCAGACTGCGCTTTTCGACGGGCATCGCCGAAAGCATGAATTCAAGATCCTCGCGAAAACCGAGATCGAGCATTTCGTCGGCTTCGTCGAGCACGACGATGCGCAACTTGGAAACGTCGAGCGCGCGGCGTTCGATGTGATCGCGAAGACGCCCGGGCGTGCCGACGACGATATGCACGCCCGCCTGCAACTGCCGCCGCTCGCGCTGCGCGTCCATGCCGCCGACGCAGGCGCAAATGCGCGCGCCGGCGAACTCGTAGAGCCAGGAAAGTTCGCGCTCGACCTGCAACGCGAGTTCGCGCGTCGGCGCGATGACGAGCGCGAGCGGAGCGCCCGGCTCTCCAAAGGCGGCCTCCTCGCCGAGCAGCGTCTCGGCCATCGCGACGCCATAGGCGACTGTCTTGCCCGACCCGGTCTGTGCGGAAACCAGAAGATCGCGGTTCGAAAGGCCGGGCGCGGCGACGGCGCTCTGCACCGGCGTCGGCTCGCTGTAGCCGCGCTCCTCCAGCGCTCGGGCGAGGGAAGGATGGGAAGGGAATGGGGTCACGGGATTTCGCTTGCGTTCGCGGCGGGAATGCGCGACGGCGCGGGTATGGGCGAAAACGCGCGGCGGGGGAAGAGGCGGGGGCCCCGTTCGCCCAACGCTGTTCTGGCGGCGAAAGATTTTCCGTCGTGCGCCGGTATGCGATCTCGCTTATGGCTATACGCGCGCGCCGCGGCTTCGCGGCGATGGCGAAGGGCGAGAAGGGGCGCTGCGAACATGACCGTTGCCTCGACGCCGCTAAAATTATTGCGCGCGGCGGTGATGGGAATCCTCAACGTCACGCCGGATTCCTTCTCCGATGGCGGCAGATTCATCGCGGCCGAAGCGGCGATCGCCCACGCCGAGCGCATGGCGCGCGAAGGCGCCGATCTGATCGACATCGGCGCGGAATCGACGCGTCCCTACGGCGGCGCGCGACCCGTCGACGCCGACGAGGAAATCGCCCGGCTCGCGCCGGTGCTGCCGGAAGTCGTCAAGCTCGGATTGCCGGTGTCGATCGACACGATGAAGGCGCCCGTCGCGCGCTGGGCGTTGGAGCGCGGCGCCAAGATCGTCAACGACGTCTGGGGGCTGCAACGCGATGCGCTGATGGCGCGCGTCGTCGCCCAATTCGGCGCGCGCGTCGTCGTCATGCATAATCGCGAACGCGCGGACCCGACCATCGACATCATGGCGGACATCGAGACGTTTCTGGCGCGATCGCTGGAGATCGCCGCGGCGGCGGAGATCCCGCGCGAACGCATCGTGCTGGATCCCGGCATCGGTTTCGGCAAGACGCCGGCGCAAAGCATCGAGGCGCTCGGCAAACTTTCGCGGGTGGCGGCCCTCGGCCTGCCATTGCTTGTGGGCGCCTCGCGCAAACGCTTCATCGACAGCGTTTCCCCGTCGAGCGCGAGCGAGCGCCTCGGCGGCTCGATCGCCGCGCACCTGATGGCGGCGATCGCGGGCGCGGCCATTCTACGCGTTCACGACGTCGCCGAAACCGTGCAAGCCATGCGCGTGTTCCGCGCCATTCGCGAGGCCCAATGAGCGACCGAATATTCATCAAGGGATTGGCGGTTCACGCCCATCACGGCGTTTTCGAGCACGAGGGAACGGTCGGGCAGCGTTTCGACATCGATCTCGAATTGGACGTCGATCTGGCTTCGGCCGCGCGCTCGGATCGCCTGGCGGATACGATTTCCTACGCCGCCGTCGCCGAAAACGCGCTGCGCGCTTTCACGACGCGCAAGCGCAAGCTGATCGAAGCCGCGGCTGGCGACGTCGTCGAAGCGATCTTCGCGGAGTTCCAGACGGTTTCGTGGGTGCGCATCGCTGTTCACAAGCCGCACGCGCCGATCGCCGCGATTTTCGCTGATGTCGGCGTCGTGTTGGAACGCAGCCGTGACGGCGGAACCTGATGGTCGAGGCGCTGATCGGCCTCGGCGCCAATCTCGGCGACGCGCGCGCTACGCTAGCGGCGGCGACGCGGCTCCTCTGTGACGGCCAGGTCATCAAGCTCATCGCCCGCTCGGCCGATTTCCGCACGCCGCCCTGGGGCGTCGTGGATCAACCCGCCTTCGTCAACGCTTGCCTGCGAATCGAGACTTCGCTGTCGCCGCGCGAACTGCTGGGGCGGGCGCTGGCCTGCGAGGCCGCGCTCGGTCGTGAACGGGCGAAGTCGGCGCGCTGGGGGCCGCGCGCGATCGACATCGACATTCTCGCGTTTGACGGTCTCTCCATCGAGGAGCCCGATTTGCAGATCCCGCATCCGCGCGCTTTCGAGCGCGCGTTCGTGCTCGCGCCCTTGAGTGAAATCGCGCCGGATTGGCGGCTCGGCGCGCGCACGGTGCGCGAATGGGCCGCGCTTGCAGACGCGACGGGAATCGTCCGTCTGCCGCCGCTCGCCTGAAACGCTAAGCGAAACCTTCGCGCCGCAATCGCGTCACAACATTGTCGAGCGCGACCAGAAAATTCGAGCGGTCGCGCGGCGCGAAGGCGCGCGGGCCTGCGGTCATTGCGCCCGTCGAGCGAATATGGTCCATCAGGTTGCGAGTCGCCAGCGCGAGGCCGACCGAGCTTTCGTCGAAGCGCTTGCCGTTGGGCGCGATGGCGTCCGCGCCCGCCTTCACCGCACGGCTCGCGAGCGGGATGTCAGCGGTGATGACAATGGCGCCCGGGCTGGCGCGTTCCGCGATCCAGTCGTCGGCCGCGTCGAGCCCCGCGCCGACGAGCGCGCGCTGGATTCGTGGGTGAACGGGGATGCGTATGGGCGCATTGGCGACGACATAGACGGGCAGGGCGTAGCGTTCGGCGACGCGATAGATCTCGTCCTTCACCGGACAGGCGTCCGCGTCGACATAGATGCGTAGCGAAGGTTCGGCGGCGTCCATGTCCCGTTTCGGGTTAGTTCGCAGCGTCGGCGGCGGCGAGCTCCGTCGTATCGCGCCATTCCAGCGCGACGACTTTGCCGTTCTCGACGGTGAGCGCGAGCCGGCCCTGCTTCAGTTCGAGCGCGCGCTCGCCGAACAGCTTTCGTCGCCAGCCCTGCAAAGCCGGCACATCGGCTTTGTCGCTCGCAGCAATCGCTTCGAGATCGTCGACGGTCGCGATCATCTTGCCGGCGACGCCGCTTTGGTCAGCGACCTGGCGCAGCAGCACCTTCAGGAGTTCCACGGTCGCCGCGGACCCGCCGCCGCCGCGCCGCTCGCGTTCGATCTTGGGCAAGGTCTTGGGATCGCGCGCGAGGCCACGCTCGACGGCGGCCAGGATTTCCTCGCCCGCCTTCGAGCGCTCCATGCCGCGCGGGAACGCGCGAAGATTTCCAAGCGCCTCTTGCGTGCGCGGCGCGGCGAGGGCGACTTCAACCAAAATGTCGTCCTTGAGCACGCGCGAGCGCGGCACGTCGCGCGACTGCGCCTCGGCCTCGCGCCACGCGGCCACATCCATTAGCACCGCGAGGTCGCGCGGCTTGCGCGCGCGATTCTTGAAACGCTCCCAGGCGCGTTCGGGGTGCTGCTCGTAGGTGGAGGCCGAGGTCAGCACGCGCATCTCGTCCTCGAGCCAGGGCAGTCGCCCCGAACTCTGCAATTGCGCCAGCAGCGCGCGATATATCTCGCGCAGGTAGGTGACGTCGCCGATCGCGTAGTCGATCTGCGCCTGCGAGAGCGGGCGGCGCTGCCAGTCGGTGAAGCGCGAGGACTTGTCGATATGCGCGCGGCAGATCGATTGCACGAGCTCGCTGTACGAGACTTGTTCACCGTGGCCGCAAACCATCGCGGCGACTTGAGTGTCGAACATCGGGCTCGGCACTGTCCCGGCGAGCTTCCAGAAGATTTCGACGTCCTGCCGCGCGGCGTGGAACACCTTGACGACATGCGGGTTCGCCATAAGAGCGAACAGCGGGCTGAGGTCGAGGCCCGGCGCGAGCGCGTCGATCGCCAGCGCCTCGTCGGGGCTGGCGAGTTGGACGACGCAGAGAATCGGCCAGAACGTTGTTTCGCGCTGAAACTCGGTGTCGACGGTCACGTAGGGGTAATGCGCCATGCGCGCGCAAGCGGCGCGCAATTCCTCTGTCGAGGCGATCAAAGCCAAGATATTATCCCTTCGCGATGGCCGCGGGCTTGCCGCGATCCTTGCGCAGGGGCGCGGGCGCATGGCGGGGCATCCCCAGGCGCTTGTCGAGATAGGCGCCGACCGTCTCCTGCAGGTCCTCGATGCAATCCTCGAAGAAGTGGTTGGCGTTGGCGATGACCGCGTGTTCGATGGTGATGCCCTTCTGGGTCTTGAGCTTCTCGATCAGGGCCTGCACTTCCTTCAGCGGCGCGACGCGGTCCTTGTCGCCATGAACGAACAGGCCCGACGAAGGGCAGGGCGCGAGGAAACTGAAGTCGAAGCGATTGGCCGGCGGCGCGATCGAGATGAACCCCTCGATCTCGGGGCGGCGCATCAGGAGCTGCATCCCGATCCAGGAGCCGAACGAGACGCCGGCGATCCAGCAGGCGCGCGCCTCCGGGCTGATCGACTGCGCCCAGTCGAGCGCCGAGGCGGCGTCCGACAATTCGCCCTGACCGTGGTCGAACGCGCCTTGCGAGCGCCCGACGCCGCGGAAATTGAAGCGCAGCACCGAGAAGCCCCGTTCGGCGAAAGAATAATAGGTATTGTAGACGATCTGGTTATTCATAGTGCCGCCGAACTGCGGATGGGGATGCAGAACGACCGCGATCGGCGCGCCGCGCTGCTTGGCCGGGTGAAAGCGGCCTTCCAGGCGTCCGGCGGGGCCGTTGAAAAACACTTCAGGCATAACGCCTCCAAGATATCTGCCGCATCGCCCGGGCAGGCGATGCAAGGGTCCGGGCCGTGAGCGCCGTTGCGAAAGGCTTGCGGGCTAGCGCGGACATGCGTATCAGTCGCGCGCACGGGCGGGCTCGGGAACGGGCCTCTTAGCACGTAGAGCCCCCGCGATTGCAAGGATAAAACACGTTTTCCCAGCGCCGCCCCTCTTTGGGACGCCGAGTCGCATCGAGGCCCCATGCCGCAGACGAAAGATAAGCGCGTCTATCTCGATTACAACGCCACCGCGCCACTTCGCCCCGAGGCGCGCGCGGCGATGCTTTCCGCGATGGAGGCGACCGGCAATCCGTCCTCGATTCACGCCGAAGGCCGGGCCGCGCGGGCGATTGTCGAGGAGGCGCGCAGGGCGGTCGCCGAACTTGTCGGGGCCTCGCCGCGCGCGGTCGTGTTCACATCGGGCGGCACCGAGGCCGCCAATCTCGCTCTCAATCCCGAAATCGGCGCGCCGGGCCGCAAAGGCCCGCTGCGGCGGCTGATCCTCAGCGCGGGCGAGCATCCGTGCGCGCTCGCCGGGCATAGATTTTCGTGCGAGGCGGCCGGGATCGCGCCCTTGCGCACAGACGGGCGGCTCGATTTAGCCGCGCTCGCCGGCCTCGTCGAGGGCGAAGGGCCGGCGCTGCTGGCGCTCCAGGGCGCCAACAACGAAACCGGCGTCCTGCAACCGGTCGCCGAGGCGGCGGCCCTCATCCACGCCGCGGGCGGCCTCGTCGTCTGCGACGCCGTGCAAATGCCCGGGCGCGTTCCGCTCGAATTCGACAGGATGGGCGCGGATTTTATCATTGTGTCCGCGCATAAGTTTGGCGGACCCAAGGGCGTCGGGGCGCTGATAGCGGCGCGGGCGGAACTTGGCGCCGGGACGCCGCTGCTGCGCGGCGGCGGGCAGGAGCGCGGCGCGCGCGCGGGCACGGAAAACGTGCAGGCGATCGCAGGCTTCGGCGCCGCCGTTCGCGCGATCGCCGACGGGCTCCCACGCGAGGCGGCCCGTCTGGCCGGGCTGCGCGATCGCCTCGAAGCCTCGATCCTCGCAGTCGCGCCGGATGCCGTCGTTTTCGGCGCGCAGGCCGCGCGGCTTCCCAATACGTCCTGTTTCGCCGTTCCCGGTCTGCCGGCCGCGACGTTGTTGATGCGGCTCGATCTCGCCGGGATCGCCGCTTCCTCCGGGTCGGCCTGTTCTTCTGGCAAAGTCGCTCCCTCGCATGTGCTGTCGGCGATGGGCGTCGCGCCCGACCTCGCCGGCGGGGCGATCCGGCTCAGCGTGGGCTGGGCCTCCGAAGCCGCCGATGTCGCGCGCTTCGGGAAGACCTTCGCCGATGCGCTGCGCGCGCTCGGGCGCTAGGCCGGCATTCGAGGTAAAACTTGCGCCCGCGGGCGTCCCGGTGTAGGAGCCGCGTTTCCCCACTCGCGAAGAGCCCGCTTCGAGGAGCCCCCATGGCGCGCGTCACCGTAGAAGATTGCATCGACAAGGTCGACAATCGCTTCGATCTGATCCTGATGGCGAGCCACCGCGCGCGCGCGATTTCGTCGGGCGCGCAAATCCATGTCACGCGCGACAACGACAAGAATCCCGTGGTCGCGCTGCGCGAGATCGCCGATTCCAAGCTCGCGCCGAACGACCTAAAAGAGGACGTGATCCACGCGCTCCAGAAGCAGGTCGAAGTCGACGAACCCGAGGCCGAAGCCGCCCCGCCGATGGTTCCGGCCGCCGCCGCTTCGCTCGATCCGGGCGCAGAGGCGCAGTTCGATCGCATGACCGAGGAGGATCTGCTGCGCGGCCTCGAAGGCATGGCGCCGCCGCCGGAGCCCGAAGACGAGGGGGAATGAAGCTCCTCCTCGTTAGTTGACGAGCAAACAAACGCCCGTCCCGCTCGCGCGAGGCGGGCGTTTTGTTGACTCGTCGGCGCCGCGCTATCCACAAACTTTGGTGCGCCTCATCCGATTTCGCTAGGCGCGCCGGGCCGATTTGCTATCTTGAGCATTGTGAATCACCCGCGCGGCGATTCGACGCGTTGAAACGGAGCACGGCGGACCGCTCCTTTTTTCGCGACGCGGCTCGGTGCGGGCGTTCGGCGGCGAAGCGTTTGCGGTGAGGGGGCCAACTTTGGGCGACGATTACGAGATTCCGCGGACTGCGGCGCCCTTCGCTAACCCGACGCACGGCGGAGCCGAGTTGGAGCGGCCGGTCGGGTTGATCGAGGTCGCCGGCCACGTGAAATGGTTCGATGTCGCCAAAGGCTACGGGTTCATTGTTCCCGAAAACGGCGAAGCTGACATTCTGATCCACGTAACTGTATTGCGCCGAGACGGATTCCCGACTCTGGCCGAAGGCGCGCGCGTGGTCGCCGAGGCGCAAAGGCGCGAGCGCGGGTTGCAAGTGTTCCGCGTCGTTTCCGTGACGCCCGGCGAGGAAATGCCCGCGCCGAGCCCCGCGCCGGCCCGCAGCCGCGCTCACGCGTCCAACGTCGGCGCCTTTGAGATCGTCATCGTGAAGTGGTTCAATCGCCTGCGCGGATTCGGCTTCCTGACGCGTGGCGAGGGCACCGAGGACATTTTTGTCCACATGGAAACGTTGCGCCGATACGGCTTCATCGATCCCAAGCCCGGCGATACGATGCTCGCGCGCTTCGGGCCGGGTCCGAAAGGCTTGCTCGCCGCGGAAGTACGGCCGCTCGAAGGTTTGCGCGCTCCCATCCCGCACTGAAATCGGTTTGCTTAGCCGTCGCGCGCTCGGCTAGATGAAGCGGGGCGCGTTCGCCGCTTTGGAGCCAGAACCCGTGAAGTTGAATTCGCTCACCGCCGGTGGCCAGAGGACGTCGCGGTCCCGTCTCGGCCAGTTGATAGTGGCGCTATTGGTCGCATCGGCGTTCGTGCCCGCGCGCGCCGAAGAAGGGCTAGAGAAAATCGTCGTCACGACCGCGAGCGGCCCGCACACGTTTGAAGTCGAGATCGCCAAGAACGAGGCGGCGCGCGAGAAAGGCCTGATGTTTCGTCGCTTCATGCCTGCCGATCGCGGCATGTTGTTCGAATTCGAGCGCAACGAGCGCGTCGCCTTCTGGATGAAGAACACCTACATTCCGCTGGACATGATTTTCATCGCGCCGGACGGCCTCGTCACCCATGTCGCCGCCGACGCCGAACCGCTCTCCGAGGCGATCGTGCCTTCGGGCGGCCCCTGCGACGCGGTGCTCGAACTCAACGGCGGCATGGCGGCCGCCATCGGCCTCAAGGCCGGCGACGAGGTGAAGGCGTCTTTCTTCAAACCTTGAGCGGCGCGTCAGCGCGCACCGGTATTGGCCTCAAGCTTATCGTAGCCCATGACCTGGTAAATCGCGACCGAGGCGAGCCAGCTCAAGACGAAGATTCCGATTATTATGTAACCGAGAATTCCAAAATTGTCGTTGATGCCGCCGATGGCGCCCCAGAATCCCCCGCCATCGGTCAAGCCCAACTGATCGCCGATCAGATTGAGGGTCTCCAAGCCGCCGACGACCAACGCCACAAACGCCGAAACCGCCGTGATCGACATATTATAATAGAGTTTGCGAACAGGCTTCATGAAAGCCCAACCATATGCGCCCAGCATGAGCACGCCGTCCGTGGTGTCGACCAGCGTCATACCGGCGGCGAACAGCGCGGGAAACACCAGGGTCGTCGTCAGCGAACCACCGCTGGTCGCCTGCACCGCCGAGATGCCGAACAAAGCAACCTCGGTGGCGGTGTCGAAGCCGAGCCCGAACAGCAGGCCGATCGGAAACATGTGCCAGCTCTTCGATACGAGGCCGAACAACGGGCGGAAAATTCTCGCCAACATTCCGCGGTTGTTGAGTAGAATATCGAAATCGTTGTCGACGAACGGCTCGCCCCGCCGCACTGCCTGAAACGTGCGATAAATCGACGCGAGCACGATCACGTTGAACCCGGCGATCAGAAACAGGAAAAGCGCGGACACGGACGTGCCGACAATCGCGCCGACCGCCTTCATCGATTCGAACCGGCCCTGAACCTCGGACGCCGCGAAAGCGACCGCGACGGAGAGCAGCACCACAACGGCGGAATGTCCTAGCGAGAAGCTCAAACCGACGCCGACGGGGCGTTGGCCCTGCTGCATCAGCTTGCGCGTGACGTTGTCGATCGCCGCGATATGGTCGGCGTCGACGGCGTGCCGGAGGCCAAAGGAATAGGCGAGCAAAGCCGTGCCGAGCAGCATGGGCTTTTCGTGAAGGACCGCGAAGGCCCAGATCCAGGCGAACACGTTCGCCCCGATCAGGCAGGCATAGACCGTCGCGAGGCGGCCCTTCAGATTCGTGGTGTCGTTGGCGAAGAGTTTCGAGATGAAGTTCAGCATAACACCCTCGTATGCAAGCGAAAGTCCCAGGCGGGCCGCTCGAGGGTCGGTACCCCCCAAACAGGTCGCGCCGGCGATGGCAGGTCTCCTGGCTCGCGGGTCGTCGCCTTCCGCCGACCTTCCCGGTTTCCCAGTGGTCGAGATTTGGCGGTCGGCTCGCCGCTTACAGTTGCGGGGGCAGCCGCGGCGTTGAGCGAACTCGCTCGCACCGCGTTCCCTATTGATCCCTTTCGGGAACCATCGGGACTGATATTATGCGCGCCGGGCCGGCGCGGCAAGCGGCGAAGCGGGGCGCTCGCATTGCATCCGCATCCTGGCGTGCTACGTTGATTGCCGAAAATTCGCGTCGGGAGCGATCCGCGCCGGCGCTTCAGGAGTTTTTCGTTTGGCTCAATCGACTTCGTTGAGCCCGCCGGTCGCGCCTTCGCGCGAAAACGTCGCTCCCCCGGGTCAACGCCCGGGCGGCGGCCATTCGTCGCGGCTCTACGCGGCGCTGGATTTGGGCACCAACAACTGCCGCCTGCTGGTGGCGCGGCCGACGCAAGACGGCTTTCGGGTCGTCGACGCGTTTTCGCGGATAGTTCGGCTGGGCGAGGGCTTGTCGCGCACAGGTCGCCTCTCCGACGCGGCGATCGGCCGCACGATGGAGGCGCTGCGCATCTGCCGCGACAAAATGCACGTTCGCGGCGTCGCGCGCGCGCGTCTGATCGCCACCGAGGCCTGCCGCGCCGCCGAGAACGGGCACGAATTCCTGGATCAGGTGCGTGAACGCCTGGGCATGGAGCTTGAGATCGTCGATCGGCGCACCGAGGCGCACCTGGCGGCGGCGGGCTGCGCCGAACTCCTCGACGAAGGCGCGGAGTCGACCGTCTTGTTCGATATTGGCGGCGGGTCGTCGGAAATCGTTTGGATGTCGCGCGCGAGCGGCGAGGCTTCTGGCGTGGCGCGTGTGCAGGCTTGGGAGTCGCTTCGCCTCGGCGTCGTGTCGCTCGCCGAAACTTTCGGCGGCGACGACGTCACACCGGAGGTGTTCGCGGCGATGACGCGCCATGTCGATGAGGCCTTGGCGCCGTTCGTCGCGCAGGTCTCGGACCGCAGGCGCTGCGAGCGCTTTCATCTCCTTGGAACCTCCGGCACTGTGACGACCATCGCCGGCGTGCATCTGAACCTCGCGCGTTACGACCGGCGCGCGGTCGACGGACTGTGGCTTTCCAGCGACGATGTGGACACGGCGGTCCGCCGTTTGCGCGCGATGAGCTATTCCGATCGCGTCGCCAACGGTTGCATCGGGGCCGAGCGCGCCGATCTCGTGCTCGCCGGCTGCGCGATCCTCGAGGCGATACGCGCGCGCTTTCCCGCGCGACGGGTACGAATCGCCGACCGCGGCCTGCGCGAGGGAATATTGGCGCAAATGATGCGCGCTGATCGCGTCGGCCCACATGGGCGCGCGTGGGGCGCGACATGACCGCGACCGGCGGCTCCGGGCGCGAGGGCGGACGCGCGCTGAAAACGCGCGTGAAAACCGCGCGCAAGCGCAGCCTGTCCTCGACGCTATGGCTGGAGCGACAGCTCAACGACCCCTATGTCGCGCAGGCCAAGCGCGAGGGCTACCGCTCGCGCGCGGCCTATAAGCTGCTCGAGATGTCCGAGAAATATAAGCTGTTCAAGCCGGGCGGGCGCATCGTCGATCTCGGCGCCGCTCCGGGCGGCTGGAGCCAGATCGCCGCGCGCGAGGTCAAGTCCGCGGAGGGCAAGGGGCGCGTTATCGGCATCGATCTCTTGGAAATCGAGCCGATCGCAGGCGTCGAATTCAAGGTGATGGATTTTCACGATCCTGACGCGCCGGAGCGCCTGCGCGAATGGCTCGGCGGCGACGCGGACGGCGTGATGTCCGACATGGCCGCCAATGCGACAGGGCATCGCAAGACCGATCATCTGCGCATCGTCGGTCTCGCCGAACTGGCGATCGAATTCGCCTGCGACGTTTTGGCGCCCGGAGGCTTCTTCGTCGCCAAGGTGTTGCAAGGGGGCTCCGAGGGCCAATTGTTGACGCGGCTGAAGCGCGACTTCGCGGTCGTCAGGCACGTCAAACCGAAGGCCAGCCGCGCCGACAGCGCCGAGCTTTACGTGCTCGCGACAGGATTTCGTGGCAGAAGCTGACGGCCGGCGCGTGATCGCTCTAGGGCGCCGCGCAGAAGGGCGCGCGCGTCGGCGACATCGAGCGCGACGGCGGCTAGCGCATAGACCGTGACGCCGGCCGCGACGATCAGCGCGAAGGCGACGACGCCGGGCTCGGAAAGCCGCATTTCCACGACGAGGATCGCGAGGATCATCGCGCCGCTCGCCGCGGCGATGCGCGCCAGCGCCCGCCAGGGGATCGCCAGCGCGTGCCCGAAGCGCGTCAGCCCGAACCCGAACGCCATTCCCGCGGCCTCCGCGAGCACCACCGCGGCCGCCGCGCCGGGCAGGCCGAAGCGCCAAGTCAGCGGCCACAGCGCCGCGGCGTTGACCGCCAGCGTCACGAGGCCGTGCAGAATCGCGAGTTCAGGCCGTTTGGCCAGATGAAAACTCAGATGGACGTAGGATTGCGAAATCGATTGAAACAGCCAGGCGAAAGCGAGGATCGGCATGATCGCATTCGCTGTCTCTCGATAGGGCGCGCCGAGCAGGATCGCGGCAAGATAGGGGCTGATCAGCGCGAAGCCGACGACCGCGGGCAACAGGATCGCGAGCAGCAATTCGAGCGAGGCGCTGAGATGCGCGCGCGTCTCTTTGTTGTCGCCGCGCGCGAAGTTGCGCACCGCGAGCGGCAACGCCGCGGAGGCGACGCTGCTAGCGGGGATGAGGATGATCTGGCGCACCAGATCGGCCGATGCGCCATAGAGCCCGGCGGCGTGATCGCCGAGGAACGCGGCGATGAACAATCGGTCGAGCGAGCCGTGAAAGGCGTAAACGAAGCTGGCGACGGTGATCGGGCCGCCCAGGCGGAGGAACAGTTTGAGCTTCGTGAATTCGAACGGCGCGCGGTGGCCGCCCCAGATCGAGCGTGTCGCTGCCGCCGCCGCGATGAAATAGGCAAGCGCTGCCATCGCGAGTTGACCGAGGCCGCCGCCGCCGAGCTCGGCCGCCCCGAGACAGAGGAGGAAGGCCGCGGCCGAGCGCAGGATCGAGGTCAGAACGAACGCCCGGATCTGCAAGCGCGCCTTCAGCAATTCCTGGCCGAGTTCGAAGAGACTGAGCCCGAGCGCGAACAAGAGCGCGAATGCCGCGCGTTCCATCGGCAGCCCCGAGATGAGCGCCGCCCCGGCGACGACGAACGGCGCGAGGCAGGCGGAGGCGGCATAGGCGGCCAGGGCGGTGGCGCGCACGTCGACGTCGCCGCCTTCGGACTGAAAGCGCATCGCCGAATATTTGACCCAGGTGAACAAGACCGCCGAGACAAAACCGCCGAGGCTGACGCCGACGACATAGAGCCCGTATTCGCCGGGGTTCAGCAATCTCGTGAAGACGACCGCGCTGAGCAGGCCGAACAGCGCCGAGGCGAAGCTGGCGACCAGGAAATGGGAAGTATTGCGAAACAGCATCGCGAAAACTGGGTCTCTCGGCTCGGGTGGGTCGGCGTCTCGAAAGCAAGGAGCCGGCGCTTGCGGGTTCGGCGAGCAATCCGCGTGCCGCGTCGCGGCGCTCGGGCTGTTTCAGTCTGACACGTCGTTTGCTCCGAAGCGCCGCTTCAGGTCGCGACAAGCCCCCTGAGCGCGCGCAGCGCCCGCCGGCCGCGCGTCCTTTGCCGCAGCGCCTCGCTCCAATCCATCAGGCTCGCGTTGACGTCATAGTCGCCGCGCTGAGCCTCGGGCAGGTCGCCGCGTTCGATGCGCGCGATCAGCGCCGGCAATTCGCGATAGAAGGTTTCGGAACGATAGGGCGGATGCAGCGAGAACATGCCCGCGCCCGATCCCAAGAAATCGACACGGAAAAGCGAGCGCCGCGCCATCGCGGCGCTGAGCGCTTCTTCCGCCGGCATGGTCAGCGACGATTGGCGGAACGCCCAGGCGCGCAACCGCCTCTTCAAGTCGGGGCGCACGAGTTCGAGCGAGCCGAGGCGCGTGGCGAACTTGCGCTCGTCGAGGACGAAGATACGCGTGCTGACGCTTTGGAAGCGATAGGCGGGGTAGGGCGCGGCAAGCCGCGTCGGCGGGGGCAGCGGCGCCATGCCGGGCAGGGAGCGATGCCGATCGGCGAGCGAACCGTCGGCGCGTGGTGGTCCCGGCAGCGGACCCGCGAACAGAGCGTCCGAAGTCGCGCGCAAAAGCTGGGTGGCTTGCGCGAGCCAGCCGGGATCGGCGCCGCCGAACAGCATGTCGCTGTCCATGTGCACGACATAATCGGCGTCGGCTTTCAGGAGCCCGTAAAAATAGGCGTGGAAGGGGCCGCCGTCGAAGGCCTTGTCGGGATAGTCGGTGAGCGCGCCGAAATAGCGCCTTCGCACCGATTCTCGCGCAGCGGCGGAATAGTCGACTTCGTCGATCGAGACCTTTGAATTACCGCGGGCGATCGCTTCGATCTGTTTGAAGAGTTGCGCTCGGCTCTCCTCATAGGCTTCGCCGCGGTAGCGCCCGTTGCGACTGCGCTGCGTATCCACGGTGAGCGACACGCGCTCGACCTGCCCGCCCCAGACCCTGAGCTGATGCGGCAGCACGTGCTCGACATGGCGCGCGTCGAGCGGGTGCATGTTGATCTGCAACGCGGAGCGAACGGGCAATTGTATCCTCTAATCGTCGATGACGCGGCTCACGCCGCCGCGCCGGTGAATTGGTCGATCACGTCCATGAACGGTTTTCGTCGATAGTCCGCGTCGAGCGGCAGCGGCCGGTTGGGGGCTCCGTCTTGACGCGGGAAAATATGGGAAATCCAGCTATGGCGATCGGTCAGGCCCCAGGTCAGCAGCGCCTCGGGCGGCCCCGGCGCGCCCACCGCGCCGATGAGGTCGGAGACTTGCTTTGCGACGATGCGATCGCGCTCGGCGGCCGACGCCGGCAGTTCCTGATCCATCACGTCGAGTTCGGTGATCAGCACTTTCAATCCGAGAGCGTGCAATTCGCCGACGAAACGCGCCAATCCGTCGCGATCGATCGGCGTCGCGCCGCGCAAATGGCATTGCAGGCCGACGGCGTGCAGCGGCGCGCCCGAGTCCAGCAATTCGAAAATCAAGTTGCGGAACGCGGCGCGTTTGGCGGCGAAGCTCGCGCCCACGAATTCGACGTCGTATTCGTTGAGCACCAACTGCGCGTCGGGATCGACGGCGGCGGCGGTTCGGAACGCCAACTCAATGTGACGCCCGCCGAGGCGGCTCGACCAGATCGAGGGACGACGCTCGCGTGGGCTGGAAGCGACATCGGGGATCGCTTCGTTGACGACGTCCCAGGATCGGGCGCGCCCGCGATAGCGCGCGACGACCCGCTCGATGTGCTCGACGAGCGCGCGTTCGGCGGCGGCGGGCGTATCGAGCGTTTGCGTCCAACTCGGCATGTCTGCGTACCAGACGAGCGTATGGCCGCGCACGCCAAGTTCGTTCTCGGCCGCGAAGGCGAAGAGGGCGTCGGCGGCCTCGAAGTCGTAGACGTCAGGAGCCGGCCGGAGCGCCTTCCATTTGAGTTCAGCGACCGGGACGATTAGATCGCAATGGTTCGCGATCGCGGGGCCCAGGCGCGGATCGGATTGAAGGTCGGCGAGCGAGACGGCGGCGCCGTAGCGAACGCGTCGCCGGCGCCGTCGGGTAGGCGCGGCGAGGCCGCCATCGGCGGCGAGCGAGACGCCGCCGCCGAGCGCGGTCTTGAGAAAATTTCGTCGCGTCCAGGGCATGAGCGGTTCGCAATTGTCCACGCGAAAACGCAATTTCGATACCATGCGCGCGGAGATACCGCGCAATTCGAGACAAATGTTTGTCGAATTAACCCTATCGCGCGACGCGCTCTCGACGCGGCATGTCGATTGCTGCTTTCCATCTGGGTTCTGGCGCCGCGGCGCCGCTTCGAAACGGCGTCGGCTATGAGCGTGAGCATCATCATTCCCGTACGAAACGGCCGGGCGTTCCTCGCCGAGGCGGTGCGGAGCGCGCTCGCGCAGCCCGAGGCCGCCGACGTCATCGTGGTTGACGACGGCTCCAGCGATGGATCCGCGGATCTTGTTCGCGCGATGACCGACGCGCGACTGCGCCTGGTCGCCGGGCCGCGGCGCGGCGTATCGGCGGCGCGCAATCTCGGCCTCGCGCGCTCGCGCGAACTGTACCGTTCCGGCGAGACTGCGCCGAAATGGATCATGTTTCTCGACGCAGACGATCGGCTGCGTCCGGGCGCGCTCGCTTCGCTTCTCCGTGGCGTCGAAGGCGACTGCGTCGCCGTCTATGGCGATTACGACCGCATCGACGATCAGGGACGCCCGATCGGGCGTCGGCGATGGCTCGGCTCGCGGCGCAAGCCAAGCGGCGAGGTGTTGCGCGCGCTGCTCACAGGCAATTTCATCGTCAATGGCGGCGTCATGCTGATCCGTCGCGAGGCTTTCGAGGCGATCGGCGGCTTCGACGAGAGCTTGCGCTATTGCGAGGATTGGCACGCCTTCTGCCGCTTGGCCGCGCGCGGACCGGTTCTCTGGCGCGCGGACGCCGACGTGCTCGACTATCGCGTGCATGACGCGAGCGCGATGATGGGATCGGGCGTCCGCTTTCGCGATTGCCAGCCGGCGCTCGATCGCGTGTTCTGCGATCCCGAGTTGACGGCTCGGTTGAACGCCGGTGAGCGCGAGGCGCTGCGTCGGCGCGCCGAGGCGCATTTGCGCACCTATGTCGTCTGTCAGGCTTTGCGCTCGCGTCGTTACGCGACCGTGGCGCCGCTGATCTTCGGCGCGATGTGCGCGCTGCCCTCGCGCGCGCCGCGGGTCCTTCTGCGGGCCGCGGCGGCGGCGGCGGGCTTCTGAAATGACGATCGCCAATTCCCGCGCGAACGACGAGTCCGGCGCGAACTGCGATGCGCGTGCGAACGAAATCGAGGCGGTCGTCTGCATCCCGACGTTTAGGCGTCCGGGGCATCTGTTCAAGACGCTAACGTCAATGGTCGCGCAAGAAACATCCACGCGCTTCGCCGTGGTCGTCGTCGAAAATGACGCCGGGCGATGCGAGGGCAGGGCGATCGCGCGCGAATTTCTCGCGCGATCGCTGACCGGCCTCTGCGTCGTCGAGGCCAGGCAAGGCAATTGTCACGCGATCAACCGCGCATTCGCGAGCGCGCGCGAAGCCTATCCGAGAGCCGAGTTCCTGCTGATGATCGACGACGACGAAGTCGCCGATCCGGCCTGGCTCGGGCGCATGTTGGGGGCCGCGCGCGCCACCGGCGCCGACGTCGTCGGCGGGCCGGTCATTCGCGAGTTCGAGGCGCACGCGGGCGCTGCGATCCGCCTTCATCCGCTGTTCAATTGCGCGATGACCAAGGCCGGCTTCGTCGCGCAATTGCACGGCTCCGGGAATTGCCTGATACGCCGGCGCGTGTTCGAGCGCCTGCCCGAGCCGAGCTTCGACCTGCGCTTCAATCATCTCGGCGGCGGCGACATGGATTTTTTCACGCGCTGCCGTCTTGCCGGCTTCAAGACTTATTGGATCGAGGACGCGGTCGCATTCGAAACCGTTCCGGTGCAGAGAATGCGACTCGGCTGGTTGCTGCGACGCGGCCTCCACACTGGCGTCATCAACTACACAATCGATCGTAAGCGCCATGCTTCGCCGTTCGGCGCGCTGCGGATGGGCGCCAAGAACCTTGCTTCGCTACCCGTCGCGCTGTTGCGCGCGGCGGCGCTGCTCGCCAAGACGCGCCGCTTGCCTCCCGCCCTCCATCCGATCGCGGTTTCGATCGGGCGCAATCTCGCGCCGTTCGGCCTCGCGCCGGCGCCCTACAAGTCGACGAACATTCCCCTGACCAGCCTCAGCGCGCCCTTGGCGGCGCGAGCCGACTGAGCGCGCTCACTCGGCGGGCGCGAAGGTCAGGCCGATTTTGTCGATCTCGGAATTGCTGATCTGCAATGTCGTCTCTCCCGCCGCGAGGCGAAAGCGCACGCTCTTGCGCACGCCCGGGCAATCCTTCTGCTCCGTGAAGTTGCTCGATTTGACGCGCGCGCCGTTCTGGATCGCGTCGATCCAGGCCTGATCCGAGAGCGTCGCCTCGTAGAGGCCGGGCTTGTCGAGCGAAATGGCGACAATGCCGCCGAAGGTGCGAGGCTTGGCCGGACGCTCGAGCGGCAGCGCGAACTCAGCGTTCTCGGCGGGGCTCAAAGCGAGCGAATAGGCGCGCTCGGCGAGGGCGATATGCGCGCCCGTCGTGGTCGCCTCGGCGCCGGCCGCGAACCAGCTTCGCTCGCGCGCTAGGCTCCATTTGAACTTGTCGCAACCCGAAGCGTCTTCGGCCCTCGCCGCGCCGTTTGTCAGCGCGATCAGGACGATTGCAAATCTCCACATGCCGTCGGCCTCCTCGATATTCCGCTTTAGGAATAACGATCGGCGACCGATACGCAAGCGCGAGTCTATTCGGCGGGCGCACCGAGCGGGCGGGGCGCGGTCCGCGCGCGGTGGCCGGAGACCTCGGCGCCCGCGTCGGGCGCGAGGCGCACGAAGAACAGCGTCGAGATCAGCGTGAGGAGTGCAACGACGCCGAAGCTGATCGTCATGTCGCGCGCGACGAGTTGCATATCGCCAAGAACGAACTGGACCGTCTCGATCGAGGCCGCCGCGACCGCCACTCCGACCGCGCTCGACATCTGCTGAGAGACGCTGGCGAAGCTGGTGGCCCGGCTCATACGCGCTTGGGAAATGTCGGCGTAGCCGAGCGCGTTAAGGGCGGTGAATTCCAGGCTGCGGAAGAAACCGCCCGCAAGCAGCGCCACGTAGATGAGCGCGTGCGGCGTGCCCGAGGTTATCAATCCGTAGGAGGCTAGGAAGGCGGCGGAAATCACCGCGTTGACGGTCAACACGCGGCGGAAGCCGAAGTGTTTGAGGATCGCCGCCGCGGTGAATTTCATCATCATCGCGCCTGCGGCCGCGGCGAAGGTGAGCGAGCCCGACTCGAACGGCGTCAGGCCGAAACCGACCTGCAACAGCAGCGGCAGCAGGAACGGGATCGCGCCGATGCCCAGCCGGAATATGAATCCGCCAGCAACGCCGGCGAAGAAGGTCGGAACCTTCAGCAACGTCAGATCAAGGATCGCATCGGGATCGCGCCGCGCATGGCGGACATAGAGAGCGAGCAGCGCCGCGCCGCCCACAACGAGGCCTGCGACGACATCGTTGGGCACGAGCCCGCGACCGACAACGGTGACGCCGAAGATGAGGCTCAACAGGCCCGCGCCCGAAAGCGCGAAGCCGACGAAATCGAAGCGCGCGACCTCGCGCTCGCGGATGTTCTCGATGAACTTCAGCGACAGCACGACGCCGAGCAGGCCGATCGGCACGTTGATCCAGAAAATCCAGCGCCAATGAAAATAGGTGGTGATGAAGCCGCCGAGCGGTGGGCCGACCACCGGGCCGATCAGCGCTGGAACGGTCAGGTAGGCCAGCGAATTGACCATTTCCGATTTCGGGATGCTGCGAAGCAGCACCAGCCGCCCCACTGGCACCATCATCGCGCCGCCGAGGCCCTGAAAGACCCGCGCCGCGACCAGGGTTTCCAGCGAATTCGAGGCCCCGCACAGCACCGAGCCGAGCGTGAAGACAACGATCGCCGAACAAAAGACGGTGCGAGCGCCGATCCGGTCGGCGACCCAGCCCGAGGCCGGAATAAACACCGCGAGCGTCAGCATGTAAGAGGTCAGCGCCAGTTTCAGCACGATCGGATCGCGGTGAAGGTCGGCCGCTATCGCGGGAAGCGAGGTGGACAGCACCGTGCCGTCCATATTCTCCATGAACAAGGCGGTCGCGATGATGAGGGCGGTAAGGACGGCGGGGCGCAGCATAAAGTTTCCGCTGCCCTTGTGGCGCCGGCGTGGCCTCGCGGCAAGCGCGGCCACGGCGGGCGCGGTCAATTTGCGGTGAAGCGTAGGCCGGTCTCGCCCGGCTCGGACAGGCGCCGCTCAGTCCAGTCGCGCGACGACGACCAGCTTTTTCACCTGGCCGCTCTTATAGGCGTGCAGGAAGGCGTCGTAATCCTTGAACGAAACGCAACCGTTCGAGTCGCCGTTCGGCCCGAGCATGTAGGAATGCGCGAGCAGGCCGGCGCGGCCGTAAATGCCCCCTTCGCCCACCGGATTGAGGCGCAGGGCCTCGACGCCATGGAACAATTGCTCGCGCGGCGTCAGCGAATAAATGTGCGGCGGCGTCGGCCCTCGGCCGCGCTCGTCGAAATGTCGGACATCGTCGAGGCGCTCGCCAAGGCCCGAATGGGCTTCTAGGCGGGTTCCGTCGGGCAAATAGACCATGTGCGCCGAAACGTCGTAAACCGCCGTGAATTGGTCATAGCGCTGCGTCGGGTTCGAGCCGCTGAACAGCTTGGAGAGGCCAAAACTGCCGCCGGTCGGCGGCGAGAACATCGGCGCGCGTCCGCCTTCGACGGTAGTGCGGGCTACTTCGCCAGGGCTTTCGCTCGCCGCGTACCCCAGCGCCGTGCTGGGCGGGGGAACGGTCGGCGCGGCGGCGGGCGGGGGAATCGCGGCGGAGGCGGGCTTCGCCAGGATCGGGGCCTGAACAGGGGCCGGCGCGGGCGCCTCGTGGGCGCCGCCGCCAAGTAGGCGTTCGACAAAGCTGCGGTTGTCGGCCGGAGCGCTCGCGACGAGCGGAGCGGTGGGCATCGTCGCACTCGGCTTGAACTCCGCCGGACGGGAAGGCGGCAGCGGGGTGACATCCTCCGCCGCGGCCACTTCGCGTTTGGGCGGCAGCGGCACATCGGCCGGAAGAAGCTTGGCGGCGGCCTGCGCCAGATTGAAGGGAGGCGGATAGGCCTCGGCCAGACTATGCGCGGTGAAGTCGCCGGAGAATTTCGGGTCGCCGACCGCGCCGAAGGGCGAGCGGAATACGGAGGTCTCCAGGGCGCCGAACGGATTGGCGGAATTCGCCGGGATCTTAGGCAGAGGTCTCGCGGCGACCGTCGTCGCGATCGTGAGTTGGGCTTTCGGCGATGGCGCCGGCTTGGCCGCCGCGATCTGCGCTTTCAAGAGGGGCGAGGGCGCCGGCAAGCGCACATAAAGCATTCCGGCCCCGACGGCCGCGCAGAGGGCGAACGCCGCTACGCCCGGCGCCATGCGCGACAGATACTGTCGCGAGGCGCGGCGGACTTCGGTGGCGTCAAAGCCCAGCGGTTCGCTAAAACTCAATGACATTTGGTTACGCTTTTACCCTCTTCGGCAAGCATTTTGCCACGGGGATATTTAGCCTTGATTAACGCAGTTCTCGCTTTACGCCAAGGCCTTGGCCAATTCCAGTCGCGTTGCGCACGCGATTCGGATCGCCGCACGCGCCCTTCGCGCCGCCCTCTTAACCTATTTCCCCGATGTCGGCCAGACGGCGAGCGCTCCCCGGCCTGCGCCGGTTCGTCGCGTCGAGTTTAGCTCCAGAAGCCCGCCAGGCCGGAATATACGCCGAAAATGACGGTGATCGCGATCAACGCGACAGCGACGACGCCGTAAGCCCCCTGCAGCCGATAGGGTTGCGGCAGGCGCCGGGCGAGCAATACCAGGAAAGTCAGCACGATCGGCAGCAACAGCGCGTTCATCACCTGGACCGCGACGCTGAGCGCGACGAGATCGACGTTCGCCGCGACGACAACCGCCGCGACGATCAGCGCGAGCGCGTATGCGCCATAGAACCAGGGCGCCTCGCGCGGATGGTGGTCGAGGCTATGCTTGGCGCCGATCGTCTCGGCGAGCGCCCGCGCGCCCGTCAGCGTCACGACAATGGCGGCGACCAGCGCCGCGCCAGCCATGCCGAGCGCGAATAGCAACTTGCCGCCGAATTCGCCGAGATAGGGTGTGATAGCGGCGGCGATCTCCTCGACGGTGTCGAGCTTTGCGTCGCCGCCCGCCTTGCCGAGCGTCGCCGCGACGGCGACGAGAACCGCCGCCATGATGACCTGGGTAACGACCGCGCCAAGCGCTGTATCGAGCTTCGCTGCCCCGAGGTCGCGCGTCGTCAACCGGCGCTCGACGATCGACGACTGCTGAAAGAACACCATCCAGGGCATGATGACCGCGCCGATATTGGCCGAGGCGAGGTAGAGGAACTTGGCGTCGCCGAGCGGCATTTTTAGGACGCCGCTCGCCAGTTCACCGCTCGCGGGATCGGCCAGCCACGCCACCAGCAGAAACACGAGTTCGAAAGCGCCGACCGCGATCGCAATTCGCTCGACGGTGACATAACGGTGCGTGACCGCCATCAGCATCAGCCCGGTGACGACGACGGCGAGCGTCAGCGGGATCGGAATTCCCATCAGAGCGCCGACTCCCGCCAGGCCCGTCAGTTCCGTAAGCAGTGCGCCAAGGCACGAAATCAATAGCGTGACGACGGAAATCCACGCCCAGACGGCGCCAAAATGCTGCTTGATGAGCTCGGCGTGCCCTTTGCCCGTCACCATCCCGAGCCGGACCGTCAATTCCTGGACGATATACAGAATCGGGACCAGCAACGCTTGCAGCAGCAGCAGCGAATAACCCCATTGCGCGCCGCTCTGCGCCGCCGTGATGACGCTGCCGGCGTCGGTGTCGGCGAGCATGACGACGAGGCCGGGGCCTGCGACGACTAGAAAACGCCGCCAGTTGAAACCGGACGCGGCGACGGGTGTTGTGGTCATTTCGCGCTTTTTCCCCACAAAGAGGTCTGGGGCTCTTAGCTCACGGCGCCGCCGGCGGAAAAGAAAATTCGTCTGTTTTAGAATAAGTCCAATCTACCGCGTCCCCATGTCGCATCCCATGCTAAGAAGCGTCGAGAAGACTCGCGCCGCCAACGGGTGGCGACGGTCCGACCCCAAAGGGAGAAGCTGCCGTGACCCTATTCGCCGGCCCTGTGTTCGCCATGGCGCGCGAACAGTTCCATGTCATCGCCGACCATTTGCAGATTCCCGAGGACGAGCGCGATCGGCTGTTGATGCCTAAGCGCGCGATTTCGGTATCGTGCCCGATCCACATGGACGACGGCCGAACCGCGGTGTTCCAGGGCTATCGCGTGCAGCATCATCTGACGCTCGGGCCCGCCAAGGGCGGCACGCGCTTCGCGCCCAATGTCGATATCGGCGAGGTGGCGGCGCTCGCGGTGTGGATGAGCTGGAAATGCGCGCTCGCCGATCTGCCCTATGGCGGGGGCAAGGGCGGCGTCACGGTCGATCCCTCGGCGCTTTCGCTGCGCGAACTCGAAAATCTTTCACGCCGCTACATGCAGGAGATGATCCCGTTCGTCGGCCCGCGCGTCGACGTGATGGCGCCGGACATGGGCACCAACGAGCAGGTGATGGCCTGGTTCATGGATACCTATTCGATGTATCAGGGCATCACCGTCCCTGAGATCGTCACCGGCAAACCGGTCGGCTCCGGCGGCACGCTCGGGCGCCGCGAGGCGACCGGCCACGGCGTCGCTTTCCTCGCGTTCCGCGCCTTGGAGCGCATGGGCGTCGAGGCGTCGGGCGCGACCGCCATCGTGCAAGGCTTCGGCAATGTCGGCAGCCACGCGGCGCTCGGGCTCGCGCGCCGCGACGTCAAGGTGGTCGGCATGTCCGACCACACGATCGCGCTCTACGATCCCAAGGGCTTCGACGTTCGCGCCGCCGCGGAATACGCGGGCAAGCATGGCGTGCTGAAGGGCTTCGCGGACGCCGCAGCGCTCGACGCCCGTGCGATGCTGACGCAGCCCTGCGACATACTCGCGCCCTGCGCGGTCGAGCGCGTAATCGACGACGCGATTGCGCGCGCGCTGCGCTGCCGCGTGATCGCGGAAGGCGCGAACGGGCCGACGACGCCTGAAGCCGACCGCGTGCTGGCCGAGCGCAACGACGAGATCTTCGTCATCCCCGACATTCTGTGCAACGCTGGCGGCGTCATCGTCAGCTATTTCGAATGGGTGCAGGATCTCCAGCAATACTTCTGGTCCAAGGAGGAAGTGATGGAGCGGCTGGAGCGCGCGCTCGATCGCTCATGGAATCAGGTCGTGGAACGCGCGCGCAAGGATGGCGTCGCCAACCGCACCGCGGCGATGGCGATCGGCGTCGAGCGCGTGCGCAAGGCCAAACTCGCGCGCGGGCTGTTTCCCTGAGACGGAGCGCTTGGGCCGTGCGAGTTCGAGCCGATTGCTCTCGGATGGGACCCCTGCTGTCATTGCGAGGCAATACCGAAAACATCTTTCTTTGCGGCGCGCGAGTCGCGGGACGACCGATGACAAATTGGAACTACGGATAGCGAAGGAGGGTCGGATGGCTAGTTTGATTGTACTATACAAGACGCCGGTCGACGCGGTGGCCTTTGATCGCTATTATTCAAGCACGCACATTCCGATAGCCAAAAAAATTCCGGGACTGCGCAAATATGAGATCAGTCGCGGGCCGATCGCGACTCCGGCGGGGCTGTCGAATTATCACCTCGTCGCGACCCTGCGCTTCGATGACATGGAGGCGATCCAGAAGGCGTTTGCAAGCCCAGAAGGGCGAGCCGCTTCGGCCGACGTCGGGAATTTCGCCACGGGCGGCGTTGAAATGTATATGTTCGACGATCAGTTCGTATGACGGCGACGCCTCAAGGCGCGCCTGTCACCCCGACCATCGGCCCGAGCGGCGTCAGTTCGTCGTCGCGGTGAAGCTCCGGCGCGTAGAGCGAGGAGACCGAGCCGTCGAGGAACAGCGCATTGGCGCAGGCGAGACCGTCCTTGAAGAGCCGCGCGAAGGCATGGAACGTCACCGGCGCATCGGAGATCGCGAATAAGACGTTGCTTCCATCGCGAACGCAGACGCCGTTGCGCAATTTCTCGGATTCGCCGGTTGGCAGGATTTTAGGATGGATGCGGCCGTCGATCACCAGCATCGGCCCGGACTGTGTCGCGAAGCGGGCCGTCGGCGGATTGGCAAGATAACGGGAGGTCTCCGTCACGCCGGCGCTCTTGTCGCCGATCCAGAACACGCCATTCGGTTTCATGTGGAAGTTGCTCGCGCCCTCGCGCGTGTCGGCCTTGCGAAGCAGCTTGTCGTCCTCGACGTAGAGACCGATAGGCGACAAGTCCTCGGCGAACATGCCCGCGTTCATTGCGAAGCGCAGCGTTCGCCCGCGCGCCTTCAGCGATTGCGCGAGGTCGGAAAAATTCTCATAGGGCTTGCCGGATTCATCGCGCCAGTAAAGACGGATTTCGTCGCGCCGCGCGTCGAACGAGCAAACCGTGTAGTCGGCGCCGTCTCGGCTCATCGGCGCGCACACGGGCGCCGCCCGCGCCGTCGATGCGGCTGCGACGAGGGCCGTCGAGGCGACGAGGACGAAGGGCGCGCGCCTCAGAGCACTTTCCCCGGATTCATCAGGCCATGGGGATCGAGCGACGTCTTGATCTTGCGCATGATGTCGAGCGCGACTGGATCCTTTGTGCGCGCGAGTTCGTCGCGTTTCAATTGGCCGATGCCGTGTTCGGCGGAGAACGATCCGCCATAGCGGGCGACGATCGCATGTACGATCGCGTTCGTTTCATGCCACTTGCCAAGGAACGCATTTGTATCGGCGCCGATCGGCTCGCTGACGTTGAAATGGATATTGCCGTCGCCCATGTGGCCGAAGGCGACGACGCGCGCACCGGGCAGGAACGCCTCCACCGCCGCGCTGGCTTCGCGCAGGAATTCCGGCACGACGCCGACCGGCACGGAGATGTCGTGTTTGATCGAGCCGCCTTCAAATTTCTGAACGTCGGACACAAGTTCGCGCAGGCGCCAGAAGGCGTTGCGTTGTTCGAGCGTCGAAGCGAGCGCGGCGTCGTCGATTAGGCCCCGCTCCATCGCTTCGCCGAGCCATTCGGTCGCGGCGTCGTCGAGGCCACGCGGCGCCTGCGAGGCGATCTCCGCCAGCACATACCAGCGATAAGGCGAAGCGAGCGGATCGCGCGCGACTCGCACATGTTTGAGGACGAAGTCGAGAGCGACGCGTGGCAACAGTTCGAAACTGACCACGCCTTGACCGAAGCGCTCGCGCGCGAATTCGAGCAGCGCCAGCGCCTTGTCGGGAGTATCGACGCCGACGAATGCGGTGACGCGCGAGCGCGGATTGGGGAACAGCTTCAGCGCCGCGGCGGTGATGATCCCGAGCGTACCCTCGGCGCCGATGAACAGGTCTTTCAAATCGTAACCGGTGTTGTCCTTGCGCAGCTTCGAGAGCGCGTTGACGACGCGCCCGTCGGCGAGCACGACCTCAATTCCGGTCGTCAGGTCGCGCGCATTCCCATAGGCCAGCACGGCGACGCCGCCGGCATTGGTCGAGAGATTGCCACCTATCGTGCAACTGCCCTCGGAAGCCAGCGAAAGCGGAAACAGACGGTTGGCATTCGTGGCGGCCGCTTGCGCCTCGGCCAGCGTAATCCCGGCTTCGCAGATCATCGTGTCGGTCGAAGGATCGATCTGGCGGATGCGATTGAGACGACGCAGCGAAAGGAGAATCTGGCTCCCGCTCATGTCCGGCGTCTGTCCGCCCACAAGCCCGGTGTTGCCCCCCTGCGGCACCAGGCTGACGCCGGCGGCTGCGCAAGCCGCGACGACCGCGGCGACCTCGGCGGTCGAGCCCGGTCGGACGAGCGCCAGCGCCCGCCCCTTAAAGAGCCCGCGCGGTTCGAGGAGTTCTCCCGCCATCATTTCGGAGTCGGCGACGACATGCGCCGGCGAGACGATGCGCGCGAGCGCGCTGATAAGGTCGGAACCCGGAGCCGCCGCATTCATCCCAACACCCCCTTGCGCCGCTTGCGCGCGCGCGGACGCTTGAACGTCGCCAGAATTTCGACATGGGCGGAAAAGCGGAACTGGTCAAGCGGCGTCACCTTTTCCAGCGCATAGCCGCCGTCAATCAACTGACGCGCGTCGCGCGCGAAGCTCTCCGCATTGCAGGAAATCGCGACGACGAGCGGGACTTCGCTCTCACTCAAGTTTCGCGCTTGGGCGAGCGCGCCCGCGCGCGGCGGATCGAACAGAACCGCATCGAAGCCATTGAGTTCGTCCGGACGAAGCGGGCGCCGGAAGAGATCGCGTGCGATCGCCTCGATCGCGCGCAGGCCTTGCGTCGCGCCCGCCGCGCGCTTCAGCGCCGCAATGGCGTCGGCGTCGGAGTCGGCGGCGAAAATCTCGTGCGACGACGCGAGCCGCAGAGCGAAGGCGCCCGCGCCGCAGAAGAGATCGGCGACGCGACGGGCGTCCTGCAAAACGGAGGCTGCGCCGCGCGCCAGCGCCTCCTCGCCGGCAAGCGTCGCCTGCAGGAAGCCGCCCGGCGGCGGCGTGACGAGCGCCGCGCCAAAGGCGATCCGCGGCGGCCGGCGTTCGACGATCACGGCGCCGTGGTTGGAGAGCCGAGAGAGATCGAGACGCTCAGCGCTGCGGATCAGTTTGCGCGTTTCGACTTCTCGCAGCGGCCCGCAGCCGCGCAGATCGATGTCGAGGCCCGTCAGCGTCGCCGTAATCTGGATGTCGAGCGGCTTGGCGAGCGCGCGCAAATCCGCTGCGAGCGCCTTTGCCGCGGGCAGAGCGCCGGCCATATCCGGACTCAGGAGCGGGCAGGCCTCGATGTCGACGATCTCGTGCGAGCGGGCGCGCATGAAGCCGACGTCCTCATGCGAATGCGAGGAAAAGCGCGCATGAAAAATAGCGCGCCGACGACCCGCGCCATGCGCGTCGACGAGCGGGGCGACTTCGGCGACGACGCCAGTATGGGCAAGCGCGGCGACCACCGCCGCGCGCTTCGTCTCAGCGGAGGCCGCCGGCGCGATATCCTGCGAGACACACCCTCCGCAAACTCCGAAATAGCGACAGATCGGCGCGATGGCCGCGGCGCTGGGAAGGTCTGAGAAGTTCATCGAGAGAGCGCCGCCGCAGTCGGGGCGCGTGACGAAAAGGCGCGTAGGAGCATCGCCCCTTCTAACAAGCTTCATTCGTCGCGCAAGTCGCGGCGTCTCGCTTCAAGCCTCGCCTTGCCGAGCCGCGTATAGAAATTCCTTCGCGCCGTCGCCGCCGGGAATAGGGCTGGGGATGAGGCCAACGCTTTTCCAGCCCAGAGCTTCGACGCAGACGCGCACGCCATCGCACGCGTCGGCGAGCGCTTGTGGATCTCTGACCACGCCTTTGACGAGCCGAGCGCGCCCGACCTCGAACTGCGGCTTTACCAGACTGACGAGCCACGCGCCGGGCGCCGCGAGCGCCAGCGCCGGGGGCAGGGCGAGGCGCTGCGAAATGAAGCTGACGTCGCAGACGATCACCCGCGGCGGCTCGCCGATCAGGTCGGGATCGAGCTTGCGCGCATCGACGCCTTCAAGAGATTTCACCCGGGCGTCGGCCGCGAGCCGTGGGTCGAACTGGCCGTGGCCGACATCGACCGCGACCACCGACCTCGCGCCGCGCGCCAGCAGTACGTCGGTGAAGCCGCCGGTCGAGGCGCCGATGTCGAGACAGGCGAGGCCGGCAGGATCAAGCGCGAACGCATCGAGCGCCGCGGCGAGCTTCAACCCCCCGCGCGAGGCCCAGGGATGGGCAGGGCTCGCCTCGATAACGACGTCCGGCGCCAGCCCCTCCGAGGCTTTGCGCACCCGCGCGCCGTCGGCGCGCACCAAACCCGCCGCGATCGCCTCCTGCGCGCGGGCGCGGCTGGCGAAAAATCCCCGTTCGACGAGGAGGAGATCGGCGCGCTTGCGAATGGGTCTCGGTTCCCCGGTGTCAGTCGCGCGAGGATTTGCGCGCCAGCACGAACAGTCTGGGGTAGACGAATAGCACGCTTCCATCCGCTTCGCGTTCGAGCGAGGTTTCGAGTTCGCGGCGATAGCGGTCGAGGAATTCCGCGCGCTCGGCGGCGTCGAGCGGCTCCAGGAACATGCGCAGCGACGAGCCGCAAAACCACTCGACGATCGCCTGAACGTTCTCGAGCGGATGGACGTAAGTCGTCTCCCAGATTTTCAGCGTCTCCGCGTGCGGATGCAGCCATTCGTAATAGTCGCGATGCGTCGCGAGCACCGCGTGGGATTTGGCGAGCGGCAGCAACCGATCCGCCCACGGCCCGTCGGCGGCGATCATGCGCATCAGCGCGTGCGAAGGTTCTTGACGATTGTCGGGCATCTGCACCGCGAGGGCGCCGCCCGGCGCGAGCCAACTCATCAGACGAGGGAACAAGGTTTCGTGCTCGCCAACCCATTGCAGCGCGCTATTGGCGAAGATGAGGTCGGGCCGCGCGGAGGGGCGCCAGGCGCCGATGTCGGCTTGCACGAAACTGGCGCCGGGCAGCCGCCGCCGCGCGATCGCAAGATTCTCGGCTAAGGAATCGACGCCGATGATTTCGGCCTCGGGGAAGCGCTCGGCGAGCGGCCGCGTGCTGGTTCCGGGGCCGCAGCCGAGATCGACGATGTGGCGCGGATGGATCTCGATCTTGGCGAGGAGATCGCGGACCGGCCACGCCCTTTCGGCCTCGAACCTCAGCAGCGGATCGACTTGATCGTGACGCGCGCGGGACTTTACAGCCAGATTCGTCCACCCCATCGGCGCGTTCCCTCGTAAAGTCTCGCGCCCGAAGCGGCGCGTCGAAAGGGTGCGGGACGAGGCGAGCGAAATCGTGGCGAACTTGCAAACGTGAACAATTGTTAATTTTCGACTAGGGCCGCCGCGCCAGCGCGAGGCCGAACCCGGCGCCCATCAGCAAGCCGCCGGTAAGGCGATTGCGAAGCCGGCCGTTGACGCCGAGCACGCCGCGAAAGCGCGCCGCCAGCAGCGCCCAGGCAGAGTCGATCACGAGCGCGACGACAAGGAACGTCGCCGCGAGCGTCGCGATCTGCGCGCCGAGGCTCGCGTGCGGATCGATGAATTGCGGAAAGAACGCGGCGTAGAACAGCAGTGTCTTGGGGTTCGTCAGCGAAACCAGAAATCCGCGCCAGAAGATTGCGCGCCCGGAGCGCGGCTCGGCATGGGTCCGCGTCAGATCGGTCGCCGGCGCCCGCCAGGCGGAAAAGCCGAGCCAGAGGAGATAGGCGACGCCGACCCAACGCAAGATTTCAAACGCGCGCGCGACCTCGCCGAGAAACGCTGTCATGCCGAGCGCTGTGAAAGCGAGTTGGACTGTCATCGCCGCGGTTGTCCCCGCGACCGTCAATAGGCCGAACCGGGCGCCGTGGGCGAGGCTGTTGGCGACGATGAGGGCGACGTTGGGGCCCGGAATCAGCATCAGAACGATCGTTGCGCCGACGAAGGCGGCGTAGAGGGGCAGGGGCATCGCAGGGTTCCTTCCGGCCCCATATTGGGCCGGAGCTAGGCGCGCCGCCAGCCTTCGCGCCAACATTCGCTTGACTTCGCGCGGTCGCCGACTATGTTCCCGGCCGACTGACGCTGACGGGGCTCCCGACGGCGTGTTTTACGTTTTCCCGGCGCCTTGGCGCCTTGCAACCGGACTGACAGCCATGGCCAAGGCCGCCTCGCTCAAGATCAAGATGCTTTCGACCGCCGACACCGGATATTTCTACGTGACGAAGAAGAACGCCCGCACCAAGACGGAGAAGTTCACCTTCACGAAATACGACCCGGTCGCGCGTAAGCACGTCGAGTTCAAGGAAACCAAGATCAAGTGAGTTTGCGCCCCGGCGCGGCTCGACAAAGGCGCCTTCGGGCGCCTTTTTTGTTTTGGCGGCGCCAAGCGCTTGCTCACGCGGCCTGACGAACAGAAATGTTGGAGAACCGACCTTCATGCCCGATTCCTCGCTCGCCGCCGCCCACGACAAGCTGCTGATCGTCGATTTCGGCAGTCAGGTGACGCAACTCATCGCGCGGCGGGTGCGCGAGGCCGGGGTCTATTGCGAGATCGCGCCTTTCCAGAGCGCCGAGCGCGCCTTTGCGGCGATGAAGCCCAAAGCGGTGATCCTCTCGGGCGGCCCGGCCTCGGTGCCGGACGCCGGCAGCCCGCGCGCGCCGCAGGCGATTTTCGAATCCGGCGTGCCGGTCATGGGCATCTGCTACGGACAGATGACGATGGCGGCGCAACTCGGCGGCAAGGTCGAGAGCGGCCATCATCGCGAATTCGGCCGCGCCGAGGTCGAGGTCGGCGCCGCGAGCCCCCTGCTCGAAGGTCTCTGGAAATCCGGCGAGAAGCACACGGTCTGGATGAGCCACGGCGACCGCATCACCGAATTGCCGGAGGGCTTTGCGCGCATCGGCGCCTCGCCCAACGCGCCCTTCGCGCTGATCGCTGACGAGCGCCGCAAATATTACGGCCTGATGTTCCACCCCGAAGTCGCGCATACGCCCGATGGCGCGCGCCTGATCGGCAATTTCGTTCACAAAGTCGCGGGGCTGAAGAGCGACTGGACGATGGCCGCCTTTCGCGCGGAGGCGCGAGAGGCGATCCGCGTCCAGGTTGGCAACGGGCGGGTGATCTGCGGCCTTTCCGGCGGCGTCGACAGCGCGGTGGCGGCGGTGTTGATCCACGAGGCGATCGGCGACCAGCTCACCTGCGTGTTCGTTGACCACGGTTTGATGCGCGCGGGCGAGGGCGAGGAAGTGGTGCGGCTGTTCCGCGGCCAGTTCAACATTCCGCTCGTCCATGTCGAGGCGGCCGACGAATTCCTCGGTGCGCTTGAGGGCGTCAGCGATCCCGAAGCCAAGCGCAAAACCATCGGCCGCCTGTTCGTCGAGACCTTCGAGCGCGAGGCCAAGCGCATCGCCGAGGACGGGCGCGGGCCGGTGCAATTCCTCGCGCAGGGCACGCTCTATCCCGACGTGATCGAATCCGTCTCCTTCACCGGCGGGCCGTCAGTGACGATCAAGTCGCATCACAATGTCGGCGGTCTGCCCGAGCGGATGAACATGAAGTTGGTCGAGCCGCTGCGCGAACTCTTCAAGGACGAAGTGCGCGCGCTTGGGCGCGAACTCGGGCTGCCGCCGAGTTTCGTCGGCCGGCATCCGTTCCCCGGCCCGGGACTGGCGATCCGCATTCCCGGCGCGATCACGCCCGAAAAACTCGAGATCCTGCGCAAGGCCGACGCGATCTACCTCGAGGAAATCCGCGCCGCCGGCCTCTACGACACGATCTGGCAGGCCTTCGCGGTGCTGCTGCCGGTGCGCACGGTCGGCGTGATGGGCGACGG
>JBBIIT010000024.1:47195-50284 GCA_037446355.1 Beijerinckiaceae bacterium | reverse complement strand
GGCGCATGGAAATGGCGCAACGCCGCGTAGGTCCAGGTCTCCGGCACATGGGCGCGCGCCGAAATATATTCGGGAAAGCGCGTATGGTAGCTCGTCGTGAACATGCGCCCGCGCTGGCGGCAATAGCGGCGCGCCGCCCAGCCGATCGGCCCTTCGGTCGCGATATGCACGTGGTCGGCGCCGGAGTTTTCGATGCGCCGCGTCACCTGATGCGCGCTTGCCAGCGCGACGCGAATGTCGGGATAAGTCGGCAGCGGGAAAGTCGAGAAGCCTTCGGGAGTCAGGAAGTCGAATTCGGCGCCGAATTCCTTGGCCGCCGCGGACATGCGCTCAAGCGTATGGACGACGCCGTTGACCTGCGGTTTCCAGGCGTCGGTCGCCAGCAGAATGCGCATCAGGCGGCTTCGGCCTCCGCCTCGACCGGCTCTTCTTTGAGCGGTTCGGGCGTCTCGGCGGTCGCCGCCTCGGCCTTCGGCGTCGACCAGAAAAGCACTTCCAGCGATCCGTCCTGGTGCTCGACGACGAGCGAGCAGGATTCGACGAAATCGCCGGTGTTCACATAAGTCACGCCATCGAGTTCGCGGATGACGGGGTGATGGATATGGCCGCAGATGACGCCGTCCGCGCCGCGGCGCTTGGCTTCGCCCGCGAGTTCACGCTCGAACGAACCGATGAAGTTGACCGCGTTCTTCACCTTGTGTTTCGCCCAAGCCGAAAACGACCAGTAGCCGAAACCGAACACGCGGCGCGCGACATTGAAATAGGTGTTGATGAACAGCGCGGTGTCGTAGGCCCAGTCGCCGAAGAAGGCGAGCCATTTGGAATGGCGTACGACAACGTCGAACTCATCGCCGTGCATCACCAGGAAACGCCTGCCATCGGCGGTGGTGTGAATAGCGTTGCGCTTGATGTCGATGCCGCCGAAGGTCAGGCCGATGAATTGGCGCGCGAATTCGTCGTGATTGCCCGGCACGAAGATCATGCGCGAGCCGCGCCGCACCTTGCGCAATAGTTTCTGGATGACGTCGTTGTGCGCCTGCGGCCAATACCAGCCCGAACGCAGCCGCCAGCCGTCGATGATGTCGCCGACGAGGTAGATCGTGTCGGCGTCATTATGCTTGAGGAAGTCGAGCGCCAACGCGGCCTGACAGCCGCGCGTACCCAGATGCAGATCCGAGATGAAGATCGTACGATAGAGATTGGTGTTTTCGACCGGCTTGCTCACGGGGCGCCTCGGGGGTCTCGCGTGCGGATCAAGAAAAGTTTCCGCTTCCTTGTTCAGATTCTCATGTCGGCGCGATGACAGAGGCCCGGCTTGCAGCTAGGACGGAGCGCCGCGAGGTTGCGCGCGGGGCCGTTCGCCGGAGGAAAAACTATGGATTTGGGCATTTCCGGGCGCAGCGCCATCGTGTGCGCTTCCAGCAAGGGCCTCGGGCGAGCCTGCGCGATGGAATTGGCGCGCGCGGGCTGCAAAGTAGTGGTCAACGGGCGCGACAGCGCCCGCGCCGAAGCGACCGCGGCCGAAATTCGCGCCTCGACCGGCGCCGAGGTGACGGTCGTCCCGGGCGACCTTGGCGATCCGCAAGTGCGCGAGGCGTTGATCGCAGCCGCCCCCGAAGCCGACATTCTCGTCAACAACAATGGCGGCCCGCCGCCCAAGGCTTTCGAGGACATTGGCCGCGAGGACATCCTGCGCGGCGTCGAGGCCAATATGATAACGCCGATCACGCTGATACAACGTCTCGTCCCCGGCATGGCGGCGCGCAAATTCGGCCGCATCGTCAACATCACCTCGGCCTCGGTGCGCGCGCCGATCGCCCGGCTCGATGTGTCCTCAGGCGCGCGGGCGGGGCTCACCGCCTTTCTGGCCAGCGCGGCGCGGCGTTACGCCAAGGACAACGTGACGATCAATTCCATACAGCCCGGCATTTTCGACACCGACCGCATTCGTCAGACGCTGGGCGCTAGTCCGGGCGCGATCGAGGCGCGCGCGGCCAGCGTGCCGGCGGGCCGGCTCGGCTCGCCCGAGGAATTCGGCGCGCTCTGCGCCTTCCTCGCGAGCGCGCACGCCGGCTACATCGCCGGGCAGAACCTGCTGATCGACGGCGGCGCGTTTCCCGGAGCTTTTTAGCCCGAGATGTTGCGCGGGGTCGCTCTCAAGGTCGCCGCGACGCTCGCCTTCGCGCTGATGTCCGCGCTCATCAAGACGGCGTCGGCGCGTTTCCCTGTCGGCGAAGTCGTGTTGTTCCGCTCGCTGTTTGCGCTCGTGACGCTGGTCGCATGGCTAAGCTCGCGCGGCGAGTTCCCGCATGCGTTGCACACCAGGCGTCGGCTCGGCCACATCGGCCGTTCGCTCGCGGGCAGCGGCGGCATGTTCGCCAATTTCGTCGTGTTGTCGCTGCTGCCGCTCGCGGACGCCACCGCCTTCACGTTCGCGACGCCGTTGATCGTCGTGCCGCTCGCGGCTTTCGCGCTCGGCGAGATCGTGCGGCCCTATCGCTGGGCGGCGGTGGCGCTGGGCTTTCTGGGCGTGCTCGTGATGCTCTCGGATCATCTGGGCGAAGCGCCCGCGGAAGCTTCGCCGCAACGCGCGCTCGGCGCCCTGGTGGCGCTCGCCGGCGCCGCGAGTTCGGCGGTGGCGATGATTCAGACCCGCCGGCTCACCCACTCCGAGCCGACCGGCGCCATCGTCTTCTATTTTTCGTCGCTGACCGCGGTTTTCAGCGCGGCGCTGCTCGCGCTCGCCTGGGCCTGGCCGAGCGGCGTCGCCGGCGCCGACTTCGCCGCCGGGCAGATGTTCGTCACGCCGAGTCGCGAGCAATTCGCGATGCTCGTCCTGATCGGTCTGCTCGGCGGCGGCGGCCAAATCCTTATGACCCACAGCTATCGCTTCGCCGACGCTTCGGTCATCGCCGCTTTCGACTACGTCGCTATGATTTGGGCGGCGGCGCTGGGTTTCGTGTTCTTCGCGGAGACGCCGACGCCGCGTATCGTCGCCGGAGCGGCGGTCGTCGCCGTTGCCGGCGTATTCGTGCTTTGGCGCGAACGCGAGCGCAACCGCTTTCGCCGCAGCGAGGCGGACGATACGA
>JBBIIT010000024.1:0-47095 GCA_037446355.1 Beijerinckiaceae bacterium | reverse complement strand
CTTTGGCGCGAACGCGAGCGCAACCGCTTTCGCCGCAGCGAGGCGGACGATACGATGACCGTTTGAAAGCTCACAGCGGCGAATAGGCGTTCGATATTCCGTACGAACTTGGCTAACATCGCGTGGCAAGGCGAGAGTTTGGCCGATGGGCGTCGAAGGCAAGGACAAGGCGAAGGTTCTGGAGGCGGGCGCCCACGCGCTGGCCAGCCAACTCGGCCGCACGGTGGCCAAATTGCGCAAGGACTACGGGCTTTCGCTCGCCGATCTTTCGCAGCAATCGGGCGTCGCCAAGTCGATCATTTCGCAGATCGAGCGCAACGAGACCAATCCGACCTTGACGACAATCTGGCGCCTCGCCCATGCGCTGGACGTCTCTATTGAATCGGTGCTGCACGGCGCCGAGGAAGGGCCGTTCATCGAACATTCGCGGCGCGGAGCGACGCCGATCCTGGTTTCCGACGACGGCCTCTGCCGCCTCGCGGTGATCGGCTGGTTGAACACCGTGGACTGGCTGCAATGGTACGATTTTCAGGCCGAGCCGGGCGGCGTGCTTGGCTCGGAGGCCCATCCTCGGGGCTCGGTCGAATGCCTGTCCGTGCTCGAGGGCGAACTTGAGGTCGTGGTCGGCGATGTCGCCGAAATCGCGCGCGCCGGCGAAACGCTGCGCTACCGCTGCGACCGCCCGCATCGCATTCGCAATCTCGGTCGCGAACCCGCGCATGCGACAATGGTCTGTATCCTGAAGGCCTCGGGGCGTGAATGAGGTTCGTTTTGAGGAACGGTCCCGCGCTTTGACGCAAGATTAACGCTGTGGGCGATCCACCCCGCACCGTCCCTTGCCAATTCGCGCGCGCTCAAAGCGAATCGTTTCTTTCCCGATTCGTGCCGGTATTGTGCGCCTATTCGCCGCTTGCGGTCGAATTGGGACAGCGGCGGCGGGTCCGCCGGCGCCGCGCGCTAACCCTGGCCGCGCCCGCGGGCGCATTTCGGCTTGCCAAAGACCAAGACCGCGCCGCGATTCGGCGTTTTCCCGATTCGTGCCCGCTATGCCCCCGCTCTCGCCGGGTTTGTTTCGATTTGGACGAGGCCTCGCCCCGCGCGTTCACTTTTGGCTTACCGTGCGCGGATGCACGAAGGAATCGACTCGCCTTTTCCGCAAAAGGGGGATTCGGATTCGACGTCGCCGATTCGTGCCGGTTTTGTTTCCGCTCCCGTCGTCCGATCTCCCGATGGGACGACGGCGCCACGCTCGACAGCGCCGGCGACGCGCGATACAAGCGCCTCGAACGCTTCGAAGCGCCGCCGTCAATCTTCCGGGTCCGCGCGTCCTATGTCACAGGCCCCTGAATTCATTACTAAAAAGACAGTCGATGGCGCCACGCTGACGCTTGTCGGCGACTGGACGCTCGAGCAGGGTCGCCGGCTCGAGGTCCAAGCCGACGCGCTGCTGGTCGCCGCGTCAGGGCGCACGACGATCGACATGTCGCGGGTGCGCAAAATGGACACCGCCGGCGCTTGGGTGATCGATCGTTCGCGCGCGGGGCTGAGCGCGGCCGGGACGCCGTCCGAGTTGACGGGCGCCTCGCCCGCCCACAAGGCGCTGATGCGGGAAGCCTGTTATAGGCAGGTCGACCTGACGCCCCGCGCCGATAGGCCGACCCTCGCGTCGCTGCTGTCCGACGTCGGCGAAAGCGTCGTCGGCGCCTGGCGCGACGTTCTCAGCGGGGTGGCGTTTCTGGGCCATCTCGTGATCGTCCTGCTCCGCGTCGCCTCGCGCCCCGAGCGTTGGCGATGGATCGCCGGCGTCTATCATCTCGAAGCCTTCGCGATCCGCAGCGCTCCGATCATCGCGCTGATCAATTTTCTTGTCGGCGCCATTGTCGCCCAGCAGGGCATATTTCAGCTTTCGCGCTTCGGCGCCAGCGCCTTCGCGGTCGATCTCATCGGCATTCTGGTGTTGCGCGAACTGGGTGTGCTGTTGACCTCGATCATGATCGCCGGCCGCTCCGGCTCGGCGATCACGGCCGAAATCGGCTCGATGAACATGCGAGAGGAGATCGACGCGCTGCGCGTGATGGCGCTCGATCCGTTAGAAGTTTTGGTGCTGCCGCGCGTGCTGGCGCTGATCGTCTCGCTGCCGCTGCTCACTTTTCTGGCGGACATGTCGGCGATCTTCGGCGGCCTCTGCGTCGCCTGGGTCTACGGCGACATCAGTCCGCAGGCGTTCCTCACGCGGCTGCAAGACGCGATCGGCGTCAACACCTTCGCGGTCGGGCTGATCAAGGCGCCGGTCATGGGGCTGGTGATCGGCCTCATCGCCGTCTCCGAAGGCTTTGCGGTCAAGGGCTCGGCCGAGTCGTTGGGCAGAAAGGTCACTGCATCGGTCGTCAAATCGATCTTCATGGTGATCGTGATCGACGGCATATTCGCCATTCTTTTCGCGACGGTGCGGTATTGAGCGCCCGCGACGCCGCGCCCGAGGTCGCGATCCAGATACGCGGGCTCGACGTCGGCTTCGGCGACAAGCTCATCTTGAATGGCCTCGACCTCGACATCCTTCGCGGCGAAGTGCTGGGGTTCGTCGGCCCATCTGGCGCCGGCAAATCGGTTCTGACACGCGCGATCCTCGGCTTACTGCCCAAGCGCGCGGGCGCGATCTCGGTCGGAGGCCGCGATCTTTCGAAGATGCCGCAAAGCGAGCGCGCGGAGGTCGAGGCGCGTTGGGGCGTGTTGTTCCAACAGGGCGCGCTATTCTCCAACCTCACGGTCAAGCAGAACATCCAGGCGCCGATGCGCGAGCATCTCAACATCTCCCAGCGCCTGCGCGACGAGTTGGCGATGCTGAAGCTCTGCCTCGTCGGCCTTCCGCCGGACGCCGCCAACAAATATCCGTCGGAGCTCTCCGGCGGCATGATCAAGCGCGCAGCGCTGGCGCGCGCACTGGCGCTCGACCCGGAAGTGCTGTTCCTGGACGAGCCGACCTCCGGCCTCGACCCGATTGGCGCCGGCGAGTTCGACGACCTCATCTCGACCTTGCAGGCGACGCTCGATCTGACCGTTTTCATGGTCACGCACGATCTCGACAGCCTTTATGCGATTTGTGACCGGGTGGCGGTGCTCGGTCAGGGAAAAGTGATTGCGGTCGGGCCGATTTCGGAGCTGTTGCATTCGCAAGACCCCTGGATAAAAGCGTATTTTCATGGCAAACGCGGCGCGGGTCGCGAATTTCAGGCGCGCCCAGCGCTGGCGGGAGCGCCCTCGCGATGATGGGCGCGCTATTTCGCGCCCTGCGCGCGAGCAGTATAGGATCGCTGGGCGGACGAATCTCCTCGGGATGTTCTCGCGGGCTCGAGCGCGAGAGAAATGAGCGGTAATGGAGACCCGGGCGGATTTCATATTGGTTGGCGCTTTCACCCTGGCGGTCATCACCGGGGCGATTTTGTTCGTGCTCTGGTTTTCCGGCATCGGCCGAGTGGCCAATCGGACGACTTATGAGGTCTTGTTCACGGGCTCGGTTTCCGGCCTTTCGCGCGGCGGCTCGGTGCTTTTCAATGGCCTACGCATCGGCGAGGTCAGCCGTATGCAGATCGTCGCCGACGCGCCGGGCCAGGTCGCCGCCTTCATCGAGGTCGAACCGCAGGTGCCGATCAAGGACGACACCAAGGCGCGGCTCGAACTCCAGGGCCTTACGGGCACGGCCGCTATCGCCCTGACCGGCGGCTCGCCCAACGCCAAGCCGATCGTCTCGAAGAATGGAGAGCCGCCGATCATCGTCGCCGAGCCCTCGCAGTTCCAGAACATTCTAGAAAGCGTTCAAAGGCTGACCGCGAAGGCCGATTCCGTGCTCGGCCGCGCCGACAAGATCATGGCCGACAACGCGGATTCCATCAGCGACACGCTCAAGAACGTCGACGCCTTCTCCAAGGCCATCGGCGACAATTCTTCGGGTGTTCGCGATGCGCTGGCTGGCGTTTCCGAACTCGGACGGAAAATCGGTCCGCTTGCGGACCGCCTGCAGAAGCTCTCCGGCGACGTCGACCAACTCGTGCAGGCGGTCGACGCGGAAAAGATCAAAGCGAGCGTTGCCGACATCTCGAAATTCACCGGCTCGCTGGCCGACCCCAAGGGGCCGACGCAATCGCTGCTCAGCGACGGCGCCGCGCTCGCCAAGCGCCTGAACGAAACTTCAGTTAAACTCGACGCGACGCTGGCCGACATCGACGCGGTGGCCAAGGCCGTCGACGCCAAGAAAGTGGCGAGCCTGATGGACAGCGCTGGCGCGATCGGCGACACCTTGCGCGAGAATCGCGGCAACATCGACCGCACGCTCAAGGACGCTGCGGAGCTGACCGCCAAGCTCAACGAATCGGCCGACAAGGTCGACGGTCTGATGACGAGCCTGCAAAGCTTCGTTGGTTCTCCCGATGTCAAGGGGCCGCTGGCGCAGGTCGGCGACGCGGCGCGCTCGGTCCGCCAACTTGCCGACGATCTCAACGCGCGCACCAAGGACATTACTGCGGGATTTGCCCGCTTCGCCTCGGGCGGTCTGCGCGAATACGAGGCGCTGGCGATCGACGGACGGCGCACGATCAACGATCTCGACCGCGTGCTGCGCGGTTTCGAGAAAAATCCGAACCAACTGATCTTCGGCGCCAAGCCGGCGCTGCCCGAATATCACGGCGGGCCGTGATGGCGCCGTTCGGGTCGTGGCCTTCGGCGGCGCGCGCGACGGCGCTGGCGCTCGCGCTCGCGGGTTGCGCGAGCGCGCCGCCGACGTCGTTCGACCTTTCCGCGGCGCGACCGATGCTCCAGCGCGCGCCGCGCGCCACGATAAGGGTGCGCGAGCCGACCGCGACCGCCGATCTCGACGGCGCGCGCATTCTCGTGCGCTCTGGCGACAACTCGCTCTCGGTGCTTGCGGGCGCGCAATGGGCGGATCGCCTGCCGCTGCTGTTGCGTTCGCGTCTGACGCAATCGTTCGAGAACGCCCACGGCCTCAAGATTGTGGGCGAGGGTGGCGCGGCTAATTTCGATTACGACCTCGAGACCGACGTGCGCGCATTCGAACTCGACGCGGACGCAAGGGACGTCAAGATCGATTTCGCGGTGAAGCTGGTTTCGCTGCGCGGCGGACGAGTGGTGGCTGCACGCATCTTCGAGCGGCGGGCGCCGGTCGCCTCGACCGAGCCCGGCGCGGTCACGGCGGCGCTCGACGCCGCGCTGTCCGATGTGATGGTCGAGATCGTTCGGTTCGCGGCTTCAAGTCTTTGAAAGCGCTGCGCCGCGCGGTCAGTGGGTATCCTCATTCGTCTCATTGCTCGGAAGCGAAGCGGGTTTGACGCGCGAAGGCAGCACTCTCGAAACGTTGATTTCGTCGCGAAATCCCTTGGAGAGGCCATGATAGAGCCGTTCGCGACAGATGAGGGCCGATACGCCATCGGCGATGATCGCGGTCGCAACGAGAGGCACGATCATCGCGCGATTGCCGGTCATCTCGGAAATTATCAGCACGGCGGTGAGGGGCGCGCGCACGACGCCGACAAAATAACCGATCATTCCGAGCAGGACGACGGCGCCGAGCGGCTGGCTCGGAAAAGCTAGCGCGAGCAGCCCGCCCAACCCTGCGCCCGCCGACAGCGAGGGTGCGAACAGCCCGCCGGGAACGCCGCTCAATGTGGTCGCCAGGGTGGCGGCGAACTTCGCCGGGCCGAACCAAAGCGGCTGAGTATGGCCCTCGACCAGCGCGCGCGCGGCCTCGTAGCCGGCGCCGAAGGTCGCGCCGGAACTGGCGAAGCCGAGAATGGCGATCACCGCGCCGCAAATCGCCGCCCACAGAATCGGTCGCGCGCGCATCGCGCGCACCGGCGTCAGCGCGCTGTTTCCGAACGCGAGCGCGGCGCGCGAGAAGAGACCACCGGCCACGCCCCCGACGACTCCCGCGAACGGGCACAGGATCAGCGCGGCCTTCAGGCTCACGACATCCCTTACTTCGCCGAAATAGAGATAATCGCCCGCGATGCCGAGGCTGACGAGGCCGGAGATCATGACCGCGCCCATCACCAGCACTGCGAGCCGCTGTTCGTAAGCCGAGGCGAGTTCCTCGATCGCGAAGGCGACGCCCGCGAGCGGCGTGTTGAACGCCGCCGAGACGCCCGCTGCGCCGCCCGCGATCACCACGGCCGAGGTCAGTTCGATCCGCAGCAGCCGGTGCGCCGCCTTCATAATGGCGGCGCTGATGTGAACCGTTGGCCCCTCGCGGCCCGCCGATCCGCCGAACAGCAGCACCAGCAGGGTCAGAACGTATTTGAAAGCGACCGTGCGGATCGATGTCAGCGCGTCGCGCGCCGGCGTATCCTTGCCGTGCGCGCCGGCGATCACTTGCGGAATGCCGGAACCGCGCGCGGCCGGCGCGTAGCGCCGCGTGATCCAAACGATCGCCGCGAATGCGGCGGGTGTGGCGGCTAGCGGCGCGTAGGGCGCATGCGCAAGCGCGGCGGCGAAAAGGACTTGGGCGAAATCCGCATTGCGCGCGAACATCAGCGCCACCAAGCCGAGCAAGACAGCCGCGCCGGTCGTCGCGAGCCGCCGCCGCACCACGACTCCCACTCTCATGGCGCGCAGCCACTGGCGCTTGCGCTGACGCGGAGTGGGGAAGGCGATCAATGCGGGCTCAAGGCAACGGCGGGAAGCGAAATCTCCTACCCTTCTAGCCACGGCAAACGGCAAACGCCAGGGCCGCACGCCTCCTTCGCGACTGGTCTCGCTAGAAGCCGAAACCGGCGATTCCTCCCGGCGCGCCAATTTAATCGGCGCGTCGAGAATGAAGCGCGATCAGGCGCGTTTCATAGGGCAGGTCGAGAGCCCGAGGATGCTGTACAGTGGGCAGGAGCCGACCGCCGCCGTCAGCAGCGGAACGACGCCGATCCAGCCGAGCCAGTGGTAGGCGCCGCCCGGCGCGATGTAGCCCAGAGCGAAGGCGATCAGCGCAATTCCCAAAACGATGCGAACAATGCGATCCAGGCTGCCAACGTTGACTTTCATGTTTCCCTCCAGGGTTTGCAGAATAATGAAACCGTAGGCTCACGGCGGCGCCGCGTCTGTGACATCGTCACGAAAGGCGCGTGGCCGCGCGATCGATCCCGTCCTATTGCGCGATCCGCGCCAAGGCCGCTTCGTCGACGATCTCGACCTGTCCGCGCTCGACGCGGATAAGACCTTCGCGCTCGAATCGCTGCAAGGCGCGCGTCACCACTTCGCGCGCGCTGCCGAGTTCGCCGGCGATCGCCTGATGCGTCGCCTCGACGCGCCGGCCCTTGGCCTTCGCGCGCAGCAATCTCGCCAGGCGCTGCGGCAAGGCATGGAACATGACGTCCTGAATGACGACCACGAGATCGGCGACCCTTTCGGCATAGTTGCGCAGCACGGCGCGACGGAAGCCGGCGTCCTCGCCGAGCAGGCGTTCGAACGCCACCGCCGGAACCAGCCGCGCCTCGATGTCTGTCTCGGCCACCGCTTCGGCGATCATCATCTCCGAAGTCATCAGCGCCGAAGTCGTCAACAGACAGGATTCGCCCGCGTTGAGCCGGTAGAGCACGACCTCGCGGCCGGTGTCGGCGGTCAGGCTGACCCGCACCCGGCCCGATTCCACGAGAATCCACCCCTTGGCTGCGTCGCCCGGCCGATAGAGCACGTCCCCCGCGCGGAACCTGACCGCGAGTCCGCCGACCCGCCGCGCCGCTTCCGAGACTTGCCCTGGCCCGTTCAACCCGTCGCCTCCATTGAGTTCGCGAAGGCTCGTCTTGCCCTGGCGCCTTGCCTGACTTATACGCTCGGACCCTTTCTCGCGAGGCCAGATGATTATTGAAATCGCGACGGCGGCGATCTTCCTGGCCACCTATTTCGGAGTCGCGATCGGCCGCATTCCGGGGCTGCGGCTTGACAGGGCCGGGATCGCCCTGGCCGGCGCGGCGTTCACAATTTTTTTTGGCGCTGCTCGCGTGTCGGAGCGCCGCTAACTTTCGTCACCTTGGCGCTCGGAGCCTGGCGGCCAGGCTAGGTCGTCTCAGGCTTCGCGGACGCCGCTGCGGCCTTCGGCGCCGAATGTCGGGCTTGGGAATTGGTTCGAGGTGTAGCGGATCACCAGCACCGCCAGCGCCAAGATCAAAATCGCGCCAGCGAGGATCAGAACGCCGATGTCGGGGCGACCCTGGACTTGCACGAAACCGATCATGTGGCGCGTGAGGGCGGTGATGCCGACGTAAAGCAGAAAGCGCACCGGCATATGGTTGGTGCGAAAGTAAATGCCGACCATCGAGCCGACTTCGAGATAGATGAACAAGAGCAGAAGATCCTCGACCGACGGGTCGCCCTTGCGGACCATGCCGAGAAACGCCGCCGCCGCCGCCCAGACGGTCGCCCCGCCAATGGCGAACAGGCCAAGAAGATGAAACCCCTCGGTAAGGAAGCGGCCGACCGGGTCCGCGAACGCGAACCAGCGCGGTTCGGCGGGTTTGGCGGGGTTAGGCGCGTCGCTCATGGCGTTGGCTCTCCACGACGGGAATCACAGCCTCAGGCTAGCCGGGAGTCGGGCCAAACGGAAACGGCGTCGAAAATTTACGCGACAGTATTGGAATAAACGCCGCCATCGGCCTGTTGACGCGCGGGCGTTCGCCCTTTATATGCGCGCCATCCCGAACGAGTTCAGGATCCCGGCGCCGGTAACGAGCGCATGGGATTTTTTGCGTTTGAGGGATTCCTGGCATGGGCCGGCCTCCACCGGACGCCAGGGTCGTATTAACCGCCGCGACGCCCCCGGGGTCAGCGGCCGACATGGAGATGGGCCCGTGGCTCGTATAGCAGGCGTAAATATTCCCACAAACAAGCGCGTCGTCATCGCGCTTCAGTACATTCATGGCATCGGCGCGAAGAAAGCCGAGGAAATCTGCGAAAAGGTTCACATTCCCGCCGAGCGTCGCGTTTCGCAGCTCACCGACGGCGAAGTGCTGCAAATCCGCGAGACAATCGACCGCGACTACCTCGTCGAAGGCGATCTTCGCCGAGAAGTTGCGATCAACATCAAGCGTTTGATGGATCTTGGCGCCTATCGCGGCCTGCGTCACCGCAAGCAACTGCCCGTCCGCGGCCAGCGCACGCACACCAACGCTCGCACCCGCAAGGGCAAGGCCAAGGCGATCGCCGGCAAGAAGAAGTAATTCGCAGGCGGCTCAACGCCGCGCTTTTCCCCGTTTCCGCGCTTGGCTTGAGCGCGCTGGAAGGACGAACCCATGGCTAAGGAAGCAACCCGCGTTCGCCGCAAGGAACGCAAGAACATCGTTTCGGGCGTCGCCCACGTCAATTCGACGTTCAACAACACGATGATCACCATCACCGACGCGCAAGGCAACACCATTTCCTGGTCCTCGGCCGGCACGATGGGTTTCAAAGGCTCGCGCAAGTCGACCCCGTTCGCCGCTCAGATGGCCGCCGAGGACGCGGTCAAAAAGGCGGGCGAGCACGGCCTACGGATGCTCGAAGTCGAAGTCTCCGGCCCCGGCTCGGGCCGCGAATCGGCTCTGCGCGCGATTCAGGCCGCCGGCTTCAACGTCACCTCGATCCGCGACGTGACGCCGATCCCGCACAACGGTTGCCGCCCGCGCAAGCGTCGCCGCGTCTGATGCTGGAGCGGGCGCGTCCTTAGCGCCCGCTCCCCTCAGCGCCGGCATCGTAATCCGCTTCGTCGAATGGAAGGCTCACGCAAGTGATTCAGAAGAACTGGCAAGAACTCATCAAGCCGAAGAAGCTCGAAGTCATTCACAGCGACGACCCGCGCCGCGTCGCCACTGTCGTCGCCGAGCCGCTGGAGCGCGGCTTCGGCCAGACGCTCGGAAATTCGCTGCGCCGCGTTCTGCTCTCCTCGCTGCAAGGCGCGGCGATCACGTCGATCCACGTCGACGGCGTGCTGCATGAATTCTCGTCGATCCCGGGCGTGCGCGAGGACGTCGTCGACATCGTGCTCAACGTCAAGGACATCGCGATCAAGATGCAGGGCGAGGGCGTCAAGCGCCTCATGCTCAAGCGTCGCGGCCCTGGCGTGGTCACCGCCGGCGACATCCAGACCACCGGCGACATCCAGGTGCTCAACCCGTCGCTCCAAATCTGCACGCTCGACGAGGGCGCGGATCTGCGCATCGAGTTCACTGTCACCTCCGGCAAGGGATATGTCCCGGCCGACCGCAACCGCGCCGAGGATTCGCCGATCGGCCTGATGCCGATCGACAGTCTTTTCAGCCCGGTCAAGAAGGTTTCGTACCGAGTCGAGAACACCCGCGAGGGCCAGGATCTCGACAAGGACAAGCTGACGATGACGATCGAGACCAACGGCGCTATGAGCCCCGAGGACGCGCTCGCCTACGCCGCGCGCATCCTTCAGGATCAGCTCTCGGTGTTCGTCAACTTCGAGGAGCCGCGCCGAGAGGAAGCGCAGCACGCCATCCCCGAGCTCGCCTTCAATCCGGCTTTGCTCAAGAAGGTCGACGAGCTCGAGCTCTCCGTGCGCTCGGCCAATTGCCTCAAGAACGACAACATCACCTATATCGGCGATCTCATCCAGAAGTCCGAGGGCGAGATGCTGCGCACGCCGAACTTCGGGCGCAAGTCGCTCAACGAGATCAAGGAAGTGCTGGCGCAGATGGGTCTGCACCTCGGCATGGAAGTCACCGGCTGGCCGCCGGAGAACATCGAAGAACTGGCCAAGCGTTTCGAAGAGCACTACTGAGACGGGCTTTAGCCGAGGGCATTGACCTCGGCTAAAGCTAGTCCCGGGGTCAACGCCCCCGGCTGCATGGAGAAAATAACAACCAACGACCGTTCCGTGGCACGGCGGCCGTAACAACCAGGAGAGCCAAATGTATCACGGACGCGCCAAGCGCCGCTTCAACCGCACTTCCGAACATCGCATCGCCATGTTCGCCAACATGGCGCAGGCGCTTATCAAGCACGAGCAGATCGTCACCACGCTGCCGAAGGCGAAGGATCTTCGTCCCGTCGTCGAGAAGCTGGTCACGCTCGGCAAGAAGGGCGATCTTCACGCGCGCCGCTTGGCGATTTCGCGCCTGCGCGACGCCGATCTCGTCAAGAAGCTGATCGAGGTCATCGGTCCGCGCTACAAGACCCGCAACGGCGGCTACACCCGCATCATGAAGGCGGGTTTCCGCCAGGGCGACAACGCCGCGATGGCGGTGATCGAATTCGTCGATCGCGATGTCGAGGCCAAGGGCAAGGATTCGGGGCCGGCGCCAGCCGCTGTCGCCGCCGAGGCGTAAGCCACTCGCCAACCGGCTTAGAATTGAAAGGCGGCGGCCTCGGGCGCCGCCTTTTTCTTTGGCGCGGCAATTGCGCGGTTTGACGGGAATCTCATTATCTGTGCCAAAAGGGGACGGAAGTGGACGAACGCCGAGGCAACCCACGCGGGCGTACCTACTGGAACGGTCGGATCGCGTTCAACGACAGGACGACGACTGCCGATTGCCTGGTCCGGAACTGGTCGCCGACAGGCGCCAAGATCAAGCTTGAGGATAATTGGGCGCTGCCCGAGACCTTCGAAGTCGTGTTCCTCTCGCGCGGCGCGAGCCGCCAGGCGCGCGTCGTCTGGCGTCGCGGAACCGAGATAGGGGTGGCTTTCGCTGTGTGAAGCCGCGTCGTTTTTGCGCGACGTCAAGGCCGCGCGGCCGAGGCGGCGCGAGTCTCCTCCGCGTTGAAGATTTGGCGTCGATCGCGACGCCCCATGCGGAGTTTTCGGACTTATGAACCATAAGCATCGCGCCACGCTGCACGCCTTGTTCGCGCATCCCATCAGCACGAATATCGATCCCAAACACGTCAAGGCGGTAATGGAGGATTTGGGCGCTGAGGTCGGTCATGGCGGCCACGGGCATTTGACGATCAAGCTCAACGGCCACGCGTATAGTATGCACGACAATCACCACAGCTTCTCACGCGACGAGGTCGCGGCGGCGCGCAAATTCCTGACCGAGGCGGGCGTCGACCCCACGCGCGATTATCCGCTTTAGTCGGTCCTGAGCTTGCTCGCGCCGCCGACTTGAAGCCGCGCCCGCACGGTGTAGGCTGCGCATCGGCTATGGGGCGGCCATGTCGACGGTTTCAGGCGCAGCTTGCATTGTAGTGGCGCTCGTCGCGGGGGGCGCGCAAGCGCGCCCAGGCGACGTTCCGCCGCAGACTTGGGACCTTAAAGCGGGTCAAGAGGTCACGCTGCCGATCTCGATCGCGGATGGCCATGTCGCGCTCGGCCCCGCGCGCCCCTCCAAGCTTGGAACGGCGCGGCCGGGGCCCGGCGAAATCACCGTCGGCCTGACGCCGGGCGACAAGACGCTCCATGCGCAGATCCTCGTCGTCGAGAAGACCGAGGCGCCGATAGATTTCGTCGCCACCGGGCTCAACGGGTCCGTGAAAATCGACGAAGCCGTCGTTTGCGGCGATCTCTCCGCGCCGACCTCGACCCGCATCGGCTCAGTTCCCTGGCGGGTCAAGCTGAACCAGTTCGAAATTGGCAAGGGCGCAGCCTGCAAGTAATGCGGGACTGACGAGAATCTCGTTTTGTTCCCGCCGCGCCCTTGCTGCGACTCAAGGGGTCGGCTAACCCCGCGCCATGGCCAAAGCCGCACCTCCCGCTCCGCCGCCGCCCCCGGCGCCAATCGACGTCAATCTGCGCGAGGCGCTCGAGGAGCGCTATCTCGCTTATGCGCTTTCCACGATCATGGGACGCGCGCTGCCCGACGCGCGCGATGGCCTGAAGCCGGTGCATCGGCGCATCCTCTATGGGATGCACATTCTCAAGCTCGATCCCGGCACGGCGTTCAAGAAATGCGCGAAGATCGTCGGCGACGTGATGGGTTCGTTCCATCCGCACGGCGACCAGGCGATCTACGAGGCCTTGGTGCGCCTCGCGCAGGATTTCTCCTCGCGCTATCCGCTGGTCGAAGGGCAGGGCAATTTCGGCAACATCGACGGCGATAATGCGGCCGCCTATCGCTACACCGAGGCGCGGCTGACCGACTTCGCTCGTCTGTTGTTGGAGGGCATCGACGAAGACTCGATCGACTGGCGCGACAATTATTCCGGCGACGCGAAGGAGCCGATCGTGCTTCCGGCGGCGATTCCGAACCTGCTCGCCAACGGCTCGCAAGGGATCGCGGTCGGAATGGCGACCTCGGCGCCGCCGCACAATGTGGCCGAAATGCTCGACGCCTCGCTCTATCTGATCGCCCATCCCGGCGCGACTTCGGAAGCGTTGCTGCAATTCGCTCCGGGGCCGGATTTTCCGACCGGCGGCATCGTGGTCGACTCGCGCTCGGTCATCGCCGAGACTTATCGCACCGGCAAAGGCGGTTTCCGCTTGCGCGCGCGCTGGAACCGCGAGGATACGGGACGCGGCGGCTGGGCCGCGGTCGTCACTGAAATTCCCTATGGCGTCCAGAAATCGCGCCTGATCGAGCAACTTGCCGAACTCTTCAACGAGAAGAAGGCGCCGCTGCTCGGCGACGTTCGCGACGAGTCGGCCGAGGACGTGCGCATCGTGCTGGAGCCGCGCGCGCGAACGGTCGAGCCCGAAGTAATGATGGAGCAGCTCTTCAAGCTCAGCGAGCTGGAGACGCGCATTTCTGTCAACATGAACGTGCTGGTCGATGGCGTGACGCCGCGCGTGATCGGCCTCAGCGAGGCGTTGCAGCAATGGCTCGACCATCGCCGCGCGGTGTTGCTGCGCCGCTCGCGCCATCGCTTGGCCGCCATCGAGCGCCGGCTCGAACTGCTTGCCGGCATGATCATCGTCTTCCTAAATCTGGACGAGGTGATCCGCATCATCCGCGAGGAGGATGAGCCGAAGGAGGCGTTGATGAAACGCTTCACGTTGAGCGAGCTTCAGGCGAATTACATCCTCGACACCCGCCTGCGTTCGCTGCGTCGCCTCGAGGAAATGGGGTTGCGCAAGGAGCAGTCGGACCTCGATGAGGAAAAGCGCCAAATCGAGGCGCTGCTCGGCTCCGACAAGAAGCAATGGCAGGCGATCGCCTACGAAATTCGCGACACGAAGAAAAAATACGGACCCGAGACCAAGATCGGCAAACGCCGCACCACCTTCGAGGCGCCGCCGAACGTCGTCGTCGATGTCGCCGAAAGTCTGATCGAACGCGAGCCGGTGACGATCGTCCTTTCCAGGAAAGGGTGGATTCGCGCGCTCAAAGGCCACGTCGCCGACCTTTCCAGCGCGGCCTTCAAAGGCGACGACGGCCTGGAGACTTCGTTCTTCGCTGAGACGACCTCGAAGATTCTGGTCCTGGCGAGCGACGGGAAAGTCTATACGCTCGACGCCGCCAAGCTGCCGGGCGGGCGCACGCTCGGCGAGCCAGTGCGACTGATGGCCGACATCGACGAAAGCGCGCGGATCGTCGCGGTCTGGCCCTATCGGTCGGGCGAGAAGATGCTGATCGCGGCCAGCGACGGGCGCGGATTCGTCGTTGCTCAGGACGAAATGATTTCTTCGACTCGCAAGGGCAGGGCGGTGCTCAATGTAGACGCGCCCGCGCTAGCCTGCGTCGTCGCGCCCGCGGCGGGCGATCACGTCGCGACCGTCGGCGAAAACCGCAAGCTGCTGGTGTTCCCGCTTGCGCAGGTTCCGGAGATGGCGCGCGGCAAGGGCGTGCGCCTGCAACGATACAAGGACGGCTCGCTTTCGGACGCGCGCGTGTTCGCACTCGCCGACGGCCTGACCTGGAAAGACTCGGCCGGGCGCACTTTCTCGCTCGCCAAGGCCGATCTCAAGGATTGGATCGGCGAGCGCGCCGAGGCCGGCCGCCTGCCGCCAAAGGGTTTCCCGAAGAGCAACAAGTTCGACGGGTAGAGCCTCCCCGCGGGCGGGTCTATCTAAACCCCGCGCTCCCATCGTCCGCCGACGAATCTTATCGCAATCGGCCGGCCAGCGATGGCGCCGCCCAGAGCGTCGGTTACGGGCATCGGCAGACAATGGTCGAACCTTGCGGCGATCGCCGCGAAATCACGCTTGGTCGTCTCGGGATCGGCGCTGGTCTTGGCGAAGGCGATGCGCGGCTTTCCGATCAGCGTTCCGTCGCGACGCAGGCTAAAAACGACGGTGACCGCGCTCCCCGCCGTGAGTCCCGCGGGAGCGAGACAGGTTCGCAAGCCATCGAACATCTCGCGCAGGGTGTTGGCAGGCGCCGCATCGGCGGCGGCGGGAAGGCTTATCAGGGCCGCGGCGATCAGCCTGCGCCCGACTCTGCGATAATTCAACTGTCGCCCTCCGTGCTCGCCCTGTCCCATACTAGCTCAACTCGCGGCGCGCGAAAGCGGGCGGCGGGAAGAGCCTCGGTCTTGCGCTGGCCGCCCCGACTCTTTAACCCGCAGAGCGAAGTCCAAGTCGAGGCAGCCATGAGCCAATCCCCCGGGCCGAGCGCCCTCACTTACGCCGACGCCGGCGTCGATATCGACGCCGGCAACGCGATGGTCGAGGCGATCAAGCCGATGGTGCGCGCGACGCGCCGCCCCGGCGCCGACGCCGAGATCGGCGGCTTCGGGGGCCTCTTCGACCTCAAGGCGGCGGGCTTCGTCGATCCGATCCTGGTCGCCGCCAACGACGGCGTCGGCACCAAGGTCAAGATCGCCATCGAGAGCGGCATTCTCGACACCATTGGAATCGATCTGGTCGCAATGTGCGTCAACGACATCGTCGTCCAAGGCGCGCAACCGCTGTTCTTCCTGGATTATTTCGCGACCGGCAAGCTGGAGCCGGCCGCTGGCGCGGCGATCGTCAAGGGCATCGCGGCGGGCTGCGTCGAATCGGGCTGCGCGCTGATCGGCGGCGAGACGGCCGAAATGCCGGGTCTCTACGCCAAAGGCGATTTCGATCTCGCCGGTTTCGCCGTCGGCGCGGCCGAGCGCGGGACGCTGCTGCCGCGCAGCGGCATGAAAGCGGGCGATGTGGTGATCGGCCTGCCGTCCTCGGGCGCGCATTCCAACGGCTTCTCGCTGGTGCGCCGCATCGTCGAGCGCTCAAGCCTCGCCTGGGACGCTCCGGCGCCCTTTGCGCCCGGCCTCTCGGTCGCCGCCGCGCTGCTGACGCCGACGCGTCTTTACGTGAAGCCGCTGCTCGCCGCCCTGAAGGCCGCAAGCGGCTTGCTCGCGCTCGCCCATGTCACCGGCGGCGGCTATCCGGACAATCTGCCGCGCGTTTTGCCTGACGATCTCAGCGTCGAACTCGATCTTGGCGCCTTCCGGCCGCCGCCGGTGTTCGGCTGGCTCGCCAGCGTCGGCGGCGTCGGCGAGGGCGAGATGCTGCGCACGTTCAATTGCGGCTTCGGCATGGTCGCCTTCGCTAGCGCCGAGAGCGAAGCGGCGACAATGCGGGCGCTCGCCGACAACGATCTGGCCCCAACCGTAATCGGGCGCTTGGCGCCGCGCGGGACCGAGCGGGTCACGATGCGCGGCCACGTCAAATGGTGAGCCCGCGCGTGCGCACCGCGATCCTCATTTCGGGCCGCGGTTCGAACATGGCGGCGCTGATCGAGGCGGCGCGCGCGCCCGATTTCCCGGCTGAGATCGCGCTGGTCGTCTCCAACAAGAGCGAGGCGGGCGGTCTCGCCCTCGCCAAGCGCGCCGGCGTCGCCGCGGTTGCGGTCGATCCGAAAATCTACGCCGGCCGCGATGAGTTCGAGGCCTCGATTGACGCGATACTGGCGATCCATCGCATCGAACTCATTTGCCTGGCCGGCTACATGCGCATTCTCGGCGCGCCGTTCGTCAATCGCTGGAAGGGTCGCATCCTCAACATCCATCCTTCGCTGCTGCCGGCGTACAAGGGGCTGCACACGCACGAGCGCGCCTTGGCGGACGGGGTCGCCGAAGCGGGCTGCACCGTGCATTTCGTCGAGCCGGAATTGGATTCGGGCCCGATCGTCGCCCAAGCGCGTGTTCCCGTACTGCCGGGCGACGACGCCGAACTGCTGACGAAACGCGTGCTCGTTCAGGAACATGCGCTCTATGCCGACGCGCTCGCCAAGGTCGCCGCTGAGTTGCGCGCGCGCTCGTCGCGCCGGGGTTGAAGCGGGCCGTCGCCAAATGTTCAAACCGGCGTCATCGTCCTTTCGCATGCATGTTACGTTGATCTCATAGGACTGCCCCTGTCGTTAACTCTTCGTTAACCGTCTTGGGGGTTGCAATGAAATCCAAATTGCTCGCCAGCGCCTCGATCGGCGCCATGCTCTTTATCTCACCGATCGGCGGCGCATTCGCCGACGACGAGGCATTCGGCCATGACGGGCGCGTCGATCGTGTCCTGCTCATCAGCATCGATGGGATGCATGCGCTCGATTTCGCGAACTGCGCCAAGGGCGCCGACCAAGGCCAGTCCTATTGCCCCAATCTCGCAGAATTGGCGGAGACCGGCCTCATCTACACCGAGGCGGCGGTGCAGCGTCCTTCGGATTCGTTTCCAGGCCTGACCGGCCTCGTCACCGGCGCTTCGCCGCGCACGACCGGCGCGTTCTACGACGTCAGCTACGATCGCGCGCTTTCGCCTCCGGCCGTGACGACGCCTTACGGCATTGTCGGCGGCCCGACCCTCTGCCCGTCCGTCGTGGGAACTCAGATCGGCTTCGACGAGGAAATCGACGTCGATTACACCAAGCTGGACGCCGGCGGCGGCATCAACCCGGCCTATCTGCCCCGCGATCCCGCCAATGGCTGCGCGCCCGTCTATCCGCATCAATTCATCCGCGTCAACACGATCTTCGAAGTCGTGCGGCAGGCGGGCGGTTACACCGCCTGGTCGGACAAACACCAGTCCTACGAACTCGTCAAAGGCGCCAGCGGCGCCGGCGTCAACGATTTCTGGTCGCCGGAAATCAATTCGATCCCGGTCGCGCTGCCGCAGGTGAAGGGTCTTGCCTGCAGCCCGTTGCCCGACCTTGCCAAGGCCACCAGCAGCAATGCCTGGACCGACAGTTTCGCCAATATTCAGTGCTACGATCGGCTGAAAGCGGAAGCGATCATCAACGAGATCGACGGCCGCGATCATAGCGGGCAGGCGCGTCGTCCGACGCCGAATCTTTTCGGCATGAACTTCCAGTCGGTCAGCGTCGGCCAGAAGCTGGTCGAGGCGAGCGTGGGTACGGGCGGCTATCTCGACGCCAAAGGCACGCCGGGCGCGGCGCTGAAGGGGCAGATCGAGTTCGTCGACGCCGCTATCGGCGATATGGTTCGCGCTCTGAAAGAACGTCGCCTCTTCGAAAAGACAGCGATAATCATCACCGCCAAACACGGTCAGTCGCCGATCGATCCTGCCCGAGTCCTGCGCATTCCGCACGACAATAACAACCTGCAGCCGCCGTCCGCCGTGCTGACCGTCAACGCGCCGGTTCAGGCGCTCGAGGACGACGTTTCGCTGCTATGGCTCGCCAACCATGCCGAAACGGCGGTCGAGGCCGCTGTCTCGCAGTTGCAGGCCAACGCCGCGACGATTGGGCTCGATCACGGCGAGATCTTCTACGGACCGAGCCTCGGCTTGTTGTTCAATGTGTCGGCAAAGGACAGCCGCACGCCCGACATCATCGTGGCGCCGGACGTCGGCGTGACCTACACGGGCGGCGGCAAGAAGATCGCAGAGCACGGCGGCTTCGCGCAGGACGATCGCAACGTCATGCTGCTCGTCTCCAACCCGAGCTTCGAACCCAAGCGCATCTATGCTCCGGTGCAGACGACGCAGGTCGCCCCGACCGTTTTGAGGTTGCTCGGTCTCGATCCGAACGCGCTTCAGGGCGTGAAAGCCGAGGGGACCGAGGTTCTGCCGGGGTTCTGATAGGCTACGCCTCGCGCATCGCGAGGCCCGCAAACGCGACATGGCGCCCCTCGGGGCGCCATGTCTTTTTCGGCGAAAATAGCGCGACCGTTTCAGGCCGCGTCGCCCGGTTCGTGCCGACGACGCGACTTGTTGCGGTCCTTGATGTCTGCAGCGCGGCGAAGCAGCGGGCGCTTGGCCCAGGTCGGCGAGCCCGAGTCGGTCGGGTCGGGCGGCGTCGGACCCATCAGTTGCGTCGAAGCTGGATCGGGGGTCGATCGCACGCCGGACACCTCGCGATTCACGCTGAGCGCGCCTTCCAGCAGAATGCGGCGCGAACGCTCGGCTTCGAGTTCGGCGATCAGAGCCGCCGCACGCGCCTCGCTCTTTCGGCTGTGCAGGTTCAGTTCGTGCGTTTTGTGTTCAAGACGCGTTTCGAGATCGGCGATAACGGCGCGCTTCTGCTTTCCGTCGTTGCGCTCGGCTCGAAGCGCTTGGATCAGCGGTTTGAAACGACGCGCCAAGGTCTGATGCATCGAGCGGCCGCTGACGCGGTTCGCTTCCGCCTTGGCGCGCGCGATCTGCGCGTCTTTCAGCTTTTCCGCGGCCTGCGCGGCCGCGCTCTCCGCTTCGGCCGCGCGACGTTCGGCGCGTCTTAGCTCCTCGTTCTTCGATTTCACTTCGGCCTGCAAATCCTGCGCCATGCGCTCCTGCACCGCCTCGACCGCGGCGGCGTGCGTGGCTTGCCCCCGCAACTCGCCGATCTCGCTTCGGAACTGATCCGCCTCGGACTGCCATTGCGCGCGTAACCGCGCGTGTTCGCGCTGCCGTTCGTCGAGCTGGCTCTCCAAACTCGTGATGCGTGCGCGCGCCTCGGTGAGGGCGGCGCGTTCCTTGTCGAGATCGGCGGCGCTTCGCGCCAATTGCCGGTGCAGGTCTTCGCCGCTCTGGTTGAGCGCGCGCGCGGTCTCGTCGGCGATCTCAAGCTTTTGCGTGAGCTGGGCGTTCTCGAACCTCTGCTGTTCGATCAACGCGTCGGCGGTCTGCAATTCGGCGCGCGCGGCGTCGAGATCCTGCCAGAGGAACTTGCCCGCGCCGACTTCCTTGGCGAGTTCGATCTGCATTTGCGCGTGCGCTTCGCGCAGCGTCGCGTGTTCGCCTTCCAGCGCTTGCAACCTGGCGGCCGAGTCGCGCGCGGCTTTGGCGAGGCGCGTCGCCTCTGGCCGCAAGAGCTCGAGTTCCGAGTTCGCGCGCTCGCTCGCCTCGCGCAGCGCCTCCGCGCGTTGGATTGCCTCTTCGTGGGCTTCATGTTCGAATTTGCCGATCGCCTCGAGTTTGGCGAGTTCCAGCTTGGTCCTGGCCAGATCCTCGAGCGTTCGCTCGGAATGGCCAAAGGCGTCGGCGAGGTCGTCCTGCAAGGAGACGAGCCATTGCGCCTTGCGGAAAATCTCCTCGTGACGGCGCCGAACGTTTTCGTTTTCGCGACCGACCGCCGACAGGGCTTCGGGCTCGGGCTCGGGCGCGGCTTCCAGGTCGTGCGCGACCGGCGGCGTCGGGCGAGGCTCCTCGACCGGCGACTCGCTATTGGCGGGCCGGGTCGAAAGGACGCGCGCGGCGAGCGCGGATACTTTGCCGATGGCGAGATGCACGATGCCGAACTCCCGATATACGGACGAAAAGCGACGCGGCTCGTCCGAACGTTTGTCGAGATATGATCGGGATCAATTGTCGGGTTGTCGACAGTTTAGTTAGTTTTTAGTTAAGTAAAATGGTAACTTGTGATTTTGTTTACCATTCGCGCCAGTCTAAATCGGACTTGCACGGCGACGCCATAAGGGTTTGTCGTCGCCATCGCGAACGCGAGGGCGCGCGGGTTTTGGCGCTGTCGCGAATCTGTCACACTATGCGGGCAAGACGGCCGGATCGGCGGCGACCCGGCAAGCGTTTTGGGTTGAGGAGGCGGGCGTGGCGCGTCGGGTGGCTGGCAAGACGACAAGATCGGCGCGGATCGTCGGCCGGTCCGCCCGATTGTCTCCGACCGATCTTTTTTCTTCGCCCGAACGCTTCATCAACCGCGAATTGTCGTGGCTGGAGTTTAATCGGCGCGTACTCGAAGAATCAAACAATTCCAACCATCCGTTGCTCGAACGGCTCCGCTTTCTGTCTATTTCGGCCAATAACCTCGATGAATTCTTCATGGTCCGGGTCGCCGGCCTTGTCGGGCAGGTGCTTTCGGGGATGACCGAGACCTCGGACGACGGCTTCACGCCTGCCGAGCAACTGGAGCGGATCGGGGCGCGGGTGGCCGAACTTGTCGCTTCGCAACAGCGGCGCTGGCGCGCATTGCGCGGCGAATTGACGGAGGCCGGCATCGTCATCGTCGACGTCGCCGATCTATCGCGCGCCGACCTCGAATGGTTGCAGGACTATTTCCTGTTGCAAGTATTTCCGGTTCTGACCCCGCTCGCGGTCGATCCGGCGCATCCCTTCCCGTTCATTCCCAATCTCGGCTTCACACTCGCGCTTGAACTCGCTCATCTTGAGGAAGCGCGGTTGATGAGCGCGCTGGTGCGCTTTCCCAACAAGATCGAGCGTTTCGTCAAATTGCCTGACGGCCCTCATGGATCGGCGCAGCGCTTCGTTGCGCTGGAGCAGGTCATCGTCGCCTTCAGTTCGCTGCTATTCCCGGGCTTCAAGGTGGTGGGGCAAGGCAGCTTTCGCGTCATTCGCGACAGCGACATCGAGGTCGAGGAAGAGGCCGAGGATCTCGTACGCCTTTACGAAAGCGCGCTGAAGCGACGGCGGCGCGGATCGGTGATACGCCTGGAGATCGAGGCGAGTATGCCCGAGGGCTTGCGCACCTTCGTCACCGGCGACGTCGACGTCGTCGCCTCGGGCGTCGTGCTGATTGAGGGCATGTTGGCGCTCGACGAACTATCGCGCCTCGTCAATCTCGATCGTCCTGATCTCAAATTCGTTCCCTTCATCCCGCGCTTTCCCGAGCGTGTGCGCGAGAACGGCGGCGATTGTTTCGCCGCGATCCGGCAAAAAGATCTTGTCGTTCACCACCCTTACGAATCCTTCGACGTCGTCGTGCAGTTCCTCGCCCAGGCGGCGCGCGATCCCAACGTCGTGGCGATCAAGCAGACGCTCTATCGCACATCGGCCGACAGCCCGATCGTGCGCGCGCTCGTCGAGGCCGCTGAGGCCGGCAAGTCGGTCACGGCGCTGGTCGAACTGAAGGCGCGCTTCGACGAGGAGGCTAACATCCGCTGGGCGCGCGATCTCGAGCGCGCCGGCGTGCAGGTCGTGTTCGGATTCATAGAACTGAAGACGCACGCGAAATTGTCGATGGTGGTGCGTCGTGAAGGGGGGTCGCTCGTTACTTATTGTCACGTCGGCACCGGCAATTACCATCCTGTCACCGCGCGCATCTACACCGACATTTCCTATTTCACGGCCGATCCGGCGATCGGGCGCGACGTCGCGCGCATATTCAATTTCATCACCGGCTACGCCGAACCCGACGGGTTGGAACTGATGGCGATTTCGCCCATTAGTCTCAAAAAGCGGCTGCTCGAACATGTCGAGGAGGAGATCGGCTTCGCGCGCGAAGGACGTCCGGCGGCGATCTGGGCCAAATGCAACGCTCTCGTCGATTCCGAGATGATCGACGCTTTCTATCGCGCCAGCGCCGCCGGCGTTAAGATCGATCTGGTCGTTCGCGGCATCTGCTGCCTGCGTCCCGGCGTCCCCGGTCTCTCCGAGAACATTCGCGCCAAGTCCATCGTCGGCCGCTTTCTCGAACACGCGCGAATCTACGCCTTCGGTGGCGGTTACGGGCTGCCGCATCCCAAGGCTCACGTCTATCTTTCGTCGGCCGATCTTATGCAGCGCAACCTCGATCGCCGCGTCGAGGCGCTGGCGCCGTTGCGCAACCCCACGGTGCACGAGCACGTGCTCAATCAGATCATGGAAGCCAATCTGATGGACAATCAGCAGAGCTTTCGGTTGTTGCCCGACGGGTCGAGCGTGCGTATCGAATGCGCGGAGGGCGAGGAGCCCTTCAACGCGCACAAGTACTTCCTGACGAATCCGAGCCTTTCCGGACGGGGACAGGCGCTGAACGAATCGAGCCCGGACGCGCTGGGTCTTAGGCCGGTCGCTTGAGTGTCCCGGCCGAGATCGCGCACGGACGAATCTCCTGTGAGCGGGTGAGTTGAATGTCGGAATGGGAAGCCCGAGGGCGCCTGCCTGGCGAACCGGTCGCGATCGTCGATATCGGCTCGAATTCGGTGCGCCTGGTCGCATACGAATCGTTAACGCGGGCCCCGACGCCGACTTTTAATGAAAAGGTTCTGTGCGGCCTCGGACGCGGAGTCGCGACCTCGGGCTTCCTGACCGAGGAATCGATCGCCAAGGCGCTGATGGCGCTGCAACGTTTTCGCATTCTATGTCAGATCATGGGCATTCGCGATGTGCGGGCGCTGGCGACCGCCGCCGTGCGCGACGCCGCCAACGGGTCGCATTTCCTGGAACTCGCCGAAAGCGCGATCGGGCGCGAAATCCAATTGCTGGCCGGCGCGCGCGAGGCGCGGCTTGCGGCGCTGGGCGTCATTTCCTCCATCCACGAGCCGGATGGCGTCGTCGGCGATCTTGGCGGCGGATCGCTCGAACTCACCGACATCAAATCGGGGGAAGTCGGACCCGGCCTTACTCTGCCGCTCGGCGGACTTTCGTTGATGGACGTTTCCGAGCGTTCGCCCAAGAAGGCGGCCAAAATCGCGCGCGACGCCCTCGCCAAGGTCAAGCCGCTGGAAAGCCTCGCTGGCCGCACATTTTACGCGGTTGGCGGCACTTGGCGCGCGCTGGCCCGCCTGCACATGCGCCAGCGCCAGTATCCCATGCATGTGATGCACAACTACGTCATTCCGACCCGCGACGCGCTCGAATTCGCCAAGCTGGTGGAGCGGATCGAAGCGGACGCGCTCTCCTCGATCGAAAGCGTCTCTTCGGCTCGGCGCCCGCTGCTCGCCTATGGCGCGGCTGTGCTGGAGGAGATCATTCGCAAGTCGGACCCGCGCGAGATCGTCATATCCGCGCTCGGCGTTCGCGAGGGCCTGCTTTACGAAAGCCTCACCCCGGCCGATCAAGCCAAGGATCCGCTGATAACCGCAGCCGCCGAATTCAATCGCCTGCGCTCGCGCGCGCCCGCCCATGCCGAGGAACTGTTCGAATGGACCAGTCGGTTCCTGGAGACCACGCATCTTGAGGAGTCGCCGCCCGAGCGGCGCCTGCGCCATGCCGCCTGTCTTATGTCCGACATCGCCTGGCGCGCGCATCCGGATTATCGCGCGGAACAGTCGCACGATCTCATTTCCAACGCGACGCTGATCGGCGTCGATCACCCCGAACGCGCTTATCTCGCTCTCGCCGCCTCCTACCGCCATGTGTCCAGCGACGAGGACATCGGCGGTCCTTCGCGCACGCTCGTTTCCGCCCGGCAACTGGATCGCGCGCGTATCCTCGGCGCGGCGATGCGTGTGGCTTACATCCTGTCGGCCGCGATGCCTGGGGTGCTGCCGCGCGCGCCGCTCACCGCGGTCAAGGGGCGGGTGGTGCTGAGCCTGCCGCCCGATCTGGCGCCGCTAAACAGCGACCGGCTGCAAAGCCGGCTGAAGCAGTTTTCGCGGCTGATCGGCGGCGATCCGGAAATTCGTCGCGCGGAATGAGGCAAGCGTCGATCTCTTGAGCTATCCTCGAAGACTTCCTTTACTCTAATCTTCTAACCTCCCCCTTTGCGACGGCGCGGGCGTCGTGGCGCGCAGCAGCGAAGGGCAGACCCATGGATTTGGATGCGATACCGGAATCCGTGACGGCGCCGTCGGGATCGGAGCGACGCGAGGGGCAGACTCGCCGCATCCTCGGCCGTCTCGTCAAGCTTAACGGCATGAGCGGCCTCATCTCTTGCCAGATGAAGCCCGAACCGGGCGCGGATTACTGGTCAGTTGGCAACCTGATTTCGGTGGTGCACGAGAATGCCCGCCTCGTCGGGATCGTGACGGAAGTCGTGACCGCCGATCACCGCTGGGCCGCCGACGACATCAACGAGACCCTAGTCAAGATCGAACTCAGCGGCGAGATCATCGACGAGGCCCCCGGCAAGCCCGTCTTCTATCGCGGCATCCGATCTTTCCCGGTGCTCGGAGCGGTCGCGCACCGTATGCGATCCGGCGATCTGCGCGCGATTTACGCCATTCGCGGCGAGGTCGGCGTTGAAGTCGGCAAGCTCACGCAAAATCCGACGATTTCCGCGACCGTCAGTGTCGAGGAATTGACGAAGCGCCATTTCGCTGTAGTCGGGTCGACCGGCGTCGGCAAGACGACCGCGGTCTCGATGCTGCTCAAACAGTGTCTGCACAATCGCCCGCATCTGCGCGTCATCATCATCGATCCGCACAACGAATACGCGGCGCATTTCCGCGAAGACGCGCTGGTGCTCGATTCCGACACGCTCGAATTGCCGTACTGGATGTTCCGTTTCGACGAGATGGTCGACATCATCTATCCCGGTCGGCGCGCCAACCCGGATGAGATCGACGCCCTCTACGACGTCGTCAGGGCCGCCAAGCAGCGATTCGGCGCCAGTGGCGCTTTGCGACTGGCCGAAAGCCCGTTGCGGCGACAAAACGCAGCCGAAGGCAATTGGATTAGCGCGGATACCCCGGTGCCCTATCGTGTATCCGATGCGGTGCAGGTCATCGAGGAATGGATGGGCAAACTGGATCCGCGCTACGCGCGCGCCGATTTGCGCTCGCTCAAGCATCGGCTGGAGGCTCTAAGTCACGATCCGCGCTATCGTTTCATGTTCGGCAAGGTTGTCGTCGAAGACACGATGGCGAAGGTGCTCGGACACACGTTTCGTCTGCCGATGGGCGGCCATCCCGTCACGATCGTTCAGGTCGCCGGCCTTCCCAACGAAGTCGTCAATTCCGTTGTCTCGGTGCTCGCCCGCATGGCGTTCGAAATCGCCATGTGGGGCTCCGGACCGTATCAGGTCGCCCTGCTTTGCGAAGAGGCGCATCGCTATATTCCGTCCGACATCGCGCAAGGCTTCGAGCCCACTCGCCGCTCGATCGGCCGCATTGCCAAGGAAGGGCGCAAGTACGGCGTTTCGCTGGGCGTCGTCACCCAGCGCCCGGCCGATCTCGACCCGACCGTGCTCTCGCAATGCTCGACGATGTTCGCGATGCGCCTGGCCAACGATCGCGACAAGGCGATCATCAATTCGGCGGTCGGCGCCTCCTCGGAGGGGGTCATCAGCTTCCTATCGTCGATCGCCGACCGCGAGGCGATCGCCTTCGGCGAGGCTATCGCCACCCCGATGCGCATGAAATTCGGCGATTATCGCCAGTTCGAGTTCGAGCGCGCCGGCTGGACGGACGCCCATCAGGACGACCTGCAAGCGGCGCGCGCGCAACTGCGTGTTATTGTCGCGCGGCTGCGCGGCGAAACGCCGAGCGAAAGCCCCACGGGCGCAAGGCAGTCCGCCTGAGCCCTGCGCGTCGCTTCGGCCGTGGCGAATTTCGCCCGCGCTACAGGCGGGCGGACTTGCGCGCGCGTAGACATCCGAACTAATACGAAGCGGTTGAAATTGGCTTCGCCAAGCACGATATTGGCGCGACCGGGCGCGCAGCCAGGACGCAGTCGGCTGCGACGACGAAAGCTAAAGTTAGACCCCCACCGACGGTCCTTGAAACCGTCCAGGCGAGGAGAAGTCCAAATGGCGGCAGTCCAAGAGACGGTCGACCGCGTACGCGCCATTGATGTCGAAGCCTATAAATACGGCTTTGTTACGGACATTGAGTCCGACAAGGCGCCCAAAGGCCTCAGCGAAGACATTGTCCGCTTCATCTCCGCCAAGAAGGGTGAGCCGCAATGGCTGCTCGACTGGCGGCTCGAGGCCTATCGCCGTTGGCTGACGATGGAGACGCCGCGCTGGGCGCGGGTCGACTATCCCGAAATCGACTTCCAGGATCTCTACTATTTCGCCTCGCCCAAATCGACGCCGGGGCCGAAGTCGCTCGATGAGGTCGATCCCGAACTCTTGAAGACCTACGCCAAGCTCGGCATTCCGCTCGTCGAACAGGAGATTCTGGCCGGCGTCGAGCGGCCGCGCGTCGCTGTCGACGCGGTGTTCGATTCCGTTTCGGTCGCCACAACCTTCAAGGCCGAACTCGCCAAGGCCGGCGTAATTTTCTGTTCGTTCTCCGAGGCGGTGAAAAATCATCCCGATCTCGTCAAGAAATATCTTGGCACGGTGGTGCCGCCGACCGACAATTTCTACGCGACGTTGAACTCGGCCGTGTTTTCGGACGGCTCATTCGTCTATGTGCCGCCGGGCGTGCGCTGCCCGATGGAACTCTCCACCTACTTTCGCATCAACGAAAAGAACACCGGCCAGTTCGAGCGCACGCTGATCGTCGCCGACAAGGGCGCCTATGTCAGCTATCTCGAAGGCTGCACCGCCCCCAAGCGCGACGAGAACCAGTTGCACGCGGCGGTGGTCGAACTCGTCACGCACGAGGACGCCGAGATCAAATATTCGACGGTGCAGAACTGGTATCCCGGCGATTCCGAGGGCAAGGGCGGCATTTACAACTTCGTCACCAAACGTGGCGACTGCCGCGGCGCGCGCTCGAAGATTTCCTGGACGCAAGTCGAAACCGGCTCGGCGATCACTTGGAAATATCCGAGCTGCATCCTGCGCGGCGAAGCTTCGCGCGGCGAGTTCTATTCGATCGCCATTTCCAACGGGCGCCAGCAGGTCGACAGCGGCACCAAGATGATCCACCTCGGCAAGAATACGACCAGCCGGATCATCTCCAAGGGCATCGCCGCCGGCCATTCGCAGAACACCTATCGCGGCCAGGTCTCCTCGCATCGGCTGGCGACCGGCGCGCGCAACTTCACCAATTGCGACAGCCTGCTGATCGGCGATCAATGCGGCGCGCACACCGTCCCCTATATCGAGGCCAAGAACGCCTCGACGGTGTTCGAGCACGAGGCGACGACCTCGAAGATCTCCGAGGACCAGCTCTTCTATTGCCTGCAACGCGGCCTTTCCGCGGAGGAGGCGACCGCGCTGATCGTCAACGGCTTCGTGCGCGACGTGTTGCAACATCTGCCGATGGAATTCGCAGTCGAGGCGCAGAAGCTGATCGCGATCTCGCTCGAAGGCTCCGTCGGCTGAATCTTTCGCCTCATTTCATCGGACGTTCCATGCTCGAAGTTAGAAACCTAAGCGTCTCCATTCACGGCCAACCCATACTGGACGGCCTCAACCTGACCGTGAACGACGGCGAGGTCGCCGCGATCATGGGACCGAACGGTTCGGGAAAATCGACCCTTTCCTATGTTATCGCCGGTAAGCCGGATTATGAGGTCACGGGCGGCGACGTGCTGCTCGACGGCGAGAGCGTGCTCGAAATGGCGCCGAACGAACGCGCCGCCAAGGGCGTCTTTCTCGCGTTCCAGTATCCCGTCGAAATTCCCGGCGTCGCCACGATGACCTTCTTGAAGGCGGCCCTCAATTCTCAGCGGCGCGCGCGCGGCGAAAAGGACATGACGACGCCCGACTTCATGCGCGCCGTGCGCGGCGCCGCCGAGAAGCTCAAGATCGAAATGGATATGCTGAAGCGCCCTGTTAACGTCGGCTTTTCCGGCGGCGAGAAGAAGCGCGCCGAAGTGTTGCAGATGGCGCTGTTGCAACCGCGGATCGGCGTGCTCGACGAAACCGATTCCGGGCTCGACATCGACGCATTGCGCATCGTCTCCGAAGGCGTCAACGCGCTGCGCGATCCCAAGCGTTCATTTCTTGTCATCACGCATTACCAGCGCCTGCTCGACCACATCAAACCCGATGTCGTGCATGTGATGTCGAAGGGGCGCATCGTTAAGTCTGGCGGGCCGGAGCTAGCGCTCGAACTCGAGCGCAACGGCTATCGCGACTACGCGGAAGCGGCGGCATGACCCTGCATCGCAACATCGCCAAGACCGCCGCCGAGAGTGCGCTCGGCGAACAATTCGCGGCGTTGAGAACGACGGACGCCGAGCGCCTGGCCGCGTTCGCCGCGTTCGAGAAGTCCGGTCTGCCGACGCGTCGCGACGAGGCTTGGCACTACACGGATTTGCGGGCGGCGATGGCTTCGGCGCCGGCTCCGGCGGCCGCGCCGTCCGCGGATGAAATCGCGGAAGCAAAGGCCGCGCTCGCGAGCCGCGCGAAGATCGGCGATGTCAGGTTCGTCAGCGTCAACGGATATTTCGTTGCGGAACTGAGCGACGCGCCGCCCCCCGGCATGGCTATCGTCGCGCAAGAGGGGGCGCGCGACGTTGGCGTCTTTGACGCCGCGAGCGCGCTCAATCGTGCATTCGCGCCAGCGGCGCTGTCGCTTCATGTGGCGGCGGGCGGAGAATCGGCGCCGCGAGTCGAGTTCGCGCACGCGGTCGTTGGCGAGGGCGCGCGCGCGATCTACTCGCGCCTTCACGTGACGCTCGAACCGGGCGCGCGATTGAGCGTGTTCGAGGGTTTCTTCGGCGCCGGATCGCAAACCCAGCGCAATGTCGCGACGAAACTGCGGCTCGGCGCGCGATCGCGTTGCGATTGGGCCGGGCTCATCGACGACGCCGCGGCGCTGCATCTGGAGACGCAAAGCGCCGCGCTCGACGAGGAGGCGGAGGTCCGCGGCTTCGCGCTTGTCGCCGGGAGCGCGCTGGCGCGGCGGCAGCTGTTCGTTCGCCACGACGGCGAGGGCGCGAAAATCGCGCTCGCGGGGCTCAGCTTGATCGAGGGCGCGAGACACGCGGACACGACGCTCGAGGTCACGCACGCCGCGCCGCGAGGCGAGAGCCGCGAATATTTCCGTCATATCGTCGCCGACGAGGCGAGTGGCGTCTATCAAGGCAAGGTGATCGTCAAGCCGCACGCGCAAAAGACCGACGGCGGCATGAAGAGCCAGGCGATCCTGCTCTCGCCGACGGCGGCGATGAACAACAAGCCCGAGCTTGAAATCTTCGCCGACGATGTCGTGTGCGGCCATGGCGCGACCGTCGGAGCGCTCGATGCCGAGCAGGTGTTCTATTTGCAAGCGCGCGGCGTGCCGAGGAAGGAAGCCGAGGCGATGTTACTGGAAGCGTTCGGCGCCGAGGCGATCGATCGCGTCGAGGACGAAGCCGCGGCCGAAGCGCTGCGCGAAGTCATGCGCGCTTGGCTCCGCCGACGCGCGTGAGGGGCGAGGAGACGAGGCACGTGAACCAGATCCTCAGAAGCCCGGACCTTCGGCCTTACGACGTCGCCGCGCTGCGCGCCGATTTCCCCATTCTCGCCGAGCGCCCCTACGGAAAGCCGCTGGTCTATCTCGACAACGCCGCTTCGGCGCAGAAGCCTCGCACGGTGCTCGACCGGCTCAATCATTTCTATGAGCACGAATATTCCAATGTGCATCGTGGCCTGCATTTTCTCGCCAACGCCGCGACGGACGCCTATGAAGCCGCGCGTGAGAGCGTGCGGCGCTATCTCAACGCCGCCTCTATCGAGGAGGTGGTGTTCACGCGCTCGGCGACCGAGGCGATCAATCTCGTCGCGTCGAGCTTCGGCTTGAACAACATCGGCGAGGGCGACGAGATCGTACTGACGGTGATGGAGCATCACGCCAACATCGTGCCCTGGCATTTCCATCGCGAGCGCAAGGGCGCGGTCCTGAAATGGGTTGACGTCGGCGACGACGGCGCCTTCTCGCTGGAGGCGTTCGAGCGCGCTTTGTCGAAGCGAACCAAGATCGTCGCCATCTCGCAGATGTCGAACGTGCTCGGCACGACGACGCCAATCAAAGACATCGTCCGCATCGCCCATGCGCGCGGCGTACCCGTGCTGGTCGATGGTTCGCAAGGGGCGGTGCACGGCGAAATCGACGTGCGCGATCTCGACGCCGACTTTTACGTGATGACGGGCCATAAACTCTACGGGCCGACGGGAATCGGCGTCCTCTACGGCAAGGCCGAGCGCCTCGCCGCCCTGCCGCCGTTCAACGGCGGCGGCGAGATGATCCAGGACGTCACGCTCGACAAGGTCACCTACAACACGCCGCCGCATCGCTTCGAGGCCGGCACGCCGCCGATCGCGCAGGCGGTCGGTCTCGGCGCCGCGCTCGACTATATCGAGGGCGTGGGACGTCAACGCATCGCCGCTCATGAAGCGGCGATAAGCGCCTACGCGCACGAGCGGCTTTCCCAAATCAACTCGCTGCGCATCATCGGGACCGCGCCGGGCAAAGGGCCGATCCTGTCGTTCACGATGGAGGGCGCGCACGCGCATGACGTCGCAACGATTATCGACCGCTTCGGCGTCGCGGTGCGCGCCGGCACGCATTGCGCGATGCCGCTCATGCAGCGATTCGGCGTCACTTCGACTTGCCGCGCTTCGTTCGCGCTCTACAACACGCGCGAGGAGGTCGACGCGCTTGCCGACGCGCTCGTTCGCGCGCAAAAGCTGTTCGCGTGAGGGACCGTTTTCGATGACCGATACCCCGACCACGGAAAAATCCGCGCTTGCGCCGCCTTCAACGCTGTCGAAGGTCGATCTCGACGCGCTCACCAGCGAGATCGTCAAGGCGTTGAAGTCTGTCTACGATCCGGAGATCCCGGCCGACATCTATGAACTCGGCCTCATCTACAGCGTCGACATCGACGACGACAGACGCGTGGCGATCGACATGACGCTGACCGCGCCGGGTTGCCCCGTCGCCGGCGAGATGCCCGGCTGGGTGGAAAACGCGGTTGCCGCCGTACCCGGCGTTTCCGGCTGCAAGGTGACAATGGTGTTCGATCCGCCTTGGGATCAGAGCCGCATGTCGGAAGAAGCGCGGGTCGCTCTGGACATGTGGTGAGGCGGAGCGCTGTAGGCCCGTCAGTTCCCCTGCGTGTCCAGAGCGGCTAGGCGTTGACGCGCCGCCACGAAGCCGAGCGCGAGCGCGCGGGCATAATAATCGCGGGCGCGCGCGGCGTCGCCGCGAAGGCCGACCGCGCCCATCCGGGTGAGTGTCGACGGGTCGTAGGTGTCGCCGAGCACCATAAGCGCGCGCCCGTCGCCGGCCTCCGCCGCCGGCTCCAGGAACGCGCGCGCGCCCGAGATGTCACCGCTGGCGAGCGCGACGAGCCCCTCGGCGCAGAGTTTCGAGGTCGCCTCGCTTGGGGCGCTGGTCTTGGCCGCGTCGGCGGCCTTAGCCGGATCGTTCGCCTTGGCGACGACGACGGGCTTGGTCGCGGCCGGGGAGGGCGCCGGCGTGGACGCCAGCGCGGCGGCGAGCTTGCTGACGGCGGTGGGGTCGGGAACCGGCTGCGCTTGGGTGACGATTGGGGACGGCGCGGGCGTCGTCGCCGTCGGCTGAGCCGGCGCCGCGGCGGTGACGAACACCGGCTTCTCGACGGCCGGGCGCATCGCGACGAGGCTCGGCTCGACGTGTGGCCAGAAGGCGAATCCGAGCCCGCCGGCCACGATGCCGGCGAACAGCCCGGACCCGGTTTTCAATATGAGCGACAAGCGCGGATTCCTCTCATTGCCCGTCGCCTCGCCACTGCATGAAGCTTTGATACAGCGTGTCCGCGTCCCGGGCCTCGGGGCCGGCGCCGGCTTGAGCGACCGTGTGGGCGATAGATCGGAAATTCTCCAGCGCCGGATTCGATTGACCAGAATTGTGCGCTATCCAGTCCTGCACGGCGCGCGCACGAGGCCAATTCGCGTTGGCGGCCAGATTGACCTCCCGCCACTTCGGGTCGCCGTTCGGCGCGAGCAGAGCGTCGAACTTTTCGTAGAGCGCGGAGACGACAGGGGCGTAGCGCGTCGCGCGCGCTCCTTCCGGCGCCGCGTCCACGGCCACCAGCGCCATCGGCGTCGCCAAAGTCTCCACCTTCTCGTCGGCGCCGATCAGGTTAGGGAAATCCTTGGCCGTCAGCCGCGCCGGCGCGTAGCCGAAGCGCCAGTTCGTCGCCCAGGGAATGGATACGATGTGAAATTTGCCGCCTTTGCCGAGGTTGCTCAGCGCTTTGGAGCCGCCGCCGGCGACGACGATCGCGTCGAGCTTGCCGGCGGCCAGATCGGCGAGCGAGGCGGTCAGCGGCTCCCGCACGACCTTCGGCTGAACGCCGAGTTTGGCGAAGAAGGTCTGCGCGCTAGCGCCCGCGGATCCGTCGGCCATGCCGAACGAAACGGGGCGGCCGTTAAGATCGCCGACACTGGCGACGGACTTGGCCGCCACCACCGCCAGCGGCTCGTCGGCGAGCCGGGCGAGGATCGGCGCGCGCGCCTCGGTCTCTGCGCCGTTCGGGTCGGCGGCGAACGCGTCCATCGCGACGATCGCCATATCGCCGGCGTCGCTTGTCACCGCCTTGGCGAGCGCCGCGGGCGAAGCCCGCCAAGCCCAGGCGTGCGCCTTCAATCCTGATGATTTCAGCGCATTAACGAGTTCCACCGCCATCTGTGTGGCATTGGGATCCTCCGAGTCGGCGAGCAGCACGAATTCGTGATTGACGATGGCGGGCGGCGCAGGCTTCGTTGCGGCGCCCGTCTGTTTACCTGTATCATTTTGTGATTTTGAATTGGCGTCCTGGGGATTGGCCGTTTCGTTGGAGGCGGGCGCGCCGGTCGCGGCGTCCTGGGAGTCCTTTGTCGATTTCTCGCTCGCGCCGGCCTTCTTGGCGCGCCAGGATCCGTGCCAGAGCACGCGATGACCGTTGTGAAAAACCGGATGATCGTAGGAAACCATGCCGGCCGGCGCCTGCTCGGCGGCCGTGACCGGTCCCGGCCACAGAGCCAACGCGGCGGCGCAAGCGGCAGCGCCGACACCCGACCTAAGCTTACGCTGCGGCAGTCTTGCCGGCGCGCCCTTTACTTCGGCGCGTCCAGCCGGCCTAGTTACGCACATATTCATAAGCCGGAAGTTGTCGGCAAAATGCGTCGTCATCATGGCGACGCATTCAGCGGGTCGGCGCCGTTCCCCGCATTTTTTCCAATGCATCGTCAAGGGTTTCCGGGCTGATCCAGTCGCAACGCTCCGAATCCAGCCAGACGAGGCAAGCCCGAAGCGGTTTGTCCGGCAGCAGCGGCAGGAGCGCCGCCCGGTAAAGCGCTAGCTGCGCGATATAGGCTTCCGGCGGAACGTCTTTGCCCGCGCCCGACTTGAAATCGGCCAAAATCGCTTCGTTTTCGAGAACCGCGAGGCGGTCGATCCGTCCGACAAAGACCCGATCGGGCTCGCCGGGCCGCAAAAGCGATCCGGCGATCGCCACCTCCGCGCGCGAGCCGGGTCCGAACAACGGTGCGAGATCGGGGCGGCTCAGCAGGGCGATCGCGCGCGCCGCGATTTCGTCGCGACGTTCCGGCAAGACGCCATCGCCTTGCGATTCCACGAGCCGCGCGGCGGCGGCTGCGCGGGCGTCCGGCGCGACGTCCGCAAGCTCTTGCACCAACGTATGGGCGAGGCGCCCGGCCTCCAGCCGAGCGCGACGATCTGCGCTCGGCGCGGTTTGGAGCGCGACGCGCGAAGGCGCGAGCGGCTCGGGCGCCGCCTCCGCCGCCGCCGGGCGGCGCAACCACTCGGGCGGCGGCTCGGCCGGCGTGCGCGGCGGCGCCTCGAAAGCAGGGTCTGCATTCGGTCCTTCGCCGACGCGCCAGATTTCCTGCGTCGCGTCCCAGGGCGCCGGCGCGGATTTCAGCACGCCGTCGAGACCGAGACGGATGAGATTGTGCCAGCAGTTGGCAGGGCGTTCGCGCGCGCCTTCGAATCCGGCGACGATAAGGCGCTGCGCCGCGCGCGTCATCGCGACATAGAGCAGACGCCGGTGCTCGCCTTCGGCGAGAGCGCGCGCGGCGAGCCTAGCTGGCGCAAGTGCCTGGCCGTCGTCGTCGCTCTTGGGCGCATAGACGAAAAGCTCGGTTTCGGAGGAATTGCGAGGCGCGAGCGCCAACCAATCGGGGTCGTGACGACCGGTCGGCCCGGAACAGGTATCGGGCAGAAAGACGATCGGCGCCTCCAGCCCCTTGGCGGCGTGAACGGTCATTACGCGCACGCTGTCGCCTTCCGTCTCCATGTCGCGCTTGATCGCGGCGTCGGCGGCTTCGATCTCGGCAAGGAACACAACGAGCGACGGCGCATCCTGTCGCTCGCGCGCGAGCGCGCGCGCCATGAACTCGTCGATGGCGTCCGCAGCCTCGGGGCCGAGCCGACCCAGCAGAGCCTTGCGGCCGCCATCGGCGCCCAGCAGGCGCGCGTAAAAATCGAACGCCGAAAGGCTGCGCGCGCGCTTTCGCCAGCGGACGAGCCGCGCGAGCGCCCGTTTGTCGGCTTCCGCCGCGCTCTCCACCAGCGCCGCCGCGAGCGATCCCGCGCGGCCCGGCGCGAAGCGCATCAGATCGTCGTCGTCGAGACCGCCCAGCGGCGATTTCAGCGCCGCCGCCAACGCCAGATCGTCATCCTCGCCAAGCGCGGCGCGACCGACCGCGACGAGGTCCATCACCGCGATATGATCGCGCAATATGAGCTTGTCGGCGCCGGCGGAGGCGATACGGGCGCGCAGCAGTGCGCGGGTCAGCGCTTCGAACAAGGGCCCGCGCGAGCGAACCAGGATGAGAATGTCGCCGGCGCGGATGCGTCGGGTTGCGCCGCTCTTGACGTCGACGACGCGCTCGTTCGATCGCGGCGAGAGCCAGTTCTGGATCGTCAAGGCGATGCGATCAGCCAGCGCCACAGCCGGATCGCGACGCGATGCGGCGTCTAGCGGCATCCTCCAATCGCCGGACTCCGGCGCGGTCTCGGCCTTGATCGGCGCCCAGACTTCGACAAGTCCCGGTAACGCTTGGTGAAAAGCGGCGTGCGGCGGCGCCTGCGCCTCGGCCGCGCTGACGCCGCGCCATACCTCCTCGACCGCGAACACCCGATCGACGCTGCCGAGCACCCAAGGCGACGAGCGGAAAGAAAGGTCCAGCCGCACCACTTCGAAGGGAAGTCGCGAACGATCGTGCCTTGCCTTGAATTCGCGTCGCATCGCGTCGAACATGTCCGGCGCGGCCCCTTGGAACGAGAAAATCGACTGCTTTTCGTCGCCGACCGCGAAGAAGGTGCGCGTGCGATGGCGCGCGCCTTCGCCGTCGAGAAAGTCGGCGGCGATCCGCCGCAAGATGTCCCATTGCGCCGGCGAAGTGTCCTGCGCCTCGTCGATCAAAATGTGGTCGATGCCGGAATCAAGCTTGTATAGCACCCAGGCGGCGGCGGTGTTGCTCAGCAGCGCGAGCGTGCGCACGATCAGATCGTCGAAGTCTAGCCAGCCGCGAGCGTTTTTGAGACGCGTGTAATGACGCCGCACCGCCTCGGCGACTTGCGCCAGCGCGCGGCTGCGCTCCAGCGCCGTTGCCGCGCGCCAGCGGTCCCGCAGAGCGTCGAGCCGAAGCTGTTCGGCTTCGAGCTCGTCCTGAAATTCAGGCGCCCTTTTGAACAGGGCCGCCCCGCCGAGCTGCTTGGTCGGCGTCCCGTTTCCCTGCCGCGTAAAGAAAAGCCCGAGATAATTCTTCGCGGCGGCCGCTTCGTCTTCAGGCGCCGCGAGCGCGGCGAGAGTCGCGGCGCGTGCAATGTCAGTCGGGGTTCCCGTTCGCCAGAGCCGAGCCCAATCCGGCCAACGTTCGGCGGCGCCGGTCAGGATTTCGTGCGCCAGCTTGGCATCGCTGTCGTCGTCTGCGAGCCCTAGCCGCGCGCGCAGTTGTCGCGCGTAAAGGCTCGCGTCGGCGTCAACGGCAAGATCGTCGCAGCGGGAAAGCGTCGCCGTCAGCAGCGGGTCGAAGCCTTCAGGACCGGCGATGTCGGCGATCCTTTGCAGCGAGGCGGCGAGATCGGCGTCGCGCTCGGCCTCGACGAAAGCGAGTTCACGCGCGCCCTGCAGCAATTCGCGCGCCTCGCGATCTTCGACAACGCGAAAGCCGGCCGCGACATTGGCTTCGAATGGAAAAAGATGCAGCAGGCGTTCGCAAAAGGCGTGAATGGTTTGGATCTTCAATCCACCGGGCGATTCGATCGTGCGCGCGAACAACTTGCGCGCAAAGCGCAGCCCGGCCTCGTCAGGCGACGGGGCGCCGGTGGCGCGGATCGCCTGCGCCAGCGCGTCGTCGTCGAGCCTCGTCCAATCGGCCAGCGACTTGAAGACGCGCGCCGACATGTTGGCCGCGGCCGCTTTGGTGAAAGTGAGACAGAGAATTCGCGAGGGCGGCGCTCCGTCGAGCAGCAGACGCAAGACGCGCTGAGTCAGCACGTGGGTCTTGCCAGAACCCGCATTGGCGGAAACCCACGCGGAGCCGCGCGGGTCGGAGGCGCGTTCCTGAGCGAGCCGCGTCTTTTCCGGAATCGCAAGGCGCTGCGCAGGGCTCACGTCTCGACTCCCTCGGCGCCGCCGGTCGCCGACCATTCCTTGACCCGAGCAAGATGATCGTAATCGGCCCCGCGGCCGACGAATTTCGCGTAGGGTCGAGGCAGATAGGGCGTCCCGGGATCGGCGAATTGTTCGAGCAATTCGACGAGGCCGGCGAAATGTCGCTCGACGACGCTCTCGAACGTCTCCTCCCTGAATTTCAGGCGCCGCTCGAAGCCGCCGTCGGCGCCGCCAAGCTTGAAATAGATCGCGCTCTCCGCCTGCAGCGGGCCGATGGCAGCGAAGGCGCCGCGCGCCAGCATCGCCGCTTCGAGCGTAAGCTGTGGCGCGAAGCCGACTTGAACTTCGGCGACGCCGGGGGGCGCGCCGGTCTTGTAGTCGATCAGCGCCGCGCCGCCCTCGCGTAGGCGTTCAATGCGATCGGCGCGGGCGGTCAGCGTGAAGCGCGAACCGTCGGCGAGCGGGATTTCGAGCCGACCGGCGAGCTCGAACCAGATTTCGCTCGCGCCGCTGCGCTGATTCGCGTCGAACTCCAGGAATTTTTCGAGCCCCTTGATAATGCGCGGCCAGCGCAGCGCGCGAAACGCGGGATCGGCGGAAAGAAGCGCGAAGGCCCGCTCGGCGGCGGCGACGAGGCGTTGGCGCGCGGCTTCGCGCGTTTCGTCGCGCGGCGCGCCTTCGCCGAAAGATTGCAGCGCCGCGTGCCAGAGATCGCCGAACTCGCGCGGTCCGGGCGTAGGGCCGATCGGCGTCAGCGGCGCGAGGCCGAGCACGCGCTCGGCGTAAATCGCGTAGGGGTCGCGCCGCAGCGTCTCGACGCGGGTCACGCTGAGCTGGGTCGGACGCAAGTCGCGCGGCGGGCGCGGTTCGGGGCGTGCGCAGGGCTTGGGCGCATCCGCGCGGTCGAACTCGCGGGCGAGTTGGAGGTACTTGGCGCCGCGCGCTTCGGCGCACGCGATCGCCGCTTCGCCCGCGACGGCGCCCATGCGTTGCAACAATCGCGAGGCGACGGTCGGCGAGCCGCCGCGTTTTTTCGCGCGCGAAATGACGACGTCGCGCGCGCCGAGCGCGGCGGTGAAGTCGTGCGCGGTCTGGCCGATGCGGCGCTCCGGCGCGGAGAGCCCGAGTTGCAGGCGCATCGGCCGATTGAGGAAGGCGTCTGTCTGCGCGGCCGGCGGCCACACAGTCTCATCGAGGCCCGCGACAAGCGTGAGGTCGAAATTCAGCAGGCGCGCTTCGAGAAGTCCCAGGATCGCCAGGCGCGGGTGGCCGCGCGGCTCGGGCGGCGCGCGTTTGGCGGCGAGCAACGTCTCGAACAGGCTGACGTAATCGCTCAGGCCGAGCGAGAAGCCGTCCTCGCCCGCGAGTTCCCATTCCTCGATCAGCGCCAGCAGCGCTTCGCCGCCCGCGGCCTGATCGAGGCGCGCGGGGGCCAGCATTGCCTCCATCGCCGAACGATGCGCGGCGATATAGGCGCGGATCGGCGCGTCTGAATCAAGGGTGCGCAGCGGCGCCAATGCAAGCGCGAGAGAGCGCAGGAGATTTTCGGCGCCTTGCAAATCCTCGGCGCCGAGCGATTTCAACGCCCGATGCGCGTGACGATCGCCGACGGCGGCGCGCGCCATCGCGAAGACGGCGTCGATGTCCTCCAAGCCCGTCGTCGGCAATATCGCGCGCAGCGCGGTGAGATCGAGCGAACGCGCCTCGCGCGCGAACGCGGCGTCCTCGCGGCCAAGACGCGCGAGCGGATGCGCAATGAGCGCAGCAACGGGCAGGGGCGAGAAATCGCGCGCCGCCGCCAGGACGAGGCGCGCGAAGGCGCCGGCGGAGACGTCGCCGAGCGCACGACCGGCGGAATTCTCGACCGCGACATCCCAGCGCGCGAGATCGGCGACGACGCGGCGCGCGATGGCCGGATCGGGCGTGACGAGCGCGACGGTCCTGCCCGGCGTCTCCAATGCCTCGCGCATCGCGATGGCGAGCGCGAGCGCCTCCTCAGCTTCGTTCTCGGCGACGATGAGCGCAACTTGGGCGAGGCCTTCCGCGATCGCCGTTTCGCTAAGCGCGTCGCGCTTGCGGCGCCAGAAATGTGTGGACTCCGCCGGGCGCAGCACTTCGCTGAGGAAACGCGCGCGCTGCTCCAGCGGCGCGGGGGCGGGGGCGAGCGTTCGCACTTCGTCGCGCGCGACGCCGATGCGATTCAGCAGGCGACGCAGGGCGGCTTGCGGATGTCCGGCGGCCGATCCGCCTGTTTCGTCGTCGGCGCCGATCATCTCCCAGGCCTCGTCGTCGAGGGCGAGGTCGAGATCGGGCAACACGACCGCGCCTTCGGGCGCGCGCGCGATGGCGCCGATCAGGCGCGCGGTCGCGCTGTTGGTGCCGGTCGAACCGGCGATGATCGTTGGTCCGCGCGCGGCGCCGGCTCGCAGGGCCGCGACTTCGCTCTCCACGGCTTCGGCAGTGCGCGTCGCGCCATCGACGAGCCTGTGTTCGTCGAGCCATTTCGGCCAGGCGGAGACCGCGATCCTGAGAAAGTCGAGCGTGATGCGCCAATAGGGGTCGAAGGCGTCGGGGACGAGCGCGTCAAGCTTTTCCCAGGCGACGCCTTCGATGATCATCTCGTCGATCAGCGCGGCGAGATCGCCCGCGAGGGCGAAGGCCTGCGCGGGACTGTTGGCGACCAGCGGCGCTTCGTCTTCGTCGAAGTTCAGGCGTCCATCGGAACCGGCGCTCCGGATCGCGCCGCGCAACGCCGCGCCCCAGGCGCGCGTCAATCGCGCCAGGGCCATTCGGCGCGTGAGGTCGGGGACGGCCGGCCGTGTCGCGCGCGCCCTCTCGTCCGCTAACGCGTCCGGTTCATTCGTCGGCTCGAACGCGCCGAGCGGGGCGATGCGCGGCAGCACCAGACTAGGGTGGCCGCTCGCCTTCACGAGTTCGCGCGCGAAGACCGCGGCCGCGCGCTGCGTCGGCAGGTAGATCGTCGCGCGCGCCAGATCGAGCGGCCCGCCCTGAGGAAAGCCGGGGATCAGTTCGCCCGCGAGCAGCGCGCGCGCGAGGCTGGGCAGGAACGGCGCGCCGGCGGGAAGCGTGAAGATGCGGGGCAGGGCGAGGCTCCCGTCGCGGACTTGGATCAGGCCTTCGCAGCGCGAAACGCCCCTCTTCCACCCGTTGCGGCGTCGAAGCCGGTCGAGCGGAAGAGGGGTCGGGGCATCGGGTCCGCGCAATGCGAGCCTAACATGATTCGCGCGCTGTCACGGGCCGTCGCAACTATGCCCACAGGCGTTTGCGATATTGCGACGGCGTCAGGCCCACCGACTTGCGAAACTGGCGCGTGAACGCCGCCTGATCGCCGTAACCGCTGTCGAGAGCAACGCGGCTGATCGGCAAATTGGGTTGACGCAGCAAGCTGCAAGCCAGGTTGATGCGAGCACGCGTCAGATACTGGCCGGCGGAGAGACCGAACAATACGCGAATGCGCTGATCAAACTGAAACTCGGTGAGGTCCGCGCGATTGGCCAGCGCCGCGAGGCGCAGCGGCGCCTGCAAATTCGCATGCATGTAGTCCAGAATGCGCGCGACGCCGGCGAGGTCGCCCCTCGGCGCCGACTGCGGTTGTAGATCGCGCGATATGCCTGAGAGCCCGACGATGCGACCGCCGCGTCCACGCAGAGGTTCCTTCCAGGTCAGGCACCAGCCTTCGCCGCCGTTGGCGTAGAGATGCAATTCCAGCCGGCCGTGAATCGGCGCGCCGTCCGCGACGACCGCGATATCCTGCGCGCCCATGTTCTGACCCAGCGGCCCCGGAAACGCCTCGGCGGCGGTGAGGCCGATGAGTTCGCGCTTGTGGCCGCGTCCGGCGCGCGCGACCAATGTTTCGTTGACCGCGACGTAACGCCCCTTGGCGTCCTTGATGAAGAACACGGTGTCTGGCACCGCGTCGAACAATTCGTCGCCGAGGAAGGGGCGCCCCAGCGCCTCCAGGAATGCGCCGCGCATGTCGTCACCCAGGATCACCACGCCTTTGTGCCGAAAGGCGACCTGACAGGCCGGAATCCGACAAGATCGCGGGCGCGCGAAGCGCAACAATGGGCGCCGAGGCGAGGGCCGCGAACGCCCGCGAAGGTCAGGGAGTTGTTTATGTCCGCCAATGTCTTCACCGGGACGATCCCGGCTTTAATGACGCCGTGCGACCGGGATCGTCAACCCGATTTCGGCGCGCTCGCGCGCAAGGGCCGGGAGTTGATCGATGTCGGCATGTCGGCGGTCGTCTATTGCGGTTCGATGGGCGACTGGCCGCTGCTCACCGACGAGCAGCGCATGGAGGGCGTCGAGCGTCTGATCGGCGCCGGCGTTCCCGTGATCGTCGGCACGGGCGCGCAGAATTCGCGGCGCGCCGCCGCGCTCTCCGCGCACGCCAAGCGGGTCGGGGCGAGGGGCTTGATGATCATTCCGCGCGTGCTCTCGCGCGGCTCGTCGGTCGCGGCCCAGCGTGCACATTTCGACGGAGTTCTGGAGGCAGCGATCGATCTGCCCTCGGTGATCTACAACAGCCCCTATTACGGTTATGAGACCAAGGCCGATCTCTTTTTCGAACTGCGGGCGCGCCACGCGCATCTCGTGGGCTTCAAGGAATTCGGCGGCGCCGCGGCGTTGCGTTACGCCGCCGAGCACATCACCGGGCGCGATCGCGAATTGACGCTGATGGTCGGCGTCGACACGCAAGTGTTCCACGGCTTCGTCAATTGCGGCGCGGCGGGGGCGATCACCGGCATCGGCAACGTCCTGCCGAAAGAGGTTCTGGAACTTGTCGCCTTGTGCGAACGCGCGGTGCGTGGCGACGTCGCGGCGCGGCGGCGCGCGCTGGAACTGGAGCAGGCGCTTGGCGCTCTGTCCTCGTTCGATGAGGGCGCGGACCTCGTGCTTTACTACAAATATCTGATGGAGCTGGAGGGCGGCGCGGAATATGCGTTGCACTTCAATGCGACCGATGAATTGTCGGCGAGCCAGAAGCATTACGCCGCGACGCAACTGCGACTGTTCAAATCCTGGTACGCGAGCTGGAGCGACGCGCATGGTTGATCGTCGCGTCCGCGTCGTCGATTCGCACACGGAGGGCGAGCCGACGCGGCTGGTGATCGAAGGCGGGCCGTCGCTGGGCTCCGGGCCGCTTGCCGAGCGCCGCGCGCGCTTCCAGCGCGAATTCGACGATTTTCGCCGCTTCGCGATTCTTGAGCCGCGCGGGCATTCCGCCGTGGTCGGCGCGCTGCTGTGCGAGCCCGTCGATCCCGATTGCGTCGCCGGGCTGATCTTCTTCAACAACGAAGGATATCTCGGCATGTGCGGCCATGCGAGCATCGGCGCGGCGGTGACGCTCGCCCATCTCGGCCGCATTGCGCCGGGGTCGCACAGGATCGAAACGCCAGTCGGCGTCGTCGGCGTCGAACTGGTCGATCGCAATCTCGCGTGCGTCGACAATGTGCCAAGCCGGCGGCATCTGGCGAATGTCGAGATCGAAGTTGAAGACGTCGGGCGCGTTCGCGGCGACGTCGCCTGGGGCGGCAATTGGTTCTTTCTGACCGAGGACGCCGGCGGCGAAATTGCGTTCGACAATATAGATGCGTTGACGCGCCGCGCCGAAGCGATCAAGCGCGCGCTCGCCGCGGCGCAAGTGACCGGCGACGACGGCGCGCCTATCGATCACGTCGAATTTTTCGGGCGACCGTCTCGTCGCGACGCCGACAGTCGCAACTTCGTGCTCTGCCCAGGCGGCGCCTACGACCGCTCTCCCTGTGGCACCGGCACAAGCGCCAAGCTCGCCTGCCTCGCAGTGGAAGGGGAGCTCGCCCCTGGGGCCTCATGGCGACAGGAGAGCGTTATCGGCAGCCTGTTCTCCGCGTGCTATCGTCTCGACGCGCAAGGTCGGGTCATTCCGACGATCTCAGGCCGCGCTTATGTGACGGCCGAGGCGACGCTCGTCCGAGACGCCGACGATCCGTTCGCGGACGGACTTATGGGCTAAGCGAGGCTGTCAAGCGCCGCGCGCGACTCCCTTGCCCCGGCGGCCCCAATTTGCGACACAGTCGGCCCTTAGCGTCGCCTTTGGAAAGCCAAACCCATGCCCGCCTATCGTTCCCGCACCACCACCCACGGCCGCAATATGGCGGGCGCGCGCGGACTTTGGCGGGCGACCGGCGTAAAGGACGGCGATTTCGGCAAACCGATCATCGCTGTCGTGAATTCCTTCACCCAATTCGTGCCCGGACACGTTCATCTGAAAGATCTCGGGCAATTGGTCGCGCGCGAGGTCGAGGCGGCCGGCGGCATCGCCAAGGAATTCAACACGATCGCGGTCGACGACGGCATCGCGATGGGTCACGACGGCATGCTCTATTCGTTGCCCTCGCGCGAGATCATCGCCGACAGCGTCGAATACATGGCCAACGCCCATTGCGCCGACGCGCTCGTGTGCATCTCCAATTGCGACAAGATCACGCCGGGCATGTTGATGGCGGCCCTGCGCCTCAATATCCCCGCCGTGTTTGTTTCCGGCGGGCCGATGGAGGCGGGCAAGGTCAGCGTCAGCGGCAAGATTAAGAAGGTCGATTTGATCGACGCGATGGTCGCCGCCGCCGATAGCTCGGTTTCAGACGAGGACGTGAACGCGATCGAGCGTTCGGCTTGTCCAACCTGCGGCTCGTGCTCGGGCATGTTCACGGCCAATTCGATGAACTGCCTGACCGAGGCGCTCGGGCTGTCGCTGCCGGGCAACGGCACCGTGGTCGCCACCCACGCCGACCGCAAGCGACTGTTCGTCGAAGCGGGCCACCTGATCGTCGATCTCGCCCGCCGTTATTACGAACAGAACGACGACAGCGTGCTGCCGCGCAACGTTGCCAGTTTCAAAGCTTTCGAGAATGCGATGACGCTCGACATCGCGATGGGCGGCTCGACCAACACCGTGCTGCATCTTCTGGCCGCCGCGCACGAGGCCGAAATCGACTTTACGATGGCCGACATCGACCGGCTTTCGCGCCGCGTGCCGGTGCTGTGCAAGGTCGCGCCTTCGGTCGCGAACGTTCACATTGAAGACGTCCACCGCGCCGGCGGCATTCCGAGCATTCTGGGCGAACTCGACCGCGCCGGGTTGCTCAACCGCGACGTGAAAATGGTCCACGCCGATTCGCTGGAGCAGGCGCTTTCGCGCAACGACATCAAACGGACGAACAGCAACGCGACGCGCGAATTCTTCGCCGCTGCGCCTGGCGGCGTGCCGACGCAGGTCGCCTTCAGCCAGGCCTCGCGCTACGAGAGCCTGGACGACGATCGCCAGAAGGGCGTCATTCGCGATCAAGCGCACGCCTTCTCCAAAGACGGCGGGCTCGCCGTGCTCTCCGGCAATATCGCATCCGACGGCTGCATCGTGAAGACGGCGGGAGTCGACGACAGCAACCTGAAATTTGAAGGCCCGGTGAAACTATTCGAGAGCCAGGACGACGCGGTGTCCGGTATTCTCAACGGCGTCGTAGTCGCCGGCGATGTGGTGGTGATCCGCTACGAGGGCCCGCGCGGCGGGCCGGGGATGCAGGAGATGCTGTATCCGACCAGCTATCTGAAATCGAAAGGCCTCGGAAAGGCGTGCGCACTCATCACCGACGGACGTTTTTCGGGCGGCACTTCGGGTCTCTCGATCGGCCATGTCTCGCCTGAAGCCGCCGAGGGCGGCGTCATCGGCTTGGTTGAAGTCGGCGACAGCATCGCCATCGACATCCCCGCCCGCTCGATCAAGCTGCTCGTCTCCGACGAGGAACTGGCGAAGCGCCGCGCGGCGATGGAGGCCAAGGGCAAGGACGGCTGGAAGCCGATGAAGGCCCGCAAGCGTCGGGTCACGCAAGCCTTGCGCGCCTACGCCGCGTTCGCCACCAGCGCGGCGCGCGGCGCGGTGCGCGAAGTGCCTTAAAAAAGCTTCCGCTCGCGTGGTTGGCTCGAAGCCTAGATTTAGCTGACGCCCTCCGTTAATGGGCGCGAGTTCGCGGCGGTCAGATCGGGAGCAGCGCCCGAGGCAGATTCGTGCTATGAATTTTCTTTCCCTTTCTGTCGGCGTCGTCGAAAGCGCGCCGTTCGCGAAGCTTGGAGGGATCAAATGGCCGAAGTCGAAGCCCTGTGGGCGCTCCTCGAAAAAGTCGGCGATCCCGCGGTGACAACCGCACTCAAATCGGCGGTTGCGCATGATGAGGACCGTCGCCTCAACCGCATCAACCCGCTCGCGTTCGCTAGGACTCGAGGCCTCGGCGAAGATGCGACGATCCGGACCTTCATCCACGCGGCGCAAAACGGATTGTTCGACATGTCCTGGAGCGCGCTCTGCCCTGGTTGTGGCGGCGTGCTCGAGACCGGGGCGGCTCTGAAGACGATCAACCGATCCGAATATCTGTGCGCGCTTTGCGCTCGGGAATACGAACCGACGCTCGACGAACTGGTGGAGGTCACCTTCACCGTGAACCCGCGCGTGCGCCGGATCGCCGCCCACGACCCGGATTCCTTGCCGCCCGCAGAATATGCGCGGCAGATCTTTTTTGGCTCCGGCGTCGAACTGCCTGATGATTTCGAGTCCCTGTTCGAAAAGGTCACTCTCGATCTCATGGAACTGGAATCCGGCGAGAAGGCGACGATGTCGCTGACGCTGCCCTCAGGTTTCGTCGTCGTGTTCGATCCCGTTTCCCACACGACGGTCTTTCTCGAAGTCTCGGGCGAGGAAACCCACGAGCGGCGCAACCTTTCGGTGCTATTTACCGACGATCACGCGCACAGCAAAGCGGCGCCGATGCGGCCGGGCCCGCTGCGGATCGCTTTCGAGAACCGATCGAAGCGAAGGGCTCTGCCTGGCGTTTGGCTACCAAACGATGAGATGCATTGCGCTTTCAAGAAGCGCCGCCCCTTCCTGACGGCGACGCGGATGTTCACTAACCAGACATTCCGTGACCTCTACCGCAGCGGCACTCTCGATTCGGAACAGCGTTTTAAGATCACCAATCTGACCATCCTGTTCACGGACTTGCGCGGCTCGACCGCGCTTTACGATCGCGTCGGCGATCTTGCCGCCTTCGATCTCGTGCGCGATCACTTCGGCGCGCTGATCGCGGCAATTTCGGCCGAGGGTGGGGCGGTGGTGAAGACGATCGGCGACGCCGTTATGGCGACCTTCCCGACGCCCGACCGCGCCCTGCGCGCCGCCATGGGCATGCGCGCTGCGACGGTCCGGATCAACGCCGAGCGCGGCAGGGAGGAGCTTGCCTTGAACATCGGTCTTCACGAAGGCCCGTGCCTCGCCGTGGTGCTCGACGATCGGCAGGATTACTTCGGCCAGACCGTCAATATCGCTTCGCGGGTCCAGCAACTCGCCGATCCCTCAGCGATCCTCGCCACAGGACCGATCGTCGAAGGCGCGGAAGTGACGCGACTGCTGGCTGAGCGCCGTTACCGGACCGACGCGCGGCAGATGTCGCTGCGCGGGGTTTCGGAGTCGCTGACGATTTATGAGCTGCGCGAGCGGGAGCCCGCAGCCGCGGCCTGAAGGCGCGACCGAGCGAAAGCAGACGGATTTCGTTATCGACTTTCGCCGACGACAAAAGGCTCGACATGAATCGCACGCCGCAGGCGCGGCAACGGGACTTCGACGCGGGCGGACCGCGCGCGGCATCGGCGTTCGCCGGCGCCTTGATCTAAATCACATCGTTTCGTTCGCAACGGTATATCCGCCCGAAGGAC
>JBBIIT010000023.1:0-50520 GCA_037446355.1 Beijerinckiaceae bacterium | reverse complement strand
TTGGCGCGCCAATCGACGAATTCGCTCGGGGCGCCGCGCCGATGGCGAGCCGGCCGCCGGTCGCGCCCGCCTCGGCGCCGCGCGCAGCGGCCACGTTCGCTGTCGGCGCGGAGGCCGTCGCCGCGGCGACCGCGAACAGCGCCTCGCGCGTGACGCCCGCCGCGGGATCGTTGAAGGCGAGCCGCCCGGTACGGATCGCCGAGCGCGGCGAGTACGAAATGCCGTCGCTGACGATGCTCGCCGAGCCCAAGAAACAGTCAGCCTCGAAAATCTCCGAGGACGCGCTCGAACAAAACGCGCGCCTGCTCGAAGGCGTGCTCGACGATTTCGGCGTCAAGGGCGAGATCATCAACGTGCGCCCCGGCCCGGTCGTCACCCTCTATGAACTCGAGCCTGCGCCCGGCATCAAATCCTCGCGCGTCATCGGCCTCGCCGACGACATCGCCCGCTCGATGTCGGCGATCTCGGCCCGCGTCGCGGTCGTGCAGGGCCGCAACGCCATCGGCATCGAACTGCCGAATCAGCGCCGCGAAATGGTGTACTTGCGCGAATTGATCGCCAGCCAGGATTTCGACAAAACCAAGCACAAGCTCGCCATCGCGCTCGGCAAGACCATCGGCGGCGAACCCGTTGTCGTCGATCTCGCCAAGATGCCGCACCTGCTGGTCGCTGGAACCACCGGATCGGGTAAGTCGGTCGCCATCAACACGATGATCCTTTCGCTGCTCTATCGGCTGAAGCCCGAGCAGTGCCGGCTCATCATGGTCGATCCGAAGATGCTGGAACTGTCGGTTTACGACGGCATTCCGCACCTGCTCACTCCCGTCGTCACCGATCCCAAGAAGGCGGTCGTCGCCCTCAAATGGGCGGTGCGCGAGATGGAGGACCGCTACAAGAAAATGTCGAAGGTCGGCGTGCGCAATATCGACGGCTTCAACGCGCGCGTCGCGGAGGCGGCAGCGCGCGGCGAAACGATCACGCGAACCGTTCAGACCGGCTTCGATCGCGAGAGCGGCGAGGCCATCTACGAGCAGGAGGCGATGGACCTCGCCGAGCTGCCGTATATCGTCGTCGTCGTGGACGAAATGGCCGACCTGATGATGGTCGCCGGCAAGGACATCGAAGGCGCAATCCAGCGCCTCGCTCAGATGGCGCGCGCGGCCGGCATCCATCTCATCATGGCGACGCAGCGCCCCTCGGTCGACGTCATCACCGGCACGATCAAAGCGAATTTTCCGACCCGCATCTCATTCCAGGTGACGAGCAAGATCGACAGCCGCACAATTCTTGGCGAGCAGGGCGCGGAGCAACTGCTCGGCCAGGGCGACATGCTCTATATGGCGGGCGGCGGACGCATCGGCCGCGTGCATGGGCCGTTCGTCGCCGACGCCGAGGTCGAGCGCATCGTCGCCTATCTGAAAACTCAGGGGCAGCCCGAATATCTGAGCGCCATCACCGAGGAGGCCGAGGACGCCGAAGAGGTGGAGGCCGCGCCCGCCGGTTCGCCCGGCTCGATGGACGCCGAGGAAGCGGGCGACTACTACGACCGCGCCGTCAACATCGTGCTGCGCGACCGCAAAGTCTCGGTCAGCTACATCCAGCGCCGTCTCTCGGTCGGCTACAACAAAGCCGCCTCGCTGGTCGAGCGGATGGAGAAGGAAGGCGTCGTCAGCGCGCCCAGCCATTCGGGCAAACGCGAAATCCTCGTCGGCAACGGCGTCGACAAGGCGCCTTTCGACATGGACGACGAGTAGCGCGCGCAGCCGCGGCCCGACAGTCGGCCGCCAGAGGCGAAAGCGGTCGCAGGAACGGCGCGCGCTTGTATCGCGGGCGCCCAGGCAATATCATGTTTGTGTCGGCAAGGGAGCGGTCGGCATGACGGGCGAAGCTCGCAACGCTCAGATCGAGCGCATCGGCCTGCTGATCGTCCACGGCATCGGCGACCAACAACGTTTTGAAACCGCCAGCGGGCTCACACGGGCGATCGCGGGCGCCTTGGCGGCGCAGAAGTCGCCGCCACGTTTCGTCGTCAATGACCGCACCGCCGCGCGCACGCCCGAAGAACTCGCGTGCCCTTCCGCGCGCCCCTGCGACAGCCCGTTTGAAATTGAAGTCGCGCAGGCGCGGAACGAACGCGCGCACGTCCACGTCCACGAGGCCTGGTGGGCGGATCTCGGCGATTCCGAGAGCCTCGCCGATCAATTGCGGTTCTGGATCTGGGCGCTCGGGCAATGGCGCGCGCGCATCCAGCGCGTCAGTCATTTGGAAGGACGCGCGAGCAACACCGACAAGCTGATGGTCGGCCCGAAATTCGCGGACCAGACTTCGACCGAAAGCGAGGCGCCGATTCTCTCCATTCTCTGGGTCAGACTTTTGCTCGCCTTCTGGGCCATGCTCGCTTTTCTAACGTTCTTTTCCTGGAACGTCCTAAAGCAAGTCCTCGCCTGGATTTCGCCGCTGATCGGCAGTTCTTCGCTCATCACACAATATGTCGGCCATGTCCGCATTTACACCCAGGACCCGCCGATCGGCGGCGGCAGCCTGATCGACGTCGGCCAACCCTGGCGGGCGACCATCCGCCGCCGCATGGTCACGGAGCTCATCGCGATGGCGGAGCGCGGTTACGACCGCTGGTACGTTCTCGGCCACAGCCAGGGCAGCGTGCTCGCATTCAACGCGCTACAGGAAACCGAATGGTGCCTGCCGAACTATCTCCAGCCCGCGCAGGTCGATCGCCTTCGCGGCACGCCGCTATGGACGCGCACGCCCTACGTTCCCAACGGCGATCCGCAGCGCAGACCCGATCTTTCCGTCATGATGCCGCGCCGGCCGACCTGGCTCGGCGACGATGAAGGCGTCTCGCGGACCCAGTTATTCCGAAACTTTCGCGGTCTGCTGACCTACGGCTCGCCGCTCGACAAATTCGCGACGCTGTGGCCTCGCGTCGTCTGTCTCAATCCGCAGCGCGACGCATTTCCGGAAGCGGCCGACTGGATCAATCTTTGGGACGCCACAGATCCGATCGGCGCCGCGCTCGCCGCCTTCAGCGATCCCGAAACCGCCTGGCCGCGCCGCGGGCTCAAGAATGTGCATGTCCACGCGAGCGCGCTGTTTCTCTATTCGCACGTCCGCTATCTCCTTCCGCAAGCGCCGGCCCCCGTCGGCGACACCGACGCGCTGCTCGACGAAGTACTGCCGGGTTCGAATCCGCAGCCCGGATTGCGGGCCGCTTTCGCGGCGATTCCCGGCGCCGACGATCGCCAACGCGGCCGGCATGCCTTGGCCTATTTCGAGCTTGCCGTTCTCACCGCTGCGCTGGCGCTGGGCGCCGGACTGCTCGCATTCGTCGCGAAGGGTTTGGCCGACGCGGCTTTCGCGATGACGCCGACGGCGATGCAGGCAGGCTGGCAGGCCCTCGGCGCGGCGACCGCCAGGGTTTTCGGGTCGGGATATTGCGGCGCGGTGGCGTTCGTCGTGGCGCTGGCGGCGGCGACCGTGCTTCTCGCTGGCCTCTGGCGCTGGGCCTGGGATTGACGGGCGCGGCGCCCCGATAGCCCTCGCCCGCCGCCTCGGGTAGAACTGCGCCATGACCCAATCCCACCGCCCCGTCGGTCCCGGCGACCATGTATTTCTCGTCGACGGCTCGTCGTTCGTCTTCCGCGCCTATTTCCAATCGATCCGCCAGGATCAGAAATACAATTATCGCTCCGACCGACTGCCCGTAGGCGCGGTCCGACTGTTCGCGACCAAGATCTTGCAATTCCTGCGCGACGGCGCCGCGGGCCTCAAGCCGACTCATCTGGCGATCATTTTCGACAAGTCGGAAAATTCGTTCCGCAAGGAGCTTTATCCGCTCTACAAGGCGCATCGCCCCGATCCGCCCGAGGACCTGGTTCCGCAATTTCCGCTGATGCGCGAGACCGTGCGCGCTTTCGGCCTGACCCCGATCGAGCAGGATCGTTACGAGGCCGACGATCTCATCGCGACCTATGCGCGTCAGGCGCGCCAGCGCGGCGCCGACGTGCTGATCGTCTCGGCCGACAAGGATCTGATGCAACTGATCGAGCCGGGCGTCGCGATGTTCGACCCGGCTTCGGGCGATCGCGAGGAGCGTCGCATCGGTCCCGACGAAGTCGTCGCCTATTTCGGCGCCGGGCCGGACAGGGTCGTCGATATCCAGTCGCTCGCGGGCGATTCCACCGACAACGTGCCGGGCGCGCCGGGCATCGGAATCAAGACCGCCGCGCAACTCATCAACGAATACGGCGACCTCAATACGCTGCTCAAGCGCGCGGGCGAGATCAAGCAGCCCAAACGTCGGGAGACGCTGACCAATCCCGAGACGGTCAAGCTGATTGAAATCTCCAAGACGCTCGTCACGCTGGTGCGCGACGTCAAGACCGAGGTCGCGCTCGATTCGCTCGGGATGCCGAAACTCGAAGGCGAGAAGCTGGTTGCGTTCCTGAAAGCGATGGAGTTCACCACCATCACCAAGCGCATCGGCGAGATTTGCGGGCTAGACCCCGCCGCCGTCGAACCCGATCCGAATTTCGTCGGCGCCGCCGGCTGGCGCGGCCGCAATGGCGAAGCCAAATCGCCGTCGCCCAAACCCGCGCCCCAAGCCTCGCCGGCAAAGGCGGTCGCCGACGAAAGCCCGACGCCGCGAACCCTCGCCGACACCCGCGCCGCCGAGGCGAAAGCGACCAAGTTCGACATCGCGGGCTATCCGACTGTCACGACCGCCCACGAGCTCAAGCGCTGGATCGCGCGCGCGCATGAGATCGGCGTCGTCGCGTTCGACACGGAGACGAGTTCGCTCGATCCGATTCAGGCCGATCTCGTCGGCGTGTCGCTCGCCGTCGCGCCCGGAGAGGCCTGTTATATCCCCATCGGCCACCGCGCCGGCGCCGGCGATCTCTTCGGCGGCGGCGGTTTGACGGCGGGCCAGATCGGCGAGGCTGACGCCCTCGCGCTGCTCAAGCCGCTGCTCGAAGACCCCGGCGTCCTGAAGATTGGCCAGAACGTGAAGTTCGACTGGCACGTGTTCGCCGAGCGCGGCGTTGAGGTCGCGCCGTTCGACGACACGATGCTGATCTCCTACGTACTTGATTCCGGCGCGACTGGCGACGGGCACGGGATGGACGCGCTTTCCGAGCGCTGGCTCGGCCACAAGACCATCTCCTTCGCCGAGGTCGCGGGATCGGGACGCAATTTCATCGGCTTCGCCCGCGTCGCGATCGATAAGGCGACGCAATACGCCGCAGAGGACGCCGACGTGACGCTTCGGCTGTGGCGAGTCCTGAAACCGCGCCTCGTCGCCGAGGGACTGGTCACTGTTTACGAGACGCTGGAGCGGCCACTGATCGCGCCGCTTGCACGAATGGAGGCGCGCGGCGTCTCGATCGACCGCGAGGTTCTCTCGCGGCTTTCAGGCGAATTCGCCCAGGGCATGGCGCGGTTGGAATCCGAGATTTATGCGCTGGTCGGCGCGCCGTTCAATCTCGGCTCTCCCAAGCAACTTGGCGACATCCTCTTCGGACAGATGGGCCTGCCCGGCGGCAAAAAGACCGCGACCGGCGCATGGTCGACTTCCGCGAGCGTGCTCGAAGACCTCGCTGACGAAGGTCACGAGCTGCCGGCGCGCGTGCTCGATTGGCGCCAGCTCGCGAAACTGAAATCGACCTACACGGACGCCCTGCCAAGTTACGTCAACCCGCGCACGCATCGTGTCCACACGTCCTACGCGCTCGCCTCGACGACGACCGGGCGCCTCTCCTCATCCGAACCCAACCTGCAAAACATCCCCGTGCGCAACGAGGCGGGGCGAAAGATTCGCCGCGCCTTCGTCGCCGACAAGGGCCATAAGCTGATCTCGGCCGACTACAGCCAGATCGAACTGCGCCTGCTCGCGCACATCGCCGACATATCCTCGCTGAAAAAGGCGTTCGCCGAAGGGCTCGACATCCACGCGATGACCGCCTCGGAAATGTTCGGCGTCCCGATCAAGGATATGCCTAGTGAAGTGCGTCGGCGCGCCAAGGCGATCAACTTCGGCATTATCTATGGCATTTCGGCCTTCGGCCTCGCCAATCAACTCGGAATTCCACGCGAGGAGGCGGGGGCCTATATCAAGAAATATTTCGAGCGCTTTCCCGGAATTCGCGACTACATGGAGACGACCAAGGCGCGTGCGCGAACCGACGGCTATGTCGCCACGATTTTCGGCCGCAAGTGTCACTTCCCGCGAATCGCCGCGGCCAACCCGTCCGAGCGCGCGTTCAACGAACGCGCCGCGATCAATGCGCCGATCCAGGGCTCGGCCGCCGACATCATTCGCCGCGCGATGACGCGCATGGATGGCGCCCTCGCCCATGCCAAGCTCAGCGCGCGCATGTTGCTCCAGGTACATGACGAACTCGTGTTCCAGGCCCCGAACGACGAAATCGAGGCGACAATCACACTCGTGACCAAGATCATGATCGAAGCGCCGCATCCGGCCGTGCAATTGAGCGCGCCGCTGCAAGTGGATGCGCGAGCCGCCCACAACTGGGACGAAGCGCATTGATCGCGCCTCGCTTGCAACTTTGAAGTGCCGCAACGATCGTGGTCACGAGTCCCGACCCTCTTTTCAACTATACACGTGCGCGCATTGCCCGCCGCGTCAATACTGGGCTGCCTTTGCGGCTCGATAGCGGCGACGCCGACAATGTCCGTGATTGGCGCGGCGCCGCTCGCGCAAGCTCGGCGAGATAAATGCTTGGAGAAATCAAATGCGCTCGACCGGGCGCTAACGATCCCTTGACCAATTGAGCCGAGACTTCGTTGCGCTCAAGTTCTCATACCGGCGCCCTCGGAGGCGATTTTCGTGACGACAACCTCGACCTACCTGTCGATCACGCAGAACCTTCCGCGTTATCAGGCGATGACGGCGGCCGAGCCTGCGGTGAAGAGCGCCGCCGCCTATTTTGAAGCCAATATCGGCAAGGTGAAGTCGGCGGCCGACCTCGTGAGCAACTACCGCCTCCTCTCCTATGCCATGCAGGCCTATGGTCTCAGCGACCAGATCAACTCGACGGCGCTCATCAAACAAGTTCTCGAGGGCGGCGTCGGCAATCCGAAGGCGCTCGCCAACACCTTGACCGACCCGCGATGGCGAGCGTTCGCCGCCGCATTCGACTTTACCGACCCTGGCGCCAAGTCGCCGACGTCTGCATCCGCGGTCGCTACGACGACGAAAAACTATGTGGAGCAGCAGCTCGAGACCGATCAGGGACAACAGAATGTCGGAGTTCAGCTCGCACTCTATTTCCAGCGCGTCGCGCCTACGATAACGAACGCCTACGGCATTCTCGGCGACAAGAATCTGCTGGAGGTCGTGCAAACGATTTTCGGCCTCGCGCCGACCGTCAGCGCTTCGCAGATCGACGCGGAGGCGGCGAGCGTCGGCAGGCTCGCACCCGTGGCGACGCTACACGATCCTGCGAAAGTGCAACAGCTAACCGAGCGGTTCACTGCGATGTACGATGCCTCCTACGGACCGGCCTCCGGCGCCTCGTCTTCGCTCACGCTCGCCAATAGCAGCGCCCCCGGCGGCGCCTCGGCCGCCGCGACGATCCTTGGGGGAATTGTCAGTTCGAACGGCTCCTTGCTCGCCGGCGTCAGCGGCGGCTCGCTCATCAGCAACCGGATGCTGGCGACCCTGCAGGGCGTCGCGCTCGGCGGCTGAGCTTACAACTTGCCCCTGGCTTCGGCGTTGAGCAGGAAGTTGCACTCCTGCACGCCCATTTCGGTGACGACTTCCGCTTTCATGCGCTCATTGGTTCGCGTTATGACGGCGTGTGTCAACTTGTCGAGATCTAATCTTTCGAGATGCGAGAAATCGATCCCTTCATCGTCATATATGTAGCGAAACGCCTCGTCGACGATGAAAGCGTCAGGTTGCGCGGGGAGCTTTTGCGCTACCGCGAGATCGACGACATAGGAAAACTGCGCGACCACATAGCCTTTCACCGCGCCATCGCGGACGACGGGCACGTTGATCTCCTTCGTCTTGCGCGTCTCCGACGCGGAGACCACTTGAGCGATAGGCCGATTGGCGCGCGACAGCACCCAACGGGCTGCGGCATAGTTCGCGCCGAGCGTCACCAGAGAGGCCCAGACACCAACAAATAGGATCTTGATCATACTTCCGACTCGCGCCAGGCGTGCGGCGAATAGGTGCCGTCCGATTGGCCGTCACGAATGGCTTTGGCCAAAATGCTCGACACTTTTCGCGCCGCGCGCAGTTGAACTTCGAGCAACCGCCGGTTGAGATCGAGCTTGCTGGAAAGATCGGCGAGGGCTTCGCGCGCTTGCCCGTTCTCGCTGACGCTCGCAAGCGCGGCCCGCATTCGGTTCAGCTCCAGCAGACCGTGGCTTTTGCGACGGCTATGCGCGGGATAATCGCTGACGCCGCCACGCGCGAGTTCCGCGTTTTCCGCCTCGACGGCGTCCCGCAAGCGCTCTACGGCGGGCAAAATCGCGGCGAGCGTCGACGTCTCAGGATTGGCGACAGGATTGGGCGCGCGCGAGGTCATACGTCTTTGCTCGAAGCGAACAGCACAGCGCCCTCCGCGATTGCCGCTTCGCGCCGGACGGACAGCAGATTTCCGCTGCCCGCCGCGACGTTGGGATGCGCGGCGACGGGATCGGCGCCGACGAGCGCGCGGCCCGATCGCATCGGATGCGTCGCGAACAGACGGCGCCCGATCCCCAAAGCGCCAGATCTGGCGATCTGGTCGGCGATTCTTTCCGACAACAGTGAACGCCACATGTCCCCGGCGAAGCCCTGCCCGAACGACTCCGGCGCATTCTTAGGCAACATTTCGCCGATGAAATTATTGAGGAGCACGGATTCGAATTGCGCCTCGGCCTGGGTCCGCTTGCCTTCGGCCGCCATGGCGGCGACGCCGACCCGCACCCGCAGATTTGCCGCTGCGGGTGGCGGGGTCACCGCGGGGCTCGCCTGATCGAGAGCGGCGGAGAAACCCGCGCCCGCGTCCGCCGTTCCCGATGCGAAGGAATTTAGACGCTGCGCCATCGCCTCCGCGCGCAACGGGTCCGCCGCTCGCGCGACCTCCAGTACGATATCCGAGGGAGGTTGAATGGACACGATCGCCGCCATGAATTGCTGTGCCTGGAGGATCGCCTTTACGGCTTGCGCCAGACTGACGAATTTGCCTGCAAAGTCCGATCAATCAACTCTGACAGGCTCTTTCTCTCCCGTTCGGCTCGAAACCGGACGTTCGCCGCCTCGGCCGCCCCCTCGGCGACGCGCGCCTTCGCGCCGTGCTCCCGGGCGCGTTGGGCCTGACCCTCGTGCATCTCGCGCGCCGCGACGATCTCCATTTCCAGTGAGCGCAAGCGGCGCGAGGCTGCGGCGGCCATCGGTCCGTCGAACGGGAAGGCGTCGTCGCCCAGGGCCGACAACATCTCCATATGGGAGTCTTGGAGACTGCTGCGGCGGCGCGCGACGCTGTCTAGGCGCCAAATCGAAAGATCGTGCAGGCGCTTTTGCAGGCGCTCGATGCGGCGTAGCCGGTCCAGCTTCGCTTTCAACCTTCACCCCCAACGCAACCACGCGGCGAAAGCCGCCATGAACTGACCGATTTCCGGCCGGACCACGAAATAGAACAGCGCTATTCCACCCGCGACCACGAAAGGGGGCGCCACATAAAAAATGCCGATTTGTGGCGTAACGCGCCCGATCAAAGTCAGGGCGAAGTTGGCGATCACAGCGTAGAGGAAAAACGGCGAGGTCACGCGGATCGCGACGACGAACGACTGTTCGAGAGCTTGGGCGATTTCCCGCAGCGACAATGCGGCGTTGAAATCGCCGCGCGGGCGGATCGCGTCGTACGACGCGACCAATCCGCGTAGGATCTCCCAATGCAGGTCCGAAACGAATATCAGCGCCGCCGCGCCTATGACGACTGCGCTCGCGATCGGCGGCATCGTCTGCGCCGGATCGACCTCGACGCCGAACGGGTTGACAAGCCCAAGCAAATTCGCGGTCGCAACGCTCATCGATTCCAACGCTGAAAAAAACATGCGGCCGACCAACCCGATTAGCGCGCCGATCAAGCCCTCCGAAACGACAATTCGCAACAATGCGATCGGATCGTCGCCAAGCCCTTGAAGGCTGTCCAGCCCCAGCAATAACGGCGCAAGCGCCAGCGTCACGGCGATCGCGACGAAGAGCCGGACCTGCGCCGGAATTTGGGCGTTCGACACTCCCGGCGCCAACATCAGACAGGCGCCGATCCGGCAAAACAACACGAAGGCCCCAAGAATCGCTTGCGGCCCGCCGATAGCTTTCGCGACTTCGCTCATCGCCCTGGTCCTTTCACGCCACCGTCCCGAGCGACTGGACCTCGAACCCGCGCGCGATTTCCAGTTGCGACAGCACCGGCAGCGTCGGGAACATCCTTTCGATAATCATGCGCACGAACGGCCGCGTATCCACGGTCGTGACGATCGCGAAAAGATGCTTTTCATCGAGCCGCGTGCGAATCGCCAGCGACGCTTGCGCTCCGAACTCCTCCATCAGTCTGGGATCGATGTCGAATTCGGCAACGTCGCCTTTGGCGTCACGCTTCAGGCTCTGATGAAACACCATGTCCCAGCGATTCCCGAGCCGGAGCACCTTCAGAACGCCTTGGTCGAGCAATCCGCCGCAAATCTGCTGAGAAATGCGCATTCGCACGTGCTCGACGATCTGTTCGGGGCGGCGGACATGCGGCGCAATCTCCGCGACCGCCTCGAGGATGAGATTGAGATTGCGGATGGAGACGCGTTCGGCGAGCAGCAGCTTCAAGACCGCCAGCAACCCGGAATACGATATCTGGGACGGGCAAATGTCGTCGAGCAAGCGCTTATATTCCGGTTCCAAGCGATCGAGTAGCGCGCGCATGTCTTTGTATGACAGCAGTCGCGCGAGATTGTTGTGAATCGTCTCGCTGAGATGGGTCAGCATCACCGAAACCGGGTCCACCGGCTTGAATCCCTCACGTTTGAGATCTTTGGCGAAGGCCTCCTGGACCCATATCGCCTTCATGCCGAACGCAGGTTCACGAATCTCGTCGCCGGGCGCGCTCGGCCGCTTGCCGTCGCCAACAATCACCAATACCTCGTGGATGCGCAGCTCTTGCGTCGCGGCCACCGTGCCGTGGATGCGGATTTGGTAACTTTTGCTCGGCGTCGCTATATCGTCGCTAAGCTTAATTTCCGGCGCCACGAATCCATATTCGCGCGCGAACTTTCGACGCATTTTGGCGACCCTGGATGCGATTTCCGAATGCGACGCGAGCAGCGTCGCCGCCAGCTCCTTGCTGAAGCTCAATTCGATTTCGACAGGCTTCATCTGCTCCTTGATCGAGGCCCGCGCCTCCGCTCGCGAACGCTCCTCCGCGGCGGCCTTCAACGCGATCTGCCTTGCGTCCTCTTTCGCCTGTCGGCTCGGGATCGCCACCGCGACGAAGGCCATCAGTCCGCCGAGCGCCGCAAAGGGGACGAGGGGTAATCCCGGAATAACGCCGAGAATGAACATCAGCAGCGCCGCCAAGTAGAGCGCGGTCGGATAGTTGCTGAGTTGTCCGAGAACCGCCCTTTCTGCAGAACCGCGCGTGCCTCCTTTGGCCACCAAGAGGCCCGCCGCGAGCGAGATGATGAGCGCAGGGATCTGCGAGACCAAACCGTCGCCGACCGAAAGCTTGGTGAATATGTCGGCCGCGTTCGAGAGTCCGAGACCGTGCCTCGTCACGCCTATGACGATGCCGCCAAAAATGTTGACGCCGAGAATGATGAGACTCGCGATCGCGTCGCCGCGCACGAATTTCGAGGCCCCGTCCATCGAACCGAAGAACGCGCTTTCCTCCTCAAGCTCGCGACGCCGCTGCTGCGCCACCTTGTCGTCGATCAGGCCGGCCGAAAGGTCGGCATCGATCGCCATTTGCTTTCCCGGAATCGCATCGAGCGTGAATCGCGCGCCGACTTCGGCAATACGGGTCGCGCCCTTCGTGATGACGAGAAAGTTTATCGTCACCAAAATCAGAAACACTATAATGCCGATAACGAAATCGCCGCCCATGACAAGACGGGCGAACCCGGCGATAATATATCCGGCGGCCGCTTCGCCATGAGACCCGTGCGACAGGATGAGCCGCGTCGTCGAGATATTGAGAGCCAGACGCAACACCGTCGCCACCAGCAACACCGTCGGAAACGCCGAGAACTCGAGCGGCTTTTGAATCCAGAGCGCAACCATCAGAATTAGCACGGACAGCGCGATTGAGAACGCAAGCCCGAAGTCGATCATCACCGCGGGGACGGGGAGGAAAAACAGGCAAAGAACGAGTATGATGCCGACGGCGAAGCCGACATCGTCGCCGACGCGCGATGCGTCCTGGGTCGAATTCGACGTCGAGATCAAAGACACCGCGAACGCTCCAGAATAGCCCGATGCAGAATTGCGCGACGAGCGGGCGTCGAACCGACGGCGACGCCCGAGACCGTCACTTTCCGTATCCGCGCTCGATGCGCCCGTAAAGATTTTGGGTGAATAGCTGCAACTGCGCTCCCAGGAATGAAGCGGTCAAACTGAATACCAAAAACACAACGATCAGCTTCGGAACGAAGGTCAAAGTCATTTCCTGCACTTGCGTAAGCGCCTGAAGTAACGCGATCGTCACACCGACCGCCATCGCGGCGCCGACTGACGGCCCTGCGCCCACGATCACCATCCAGATCGTCGAGCGAACGATGTCGAGTACGTCGCCCTCATTCATCGGATTAAAGCGCCTTGCGCAAGCGGCACCTGGGCTCCCGTGCTCAGCGTCGCGGTCGCGCCCGCGCTGGAGACGCTGACCGACGTGACTTGACCCGAAGCCGTTCCGTCCGCCGAGGTTATGGTCTGTCCGACCAGCATTTCGGCTTGCGACAGACTGCTCGCGGTAAGTAGCGAGGCCAGTGTCGCGTTCGTCTGCACGGCTTGGCCGACCTGGCTGACCGTCGCGAGCTGGCTGACCATCTGCGCGGGGTCCATCGGCTGGGTTGGATCCTGATTCTTCAACTCAGACATCATCAGAGTGAGAAAGTCGTTGTAATTGAGAGAATTGGTCGCCGCGGTGGCGACGTTCGACGGCGTCGATTGCGCTCCAATTGGGGCTGTCGCGGACACAGTTGAAACGGTCATGGTTTGCTCCTCTTAAGCGGCGCGAGGCGCATCAGCCTCGCTTTCGGACTGCATTTCCTCTCGCTCCAGCGCGTAGAGCCCCCGTATCGCCTTCAAGGCGTCAAAATATCGCGAGCGGCCAATAAGCTCGGAAACAGCGCGCAGCGCGCTCTTGACCTCTAACGATTCGAATGCTTCCGACGCTTTTGTCAGCAATTCTCTGGTCAGCGCTATCGTGCTCTGAGCCGAACTTGGATCCATCAGCATCACTTGCACGGCGAAATATATCTGCCGCAGCGGTGTCGTCGCGTCCGCCGCCTGCATGACATGGGTCTCCAGGAGAAATGTCGCGTCGTTCAGCAACTCTATGGTCGCCTTGCGGTCGACGCGCAGAACCGCCCCGTTGACATAGATACGCTCGCCGGCCCTTAGCGTGATGTTCATCGGCGTCTCAATTCAGGCCGTTGCGAATGATTTCGTTGATTTCGATAAGTGCGGTCAGATCGTCAGAGGCGCGCGTCAGGATGCGATCGATTTCGCGATTTACCCAGGCGCCAATAGAGATCAAGCCCGCTCGCAATCCGGTGGGCAATCCATTGTCCTGACTATTGAGATCTTCGATGAAGATCGCCCACAGCCTGCGCAGCTGATAGAGCGCGATCACGCATTCTCGAGAGGCAGCTCCGGCCGCCGCTGCCGCTCGCAACAGGCCAATCACTCGACCAAGCGCGCGGCGCTCCTGCGCGCGCATCGCCTGGGACGACTCGTCGACAATTTCCTTATAGGCGAATTCATACATGATCGACCCTGGGTTCAAGCAACGGGGAGGTATTGCGCGAGACTTAGCTTTTGCAGTTGCGCGGTAAGCTGGTAGGCGGTTTCGATCTGCGTCGTCAGCGTATTGAGTTGCGTCGCGGTCGCGGCGGCGTTCACATTGTCCAGAGAGCCCACCTGGTTCTGGAGGATCGTCATCTGCGAAGCCATGGACGCATTGGCTTGCGAGATCTGGCTTTGCGCGGCGCCTAGGTTCGCCTCGGCGGTCGTCATCGACGCCAACCCTTGCGACACGAGGGATGTGGCCGTGTTGGCCAGCGTCTGTTGCGCGGAAGCGCTCAGACCGATCGCACCGAATTCGCTGAGCATGGCGTACCCTTGGGCGAGTTGCTGAAAGCCCGCCTGGTTCGCGTTGGCGGAGACATCGATCGTCTGGCCGGGCGCGATTTGCGCGCTTTCGTTTGTGTTCGAGGCATATGACCAATTCGTTGTCCAATTCGCGCCGCCGACTTCGGCGGCGAACGGGCCGTTGAGAAAGGCCTGCATTGCCGAGGCGCTTATCGTCGAGGTCGCCGGCGAAGTCGGCGGGAAACCGAAGGTCGTCTGGAAGGCTTGGTCGATCGCCGTCTTGGCGCTAGAGGGCGGTGTCGAGAAGTAATCCGTTAGCGGCGCCGCGCCTGAATTAACTCCGCTGAATACGTACTGCCCATTCGATGTCGCGTTGCCGACGGAGGTCAACTGCTGTAGCGAATTCGAACCAAGCGTTTGCAAGGTCGCGCCGGCGTTGGTCCCGGCAATCCACGCGGTGAGACTTTGCAGCGTGCTTTGTGCGCTGGTCCGAGCGCTGTCGAGCGCGGTTTGCGCGGTTGAAAGGTTGGTCGTCAAAACGGAATTCGCGCTTGTCAGGTTCTGCAACAGATCGTAATGGTTCTTCAGCGACAACTCGTATCCGGCCTGTTGTCCAAGCTGAAGGCCGAGGTCTGCATATTGCCCCGTCGATGCGGATACCTCCAGCTGAGTGAGCTGGGCCTGCGCCTGCGCGATGGCAGGCAACATCGCGGTTCCCAGATATCGTGTCGAGACTGAGGTATAGCTCATGGGGCTCAGGCCGCGTTGATCAACGCCGAGAACATACTGTTGACGGTCGTCAGCAGTTTCGCAGACGTGGTGTAGGAATTTTCGATGTTCAGCATGTTGGTCATCTCGGCGTCGAGATTGACTCCGCTGGCGTTGGACAGGGCTGCGCTCGCTTGTGCGACGACCGAGCTCTGAAATGTGGAGGCGTCGTTCGCCTGTTGGTTCTGGCCTTGCAGCCAACTCACTGAAGCATTGGCGTAGCCGGAGAGGCTCGCGGACGCGCCAAGCCCGGCGGCCGGGTTGAACGGTTGAGCGGCATCGATCTGGCTGGCGAGCTCTGTCAGGCGCGCCGAGTATCCGGCGCCACCGCTCGCATTGTAGGTGTAGGCGGGATTCCCGGGACTCGATATGCCGCCATCCCGCTGCAGAGTTACGGACCCGCCTTGGCTGGGGTCCACATTGGCGTTGACCTCAATTTGCCCGGCAAGCCCGGTTACGGCCGTATTGACGGGCACGCCGGTCGCGCCCGGAAAAGTGAAGAGCCCGGGCCGTCCGGGTTGGGTTGGTCTCGCCGATTGGTCAGTCTCGGCAAAGGCCGAGACTAGGCCGCCCGCGATCTGATCGAGCTGGGCCTGGTACTGCGGCGCGATCGTATCGCGCAACTGCGCGAACCCCGCCAAAGCGCCAGAAGCAATCTGCATGGGCGCGCCGGCGCCGGTGATGGGAATGCCGTCCACTGTCACCGCGGAGCCGCTAGCGCCGGCGGTCAGAACCGGCGTCGGACTAAACGCTAGCGTCCTCGCGGTTTCTTGAAACAACGTGACGCCGCTGTCGGTATAGATCGACATCGATCCGTCGCTGTTCGTCGTCGTCGAGACGCCCACCTGTTGCGACAATTGGGTCAAGATCGAATCGCGCGCGTTCTGCGCCGGAACGACGTTGGCGCCCGTCGCAAGACCGGCGACGATCTGCGCATTGGCGCCGGAAAATTGCGCCAGCAATGAGTTGATCGATCCGACGCAAGCGGCCATCTGCGCGTCCGCCTGCGAGCGCACCTCCTGCACCGCCGCCGCGCCGCCATTGAGCGACGCGGTCACGCTCTGAGCCGCGGTCACGGCGGCTTGACCGAGCGACGCGTTGCCCGGGTTGGCCGCATAGGTCGTCAGCGCGCTCTGCAAATTAGCGAGCATCGCCGAAGGCGAGGGGCCGTTTTGGAGAACCCCTGTCGCGGTCGACGCCGTTGCGCTGTCATTGACGGTTTGCGCCAGGGCCGCGAGCCCTTTTGCGATCGCGCTCTGGCTCGCCGATTCCGAGGTCGACACGTTGAGTTGATCGAGCAGAGCGACGTTCGCCTGCCTCGCTATCGATACGACATCGGCCCCGCCGTACCCATTTGTCGCCTGATTGGCGATTTGACGCACGTATCCGGGCGTATTGACGTTGGCGATGTTGCTTGCGATCGTCGAGGACTGCGCCGCGGTCGCGGCGAACGACGAATTTATGATGGTCAGCGCAGACGATAGGGTCATGGTCCCGGCTTGGGTTTGGAAACTTCGGAATTCACGGTTGCAGCCCGTTCAGGACGTCCAGAATCTTGGCGCCGGTCTGGAAAACCTTCGAGTTCGCTTCGTAGGCGCTTTGGGCGCTGATCATATTGGTCAGCTCCGTCGCAAGGTCGACGGTTGAGGTTTCGAGCGACGAGGATACGATGGTCCCCAGTCCGCCCGCACCCGCATTGCCGACATGAGCGGCGCCAGATTGATAGTTGGCCGCGTAGGCATCGCCAACCACCGACGTCAGATTATCGGGACTGGGAACATTGGCGAGTGGAATTTCGTACGCATTCGCGGCCGAGCCGTTGCCATACTGAAACGATAGAGTTCCATCCTTGGCGATCGCGACGCCGGTGAGGTTTCCGGGCGCGTTGCCGTTAATCGAAGCGGAACTTACGCCAAAATTCGCGGCAAGTTGCGTCGTCTGACTGAGATTTAGCGCGACCGTCTGACCTCCGGGGACGGGGATCGCGAGGGAGCCGCCGCTGACGAGCGCGCCGTTCGTCGCGCTGAACGTGAGATTTTGCGTCGCAAGCGGTCCGGTTGAATACGGAAATCCGCCGCCCGCCGCCGCCGCGCCGCTGTCGTAGGCGTCCACTTCCCAGGTGTTCGCGCCGGTCTTGGCGAAATAGAGGTTGATCGTATGCGCGCCGCCAAGATTGTCGTAGGCGACCATCGTAGTTTCGTCGGTGTAAGTCGCGCCCGCTGAATTGGTCGAGGGCAGATTCGCCGCGGTGATGACGCTGGCGCTTGACGCTAAATTGGCGACCATGCTCGCCGTCGTCGATGGCGACGCCGATGCAGCGGCCCCTTGGACATTCACTTTCTGCAATCCCGATAGAGAATTGAGCGAGACCGGCCCGGCGCTGCCCAATACGTTCGCACCCATCAGATAGTATCCGGCTGCGTTGACGAGGTTGCCAGACGCGTCCGGAACGAACGATCCGTTGCGCGTGAAGTAGATATTGCCGCCGGCGTCCGAGACCACGAAGAAGCCCGCGCCCTGCACCGCCAGATCGGTCGAAGACGAAGTTCCCTCGACTTGGCCCTGCAATCCGTTCAACGAGCGCATGGTCGTCTTGACGCCGGCGCCGGCCGATACGCCGGACGAAGCGTCGACAAGCGCCGAGAATTGAGTCTCGACGTTCTTGTAGCCCGTCGTATTGGCGTTCGCGACATTCTGCGAGATGCCGCTGAGCCAATTCGAGTTCGCGAGCATACCCGAAACCGACGCATCCAGAATGCTCATTTCCATGGTCTCCAACGAACTCGCTCGAATTAAGCGCGGCGGCCTTGCGCGAACCTATCGCGCTTCGCCTCCTGCCGGAGTCACACAACCGAGCGCACGAGGCTGCCGATCAGTAGGTTCCAGCCGTCGATCATCACGAAGAACAACAGTTTGGCCGGAAGCGAAAGAACCGTCGGCGGCAGCATCATCATGCCCATCGACATCGTCAGCGTCGCCACGATCAGATCGATGACCAGAAACGGAACGACGATCATAAATCCTATCTCGAATCCACGCCGAAGCTCGGAAATCATGAAGGCGGGAATTAGAACTCGCAAATCCACTTTCGAGCGTTCGCTCGACTTGAATTGCCCATGAGACAGATCCTCGAATAGCGCGATGTCCTTTTCGCGCACTTGAGTCAGCATGAACTCCCGAAACGGCTCCGCGATCGCGGTGAACGCCTGTTCCTGGGTGATCGAGTTGTCCATCAGCGGTTTCGCGCCATCGCGCCACGCGCTGTCGAAAGTTGGGGCCATGACGAACAGCGTCATGAAGAGCGCGAGGCTCGTCAGCACCAGATTCGCGGGCGTGCTCTGAAGGCCGAGGCCGGACCGAAGGAACGACAAAGCGACGACAAAACGGGTGAAACTCGTCACCATGATCAGTAGCCCCGGTGCGACCGACAGCACCGTGAGGATAGCGACCATTTGCACAATTCGCCCGGTCGCCGACGCGTTGGCGCCGGGAACGAGCGCACCGAGATCGACCGTTTGCGCTTGCGCCGCGCCAACCAGCGCCACTAGCGCGAAGGCCGTAACGAGGAATAGCTTCATTGCACCACCAGCGTCTTAAGCACGAGCTCGATGACCCTTCCGCCCGAACGCACGACGGCGCGATCGGTCAAGTCCTGACGCACATTTGCCAGGCCTGTCGGCCCGGAGATCTGACCGAGCGAGACCGTGCGAAGATAGGCGAGTTCGTCCGCGGCGATCTCGGCGGCCATGACTTCGGGTTGCAGCACTCGCTCGCGATCGAATACGATCGACGCTTCGAGGCGAACCCAGGTGTCGGTCGGCGCGCCGAGATTGGTGACGACAGGCGGCAGATCGACAAGATTGGACGCCGCCATCGGGCAGCCGGCGGCGGCGCCCGCCGCGAGCCCGCGCTCTTCGGCCGAGGGCGCCGGCGATTGGAGGTTAAGCGTCGCGAGCAGCGCGCCGGCGCCGACTGCGAGCACGGTGACAAGCATCGCCGCCAAAAGAGTCGACTTCGCCGAGCCCCGCTTGGGCCCGGACTGCGCCTCGGCGGGCTTGGGTGCAGCCATGGCGATTGGAACTCCGCTTTGCTCAGAATGGCCTGACGTAATCGTAGACCTGCTGGCCCCAGGCGGGTTGCTGCACCTCCGACAGTCTTCCGCGTCCCCCATAGGAAATCCGCGCCTCGGCGACGCGGTCGTAAGCGATGGTGTTGTTGCGGGAAATGTCGGCCGGACGCACGAGACCGGCGATCGTCAGTTGGCGAAGTTCGAAATTCACGCGCACCTCCTGTGTGCCGCGGATGAATAGATTGCCATTGGGTAGCACCTGCGTGACGACCGCCGGCACAGAGAGCTGAATTTGCTCGGACCGATCGATGTTGCCCTTGCCCTCGGAGATCGAGCTGGAATTGACGTCCGAGGTCAAAGTTAGCGGCGATCCCTGCGACGACGAAGACGAGGAACTCGGCGGCGCGAACGAAAAGTCGGTCCCGAATCCGGTCTTGGCCGTTTGCGAGCGGTCGGTTGAATTCCCGAATGTCGCCTTGTCGTTGATTGCAATTATGACGGTGACGATGTCGCCAACCTTGGCGATGCGCTGGTCTGTGTAGAGATTGCCCGGCCTCGTCGACACCGGCCCGAGCGCGGCGGTCGGCAGATCGGCCGTCGGCGCTTCGCCCGTGCCTAGCGAGGACGCGGTAAGACCGCTGCCGACTGCGGAAAGGGCGGGCGCGCGCATCAGCTCCGGCGGCGCGTTGGAACAGGCCGTCAGCGCCAGTGCGAGCACCCAACCGCAATTCGTGCGAAGCTTGCGCCTCATGAGCGACTTTCGTGAGCGGGCGCGCCCATCATCAAGCTCGTCAACTTGGCGGCTTTCGTCGCCTCCATCTCGCCCAGAATGGCGCTGGCGACACGCGGCGCGAGTTTCGCCAGCACTCCGGCGGCAACCGCCTCGTCCATCGTCGCGATTTGCGAAGCGGCCGATTCCGCCGTCATCTTGGCGTAGATGGCGACGACATCGTCGCTTGCCGACTTCATGAGCTGCTCGCGTTTGGAGACCCAATCCCGTGCATCCGCCTGCCGCCGTTCCAGTTCGGAGATTTCGCGTTTGATTTCGGTTTCGAGTTGCACCAGGCGTGCGGTCTGCCCTGCCACGCGCGCCTCGGCGGCGGCGGGCGCGATATTGCCGCAGTACTTCGCGATCTCGCTTTCGGTTGTCGACGCCGAACGTGCTTTCGGTCCATCCTGTGCGTTGGCGATTCCCGTCGCGACGGCAAAAAGCGCGAGCGCGCTCGCCGCGCCTCGTCGCGACGCCAGGTCGAAATGTTCCAATCCGATTCGAAAGAGTTGCATGGAGCGGAAATTGCGACGCCGGCCTTGCGTCGGGCTGGCGCGCTATTGCGCGACAAGGTCGGCTTGCAGCGCCCCCGCCGATTTGATCGCTTGCAGTATGGCGATGATGCCGGTCGGCTTGACGCCCAAACGATTCAATCCGGTGACGAGCGATCGGAGGCTCGCGCCACTGACAACGGCGATCTGGCCGCCGCTCTGCTCGGCGTCGATCTGCGTCTTCGACGTCGTGACAGTGACGCCCTTACTCAACGGATTGGGCTGCGAGACCTGCGGGGTCTCAGAGATGCGCACATTCAAGGTGCCGTGCGTCACCGCGACAGTGGAGATCTGCACGTCCTGACCGATGACGACCGTGCCCGTACGCGCGTCGATCACGACCCGCGCCGCCGTGTCCGGCTCGATCGTGAGCTCGCCGAGCTCTGACATCATCCGCGTGACGCTGAGCGTCGGGGGCCGAAACAGTTCGACCGTGCGGTTGTCGCGTTCGAACGCGAAGGTCTTACGATAGAGGCGTCGCGAAAAGGAGTTTATGGCGTCGACGATGCGCGCGGCGGTCGCATAGTCGGGGTTCTTGAGTTCGAGAATCATCCTGAGTTCGTCCACGCTTGGCGGCGCCGCGAGCTCTACGATCGCGCCATTCGATAGACGTCCGGCTGTCGGCACGCCCTGCGTCAGCGTCTCGCCTTGCCCGGCTGCATCGAAGCCCGTGATCGATACGGCGCCCTGAGCGCCGGCATAGACCTTGCCGTCGGTTCCCATGAGCTCCGTCAGCAGCAAAGTGCCGCCCATCAGCGAGGCCGCGTCGCCAAGCGCCGAAACGGTGACATCGATTCGAACGCCGACGTCGGCGCCTGTCGGCAGATCGGCGGTTACCATCACCGCCGCAACATTGCGATTGCGCAGGGCGCTGCCGCGCACGTTGAGTCCCATGCGATCCATCATCGACTGAATCGCCTGCTCCGTGAATGGCACGTTGCGCAATGTGTCGCCAGTGCCCTGCAACCCAACGACAAGGCCATAGCCAATGAGTTGGTTGTCGCGCGCGCCACGCAAGGAAGTGACGTCTTTGATGCGCACGGCCGCGCCCGCCGAAGCAAGACAGGTCAGGATCAACAGGAAACTGAACAACAGCGAGCGCATCAACCGCCGTCGACCTGCACCGAGCCGTCCGGCTGCACTTGGCCGCTGACGGTGACGCCGCTGTCCGCGTTGCGCAGCTTGACGAAGTCGCCAACGCCGCCGTCCTGGAGAGCCTCGCCCGCGACCGCGATTGTCAGCGCGCCGTCCCGATATACGACCCGCACCGCGGCGCCGTTGCGCACGAGGCGCGGGTTGCCGATCGCCGCCAGAGGAATTGCGCGACCCGGCAGCAACGTGCGACGCGCCATTTTGCCGACGACCTCGGGGCGCGCGCGAACGAACGGCCCACCAGAGCCGAGATCGTCTTCAGGCAAGTCGACGAGGACATTTTCGCCGATGACGTCGCCCGGATAGATAACCGCCTTTGGGCTCGGCACCGTCGCGGTCTGCGCGCGCGCCGCGCTTTCCGTGGACGCTCCGGCGACGGCGACGAGCGCGCTCGCCAGAATCAACATGACTCCCTTTGACATCGCTCCTTCATCAACCCCGCATGTTGGAGATCGTGCCCGACATCTGATCCGCAGCCTGGATCACTTTCGAGTTCATTTCGTAAGCGCGTTGAGCGGATATAAGATTGGTGATTTCTCGCACTGGATCGACGTTCGAAGCTTCGAGGTATCCCTGCTGCACCACGCCGAACGAAGTATCGCCGGGCACGCCGACGTTGGGAGGCCCGGAGGCCGCGGTTTGCTGGAACAGATTGCCGCCGAGCGCCTGCAGTCCCGCTTCATTTACGAAATTGGCGATCGTCAATTGGCCAAGGGTTTGCGGAAGCGCCTGACCCGGGATTGTCGCCGTCACCTGTCCGCTCTGGCTTACCGTCACTGCGGTCGCGTTCGGCGGGACAAGTATGTTGGGCGTGACCGTGAAGCCGTCGGAGGTCACGAGTTGGCCGGTGGCGTTGGTGTTGAAGGCGCCGTCGCGCGTGTAAACGGTTTCACCGGTCGGCGTCGCGACCTGGAACCAGCCGCGACCGTTGATCGCCAGGTCGAACGAGTTCCCAGTGCTTGTCAGCGCGCCCTGGATCTGGACCGAGCGAATCGCCGCTGTGCGCACGCCGAGGCCGATTTGCGCGCCTTCGGGAACCGTCGCGTCGCGGCCTCGGCTGCTGACGCCCATCAGGCGCTCGTTTTGGTAGATCAAATCCGTGAATTCCGCACGCGAGCGCTTGAAGCCTGTCGTGTTGATGTTGGCGACGTTGTTGGCGATGACTTCGAGGTTCTGCTCCTGCGCGTTCATTCCGGTGGCCGCGATCGCTAACGCCCTCATGCTTTGTTCCCCTTCTCGACGCTGGGACTAGATCGACATTCGTGAGATTTCCTGGTAGGCGGCGACGGCCTTGTCGCGGATCGCCAGGGCTTGCTGCAACGTGCGCTGCGCGCCCATCACGGCCTCGACGACCTTGAAGGGCGGCGCCGCCCCCTGCACGCCTTGAATGGCCGCCGCTTCTCCGGCCTGAAGCGCGCCGACGGCCTCATGCGCGATTTGCCCCAAGGTCTGAATAAAACTCGGACCCGACGACGAGGACCCGGCCGAGGCGGACGGCGCGATGGCGGCGGCGGAGTGCGCAACTGATAAAACGGGTGAGATGTTCATGGCGAACTCCTGGGCTAGACATCCTTCAACAGGCCGACGGTCATGTTCATCAGATCGCTCGTCTGCTTGGCCACTTGCAGATTAGCTTCATAAGTGCGGTTGGCTTCGCGCATGTCGGCGAGTTCGACGAGCACATCGACATTCGGCATCTTGACAAACCCTTGCGCGTCAGCGGCCGGATTGCCCGGATCCTGTTCGATCCGGAACGGCGCGCTGTCGACGCCGATGCTTCTGACGCGCACGAGCGGCAATCCTGCGGCGCGATCAACTTCGCTGGCGAACGAGACTGTCCTGCGCGTATAGGGATCTCCGCCCGCTGCGTTCGACGTCGATTGCGAGTTTGCGACATTTTCCGCGATGATTCGCAATCGGATCGCTTGCGCGTCGAGCCCGGCGCCGGCGATCTTGATTGAGCTTTGCAGTGGGTCGATCATGCCGTCACTTCAGCGCCGAAAGCATCATCTGATGAAAGACGCGCTTGATGCCTGTCGTCTCCTGATACAGTCGATTGACATCGCCGAGTTTGACCATTTGGTCCTGAAGATTGACCGAATTTCCCGACAGCGTCGCATCCGCGCCGGCGTCCTCGGCCGGCCGACCGGGATCGAATTCGTCGATAGCGGGCGCGACATGGCCGGGATTCGTCGTGGTCATGGCGACATGCACGGCGTCGAGCGCGGCGGAAAAGGGCTGCATGTCGCGGGCGGCGTAACCGGGCGTGTTGGCGTTTGCGACATTGCTCGCGATGAGCGCCTGGCGCGACGACAGCCATTGCGTGCGTTGCGAGGCGAGCTGGAACAGATAGACGTCGGACACGATCCATGTTTCCAAGTGAGATTTGATTTGCACCCTGGCGCCATGGCCTTGCACGGAGCTTGCGCCGCTTTCGTTCGGTCCGGCAAGCCCGGAGCAAGCGAACCCGCCTTCGATGCGGGCCCGACGATGCGCGGCGCGCGAAGTCGGAGGAGCTCACATGAACGCACGTGCGCGCAATCGCAAATCCGAATCGATTCCCGATCCAACCGAGCACTACCGGCGAGCGCTCTCCTTGTGGCAGGCGGGTCAACGCGGCGAGGCGGCCGCGCAACTTGACGCCGCTCTACGCGCGCGACCCGATTTCGCCGAGGCCCTGGCGATGGGCGCTTACGTGTTGGAGCGCGGCGGCAAGACCGATGCCTCCTTGCGCTTCTACCGGCGCGCGCTCGAAATCGATCCTAAGGCGCCCGTGGTTTGGTTGAATTTCGGTAAGCTGGCGTTTCGTCTCGGCCTGCACGATGACGCGCTACGCGCCTTCGAAACGGCGTCCACGCTCGCGCCCGGTGACGCGGACGCCGCCAATTCGCGCGCGGGCGCGCTGCGTGCGCTCGGTCGCCTCGACGAGGCGGAGCGCGCAGCGCGAGAGGCGCTGAACGGGCGCCGGGATTTTCCCGAAGCGGCGCTCAATCTAGGGACGATTCTGTTGAAACTAGGACGGCCCGAAGAAGCGCTCGAAGCCTATCGCCGCGCCCGTCGAACGCGGGCGGATTACGCCGACGCGCTATGCGGCGAGGGGCTGGCGCTGCGCGCGCTCAATCGCATTCCGCAAGCTCGGGCGGCGTTCGTGGCGGCCGAGGCTCTCGGTTGCCGAGAGGCGATAAACGGCCGCGGCTGTCTCGATCTTTCGCTGGGGGATTTCGCTTCGGGCTGGGAGGGCTACGAGGCGCGCTGGATCGCCGGCAAGTCGCTCGCCGAAGCGCTCGGCGCGCGCTTCCCGCGTTGGCGCGGACCCGCGAGCGCCGCGCGGCGGGTGCTGGTCCTCAACGATCACGGGCTCGGCGACACCCTACAGTTTTTCCGCTATCTGCCGATGATGGCGCGAGCCGGCGTCGAGGTGACTTTCGTATGCCCGGCGAAGCTGCACAGACTGTTGAGCCCCGCCTCCGCGGCCCGTCTCGTCGTCATGCCGTCGGCGGACGAAACATTCGATGCGCAGATCGCTCTGAGCAGTCTTCCGCGCGCTTTCGGCACGCGGCTCGAAAGCGTGCCCGCGCCGGCGTCCTACCTAGCCGCCGAGGGCGAGCGAATGGACTTCTGGGCGCACCGGATCGGCGATGACGGATTCAAAGTTGGCGTCGTCTGGCAGGGCAACCCGGACCCCGAGGCCGACACGGCGCGCTCAATGCCGCTGATCGCTTTTCGGCCGTTGGCCGCGATCCCCGGCGTTCGTCTGATCTCGCTGCAAAAAGGTTTCGGCGCCGAGCAACTCGAGCGATTGCCGCCCAACATGATTGTGGAGACCCTTGGCCCCGGGTTCGACGCTGGCGCCGACGCGTTCGTCGACGCGGCTGCGGCGATCGCCCATCTCGATCTCGTCGTCACCTGCGACACATCGGTCGCGCATCTCGCCGGCGCTCTCGGCGCGCCGGTTTGGTTGGCGCTGAAGAACGACGCGGAATGGCGCTGGTTGCGCGAGCGGAGGGACTCGCCATGGTATCCCTCGATGCGACTATTCCGCCAGCCACGCGCCGGCGCCTGGGCCGCGACTTTCGATTCGATGGCTGACGCTTTGCGCGCCCGCATCTAGTCGCGAATTGCGTAAAAGCGTCCGCGCAGCGCGAACCGATCGCTCGGCTTGATCGGTCGGCTTGGCGCCGGCGCGACAATGCGAACCCCGATAGACGGCCCGCGCCGCCAGACCAGCGCGGCGACAACGATTTCGCCAGTAAGATCGTCATGGATCGCAAAACGTGCGGGCAGACCGGCGTCGCGGCAGAGCCTTAGGCAAAGCCCGCTCTTCGACCGATTTTGCATAATGGCCTCGCATACGAAACCGTTGCTCGCATCGAGGATTTTCGCGGATCGCAAACGGGTCGGGCGCCGGCCGCTGGCGCGGGCGTCGCGCGAACCGAGATTGCATGGTCGCGGCGACTCATGTCCGAACGTAACGCGATAACTCACTTTGCCCCGCGCCCCGAGATCTTGGGGGTTCGGAGCGGCCTCGCCGTAACTCAGTTTGACGCCATCCAATCGCGACTTCACGCTCCTCTCCCTATTCGGATTCAGCGCAAGCGCGCGTCCGCGATCGCCGCCGAAAGTCGTTCGCACATCGACATGCCCAAGATCGCGTCGTCGTCGAAATGCATATCGAGAATTTCAACGCCGGCGCGCGCCCCGCCGATCGTCAAGCGCAGGAACGCGGTCACCTCGCGATGGCGGAACTCCATGTCGATCCGAACCGTCGGCGTCGAATCCCAGTGCAGATGGCAAGCCGACGCGAGCGCGTATCGCAAAGCGCCGCTCTTATAGAAGAGCTCGCTCGAGGAATTCACGAGGTCGGCCAAATTCGCGGCCTGTTCGCCTCCGATCATCAGCACGAACTCGGCCGGATCGGCGAGGCGCAACTCGGTCGCCACGTCGACCAACGCGTCGGCCAGGATCCGCTCCATCTTGAGCGCATCGATCCCGCGCGATAGGCTCAGAATCAATTGAGTCTCCTCCGGCCTGATGTCCAGGAGCCACGCTTCTCCTGTATGAAATGAACGATCTCTGCAACTGCGCGATAGAACTCTGGCGGTATCGCATCGTCGACAGCGACGTTGTCGTGAAGCGAACGCGCCAGCGGTTTATCCTCTACGATAGGAATCTCATGCTCCACGGCGATTTCCCGAATCTTCAACGCGATCAGATCGAGTCCCTTGGCCAGCACAGTGGGCGCGCCGCCCTCCGACCTCGCGTAGCGCAATGCGACCGCATAATGTGTTGGATTCACGATCACCATCGTTGCTTTCGGCACCGCCAGCAGCATCCTCTTGCGCGAGCGCGCAAGCCGCAACGAGCGCAGGCGCGCCTTCATCAAACGGTCGCCCTCGGCCTGTTTGAGCTCGTCTTTAATCTCCTGCAGGCTCATTCGCTGATCGCGCCGCCAATGGATGCGTTGCCAAGCGTAGTCGGCGCCGGCGACGACGAGCACGGCCAACATCACCGACGCCGTCGCGTTGACGCAGAGCGAGAGCAAACGCTGCGGCAGATCGCCGGCGTCCGCGAACATCGCCGACGTCAGGACATAACCCTGCCGGCTCAGGATCACACCGACAACCGCCGCGACCGCTCCAAGCTTGATCGCGCTCTTAAAGAATTCTGTCCACCCGCGCGGGCCGAAAACTCGCGAGAGCCCGCTACGAAGCGAGATGCGCGAGAAATCCGGCTGGACGCGCGTCCACACGATGCGTGGCGCGTTCTGCACCAGGGAGGCGCCCGCTCCGAGCGCCATGAATAGGAACACTGCCGGCCCCAGGCTTCGCGCGGCGGCGACCAGAATCACGTAGTTGAGCGCTAGCGCGTCGCTCGCCCGATCGAGTCGCCATCCCGATGGGTTGTCGATGAAACGCTGGAGCGTCGCGACCAGGCTCGACGCCGCCGATGGCATGAGAAACAATTCGAAGATCAGATAGGCGACAAGCGAAGCCAGGAACGCGAGTTCTCGCGACACGGGAATGTTGCCGCGCTCTATGGCGTCATGCAGACGCTTGTCCGTCGGCTCCTCGGTCTTGCTATCGCTGTCGGTGTCGTCGCTCATTCGATCATCCGCGCGAGCTAGGCTGCTTCCGCTGCAGCGTCATCGTTGGTCGGCAGTTCGATCTCGCCGCGTTGCGCCATCTCGAGCACCAGCTTGACGATTTGCTTGCGCGCCTTGTCGGCTTCGGCGGGCGGACTCGAGGACGGATTGGCGAGTTCGCCCTCGACGAGACGGCGCGACCGTGAGGCCATCGCAGATAACACTGGCTCGCGGAATTCGGCGTCCGATCCGCGCAGAGCGAGGACAACGATTTCGGTGGACACTTTGTCGAAAAGCAGCGCGCGCGCGCGCTGCGATAGTCGCGGGAGATCCTGAAACGAGAATAGCATCCCGCGCAGCGCGCGCGCGTCCTGGGGCCGGGCGGCGGCGAAGACGCGCATGACATCCTCGGCCTCGACGGGATCGAGGTTATTGATGATCTCGGCGATTTTCATGCGCTGACGGCCCGCGGAATCGCTGCCTCCCCCGGCGAAGGCGTCGGCCAACGATTCCTCCAGTACGCGAAGTGTCGTCGGCGACAACTCGGGCGGCGCAATCAGTCCGAGCAGGATTTCGTTGCGCAGATCGCGCGGCAGCAGCGTCGCGATTTGCGCGGAGACGCTTGGGTCAAGCCGTGAAAGGACGAAGGTGGCGGTTAGCGGGTGCTCCTGCTTGACGAAAGCCGCAATGGCGGCCTCCGGCGCCGCGCCAAGCGACCGCCATACGTCGGGCCCCGCGGACTGCGCGCGCTCGCAGAACAGCGAAGCGATTTGCTCGGCCGGTACGGCGTCCTCGATCAAAGCCCGAGCGTGGCCCTCATCGCCCAGCAGGCTCGCGCCTGCAGCGAACTGCACAGCGAACTCGTCGACGAGATCCTCGATCTGCGATTGCGTAACCGCGCCTAGGCTCGCCACCGCCCGCGTTACGTCCCGCAATTCGTCCGACGTGAAATGCCTGAGAAGTTGGGTCGCCGACGGTTTGCCCATCGCCAACAGCACCGCGGCGGCCTTTTGCGCTCCTGCCTGCATTTTCTCGTCCAGAGCATTCATGATGTGAACTGGCCCCTGCGATCAAGAGAGTCGGCCTGGGCTCGTCTCGTTGACGATCTCGGTCAGCGTGACGCCAAATCGCGAATTCTCCTCGTCGACGACGACGACCTCGCCGCGGGCGACGACGCGGCCGTTCACCAAAACGTTCACCGGCGCGCCGACTTTCTGGTCAAGACCGATCACGGCGCCGCGACCGAGTTTCATCAACTGCGCGACGGGCATGGTGGTCGTTCCCAGCACCACCTGCACGGTCACGGGAATTGCGAGAATCGAGTCCAAATTCGTCTTCGCTCCTAGAGGCGGCGGGGGCGTAGGCGCGCTTTCGCTCGATGCATCCATGCTCACAAACTCCTTCGCGCGCAGCGCCGATTCGGGCCGGGCATTCAACCGGTCGCGACGGGGGCGGTTTCGCCCGCCGCGATGAAATCCTGCACTTCCAGAGCATACCGCCCAAAGCGTTCGCCAAGCTTGCAGACGAGAACGCCGCGTTCGGCGCAGTCGAGCCGGATGCGTCCCTCGCCTTCGCCCGAGAGCGGCAACAGAAGTCCAGGTTCAAACGCGGCGATCTCGCCGAGCGTCAACGCGAATTCGTCGAGAATCGCGGTCACGGTCATGCGCGCCTGAACAACTTCGCGCTGGAGCCCGCGCGACCAGATCGTTTCGCTCGCGGCGTCTTCACCGGAGCCATCGCCGGCGAACTTGTCCAGTATAGCCGTCGACGCCGCCGCCGGAAAAACGAGAATGGCGTTGAGCGGACCCGCGGCGGTCCTGATCGACAAGTTCACCGCCGTCGCCGGCGAATCGCGGGGCCCTAGCAGGCTCGTGTCCGCGATCGCCGAGAAACTCTCCATCTCGAAGTCGATTTCGACAACCGGCGCGAAAGCCCGAGAAAGATCCTCGAGAAGGCGTTTCACCGCCTCGCCGGCCAGACGCAGTTCGAACGCGGTTGGGCGACGTTCCGAACTTGGCGTCCGCGTCGCCGCCCCGCCGCCGAAAGCGGCGTTGACGATGAGGTCGATAGCGGCCGGATCGAGAATCGCCGCCAGACGCGCATCGAGCGCCGTGCTGTAGACGACGGCCGCCGGATGTCCTGTGTGCGCGCCTAGAAGTTCGAAAACCGAGGCGGACTCGACCGATTCGAGCGTCGCCGCCGCGCCGGACCCGACAATCTCGGCCACCGCTTCGCCCGCCGTTTCGACGAAACGCTCCATCGCGGCGAGGAACGGCGAGGATTTCTCGACCGAGAGCCCCCGAGATTGGGCTGTCCCATCCTTGAGCCAGGGGGCCAAGGCCATTGCTTCGCCGCCGGTCTGCGACATCGATCAGGCCGCTTCCTTGACTTGCGCGCCACCGGCGCCGAGCGTCGTCTCGTTTTCAACGGTATCGATTGTCGGGCGCTCCTTGGCGGGAATGGTCTTGCGACCGAATTCGACCGCCACCTGCGGCATGGCGCCATTCATGAAAGCGAGCAGACTCTGTTTGATGAGAGTGTAAAGGTGCAGTTGCTTCTGTCGAATCACTTTGATCTTGGCGGAGATTGGGGCGACGACGCCATAAGAAAGAAATATTCCGCCAAACGTGCCGACCAGCGCCGCTCCAATCAGGCCGCCCAGCACTTCGGGTGACTGATCGAGCGCCCCCATTGCGTGGATGACGCCGAGGACCGCCGCGACGATGCCCAGCGCCGGAAGCCCGTCCGCGACGGCTTGCAAGGCATGAACCGGCTTGAACTTCTCGTGCGCGAGCGTTTCCAGCTCCTCGTCCATCAGCGCCTCGATTTCGTGCGGTCTAGCGTTGCCGATGATGATGATTCGAAAATAGTCGCAGATGAAGACCGTCAGATCCACGTTTGCGAGCAGCTTGGGAAACGCCTTGAAGATCTCAGATTCGCTGGGATTGTCGAAATGTCCTTCGACCTCGCTGCGCGACTTGGCGCGCAGCTCGCGCATCAAAGCGTGCAGCACGCTTAGAACGTCGAGGTAGTCCCGAGGCTTGGGCGCGTTGTCGAGAATCGCCTCCAGCGTCGCCTTGCCGCAGTCCTTGATGGTCGCGAATGTGTTGGCGACGATGAAAACCCCGAGTGAGGAACCGCAGATGATCACGAACTCGAACGGTTGCACGAGCACTTCAAGGTGCCCTCCTAGCGCCGCGTAGCCGCCGATGATGCTGCCGAACGCTATGACCAACCCGATCGCGAAATTCACTGAGCTTCCCCTCCGACCCCGAGGGCGAAACTGAAGGCGCAAACTTATGCGAGACTGTTTGCCGGAGCGTCAGTTTCGGACAAGCCGCGCCGCGGAGCATGTACGCGAGCGTCGCCTGACGGCGCGCTGGTCCAAGGCGCGCTGATGCAGAACGGCATTTACGTCTCACTCTCCGCCCAGCTCGCGTTGGAGCGGCGGCTCGACACCATCGCCGCGAACGTCGCCAACATGAATACGGTCGGATATCGCGCCGACGGCGTTTCGTTCGCGACCGAACTCGCGCGCGCGGGCGATAATCGGCTCGCTTACGTTTCCCCCGGATCCGACTTCGTTTCCCTGAAGAATGGGCCGGTAATCCAGACCGGCAACGCGTTCGACGTCGCCGTGCAGGGCGACGGCTGGTTCGCTATCCAGTCGGGCGGCGCCACCGTCTATACGCGCGACGGGCGAATGCGGATGACCGAAACCGGCGCGCTCGAAACCCTGACCGGAAATCCAGTGTTGGACGCCGGCGGCGCGCCGATCCTGCTTGATCCCAATGGCGGCGAGCCGACGATCGCCCGCGACGGTATGATCAGCCAGAACGGCCGGCAACTCGGCGCCGTAGGCCTTTTCGAACTTGACCCCGGCGCCGCGTTGAAGCGCGCGGGCACGTCCGGTTTCACCTGCGACCGGCCAGCGCAGCCGATGCTCGATTTCAACGCCAACGGCGTCGTGCAGGGCGCGGTCGAAGGCGCCAACGTGGATCCCGTGCGCGAAATGACCAAGTTAATTTCCGTGACCCGGACCTTCGACGGCGTCGCCAATGAAGTAACGCAGACCGAGAGCTCGATGCAAGACGCGATCAAGACCCTGGGCGGCGCGGCATGACAGCCCGTTTCGCGCCGCCGGACGCGGGAGCGGCCAACGCATTGACGCAACTGGCCGGCGCGCTCGCCGAGGGGCGAAGGACTCTGACCCGCACTTGCGTCAGCGGGGTCGTCTCGGAAATCGCGACCTCGCACTATCGCGTCGCCGGACTCTCGCGATTCGTTCGATTGGGCGAATGCGTTCGGGTCGACGTCGGGCTGCGCGAGCAAATTGGCGAGGTCGTGCGCATCGACGACGGCGCGATCACGCTGAAACCGTTCGACGCGCGCTGCGACGCGACAATCGGCGCGCGGGCGTCGCGCGCGCAAAGTCTCGCGTTGTGGCCGCACGAATCCTGGAAGGGTCGGGTGATCGACGCGCTGGGGCGACCAATCGACGACCGCGAAGCGTTGATCGCGGGCGAGCGATCGATGCCGCTCGACGCGGAGCCGCCGCCCGCCCTTCGTCGCACGCGCGTGCGCACGCCCATCAGGACAGGCATACGCGTCATCGACCTCTTCACGCCGCTTTGCGCGGGTCAAAGAATTGGCGTCTTCGCCGGTTCGGGCGTCGGCAAGTCATCGTTGCTGGCGATGTTGGCGCGCGCGCCCCAGTTCGACGCGGTGGTGATCGCGCTGGTCGGCGAGCGCGGACGAGAGGTGCGAGAGTTTCTCGACGATACGCTCGGCGAAAACAAGGAATCGGCGGTCGCGATCGTCGCCACCGGCGACGAGAGTCCGATGATGCGCCGCTTAGCGCCGAAAACCGCCATGACGGTCGCGGAATATTTTCGCGATCGCGGGCAGTCGGTGCTGTTGATCGTCGATTCCGTAACCCGCTTCGCCCACGCCGCGCGCGACGTCGCGTTGGCTGCAGGCGAACCTGCGGTGGCGCGAGGCTACGCGCCGAGCGTATTTTCCGATCTGCCGCGCCTGTTGGAGCGCGCGGGCCCGGGCATCGAAGGCGCTGGCGCGATCACGGGCGTCTTTTCGGTGCTCGTCGACGGCGACGATCATAACGATCCGGTGGCCGACAACATTCGCGGCACGCTCGATGGCCATATCGTTCTCGATCGCGCCATCGCCGACCAGGGCCGTTACCCCGCCGTCAATGTGCTGTCGTCGATTTCGCGCATTCCCCAGCCACGCTGGACTCCCGAACAGGTCGCGTTGGTCGCGCGGCTGCGAGCGATGATTGCCAGATTCGAAGAGACCCGCGAACTGCGCCTCATGGGCGGCTATTCGGCCGGCGGCGACCCCCTCCTCGATCAAGCCATGAAGAGCGTGCCGAAAATCTACGACGCCATGACGCAATCGCTCGCATCGCCCTCCTGCCACGACCCTTTCATCGATCTGGCGGCGGCATTGCGCCCTTCGCCGCGATCCGAAGACCGCTCCCATGCCGAAGGCGCCTGAACGCGGAGGCGGCGGCGCGCCGGCCCCTCGCGCCGCCCATGTCAGCAAGTTGCTTGATGCGGCGCCGCCTTCGAAGTTCTCGATCGCGCTCGACCGCGTCCTGGTCGCCGCCGGGGTATCCACGGCTTTTGGCGCGACGCTCTTCGCCTGTGTCATGCTCCTTCAGCGCGACCGCGCCCCCGGCGTCAACGGCATGCAGTATCTCGCGATTTTCGCGCAGCCAAGCGGCGCCGCGAACCCCACCGCCGGAACGAGCGCGCCCAAAGGAAGCGACAGGGCCCCCGAAACGCTCGACATGACGCCGCTCGGCGCTATCGGGGCCCGCGAAACGCTCCGGCTCGTCGCCGCCCGCCCGGAGATCGCCTGGCTGCGGGAGGGAGCGAAAATCTTCTCCGTTCGCCCCGGCGACGTCATCCCCAATGTCGGCGGCGTGGCGCAGATACAACCCAGAGCAGGCGGTTGGGCCCTGCTCGATGCCGCCGGCGTCGTCCTTGTCGCCAGCGATGGTTTGGTCGAACCGACGCCGACGCCCGCGAACTTGTTCCGACGCGGAATGATCTTCGATCCGCCGCACTGAATCTCGACCGTCTCAGAGGTCGCCGTCGCCTTCGCGACGCGCGGCGATGGCCTCGTCGATCAGCGTGTTGGCGACGGCGACGCGGCGACCGGCGAGATCGGTCGGGAGTTGAGGATTCCGATCTGGATGGTTCGCCCAGTTGAAGCGCCGCCGCGTTCGATGCAATTGTGCGAGCGTCAGCCCCTGATCCAGACCCAATTCGCGCGCAATGTCCTCGCTGCGGTCGCTCGGCGGCGCAGATGAAAACGCCACGCTCGGCTCGCCCTCATGGACGAAGGCGTATGCGCGGTCCCAAATCCGAATGCCCGCGCCAGCGCGAAGCTCCGAAGGCGGCAGCGCCCCCGTTACATCAGGCCAGTGCGGTCGGATGTCGCCAAGATCCGGCGAACGAGTGGACGCTTCGCGCGCGGACCTGGGCAGTTCATCCAAGGTCTGCGCGAACAAATGCGGTTTCCGCATGATGACGAAGCCACGAACAAGAACAACATCGGCCAACGGACTTGGAGGAAAGCGGCGTCAACCGGTCAAGATTTCGCCGTGCATCACTCTGCGATTCGACTCGCCGGCCCCGCTATCGTCCGTTACGACCCGATTGCGCCCCGAGTTCTTAGCGCGCAGCAGATTGGAATCCGCACGCCGTATGAGCGCCTCGGCAGTCTCGCCCGCCATTAGGCGCGCGACCCCGAACGAGGCCGTAATCGCGCCCAGGCGTTCTTCGTTCACTCCCACGACCCACCGCTTCGCCAGCAAGTCGCGCCGGATCGATTCGACCAGTCGCTCCGCTTCGGCGAGGGAAGTCCCGGGATAAAGCAGCGTGAATTCCTCGCCGCCGAAGCGCGACGCGATCCCTTTTCCGCGCACATTCTTGGCCAGTAGTCCGGCGAACATCCGCAAGAGATGATCGCCCACTAAATGCCCAAAACGGTCGTTGACCGACTTGAATCGATCGATGTCGGCGATGGCGAGGCAAAGTTCGCGCCCTGTCAACCGCGCCCGCTCGATTTCGTCGACGATCGCATGGTCGAAGAATCGCCGATTGCCGATTTCCGTGAGCGAGTCGATCATGGCGAGCTTGCCGATTTCGCTGATGTTTCCGCGCAGCGAGGCGATTTGCTCGCGCGAAGCCTCCAATTCCCTGGAGAGCGAAGCAATTCGCCCATGCATTTCCTTGTTGGCCCCGATGAGCGTGACGACGACTTCTTGCACGTCAGCGCGCGCGGACAAGCGCAGCAATCCGTCGTTCAAGCCCGATAGCCGATCGTTGTAAGCGTGATTGTAGGATAAATAATCGCGGATTTGCCCTACCGCGCGATCAAGCGCCGCGTCGAACGCGGCGTCGCGCGCGGTCGCCCTCGGCGGTTGCGTGTCCGGCGGCGGCGGCTCCGCCAATTCCGAGACCGCCAGACCGCAGAGGCCGACGGCGATCAGCGTCAGAACGCCGATTTCCGCGATCGGCAGCGCTCGGGCTTCCCACGCGACCAGCGCGCCGAGACCGAGCAGCGCGAGCGCGCAAGCGACTTGCAGGGCCCGAATCGCGGCGCCGTTCATGGCCGGCCTTTCGCGCCCGCAAAGATCGCAACGGGAGCGCCGAACGGGACGGCGAACGAGAAGCGACGAAATCCGACCGACAGATCATGGACTGCGAGCGTCGGCATAGCGAGACGACCTAGGCGGAATCGCGCGGCGCGCCCTGATGGCGTCGACCCGGGGCGCGCCCCGGGATTTCGCGAAAGTCGACTCCCGATTCATTCGGGCGAGCTAGGTTTTAAGCGGAAAGGGTTAATTGGCGGTTAGGCCCGCGCGGCGAATCCTTTCCCACCGGCGCGCCCTTCCCACGCGTTCGCGAGTCAGCTACTAACTTCCGTAACGTAAGGTTCGTTCCCGCTTTTCCTGATATGCGTCAAACTTGGAATCGTCGTTGTCGAATTGCGTTCGACGGACATCGGCGGGATTGCTTCGATTCACATGCGCGCCATTCCTCTTGACGTGATCCGAGCCTTCGTCGCCGTCGTCGATTCGCGGGGATTCACGCGCGCGGCCGAGGATCTAGGGCGCTCGCAGCCGGCCATAAGCCTCCAGGTCAAGCGGTTGGAGGAATTGATCGAAGCGCCGCTGTTTGAGAAATCCTCGCGCCTCAACTTGACGCCGGAAGGAAAGATCTGCCTCGACTATGGACGCAAACTGCTCGCGCTGCATGACGAAATGCTGGAGCGCCTGGAGCGGCGCGACGGCGTAAGCGAGGCGTTGCGGGTCGGAATGCCCGGTGAATGCGCCTCGCTGCTCGTGCCGAGTCTCGGCGCGATGACCGGGCCCGATGGGCGAGGGTTCAACTTCGACTTCGCGTGCGAAATGTCCGAGGCTCTGCTCGAACGGGTTCAATCTGGCGGTCTCGATGTCGCCCTCGCCATAACCGCGCAGGGGGGCGCGAAGGGCGCGCTCGCCCAATGGCGCGTGCCTGTGGCATGGATCGCCTCGCCCGAATTTCGTCTGCCCTTGCGAGGGCCGATCCCGCTCGTCACGACTCCCGAGGACTCGGTCTATCACCGCCTCGCGACGGCGGCGCTTTATCGCGCCGGCCGCAAATTCGAAATCGTCTGCAAGAGCGCCAATTTCGACGTCTTGAAAAGCGCGATCGACGCCGGCTTCGGAGTGGGTGCGATCGTCAGCAGTTGCGCGCCCAGAAGCGCGCGATTATTGCCGTCGTCGCAGATCGCGGCGCTGCCCGACGTCATGCTCGGCCTCTACGGCGGCGCCGACGCTGGTTCAAGGCCCGTGCGTGCGCTGATAGAATATCTCATCGGGCTGATTGGCGCCGAGCGGCTCGCAGCTTCCGCCTGAGAGGGCCGCGCCGGTTCAATGGCAGAACGCTCGCGCATTCGCCGTCCAGGCGCCCCCACCGCTCGCCACCATGTTGCCGATCACCGCGCAAACATAGTTTCGCTGCGCTCGCGGGTTGCCCGGCCCCGCGTTGTACCGCGCCACCGCGAGCGTCCACGATCCCTGCTCCGCGCGTAGCGTCCTGAGATAACTGGCGGCGTATCGCACATTGCGCTCGGGATCGAACATGTCCGCGAGTGAGCGAAAATGATCGGAATGCCAATGATGATTGATCTGCATGCAGCCGACGTCGATGAGCTTGGCGCCATGATCGCGCTCTTGGTTGAAACGCGCCAGCGCGTCCGCCAGATTTTGCGAGTGCACGGCGCGCCCATCGACGTTCATGTCGTAGGGGCTGAGCGCGCCGCGACTGCCGGTTTCGGTCAGACCCACCGAGTAAAGGATGTTGAGAGGAACGTCGTATTCGCGCGCCGCGCGCGTCATCTCGCGCTCGCAAACGGGCGCCGCGATCGGGGCGGCCGCGGCTTCAGACGCGCAGATCGCCAGCGCCGCCGCCAGAAGGCGCTTGAGCGTCCGCGTCCCGAGCGACGCGCCGAGGATCGCGCGAAGCGCTAGGGTCCTGTCGCTCGCCGGGCGAGGCGCCGGAGGAGTTTGCGTTTGCACCGGTTTGGCCGGAACCGCTGAATCTGTTGGCATCGTCGCTCCCGGAAGTAATCGATGCGGCGGGCTCGGAGCGGATCACCAGATTTTCGAGCGGCTGGGCGCTCGAGCTCAGGCGGTCGGCGATCGCGTCGCGTTCGTGTGCAATCGCAGTGAGCGTGCTCGGGTTGCAAACACCGATCTCAACGCTGAGTTTGCCGTTGGCCAGCCGCATCTTCAACGTCACAGCGCCAAGATCGGCCGGATCGAGCGCGATCTCGAGCTCCTTGACAGCCCCTGGCGCGCTCGCCGCGGTTACGCGCGGTGCCGGCGCGGCGGTCGCTTGGGCGATGAACGCGCTGGACTGGTCGGCGACGAAGCTCGGCAATTGGTCGAGGCCGATCGGCGCGAACGGCGTGGCGAGGAGATCCTTTGTCGCGCTGGTCTGCGCGGCCGCGAACGGGAGTTCCAGAGCCTGCGCGGTCGTCGAGGTCTTGTCTGCCGCCCCCTCGGGCCTCGCGCCTGCTCCGCGTTGCGCGCGCGCGTCGGCCAGTGCGGGATTCACGACGGCGGGCGGCCCGGCCGTCGAATGCAAATCTCGCGCCGGGGCGGCGACGGCGGGCGCCAGATGGGTTCGCGATTGCACATCCCGCACCCCGAGCGAAGCGTCGGATTTCGGGAGATCGCAGGGGCGCGGCGAAGTCGACCCCGTGGAACGGGCCTCCTCCCCGCCCGAAACATTGCGCGCCGAGGGCGCTCGGGACTTCGGGGCGGCCGCGCTCGCGTAACCGCCGACAGTCGGAAGATTCGTCGTCGCGGGAGCCGCGACGCAACCCAACGCAGCCAGCGCCGCTTCGACCGCTGCCGCTTGTGGCGCGTCGATCAGCGTTGCGCCGCGCGCGTTCGTCGCGATTTGGGAATGCGAACCACCTGGGGTCGGCTTTTCAACGTTGGGCGAAATTCCCGCTCGATCGGCAGAATTCACACCGTCGAGCACGAGATCGAACGAAGGCGCGAGTTGCCGGCCGCCGCCGTGCGGCGGCGAAAATCGCCGGGCCGCGGCGTCGAGCGCCGGAGTCACCACGACGGCGTTCATGGCGAAACCCCAGTGCGCCGATCGAGGTCGTTCGCGCGGGCGAGGCTCGCCTCCGCAAGCTGGATCGTCGCTGCGACCTCGTCACCCTCCCGCGCCGCGGCAGCTCCCGGCGAATGTGCGAAAGCGCCGTCTTCCTCACGCCGCGCTTCGGCCAGCGACGCCTTGCTCGCCGGATCGTAGAGATGCTCGGCCAAATAAGACGTCGCCGCGAGCAGCGCCTGATCGGCGCGTTCAAGTTGCGCCCGATCGATGGATTTCAGCGCCTCGACGCCTTGCCGATTGTCTTCGACGAATACCTGAGCCGCCGCTGCGTAGAACTTCGCGCGCGCCTCGTCCGTCGATGCCGGCGCGACATCCGCCAGCGCCGATCGCGCGGCGGCGCCTGCGGGTTCAAATTTTCCACGCAGCATTTGCCCGCGCGCGATCGTCAGCAGAAACTTTCGTCGCTGTTCGGGCGAAGTCAGCGACAGCAAGGATGTAAATTGCGCCAGGTTGGGCAGATCGTCGGCCAAGCCGAATTTCAACGTCGCCGCGGCAAGACCGTCGATGAAGTTTTCCGCGTAGATCGAATGTCCGAATCGCTCGACATATTGACGCGCGAGAAATTCGATCCGCGCCTTGTCGCGCAAATCGCCGAGCAGCAGGATTTCGCGCCGCAACGCCGCTTCCTCGATGAGGCTGCCGGGCGCAAGGATCCGCGCGAGGTCCAGGAGTTCGACCGCCCGCTTTGGGTCGTGCGCGGTCAAGATGACGGATTGCGCGTAGGCCAGTTGACCGCCGATCTTCAAGCTGGCCTTGGCCGCGTCGATCCCGCCCAGCAGTTGGCTGGCCTCGCGTTCACGCCCGACCGAATAGGCCAGCGCGCCGCGCAGAAGCGGCTCTTCGCTTTTGGGCGCGTCGCCCCGCTCCAACAACCGCGCGACCTCGCGCGGCTGGCCGCCGCCCAGGATATAGGCGGCCACGGCGTCAGTTTCGCTCTTGTCCTTCCAACTGTCGGGCGTCGCCGAACTTATCGCCGCGGCCACAGCTTTCAGGGCGTCGCGCTGAAGCGCGTAAGCGGCTGCGTCTCCCCGCGCCATCTGCCCCTGCCAACGCTGAACATCGGTCATCAGTTCGGACACGGAGCGAGCGCGTTCGCCCGCCCGCGCCGCGCCCGAAAGAGCGACGATCAACAGCATGACTGACCGAATGTGCCGAGATCGGACGGTCTTCGTCACGGCTTGAGCTCTCGCAATAGAATTTCGATGCGCCGGTTCTCCGCTGACAGCGGATGCGCGGGATCACGCGGAGCATGGTCGCCATAGCCCTCGATGCGCTCGATCCGTTTTTCTGGGACGCCGGCGCGAATGAGCATGTAGTAGGCCATCTGCGCGCGCGCGGAGGAGAGGCGCCAGTTGTCGTAGGTCGGCGTGTGATAGGGCCGCGCGTCGGTGTGGCCGCGCACGACGATCGCCCCCGGGCGAGTCTTGATGAGCTTCGCGATCGCATCCATTTCCTGAATGAGCGCGGCGCGCGGCTCGGCGGAGCCGACCGCGAACATGGCGTAGGTCGCGCGGTCGGTCAGGCTGACGAGCAGGCCTTCGTCGGTCGCGCGCACGTCCACCGAGGGACTTGCCGAGGCTTTGACGAGCCCGCCGAGGCTCTGTTGAATGTCCTTCATCAGTTGATTCGCCGCGGCCGCGCGATCTGCCACAGATGCGGACTCCGCGCTCGTGGTCGGCAACGGCGCCGACGCGGCGACGGCGGGAGCGGGCGAGGCGGCGCCGCCGTCCTTTTGCGGCTCGAGGTCCGCGCTGCGGTCGGGCGGCGGGGGCGGCGGCGCATCCGCCTCGTAGGTGACGGCGTCGCCGACGGCGCCGGGGCCGATCGGTTTGAACGGGTCGCGGAACGCCTCGATGCTGGCCGCGCCTGCTTCGCGCGTTGGTTCGCCGCCGCCGGTGTCGGGCGAAGGCGCGGGCGACATTGCGGCGCGACCGCCGGCGATGCGGTCGAGCGATTGAAAGGGATCGCTGAACAGCGCCGTCTCCGTGACTGTCGGTTTGATTTCGACGCCGTCCGGCGTCGGCGGTCGAACGGCGGGATTGGCGGCCGGGACCGACTTCGACCTCTCGTCGCGCGAGGAATTCGCGGCGGGCGCCGTCGCGTCGGCGGGCGCCTTGGCGTCCCAGGCTTTCTCCTTCGCGGGCGTGGGCGCGGACGGAGCGGGCGCGCCGGGCAGTTGATCGCCGTTTTCCTCCGCGGTGGTCTTGGCGTTGGTATCGACGCCGTGCACCCCTTTCTTGGCCTTGGCGGGATTCTCGAGTTTTACCGGATTGAAATAGCGGGCGATGATGGTCTTGGTGTCTTTATCGGTGGCGTTGATGATCCAAAGAACGAGAAAGAACGCCATCATCGCAGTCATGAAGTCCGCGAATGCGATTTTCCAGGCGCCGCCGTGATGGCCATCCTCGTGGCCGCCCTTGCGTTTGACGATGATGATTTCGGGATGGCCGCTCATGATTCAATCCGGCCCACGCGTCGATTCGATGAGCTCTATCCAGGGCGCGATCTCGGTGGCGATGGTCGTATGGTCGAGATCCGCGATGACTTCCACGCCCTCGTCGACGCTGAATTGAACTTCGACCGCCGACCCGGCCAACCGCGTTCGCAGCAATTTCAGCAACCGCTCGGGACCGCGCACTTTCAAGAGCGGCGGTGCGCCGGCGCTTCTGAGCCGACCGATGTTTTCGATGAGCTCGTCGACAATCTGGCGCGCGACCGACTCCGCGACCAACGGGCGCAGGATTCCAGCGACAACGTCGGCGATGCGCTTCTCAATTTCGTCAAGACGCGCCGCCGCGAGATCCGCCAGACGGGCGTATTCGTTCATTTGAAAGTCGAGGCGTTCGACGACGGCGCGCTTCTGAGTTTCGGCGCGCTCGAGCGCGCGCGCACTCGCGGCCTCCGCCGTCGCCGTGTCGAGACCCTCCTGCACCCCGCGATGATAGGCCTCGGACAGGCGGCTCTCGATGTCGCGCGACGCGGCTTCACGCGGACGGAAAAACGGCGAGTCGCGCCGCGCCGAGACCGCTGGGGCGGAACCAGGATCCCCGACCTCGGCGCCAGGGCGCAGGGCGCGGGTTTCCAGCGTCCCCTCGGCGTTCGCGGCGGCTAGCCGGGGCATGAAGGCGGAAGCGGCGGAGCGCGACGCCGGCCATTCGACGAGGCCCCCTTTGCCATTGCGATCCAGATATTGCGCGATCGGTGTCGCTTTCATGCGCCCGCCTCCTGCCGAATCCACTGCTTGAGAATCGCCGCGGCGTGCTCCTCATCGAAGTCGACCAGCTTCTGTAACTGGCGCTGCGGCCCCTTGTCGCGCTTGGCGAGCAAGGCCTCGAATAGGCTGTCGTCATCGCTCTCATTCTTGATGAGTAGTTTCGGCTCCGCCGCGCCCGCAGCCGTCGGCGCCGCGATCGCCGCCGGGGTCTCGGGCGCCGCCAAGACCGGCGCGGGCGGCGGCGCGAGCAGCGCTTTTGTCAGGGGCCGCACCCCAAAGACGATCATGAGCGCGGCGACGGCGACAATCGCAAGCCCACCGACGATCGAGCCTATCTGACGTTCCAAGATTTCCACGATTGAGGGAGAGGGGACCGGCTCGAGATCCCGGCCCGCGTCGACGAAATCGACGACCGCGATCCGCACCGCGTCGCCGCGCTCCTTGCGCAGGCCGGCGGCGGAGCTTACGAGCAATTCGATTTCCTTAACCTGTTTGTCGATCGCCTCGGGCGAAGCTTTGTCGCCGAGCGAGGTCGCGAGCGCTGCGCGGTTGATGAGCACGGCGACCGAAAGGCCGGTGACTGCGAACCCCTCGCTCGTGGTGACGATCGACTTCGACGAGATTTCGTAGTTGGTCAACTCTTCGCGCTTGTCATTCGAGTCGCTGGATTGCTTGGATTCGCCAGGAGAACTTGATTTCTTCGGCAGGTTGGCCTGCACGCCCGCCGCGGAATCTCCGGCCGCATTTTGCGAACTCTGCTTTTCCTTGACGACCCGAACCGAGCGCTCCGCGCGCCCCTCGGGATTGTAGATCGTCTCGTTGGTCTGGGTCTTGTCGGCATTGAGGCGCGCGGCGACGCTGACTTGGAAGTTCTTGGCGCTGAGATAGGGCGCCAGCGTGCGCGTCACCGCGTCGCGAACCTCGTGCGAGACGTTCTTCTCGAGCGCGAGCAGATTGTCGGGCGCCTGCTCCAGCGAATCCGAACCGCTCGCCAAGAGTTGCCCGTCGACGTTGAGAACCGTAACCTCGTCGATCTTCATGTTGGGAACCGCCGCGGAGACGAGATGGCGGATCGCCTGCCCCGTCGCGCGATCGTCGCCGCCGTCGGTGCGGATGATGACCGAAGCGGACGGAGGCTGGCGCTCGCGCCGGAACGAACCTTCGTCGCCGAGCACGATATGCACGCGCGCCGCCTTGACGCCGCGCATCATCTGGATGGTGCGCGACATTTCGCCCTCGAGCGCGCGCACGCGCGTGACATCCTGCATGAACGAGGTCAGGCCGAGCGAGCCAAGTTTGTCGTAGAGTTCGTTGCCGACGCTGCCGCTATGCGGAAGGCCTTTTTCAGCCAGGATCATACGCGCTTGCGCGGTCTGCCCGACCGGCGCCATCACCGTGGCGCCGTCGGCGCTGACGTCGAAGCCGATCCCGGCGTCCTTCAGCGCTGCCCCGATGCCGATGACGTCGTCTCGATCCAGGCCGGAATAGAGGACTTCGTTCGCCGGGCGACTGAGGTAATAGCCGGCGAAACCCGTGACGGCGAAAACGCCGAGACCGATGAGCGCGAGGGCGGCCAGGCGCCTACCGCCAAGCGCCGCCAAATTCGCCAACAGCCGCCTGGCTTGCGCCAATGCGTTCATTTCTTATTCCCGCGCTCGCAGATCCTCGTGGCCACATTTCAGGGACAAGCTTGCGCGGGCGTTGACGCGCAATCGGCCATCGTCGACGCATTCGAGGAGCGCGGTAACGCAATGTTAAGCCGCGACTGGCAGTTTGGCCCCGTCCGCCCCGTTTGGCGCAATGCGCAGCGGTCCCGTGGAACAACACGACGAATAGGCTCCAACGCGAGCCTAGGGCATCAGGCCGTTTCGTCGTCTCGGTGCAAATCCGAAATGTCACGCAATCTTGTGATCAATCGGATGGAGCACCCCCATGAGTTCGATTCTTACCAATTCAGCCGCGCTTTCCGCCCTGCAGTCGTTGCAGATGACCCAAACCGCGCTTCAGGCCACGCAGAACCAGGTGTCCAGCGGCCTCGCCGTCGCCACCGCCGCCGACAATGCGGGCTATTGGTCGATCGCGACGCAGCTGAAAGCCGACAGCAGCGTCGTCGGCGCCACCAATGACGCGCTATCGCAAAGCCAGGCCGTGCTCGGCACCGCGACTTCGGCCATTCAGTCGGTCATCACCACGATCAATTCGATCCAGACCGCGCTTACCCAAGCGACCAATCCCGGCGCCGACGTCACCAACCTGAACACCACCCTCGCGTCGCTCGGCCAGCAACTCACCGACGCGGTGAAGGGCGCATCCTTCAATGGCCTCAACCTGCTCGACGGCAGCCAGGCCGGAACGCTGAACTTCGTCGCCGGTTTCACCGCCAGCGCGACGGGCGGCACGTTCAACACCATCGCCTTCAGCGCGCAGGCGCTGACCGGCGCCGGCGGCGTCGCTTCGACAACCGTGCAGCCCAACATCACCAGCTCAACAACGATCGCCGCCCTGAACGCGCTTGCCGATAACCATGCGGCCACGCTGTCCTACGGGCAGAACGTCGTCGACAAAACGACCGACACGACGCACAATACCTTTACCGTCTCTTCGATGGCGCTCAACGGCACGACCACCAAGACGACCTATACTGGCCTCGACGCTAACGGCAATGTCACGACGGCGGCGACCGCGGTTGCGTTCGGCGTCTCGGTGACGACGACTCCGCCCGGTGGCCTGCTTACCCAGGGCGGCACCGACCTGACCAACATCACCACCTCGGCGACCACCGCGGCCGGCCAGTTGACCAACGTGGAGGCCGCCCTGAGCGCCGTGACCAACTACGCCGCGCAGATCGGCGCCACGCAGAACCGGATGACGGCGGCCAATACGCTCAACTCCGCGCTGACCACGAACTACGCCAACGGCGTCAGCGCGTTGGTCGACGCCAACATGAATACGGCCTCGACTCGCCTTCAGGCGCTACAAACCCAAGAGCAACTCGGCATTCAGTCGCTGTCGATCGCGAATCAGAACAGCCAGCTCATCCTCAAACTGTTTCCGTGATCTCAAGCCAAGCGCTCGGCGCGGGCGCCTCTGGCGGCGCCGCGCCGTGCGCAACCGCGCGAGCGATGGAAACGCGCGATCTCGAAACGGACTTGGGGATGGGGCGGGCGCTCCCGGTCTCCTTGTTTGGATACGCCGCCAGGGCTCGCGCGCCGCAAAATGAAAACCCGACCGCGGCGCATCGGCGTCGGGGTCGGGATGGCGGCGCGAGTGCGGTGAAACGAATTGTCTTAGTCTTCGACGCCGCCCCTCGCCAAGCAGTAGCCGAGGTAGCGTTTGGAATCGATGGGATCGTAGCCAAGACGATGCTTGAGCTTCTTGCGCAGCTTGCTGATGTGGCTCTCGACGACGTTCTCGTCGACGTCCTCGTCGAAAATGCCGTAGACCGCGTTGAAGATCTGCGTCTTGGAAAGCCTGCGGCCGCGATTGCGCGCCAGGCACTCGAGAATGCGACGCTCGCGCCGAGGAAGCGGCAGCGGGGCGCCGCGCACTTCGGCTTCCCGGCCGTCAAAATAGACCTTGAGTTCGCCGATCGCCATGTCCTTGCCGTCGACGACCGCGCGACGGCTGATCGCGCCGACGCGGGCCAGGATTTCGCGCACATGCACCGGCTTGCGCAACACGTCGTCAACGCCGGCGGCGAACAGGCCCAGAGTGTCGTCGAGCGAGGGGCGTTCCTTCAGACACAGAACCGGAGCGCTTGAGCGCTCGCGGATCAGGCGCGGGAAATGTTCGCGGCCATGACAGTCGCCGATTAGAAACGCCTCGACGGCCTGAACGTCGGTTTCGCTCGCCTTCGAGATCCAGTCGCTGAACTCCATGGGGTCGATGCCCGCGCTTGAAACGCCTTCGCGGTCAAAACCGGACGCATAGCCCCCCGTGACGATGTGTCGGTCATCCACAATTATATACATGATTGCCCCGCTAGTATTGGATTCTACGATTGCCGTTCGGACGAAAGCCGGGAACGCGGACGCAACATTTCAGCAACTGGAAGCAAGTTATAAATTTTCCTTATGTCGGTTCGATTCCGATGACGCACCGCGGTTCGAAGCTCGATCGATCAATATGAAAAATTTAGAGAAACAGCGTTAACAAATGCATAACGAGAGCCAATTTCATCATTTCGTATTTTTATATTTTACATTTCGTTAGCTCGTGTGAAGGCGACGGGATCCGAGACCTCGGGTCGCCCCTTGCCAGATGACGTTTGTTCTGCAAATGTTCTAGACGTCATTGGTCCGCCGGCGCGGACATTTCGTGGGCGAGGGGAACATGGTCGCGCGGGTCGCCACATTGGCCTTCGAGGGCGTGGAAGCACGCGCCGTCGATGTGCAGGTTCAGATCGCCAGCGGGACGGTCGCATTCACGATCGTCGGGCTCGGCGACAAGGCGGTCGCCGAATCGCGCGAGCGCGTGCGCGCCGCCCTGACCGCCTCGGGCCTGGCGCTGCCGGCGAAAAGAATCACCGTCAATCTCGCGCCCGCCGACATGCCCAAGGAAGGCAGCCACTACGACTTGCCGATCGCGCTCGGCGTGATGGCCGCGATCGGCGCCGTTCCCGCCGATGCGCTCGACGGTTACGCGGTGATCGGCGAGCTCGCGCTCGATGGTCAGATCAGCGCCGTCGCCGGCGTCCTGCCCGCCGCGATCGCCGCCAACGCGCGCGGCCTCGGCCTCATCTGCCCCTCCGCCTGCGGACCCGAAGCCGCCTGGGCGTCAGCCGACCTCGACATTCTCGCGCCGCGCTCGTTGATCCAGCTCGCCAACCATTTCAAGGGGACTCAAGTTCTCGCGCGTCCCGTCCCGGCATTGCGCGCGCCAGGCGCTCTCCTTCCCGATCTGCGTGAGATCAAGGGCCAGGAGAGCGCCAAGCGCGCGCTCGAAGTCGCGGCGGCCGGAGGCCACAACTTGCTGATGAGCGGAGCCCCCGGGGCCGGCAAGTCGATGCTCGCCCAGCGCCTGCCCTCGATCCTGCCGCCGCTGACGCCGCGCGAATTGCTCGAGGTCTCGATGATCCATTCCGTGGCCGGCAAGCTCGCGGGCGGCGCCTTGACGGATCGACGGCCATTTCGCGCGCCGCATCATTCGGCCTCGATGGCGGCGCTCGTCGGCGGCGGTGTCCATGCCAAGCCCGGCGAGATTTCACTCGCCCATCACGGCGTGCTGTTTCTCGACGAACTGCCGGAATTCAACCCGCAGACGCTCGACAGCCTGCGCCAGCCGATCGAGACGGGCGAAGTCGCGATCGCGCGCGCCAATCACCGCATCGTCTATCCCGCGCGTTTTCAGTTGATCGCGGCGATGAACCCATGCCGCTGCGGCCACGCAGACGAGCCCGGCTACGCCTGCGCGCGCGGTCCGGTCAATCGCTGCGCGGCGCAGTATCAGAATCGCTTGTCGGGGCCGCTGCTCGATCGTTTCGACCTGACTATCGACGTGCCCGCGGTCTCGGCCGCCGATCTCTTGCGCCCGGCGCCGGCGGAAGGCTCAATCGAAGTCGCGGCGCGGGTCGCCGCCGCGCGCGCAATCCAGCGCGAGCGCTATCGCGCAATGGGCCTCGACCAGATCGGCTGCAACGCCGCCGCCCCGGCGAGTGCGATCGAGGCGATCGCGGCGCCGGACGCCGCGGCCGCCCAACTGATGCGCGAGGCGGCCGAGCGGATGCGCCTTTCCGCGCGTGGCTACCATCGCGTGCTCAAACTCGCCCGCACGCTCGCCGATCTCGACGGCGGGGGCGACGTCCGCCGCTCGCATCTGGCCGAAGCCCTGAGCTATCGCGGCTCGCCCGAACGCGCGGCGGCGGCCTGAGCCGTTTGCGGCGCGATCGTTAAATACTTTCGATCCGCCGAAACACAATCTCAACCGTAGCCTGCCACTCTGGCGCCGCCGGCCCTCCGCCGGCGAATGGACGAGTTCGATGTTCGACATCCCGATCGGCCCGGCGCCGTTCGAAGCCCAGCAGCTGGCGGTGCAGGCAGGGGCGTTCCTCGCCCTGGCGCTGGCGTTGGCGGTGCAGTTGATGCGTCGTCGTCGCGACGTCGAAGAACGCGCCCGCAACGCCGAGACCTTGAACGAGCAGCTTCGCGACGAGGTTTGGCGCCTCAAGGAAGCCGCCGCCGCGCGAGATCGCGCCGAAGCGGCGAGCGAGGCCAAATCGCGATTCCTGGCGACGATGAGCCACGAGATCCGCACTCCCCTCAGCGGCATCCTCGGCATGGCCGACCTGCTGCGCGACGCCGAATTGGAAGCCGAGCCGGCGAGCTATGTCGAAGCCATTCGCGTCTCCGGCGGGGCGCTGGCCAACCTCATCGACCAAATACTCGACTTCTCGAAGATCGAAGCCGGGCGTCTCGAACTTGTCGAAGAGACGTTCGACATGCGCCGCCTCGTCGAAGGCATCGCCGAACTGCTGGCGCCGAGCGCGCAGATGAAAGGGCTTGAGATCGCCGCATCGATCGACGCAGCCGCGCCGCGCTTCGTCGTCGGCGATAGTTTGCGACTTCGCCAGGCGCTGACCAACCTCGCGGGCAACGCGGTCAAATTCACCGAACATGGCGGCATCGGCCTTTCGGTCGAGGCGCTCAGCGACGACCGTCTGCTATTCAAGGTCTCGGACACGGGACCGGGCGTTCCGGCCGAGCGGCGCGCCTCGATCTTCGAGGATTTCGAACAAGGCGACGGCTCCAACTCCCGTCATTTCGAGGGCACGGGACTTGGTCTCGCTATTTCCAAACGCCTTACCGCCCTGATGGGGGGCGAACTCGTACTCAGCGATAATCCCGGCGGCGGCTCGATTTTTTCATTCGCGGTCCGCCTGCCCTCCGCCATGACCCAGACGGAAGTCGGAGACTTCAGGCGGTTCGAAGCGCCCAGGCTCGAAGGCCGTCGCGCCCTTATCGTGGCCGATTCGCCGTTCGAGGCGCCTGCGCTCGCGGCCCGGCTCGCCGAGGCGGGGGCGGTGATCGAGCGCGCGAACGGCGTGCAGCAGGGCCTCGATGCGCTGGGCAAGGGGCCGCCGCCCGACCTCGTAATCGTCGATTGCGCGCTGGGCGTCGAGGGAACCAATGTGCTGGCGCTCGCCGCTCGCGTCGCCGGGGCGCCCAAGAGCCTCGTACTATTTTCGCCGTTCGAGCGTCGCGCGTTCGGCCAGACCACGCTCCGGGGTTTCGACGGGTGGCTGGTGAAGCCTGTGCGCGCCCGCTCGCTGTTCGAACGGCTCGCGAGCGAATTTCCTGCCGACGCCGGCGCGCCGACGCCGGCGCGCCCGCGACAGCCCGCCCACGCCGCGCGCGCGCTGCTCGCCGAGGACAACGACATCAACGCCGTCATCGCCCAGAAGGCGTTGCGTCGGCTTGGCTTCGAGGTCGCGCGCGCCATCGACGGCGTCGCCGCGGTGCGCTTGGCGAGCGCGGCCGCACGCGGGCAGACGCCAAAATTCGACCTCATCGTCCTCGACATCAAAATGCCCGGGCTCGACGGCTATGAGGCCGCGCGCCGCATCCGCGCGCTCGAGCGCGAGCTTGGCGCCGAGCCGGTCGGCATCCTCGCCCTGACCGCCAACGCCATGCCCGAGGACCGGCGCGCAAGCGCGGCGGCGGGCATCGACGAATTCCTCGCCAAGCCGTTCGACCTGCCGCGCCTGGCTGAAGCGGTCGAGGCGACCATGCGGCGCGCGGATACGCCGGCGGCGCCGCGCGCCGCTTCGGGCTGAGCGTCGTCATAATAGGTTGCGATTGTCGTGGTTTGAGACCTCAATCGGCGCGCCGAATCGAGGTACCGAATGACGACTCTCAATACCGCGGCCGAAGGACGAGGCCCGCAGCCCGCTGTCGCCTCGCGCTTCGCCCGCCGGGCGCGTTCGCTCGGCGGCTTGCCGAAAATCCTCGCCCGCACCGGGGCGCTCGACGTGCGCCTGGCGACGACCAAGAAGGAAATCCGATGCGCGCAAAAGCTGCGCTATCGTGTGTTCTTCGAGGAAGGCGGCGCGCGCGCCGACCCGGCCGCTCGCCTCATTAAGCGCGACGTGTGCCCATTCGACCGGGTTTGCGATCATCTGATCGTGGTCGACAATTCGCTGCCGCGGCTCGACGGCGCGCCGACCGTCGTCGGCGTCTATCGCCTGCTGCGGCAGGAGATCGCGAATGCGAATTTCGGTTTTTACAGCGGCGGCGAATTTTGCATCGAACCAATGATCGCCCGCCATCCCGACAAGAAGTTCATGGAGCTCGGACGCTCTTGCGTCGCAGAAGGCTATCGCGGCAAGCGAACGCTCGAACTCTTGTGGCGCGGCGTCTGGGCCTACGCGCTTCATCACCGCGTCGATGTGATGTTCGGCTGCGCGAGCCTGCCGGGGATCGAACCGGCCGCCCATCTCGACACTTTGCGCTTTCTGCGCGGCGAGGGCGCCCCCGACGAGCTTTGGAGCGTTGAAGCGCTCGCCGACGGCTTCGACGTCGCTGCGGTCGCGGGAGCGGAAACATTCAACGCGCGCGCGGCGCTGCGCGCCTTGCCGCCGCTGCTCAAAGGCTATTGGCGCCTGGGCGCCAGGTTCAGTCGCCAAGCGGTCGCCGACCCCGTGTTCGCGACGACGGACGTGCTGGTCGTGCTGCCGATCGAGGAAATACGGTCGCGCTACCTCGCTCATTTCGCTCCGCCGGGCGAGAGCCAGACGCTGGCGGCGTGATCGGGTTTCCAAAGTTGCGAAAATGCTCTATGCGAAATCGCGACGGCAACGTCAGCGCCCGTAGCTCAGCTGGATAGAGCGCTGCCCTCCGAAGGCAGAGGTCAGGGGTTCGAATCCCTTCGGGCGCGCCA
>JBBIIT010000022.1:45178-50690 GCA_037446355.1 Beijerinckiaceae bacterium | reverse complement strand
GGCAGCGGCGTGATGAGAATGCCGCCGGTTTCGGTCTGCCACCAGGTGTCGACGATCGGGCAACGGTCGCCTCCGACGACGCGGTGATACCATTCCCAGGCTTCCGGATTGATCGGCTCGCCGACCGAGCCCAGCAATCGCAACGAGGCGCGGCTGGTCTTCTTCACCGGCTCTTCGCCCGCGCCCATCAAAGAGCGGATCGCGGTCGGCGCGGTGTAGAATATGTTGACCTTATGCTTGTCGATGACTTCCCAGAAGCGGCTCATCGAAGGATAGTTCGGGATTCCCTCGAACATCACCGTCGTCGCGCCATTGGCGAGCGGCCCATAGACGATATAGCTGTGCCCGGTGACCCAGCCGACGTCGGCGGTGCACCAATAGACGTCGCCCTCATGATAATCGAACACATATTGATGCGTCATCGACGCGAACACGAGATAGCCGCCGGTGGTGTGAACGACGCCCTTGGGCGTGCCCGTCGAACCCGACGTATAGAGGATGAACAGAGGGTCTTCCGCGCTCATAGGCTCGGCCGGGCAATTGGCCGAGACGCGCTCGCACGCTTCATGCATCCAGACGTCGCGGCCCGGTGTCCAGTCGATCTTGCCGCCGGTGCGCTTGACGACCAGCACATGCTTGACGCTCGGCGCCTTTTTCAGCGCCTCGTCGACGTTGGCTTTCAAAGGCACTTTGCGTCCCCCGCGCAGGCCCTCGTCGGCGGTGATGACGACCTCGGACTTGGCGTCGTCGAGGCGGCCGGCGATCGCGTCGGCAGAGAAGCCGCCGAACACGATCGAGTGGATCGCGCCGAGCCGCGCGCAGGCCAGCATCGCATAGGCCGCTTCGGGGATCATCGGCAGATAGATCGTCACCCGGTCGCCTTTGCGAACGCCGTGCCAATAAAGGACGTTGGCGAAGCGATTCACCTGCTCGTGCAGTTCGGCGTAGGTGATGCGCTTGGATTCGGACGGATTGTCACCTTCCCAAATGATCGCGGTCTGGTCGGCGCGCTTGGGCAGATGACGATCGACGCAATTAAAGGCGACGTTGGTCTCGCCGTCCTCGAACCATTTGGTTTCGACGTTATGCGAATCCCATGAGTTGGATTTGACCTTGCTGTAGGGCTTGAACCAGTCGATGCGCTTGCCGTGCTCACCCCAGAAGCCGACGGGATCCCTGACCGAGCGATCGTACATTTCGCGATATTTGGCGTCGTCCACCCAGGCCTTCTTCGCCCAGTCGGCGGGAACGTCGTAAACCTTCTCGGACATCGTCATCTCCCCACGCGCCGCTCGCCGAGGGCGCTGTTTTCGCGCCGCAATATGCCTCATCCGATGCGGCCCCCACAAGTCGCCGAACGTTGCGCTTTGGTCGTAGGCCTTTCGGAAGATGGCGTTTGAGCAGGTTCCAGGAGCGCCCGAGAAAAGTCGCCCGCGCCGCGGGGTCGGCGCATCTGGCGACAAGAATTCCGCCTCAAGCGTCTATCCGCACCGCCCGATGCCGTGTAACGGCATCACTTCGCCTTGATCGGGGCGCTTAAGTCCCGCGCGTTCTGTCCTTGTCGTGAGCCCGCATGATCCCCGTCCCCGTTCAGGCCCGCTCGCCGAGTCTACTCGCCAACTCCCAGAGCCTTCCCGGCCTCCTCTCCCGCTACCGTGATCCGAGCCTGGGATCGAGCGTGACGGAAATCGCCGTCACCGCGGCGCCGCTCGTCGCGCTTTGGGCGGCGATGTGGGGGCTCATGCATGTCAACTACGCGCTCGCCCTGGCTTTGGCCCCGCTCGCGGCGGGATTTCTGGTGCGCCTGTTCATGATCCAGCACGATTGCGGTCACGGCGCTTTCTTTCGCACCCGCGCCGCCAACGACTGGGTGGGACGGGTGGTCGGCGTGCTGACGCTGACGCCGTACGATTACTGGAAGCGGACCCATGCGACGCATCATGCCAATTCCGGAAACCTCGACCGCCGCGGAATGGGCGACATCGACACGCTCACCGTGACCGAATATCTGAACCGCGGCTGGTTCGGCCGCTTCGGTTATCGGCTCTATCGTCACCCGCTCGTCATGTTCGGAGTCGGCCCCGCCTATCTCTTTTTGCTGCAACATCGCGCCCCGGTTGGGCTGATGCGCGGCGCCGGATGGAAACCCTGGATTTCGGCGATGGCCACCAACGGCGGCGTCGCGCTGATCGTGGCCCTCCTCATGTGGCTCGTCGGACCCTGGGCCTTCCTCATGATCCACGGCCCGATTTTTCTGCTCGCGGCTTCGATCGGCGTCTGGTTGTTTTATGTCCAGCATCAATTCGAGGACACGCGCTGGGAGCGCGAAGCGAATTGGAATCTGCCCGAGGCGGCGCTGCGCGGCTCGTCCTATTACGATCTGCCTCTGGTCCTCAGATGGTTCAGCGCCAATATCGGCGTGCATCACGTCCACCACCTCGCCAGCCGAATCCCGTTCTATCGGCTCGGCGAAGTCTTGCGCGACCATCCCGAACTCGCCGACGTGAGCCGCATCACTCTTTGGCAAAGCTTGCGCTGCGTGAGGTTCGCGTTGTGGGACGAGAGCGCGCAAAAGTTGATTTCGTTCGCGGAACTGCGCGCACAATGGCGCGCGGGCGGAACGGTCTGAGTTAAAGCCCGCCCATTTCACATACCAACTCCCACTCCTCGTCCGTGACGGGTTGCACGGAGAGGCGCGAATTGGCCACCAGCGCCATCTTGGCGAGCCGCGGCTCGGCCTTGACCGCCTCCAGCGTCACCGGGCGCGGCATCGCCTCGACGGCTTTGATGTCGACCATGCCGAACTTGCCTGACGCATCGGTCGGGTCGGGATGGTAGAGCTTGATCACCTCGACGATTCCGACGATCGCCTTGCCTTCGTTCGAGTGATAGAAGAAGCCGCGCTCGCCCTTCCTCATCGCCATCATGTTGAGCTTGGCCGAATGGTTGCGCACGCCTGTCCAGGACGTGCCTTTCTTGCCCGCTTCGATCTGCATCGCGTACGACCAGACCGAGGGCTCGCTCTTGAACAGCCAGTGCGCCATGCTCGACCTCAGGCCAGCGGAACGCCGACGGCCTGCCGCCACGGCTTGATTTCGACCCGCGCGAACAGCCCCGCCTTGGCGTAGGGGTCGGCGACAAGCAGCGCCGCGATGTCGGCCTCGCTTTCGCCCTCCAGGATCAGCATCGAACCCAGCACCGATTTCTGATCCGGCGTGAGCAGCGCGCCAGCCGCTTTCACCCGCGCGCCGAGGCCGGCGAGATAGGCCAGATGCGCCGGCCGCGTCGACGAACGCAGCGTCATGCCGTCCGGCTTGTCGGTGCAGGTGGCGACATAGAGCATCGAATTCCTCCCCAGGGGCGGCGCGAAGCTAGGCGATCGGGGTGCGGGGGTAAAGCCGTCGGGCGGCCGGACTTGATCCGCCCCGCCCCCTACCCCTCGCCTTTTTGCGGCCGCGCGAGCAGCGCCCCCACCGCCGCGCGCGCGTCGAGGCGGCTCTCCAACAGCGCTTCGACCGTCTCCGCAATCGGCATTTCCACGCCTTTGGCGCGCGACAGCGCGACCAGCGCCCTCGCCGTCGTCGCGCCCTCGGCGAGCTTGCCATGGCTCGCCGTGTCGACTGTCTCGCCGCGCCCCAAGGCGAGCCCGAACGAGAAATTGCGCGACTGTTCGGAATTGCAGGTCAGCACGAGATCGCCGAGACCGGAAAGGCCCATGAGCGTCGCGCCGCGCGCGCCATAGGCCTCGCCGAAGCGCCTCAGCTCCGCAAAGCCACGCGCGATCAGCGCGGCGCCGGCGCTCGGCCCGAGCTTCAGCCCCGCCGCGACGCCGCAAGCGATCGCCAGCACATTCTTGGCGGCGCCGCCGATCTCGACCCCGCGCACGTCGCTCGAATGATAGAGCCTCAGATTCGGTCCGCGCAGAGCCTGGCAGAGTTCGCGCGCAAGGGCTTCGTCGGCGGCGGCGAGCGTCACGGCGGTCGGCAGGCCCGACGCCACATCGACAGCGAAGCTCGGTCCGGAAAGAATCGCGCACGGGAACCCCGGCGCCGATTCGGCGACGACTTCGGACATGAATTTGTTGGAGACGAGTTCGATCCCTTTGGCGCAGATGACCAGCGGGCGCGGCGCCGTCAGCGTCCGCGCGATGCGGCCCGTCATTTCGCGAATCGTCTGCGCGGGCGTCGCGACCAGGATCGCTTGCGCGCCTTCGAGCGCGGCGAGATCCGTGACGGCGCGCACGCCCGGCGCGAGCGCGAATCCGGGCAGGCGCGCGCTTCGGCGCGTCGCGTCCAGCGCTTTCAGCGCATCTGCGTCGCGCCCCCAAAGCACGACCTCGCGCCCCGCGCTCGCCGCCGCATTTGCGAGCGCGACTCCCCACGCGCCCGCGCCGGCGACGCCCACGATCTGTAATTTCGACACTCTCGCCCCTTCCTGCCGCCGGCCTTCCGTTCGTCTTCTAGCCAAACGCGCGCCGAGCGCCTAACTAAACCCTTGCAACTGGACGGGGAGATGGCGATGCAAAATCTCGACCTATCGACGATCGTGTTCGCCGTCGTCGCCATTTTCGTCGTTTTCAAGCTGCGCTCGGTGCTCGGCACGCGCACCGGCGCCGAGCGCCCGCCGGGGACGGACGTCGCCCCGCGCGCATCGGTCCGAAACGACAATGTCACCCCGATTTCCGCCGCCGCGCGCGTCGCCGCCGCGACGCCGCCCGCTGACCGTTGGAAGGGATACGCGGAAGCCGGCTCGCCCGTCGCCGCCGGGCTCGACGCGATCGCGGCCGCCGAGTCGGGGTTCGATCCCGCCGCTTTCGTCGGCGGCGCCAGAGCCGCCTACGAAATGATCGTCGGCGCCTTCGCGGCCGGCGACTCCGCGACGCTCCGCCGCCTGCTCGCCCCGGACGTGTTCGCCAATTTCGCCAAGGCGATCGACGCCCGCCGCGCCGCCGGACAAACCATGAAATCGACGCTGGTCTCGATCGACAAGGTTGAGATCGTCGACGCCAGGGTCGCCGGCGCGACCGGCTCGCTCGCGATACGATTCGCCACCAAACTCGCTTCGGCGACGCTGGATAGCGCCGGGGCGGTCATTGACGGATCGGCGAGCGCGGTCGCCGATCATCTCGACGTCTGGACCTTTACGAGGGCGCTGGGATCGCGCGATCCCAACTGGCTGCTTTCGGCGACCGAAACCGTTCAATAGCGCCCGACGACCGCCCGTCATGTCCCCGCTCGCCTCCGATGAAGCCCGGTTGGCGCCCGCCGCTTTCAGCGACCTCGCGGGATTCGAGGACGACGATCTTGGCGAGGCGTTCCGCGTGTTTCGCGCCCACGCCAAGTCGCTCGTCGAAGGCGCCCCGCCGCTGCGCGGCGCCCTCCTGGCCTCCCCGGCCTTGCGGGCGGCGGCGCACGAGGCGCTGGGCCTCGACGCCGCCAGCGCGCGGACGTTCTTCCGCTCTCGCTTCCGCCCCTGGCGCGTGCTCCCGGCCGAGGGCGCCTCGCGCGGCTTC
>JBBIIT010000022.1:34547-45078 GCA_037446355.1 Beijerinckiaceae bacterium | reverse complement strand
TGGCTTGCCGATCCGGTCGAAGTCTTCCTGATCCAGGTGCAGGGTTCGGCGCGGGCGCGGCTCGCCGACGGGCGCGAATTTCGCCTGATCTACGATGGGCGCAACGGGCTGCCTTATACGTCGATCGGTCGCCAGTTGATCGCTTCCGGCGAAATCCCCGAGCGCGAAATGTCGCTGGCGCGCCTCAAATCCTGGCTGCGGACGAATGGGTTGCGGCCGGGCGAGCGCGCGCGCGAGATGATGTGGAGCAACCGCTCCTATGTATTCTTCCGGCTGGAAGCCGCGCGAGCCGGCGAGGGGCCGATCGGCGGGGCGGGTCGGCCGCTGACCGCCCTGCGTTCGATCGCCGTCGACCGCTCGCTTTGGTCCTACGGAACGCCATTCTGGATCGAGGCCGACCTTCCTTGGCGCGGCGAGGCGCTCTCCCCTTTTCGCCGTTTGACGGTCGCGGAGGACACGGGATCGGCGATTCTCGGGCCAGCGCGCGCTGATGTTTTCTTCGGCGGCGGCGGGGAAGCGGGTCGGCGCGCCGGCGCGATTCGGCATTCGGCCAACTTCTTCGTGTTGCTGCCGCTCGAGGCGACGCCGTGAAGCCGCCCGCGCCGAAGCCCCGCCGGTCCGCCCTTCGTCGCCTCAGCGACGAGGAAATTGCGCTTTGGGTCGAGGTCGCCAAGAGCGTCGCGCGCCGGCGCGGGGCCAAGCTGCCGAGCGCGCCCCAGCCAACCGAATCGCCCGCCGCCGCGGCGCCCCCGTCGCGCCCGCAAGCCTCGCCGGCGCCTGCGCCAAGACGCCCTGCCCTGCCCCCGCTGGCGCCGCTGGAGCGCGGCGTTAAGCGCGCGCTCTCGCGTGGGCGCGGCGCCGTCGATGCGGCGCTCGACCTGCACGGGCTAAACCAGACCGAGGCTCACCACGCGCTGCGCGGCTTTCTCGCGCGCGAGCAGATGCGCGGCTCGAAGCTCGTGATCGTCGTCACGGGAAAAGGCGCGCCACGGGATCGCGACCGCGAGGCCTGGATCGGCGAAATCGGCGTGCTGCGCCGCCTCGCGCCGCACTGGCTACGAGAAGCCGACATGCGCTCGGTCGTTCTAGGTTTCGAAGAAGCGTCGCGCGCGCATGGCGGCGCCGGAGCGCTTTATGTCCGACTTCGCCGGCGCGAACCGCGATGAACGGCCGCGCATATGGGCTTCCGTCGCTCGCCGCCTATTTTAACATCGTTACCGGGTAAAGCTTTGAACGATTTGCATACGTATCGTTAGCTTTTGCGATTTAGGGTTTGACGTTGGGAAGGTTCCGCAAAGACGGGACGCGCCGCGAACCCGGGTCCGCGAAGTAAGCACGCGATTCGTTACCGCGGCGAGCTTCCGGAATTGGCGAATGCGGGGCACTCAGCCGGGCTCAGGCGCCCGACCGAACATCGTTGCGAATTCATGGCGAGTTTTGTGAGCAATTCCCTGGCCCTCGCGCCCCATTCGACAGAGCCGTCGCCGATTGAGCGACGGCGCTTCGAACGCTTGTCGATCGAGCTGGCAGGCCGCTACATGCTCTCCGACGGCAGCGAGTTTTCGTGCGTCACGGTCGACATCTCTCCGGGTGGTATTTCGATTCGCGGCCCTCGAACTGGGCAGCACGGCGAACGCGTTATCGCCTATATCCAGAATTTCGGTCGGATCGAAGGCTTCATCAAGCGGCGCGCGCGCGGCTGGTTCGCAATGGTGATTCGCGCTTCCGACAACAAGCGGGCGCGCCTCACCGAACGGCTCGAATGGCTGGACAAATATCGCAACAACGAAACGCTCGATCGGCGCGCGGACGAACGCGTCGAAGTCGATCAGGTCACGACCATTCTGCGGCTGCGCGATGGAAGCGAATTCAACGCCGAGCTGATCGACGTTTCGCTCGCGGGCGCCACCGTGAACGTTAACGCCGCGCCGCCGGTGGGCGCCCAGGTGATGCTCGGCCAGCAGCCCGCCGTCGTCGCGCGCCTGTTCGAAGGCGGGCTCGCCTTGGTCTTCGAACTCGACAACGAGTAGCGCCGCGCCCGATTCCCGCCGCGTCGCCGCCCGACGTGCGCATTGACCCCGCCCGCCATCGATGCAAGGAGAGCCCCGCCTGAATCGGGAGCTCGCAACTTATGACGGTCGCCGTGGACGTGCTTGGCCTGGGCAACAGCTTGATGGACGTCATTGCGCACGCGGATGACGCCTATTTGACCGCGCAGGACATGGCTAAAGGCGCGATGACGCTGATCGACGAAGATCGCGCCGAGAGCCTTTACGCCGCGCGCATCGAGCCTCGTATCGTCTCGGGCGGATCGGCCGCCAACACCATTGTCGGCGTCGCTTCGTTCGGCGTTTCCAGCGCCTATATCGGCAAGGTCAAGAACGACCCGCTCGGGCGCGCCTTCGCCCACGACATCAAGTCGACCGGGGTCGGCTTCGCGACTCGGCTGGCCGAACACGGTCCCGCGACCGGGCGCAGTTTCATCTATGTCACGCCCGACGGCGAACGGACGATGAATACGTTCCTGGGCGCGAGCACCTATCTCTCGCCCGAGGACGTCGATGAAGAGCTGGTGCGCGCGGCGCGCTTCGTCTATCTCGAGGGCTATATGTGGGACCGCCCCGCGGCCAAGGAGGCGTTCCGCAAGGCCGGCGCGATCGCTCACGCCGCCGGCGCCCGGGTTTCACTGACGCTTTCGGACGCCTTCTGCGTCGACCGCTTTCGCGGCGAATTCATCGAACTCATGCGCACGGGCGTCGTTGACACGGTGTTCGCCAACACCGAGGAAATACTTTCGCTTTATCAGACCCCGCACCTGACCGAGGCGCTCGACGCGCTCGGCCAGGAAAAAATTCTAGGCGTAGTGACGCGCTCGCATCTGGGCTCCGTCGTCGTCGAGGGCGGCAAGGCGCTTGAAGCGCCGGCGTTTTCGATCGAGCGCGTCATCGACACCACGGGCGCCGGCGATCTCTTCGCCGCTGGATTTCTCGCCGGCCTTTCGCGCGGCGCGGATCATTACACCTGTGCGCGACTGGGCGCGCTCGCCGCCGCCGAAGTCATTCAACACGTGGGCGCGCGGCCCGAGGTCTCGCTTGAAAAGCTCGCGCGCGGGCAAGGCCTCGCGCTCTGAATTGCAGGAGGCTCACGGCTTGCGGCCGGCGATATAGGCTTTGAATTCCCCCATCGAGGCGAAACGATAGGCCCCCTGTTCGGTCTCGGCCTCGATGGTCCCGTCCGAAAAGATCATGTAATTCGCACCGCCGGCGCTATAGTGGCCAACGAGAGTCGGCGCGGCTTCGGGCTCGGCGATCGCGTGTTCAACCTCCGACAGCGTCGGCAGATGGCCGACGCGGTTCTCGTTCAAGGGTTCGTCCTCTTCGACCTCCGTCTCGACGACGTCTTGGCCTAGCGCCGGCGCGACGGACGGCGCGGCGTCCGCCGCCGGTTCGACGTCAACGAGCCGCAGCGGTTCCGGCTCGACTTGCGGCGCAGGCCGCGCCGGCTCAAGCGCAAGGCTCAACTGTTCCACGCGGCGGATCAAAGCGCCGATCGCCAGCACGATCGAGCCGGCGCCGATCAGCACGGCGCCGGTTCCGGCGTAAAGGATGCCCAGCTCCGTGGGCAGCAGATCCAGGCTGGCGAAAACGCCGCCGCCGCCGGCCGCGAGCAGAATTGCGCCGAGCACAAAAATCAAAATGGCCATACGCCGTTCGATTCCGTCATTTTGTCAAAAGCGCGGCGGCGCCCGAATCGCCGCAGGGTCCGACCTGGTTGCGAGACCGACCATGCCGGTCTAACAATGCCCGCGTCAACGCGACGCAGGCGGGTACTTTCGCCCGCGCCTCGCGCCACCGTTTCCAGGAGCCAATCCGATGACATTCTCGCTTCCCGATTTGCCATACGCCCACGACGCCTTGGCTCCCATCATGTCCAAGGAAACGCTGGAATACCACCACGACAAGCATCACCTCGCCTATGTCAACAACGGCAACAACCTGCTCAAGGGCACGGAGTGGGAAGGCAAGAGCCTCGAGGAGATCGTGCGCGGTTCGCACGGCAAGAACGTCGGCCTCTTCAACAACGCGGGACAGCACTTCAATCACTTGCATTTCTGGAAATGGATGAAGCCGAAGGGCGGCGGCAAGATCCCCGGCGAACTTGAGAAGGCCCTGATCGCCTCGTTCGGATCGGTCGAGAAGGCCAAAGAGGATTTCGTTCAGGCGGGCGTCACGCAGTTCGGTTCGGGCTGGGCCTGGCTCGCCGTGATGGAGGGCAAAATCGTCGCCACCAAGACCGCCAACGGCGAAAGCCCGCTGGTGCACAAGGGCAAGCCGATTCTCGGCGTCGATGTCTGGGAACATTCCTACTACATCGACTACCGCAATCGCCGCCCGGACTATCTGAAGGCCTTCGTCGAAAGTCTCGTCAACTGGGAATATGTGGCGGAACTCTACGACGCCGCGATGAAATAACCGCGCTGCGCCATCGACGGGTCCGCGCACGCGGACCCGAAGCGGCTAGCCTCATTCGACGAGGTTGATCTTCTTTTCCTTGCACAGATCGACCGATTGCGCTTCGAAGGTCGAGGAATCCTCGTAGGTTCCGCGCAGATCGAACAGGCAGTCCTTGTCGTGCGCGACATGCGCGACCGTCTTCTTGCCGGCGGCAAGCGGTCCCGCGATCTTGACGCTGTCGGCGCCGCCCGCAGTCACCGCATCCAGTTCGACCAGACCGACCTTGCGCTCGTTGGTCACGACGACCGCGACCGTCGGCATCTTCTTTTCCGCGGCCTTGTGTTTGGCCTTGTGCTTTTTCGGTTTGGCCGCCGTCGCGGCCGCATCGCCCGCCGTCGCGGCCGCATCCATCGCCGCCGGCGCCGCCATCGGGTCCGGCGTAGTTTGCGCGTGCGCCGCGCCCGCCGCCAACGCGCCGGCGAGACCTGCCGCCGCCGCCAAAACCATCAACCTGCTCTGCCTCATGCCGCCTTCTCCCGTTCGGGCGTCGCGAAAACGCCGCCACCTTCCCTTGTCACAGTGGCGCCAAACAACGCAAAGGGAAAGCGGCGCGAATCTGGCCGCCGCGCGTTTCAGGCGGCCGAGGCGGCCGCGCGCCGCGCCGCGGCGATCAACATCGGCAGCACGTCCGACATCTTCTCCGCTACAAGGTAACGAACGTCGAATCCTTCGCGCAGGAATCCGGCGGCGTGCATATGCGCGATCAGCCCGAGCAGCGGACGCCAAAAGCCGCCGACATCGGCAAGCAAAACGGGCTTCTGGTGGCGCTGTAGTTGCACCCAGGTCAGTTGTTCGACCAGTTCCTCGAGCGTGCCTACGCCGCCGGGCAAAGCGACGAAAGCATCGGCGCGATCGAACATCATTTGCTTGCGCTGATGCATGTTGTCGACGACGACGAGTTCTTGCGCGTCGATGAGCGCGTTCTCTCGTTTGATCAGAAACTTGGGGATAATTCCGGTTACGCGGCCGCCGCCCGCGAGCACCGCGCGTGCGACTCGCCCCATCAGCCCTTCATCGCCGCCGCCGAACACCAGTCCGACGCCCGCTTCCGCCAAAGCCGCTCCGAGATGATCGGCCGCTTCGCCGAAGCGCGGATCGTTGCCGGTGCTCGACCCGCAATAGACACAGACGTTGTTCAGCAAGGACATCCGCCCCTAGCCCCTCTCAATTCGGCCAAACGAGCTTCAACCCGCGAGCAACCGCTTCACGACCTGGCTCGCCTTGGCGAAATCCATCTGGCCGGGATAGCCCTCCTTGAGCGCGGCGACGACCTTGCCCATGTCGCGCATACCGGTCGCGCCGGTCTCCGCGATCGCTTTTTTCGCGGCCTCGACGATCGAGGCTTCGTCCATTTGCTTGGGCAGGAATTCGCTGATGACGGCGATTTCGGCGCTCTCCTGTTCGGCGAGTTCGCCGCGGCCCGCTTCCTTGTAGATGGCGAGCGATTCCTGGCGCGATTTCACCATCTTCGTCAGCAGCGCCAACTCGTCGCCGCGGCTGACGATCTTGCCGGAGCCGCGCGCTTCGATTTCACGTTCCTTCAGCGCGGCCATGATGAGCCTGAGGGCGCCGACGCGCACTTTGTCGCCGGACTTCATCGCTTCTTTCATCAACGCCGCGATCGAATCGCGCAGCGGTATCGCATCGGACATGGGCGGCAACCTCACGAGCGCGATCCGCGTCAACTTGACGGGCGGCTCGCCCGGCGCTTAACCACAGGGCCATGTCAAACGCAACACAGGCCAATTCCGAGGCTTCCGCTTCTCCCCCCGCCGGCGCGACCGCCCCTGGGTGGAGCGCGCGCAAACCGACCGCCCTGCTCGTGCTCGCAAGCGGACAAATCGTCGAGGGCTTCGGCGTCGGCGCCGTCGGTTCCGCTGTCGGAGAAGTCTGCTTCAACACGGCGATGACGGGATACGAGGAAATCCTCACCGACCCCTCCTACGCCGCGCAGATCGTCACCTTCACCTTCCCGCATATCGGCGTCGTGGGAACCAACGAAGAGGATATCGAGACCGTCAACATGGCGGCCTCGGCGGGCGCGCGCGGCGCGATCTTCCGCGCCGATCTCGGCGAGCCTTCCAATTTTCGCGCCACCCGCCGCCTCGACGCCTGGCTCAAGGCGCGCGGAATCGTCGGCCTAACCGGCGTCGACACCCGCGCCCTGACCGCGACGATCCGGCGCGACGGGATGCCCATCGCCGTCATCGTCCACAATCCGATGGGAGAATTCGACCGTGCGGCGCTCGTCGCCGAAGCCAAGGCCTGGCCCGGCATCGACGGCATGGACCTCGTGCCTTCCGTCGGCGCGACGCAGCGCTTCGATTGGGACGAGACGTCATGGACGCTCGGCGTCGGCTACGGCCGGCGAACGGAGGCGAAATACCGGGTTGTCGCGATCGACTACGGCGTCAAGCGCAATATCCTGCGGCTGCTCGCGGACAGCGGTTGCGAAGTAACGGTGGCGCCGGCGACGGCGAGCGCCGAAGAGATCCTCGCGTTGAAGCCCGACGGCGTGTTTCTGTCCAACGGACCGGGCGATCCGGCCGCGACGGGCGTGTACGCCGTTCCGACGATCCAGGCGCTGCTCGAAGCCCGGACGCCGATCTTCGGCATCTGCCTCGGACATCAGATGCTCGGCCTCGCGGTCGGCGCCCGCACCCTGAAGATGCCGCAGGGCCACCACGGCGCCAATCATCCGGTGAAGGACTTCACCACGGACAAGGTCGAGATCGTGTCGATGAACCACGGTTTCGCGATCGACGCGGCGAGCCTGCCCGCGAACGCCAAGGTCACCCATGTCTCGCTGTTCGACGGCTCGAATTGCGGCATCGCGCTCACCGACCGTCCGGCTTTCTCGGTGCAGCACCATCCCGAGGCCTCGCCCGGCCCGCGCGACAGCCATTATCTCTTTCGTCGCTTCGTCGACATGATGGCCGCCGCCAAGTCGCAAAAAGCCGCCTGAGGGCGATAGCGCCTAGTTCCGCCGCGCGATTTTCAACTCCGCGACGAGTTCGGCGACCTGATCGCGAAGCCTGGCGTTGTCCGCTTCGAGCGCGGCCAGCCGATCAATGAGGGCGGCGCGCGTTTTGTCGCTGTCGGACCCGGCTTTGGGAAAGGCGACGGCCGCGTGGCCGTCCTTGCGCCACACCAGACGGGCCTGACAATCGATGTCCTTGCGAGGAATCGAAACGTGAAAGCGGTCGGGCAATGCGATCGCATCTTCGACCGCGAGCCGCGCGCCGGTCGCCGAGATCTGCGTCACCAGGCACGGGAAGGACATGGCGCCATTCGCGAACGAAAGCCGCGCCTGCAAGAACGCGCGTTCGCGCGGCGCTCGCCGCTCCGCCGGCGTGCCTTCCCCGAATTGCGCCCCCCTCGTCACGGAGCCTCATCCCCAAGCGATCGACGCCCATGCGCCGGATCGCGGCAAGTCTATTTCACGATGCTTAACCGGCGCTGAAGTTTCATCCCGCGGGTTCAACTCGCCGCCTCTTCCGCCAAGCGCGCGAGAAAATCGAGACAGGCCTGAAGTTGATCGACGGCGAGAAATTCGTCGGGCTTGTGCGCCTGCTCGATTGAACCTGGGCCACAGACGATGGTCGGCAAGCCCGCGAGTTGGAAATGCCCGGCCTCGGTGGCGAAAGAGACCGCGACGGTCCGGTTGGAGCGCGTCAGCGCCAGCGCCCGCGTCGCGGCGAGCGATCCGACCTCGGCCGCCAGGCCGGGCACGTCGACCTCCATCAGCGTCTCGATGGTCGGGCTCTCGACATAGCGGCGCAGGCGCGGCAGCGCCGCGCTTTCGACGAATTCCTGCACCATCGCCAGCGCCGCCGCGGAGGCGAGATTCGGCAGCCCGCGGAACTCCCAATGGAACACGCATTCGCGCGCCAGAATGTTGCGCGCCGTTCCGCCGTGGATCATGCCGACGTGAAAGGTCGAATAGGGTGGATCGAAGCGGGCGTCCTGCTTGTGCGGCGCCTCGAAGCCTCGCCCCAGGCGGTCGATCTCGGCGACGATCTCGCAGGCGGCCGAAATCGCGTTGGCGCCGAGACGCGGATGGGCCGAATGCGCCTCGACGCCGCGCACCGTCGTCTGAAAGGTCGCGACGCCCTTGTGCGCGTCGGCGACCGCCATCATCGTCGGCTCGCCCACGATGACGAGCGAGGGACGCGGCAAATCCTTGCCGAACCGGGCGATGATGTCGAGCGAGCCCCGGCAGGTGGTCTCCTCATCGTAGCTCAGCAGCAGATGGATCGGCCGCTTCAGCTTCGCGGCCTGAAAAACGGGGACCATGGCGAGAATCGCGGCGTCGAAGCCTTTCATGTCGCAGGCGCCGCGCGCGAAGAGTTTGCCACCGATCTCGCGCAGCGTGAACGGATCGCCGCTCCAGGGTTGGCCCTCGACCGGAACGACGTCGGTGTGCCCGGAAAGCGCATAGCCGCCGTCCACCGCCGGGCCGATCGTCGCGACCAGCGCCGCTTTGTCGCCGCTCGCGTTCGGCGCGCGCGCGGTCGGAACCCCGAGGCGGCGCAGATAGTCCTCGACGAAATCGACCAGCGCCAGATTGGAGCGATCGCTGACGGTTTCAAACGCGACGAGGCGTCCGAGCAGCGTCTTGGCGTCGGCCAGCCTGTCGGCGTTCATCGCGGCTCCATGTCAGGGTTGCGGGAGCGATCATAGGCTGGCGCGTCGGCAAGTCGAGGCGCCGATTCGCCGCTCGTGTCGAAACGATTTGGCCAAATGGCGGCGTGGCGATAAACTAGCGGCTATGTACAGCGCCGTCACAAAACAGATAAGGGTCTCCGTCGAGCCCGAATATGCGCCCGAGCGATCGGAGCCGAGCGAGGGTCAGTATTTCTGGACCTACACGGTGGAGATCGCCAATCTCGGCGAAAAGACCGTGAAATTGACGCATCGTCATTGGCGCATCACCGACGGCGCTGGACAGACCGAGGAAGTACGCGGTCCAGGCGTCGTCGGCGAACAGCCGACGCTGAAATCGGGACAATCGTTCCGCTACACTTCCGGCTGCCCGCTGAAAACGCCGAGCGGGATCATGGCCGGAGATTATCGCATGGTTGACGAGTCCGGCGCGGCGTTCCAGGTCGAAATCCCCGCGTTTTCGCTGGATAGCCCGTTCACGCGACGGGTGCTGAACTGACCGGCCCTTTCGCGCCTTCGGCGCCGGCGGACGATAATTAACATTATGATATTGCTTATTGAAAGTCGCGACAACATTGTCGCGAGGCGCCGAGCACGTTTACGTCCTGAAACGAATTTTGAAGCTTCGTTCGGCTAAACTGCTGTATTTGGGAGTACGCGGCGTCGAGGCGTCGCGCGAAGGAGATCGAAATGGCGCGCAAATATTTCGGCACGGACGGCATTCGCGGGCGCGCGAACGTCAAGCTGACCGCCGAACTGGCGCTGAAAGTCGGCCAGGCCGCGGGCCTCGTGTTCCAGCACGGCGAGCACCGGCACCGCGTCGTCATCGGCAAGGACACCCGCTTGTCCAGCTACATGTTGGAATATGCGATGGTCGGCGGCTTCACCTCGGTTGGCATGGAGGTTCTGTTGCTCGGACCCGTGCCGACTCCGGCCGTGGCGATGCTCACGCGCTCGATGCGTTGCGATCTCGGGGTCATGATTTCGGCTTCGCACAATCTATACGAGGACAACGGCATCAAGCTTTTCGGCCCCGACGGCTTCAAGCTCTCCGATAAGATCGAAGGGGAGATCGAGCAACTGATGGACAGCGACCTCACGCCCCGCCTCGCTCATGCGCCGGACCTCGGCAGCGCCCGGCGCATCGACGACGTGCGCGCACGCTATATCGAATACGCCAAACGCACCCTGCCCCGCGACGTCACGCTGGAGGGGATGCGCGTCGTCGTCGATTGCGCCAACGGCGCAGCCTATCGCACGGCGCCGGAGGCGCTCTGGGAACTCGGCGCCGAAGTCATCAAAATCGGCGTCGATCCGAACGGCGTCAACATCAACCTCGACGTGGGCTCGAC